>JAOADW010000035.1 GCA_026417115.1 Rhodocyclaceae bacterium
GGACAACATCCTGTTCATGGGGACCAACGTGGTGTCTGGTTCGGCAACCGCCGTGGTGCTTGCCACCGGCAATCGCACCTATTTCGGCGCGCTCGCTTCGCGCGTGACGACAACCGACCGCGCGCCAACGCAGTTTCAAGCCGGCGTCAACAAGGTGAGCTGGTTGTTGATCCGCTTCATGTTCGTGATGGCGCCGCTCGTGTTATTCATCAATGGGTTTACCAAGGGCGACTGGATGGAAGCGCTGCTATTTGCCCTGTCGATCGCGGTGGGTTTGACACCCGAGATGCTGCCGATGATCGTCACCGCGACGCTCGCCAAAGGGGCAGTCTTCCTGTCGCGTAAAAAGGTCATCGTCAAGCGGCTGGATGCCATCCAGAACTTCGGCGCCATGGACGTGCTATGCACCGACAAGACCGGCACGCTGACGCAGGACAAGATTTTCCTTGCCCGCCATGTCGATGTCTGGGGTAATGAATCCGAGGAGGTGCTGAAGATGGCTTACCTCAATAGCCACTTCCAGACCGGCCTCAAAAACCTGCTCGATGTGGCCGTGCTCGAGCACGTCGACGTGCGGCAGGCGCTCAACCCTGCCGAGAATTACCGCAAGGTCGATGAGATTCCGTTCGACTTCGTCCGCCGCCGCATGTCGGTGGTGGTCAGCGAACGCGAGGACCATCACGAGCTGATCACGAAGGGTGCCGTCGAGGAGATTCTTGCCGTTTGCACGCACGTGCGTCATGGCGAGCACACTGAGCCCATGACGCCAGCCTTACTCAAGCGCATTCGTCAGGTGACGGAGGAGCTGAACATGGAAGGCCTGCGCGTGGTCGCGGTGGCGATGAAGGAAGTACCCCCCACCAAGGAAATCTACGGGGTTGCCGACGAGTCGGAATTGACGTTGATCGGCTTCGTCGCCTTCCTCGACCCACCGAAGGAGACGGCTGCTCCTGCACTCAAGGCGTTGGCCGATCATGGCGTGAAGGTCAAGGTGCTTACCGGCGACAACGAGCTGGTCGCCGCCAAGATCTGCCGCGAGGTCGGCATGAAAGTCGACCTGGGGCGAATCCTGGTCGGCGCGGAAATCGAGTGCATGAACGATCTCGAGCTCGCCGAGGCAGTAAAGACCACCGAGGTGTTCGCCAAGCTCACGCCGGCTCACAAGGAACGCATCGTGCGCATGCTCAAGGCCAACGGTCACGTCGTGGGCTTCATGGGTGACGGCATCAACGATGCACCGGCACTGCGTAGTGCCGACATCGGCATCTCGGTCGACACGGCAGTCGATATCGCCAAGGAGGCCGCCGACATCATCCTTTTGGAAAAGAGCCTGATGGTGCTCGAAGAAGGCGTCGTCGAAGGCCGCAAGACCTTCTCCAACATGCTCAAGTACATCAAGATGACAGCCAGCTCCAACTTCGGCAATGTTTTCTCGGTGCTGGTGGCATCGGCCTTCATCCCCTTCCTGCCCATGCTGCCAATGCATCTGTTGGTGCAGAATCTGCTCTATGACATCTCGCAGATCGCCATTCCGTTTGACAACGTGGATGAAGAGCTGTTGAAGAAGCCGCAGCGCTGGCAACCGGGCGATATCGGGCGCTTCATGGTGTTCTTCGGGCCGATCAGCTCGATCTTCGACGTCACCACCTACGCGATGATGTGGTTCGTGTTCGGCGCCGACACGCCCGAGGAGCAGACCCTGTTCCAGTCTGGCTGGTTCATCGTCGGTTTGCTCACGCAAACCCTGATCGTGCACATGATCCGCACACCGAAAATCCCCTTCATCCAGAGCCGGGCCGCCACCCCGCTATTGGCCATGACGGCGACGATCATGTCGATCGGCATCTTCCTGCCCATGGGGCCGCTTGCGCACTACTTCAAATTGCAGCCATTGCCGCCGCTTTACTTCATGTTCCTGCCAATGATCCTGACTGCCTACATGGTGCTTACCCAAACGATGAAGGGGATCTACATCCGCCGCTACGGCTGGCAATGAGGAGGAGCACATGGAAGCCATTCAGAATAAATCTGTATTCCCTCCTCGCTACCATCGTCAGCCTCGCCGCTGCCTTCGTGCTCGGCGAGTTGGTCGGATTCGAGCGGCAGTATCGTCAAGGCACGGCAGGCTTGCGTGCCAACGTGCTGGTAGCGGTCGTCGCGGCGAGGTTCGTCGCTCTGGTCAAGCCGGCTACACGGCCACCCCGCGCACATACTCGGCGATGAGCGTATCGTCGCAGCCAGCAAAGCGCCGCTCGTGCTTCGGGATGCAGCCGAAGCCGCTGCGAGTCTCTGATGATTGCATGTAAGATGCTTTTTCGCGATAATTTCGAGTTTCGAACGCTCAAGCTTGAGGACACCATGAAAGAAGGCATTCATCCCCATTATGCCGAGATCGAAGTGAGCTGCAGCTGCGGCAATACCTTCAAGACCCGCTCGGCAATCGGCAAACCGCAATTGCACATCGAAGTCTGCTCCGCCTGTCATCCCTTCTATACGGGCAAACAGAAAATCGTCGATACCGCTGGCCGCGTCGAACGTTTCCGTCAGAAATATCAGAAAAACAGCACCGCTGCCTAAGGCAAATGGGCTGGCGCCCGGCGAGTGGGCGGACGACAGGCAGCGCTCTGCCGCGAACGGGGCAACAGCCGAGCAGCCGCGTCTTCTGAGGCTCCCCAGCCGCTTGCAAGGTGAGCGAAAAGGGTTTGCTGACGAGCGCGTCCATTTTTTCGCAGGAAAGGCAGCGTTTGCTGCCTTTCTTTTTTGGCGTCGATGAACACGACCGCGCGCATCACTTTCAAGGCTCTCATCGAGGGGGAGAAGCCCTCTCCGCCCGCTTGGCCATGGGTGGTCGTGCTCGCCGCGTTTTATCTCTTGCCGGGCACGGCGGGCCATGATCCTTGGAAGACCGAGGATGCAATCCATCTCGGCATCGCCGCACAAATCTTTTCTGGCAATCCCTGGGCGCCTGCGATCGCCGGCGAGCCCTGGCCCCATACGCCTCCGCTCTACCACTGGATCGCGGCATTTTTCGGCCATCTCTTCGCGCCTTACATGGCGTTTCATGGCGGTGCTCGCTTCGCCACGACGTTCTTCGCCTCCTTGCTCCTCTTTGCCTTGGCGCGTGCCGCCCGCCATCTCTATGGCGAGACCGCAGCGCGTCTTTCGCCGTTGCTGGCGCTCACGACATTGGCATTGATCGAATGGGTGCACGAGGCACAACCTGCCCTCGCGGGCCTCGCCTTCGCAGCCATCGCCTGGTGGGGAGCAACCCTGGCGCTGAAGGGGGGATGGCGCCATGGCGCCTTACTGATCGGCATAGGCTCAGCGGCTGCCTTCGCCGCCTACGGCCTCGCCGGTTTGGCCATGGCAGCCGCGCCTTTGATCGCTCCTTTGCTGCGCGCACAGACGAAAGGTGCGCTCATCGCCTGGCTCGTCGCCGCGCTCGGCATCGGGTTTTGGCTTTGGCTAGGCCACCACTACGCGCCTTCGTGGTGGTCAGCCTGGTGGGCCAACGAATGGGCGGAAGCCACACGCGCACGTCGCTTGCCTGAAGTGCGTCACCTTGAACAAGTGCTCTGGCTCGCCTGGCCACTCTTGCCTCTCGCCGCCGTCACGCTTTGGCAACGCCGCCGACGCTTCGACGCCAGCATCGGCTTGCCGCTTTTCGGCGCCCTGGCTGCCCTGCTCTGGTATGGCAGCGGCTCTCCACGCAGCCTCTCGTTTTTGCCGGCTTTGCTGCCCCTGGCTCTGCTCGCCGCAGCTGAAAGCGAGCGCCTCCGCCGCGGCCTCGCCAACGCTTTCGACTGGTTCGCCCTCGCCACGTTCTCCGTCATCGCCGCGTTGATTTGGCTGGGCGCGGCGGCCCAGGGCTTGGGCTGGCCAGAACGCATCGCGCGCAATTTCGAGAAGCTCGCCCCGGGACATCAGGCCGAGTTCCCCTGGCCCTTGCTCGCCTTCGCGGCATTGCTGACGCTCGCTTGGATCCTGCAAGGGTTTTTGCGACGCACACCTTGGCGGCCCTTACTGCGCTGGAGCCTCGGCATGACGCTGATGTGGGGGTTGATCAGCGCTCTCTGGATGCCTTGGATCGACCATTACAAATCCTATCGCGCCGTCGCGAGCCAGATCGCGCAAAGGCTGCCTGCTGCGTCCGGCTGCATCGCACGGGAGGGCTTGGGGCCTGCCCATCGGGCCTTGTTCGATTATCATGCAGGCATCCGCACCGTCGCCGGAGCAAAGGCATCTCTTTGCGCTTGGCGCATCCAGCTTTCTGCGCCGGATTTCGAGCCGCCCCCCGGGTGGCGCATCGTCTGGTCCGGTGGGCGACCCAGCGACCGCAAAGAACGATGGTATCTCTTGGAGCGACTTACCGACGAGGGCGATCCTTCCCTCAGAGCTTCAGAAAATTCGCCCGATAATACTTGAGCTCCTCGATGGACTCGTAAATGTCGGCCAAGGCCTCGTGACGTCCTTTCTTTTCCACGCCCTTGGCGATGGTCGGTGCCCAGCGGCGACATAGCTCCTTAAGCGTCGAGACATCGAGATTGCGATAATGGAAATAGGCCTCGAGTCTAGGCATATAGCGCGCCATGAAGCGTCTGTCTTGGCATACCGAATTGCCACACATCGGCGATTTCCCCGCCGGCACGAAGCGTTTTAGGAAATCCAACGCTTGCGCCTCCACGGCCGCCTCATCGAGTTTGGATGCGCGCACCTTGTCGATGAGTCCAGACTTGCCATGGGTTTTCTTGTTCCAGTCATCCATCGCCGCCAGGACCTCCTCGGGTTGGTGCACCACCCAAACGGCGCTTTCCGCGATCAGCTGCAAATCGGAATTCGTCACCACCATCGCGAGTTCGAGAATGCGATCCCGCTCGGGATCGAGGCCGCTCATTTCCATGTCGAGCCAAACGAGCGCGTTTTGATCCTGTGCCATACTCTGATTCCCCGGAGGAAAATGGACATTGTGTCACAGATGGACGAAAAAGCATTGACCGCCTCGTTTCTCTTCGCGCTTGCGCTTACGACATTGCTACGCCTTGCGCTAGCCGTGCGGCAGCAACGCCATGTGTTAGCGCACCGCGAAAATCCGCCCGCCGCCTTCGCCGCCATCATCACCCTCGACGCGCATCGCAAGGCCGCAGACTACACGGCGGCCAAGCTGCGCGTGGGTTACGCCGAGTTGGCCACGAACGTCGTGGTCTTGCTCGCCTTGACCCTGGCTGGCGGTCTCGACCGCATCGCACTCTTTTGGCGCGATCTCATTCCTTCTGGCGGCATCGGCTATGGCCTGGCGCTTTGCGCCAGCGTGACCGCGCTCCTCTCGTTGATCGACCTCCCCTTTGCGTTCTACCGCACTTTCGTCATCGAGGAACGCTTCGGCTTCAACAAAACGACGCCGAAGCTTTTCTTCGCGGATCTCGTGCGTCAGGCATTGCTCATCGTCGTTCTCGGCACGCCGCTGCTCGCTCTGATCCTTTGGCTGATCGAGGTGAGCGGAGATGCGTGGTGGTGGCAGGCTTGGCTCGCTTGGCTCGCTTTCAATGTATTGCTGCTCTGGCTTTATCCGACCGTGATCGCCCCCCTGTTCAATCGCTTTTCTCCATTGCCCGAAGGCGAATTGAAAACGCGCGTTCAAGCGCTGCTTGCTCGCTGCCAGCTCGGCCAACTGCCGCTTTTCGTGATGGACGGCTCGCGCCGCACGGCCCACGGCAATGCCTATTTCACAGGCTTCGGCCGCGCCAAGCGCATCGTATTTTACGATAACGTCATCAATCGTCTGGCGCCCGCAGAAACGGAAGCGGTATTGGCGCATGAAATCGGGCATTATCGCCTACGCCACCTCGCCCAGCGCCTCGTGCTGACAGCGCTGTCCTCGTTCGTGCTGCTCATGCTCGTCTCCTGGTTAGTGGACACCGATGGGTTTTATCGCGGGCTGGGCGTCATTCAAACGCAGCCGGCGGAACTGGGGGTCGGCGGCAAGGCCATCGGCTTGATTCTGTTCGCCCTGATCGAGCCGGTCTTCTTCTTTCCTTTCACACCGCTTTTTTCCGCATTTTCCCGCTATCATGAATTCGCCGCCGATGCTTTCGCGGCGCGCCATAGCGAACGCGAGGCATTGATTTCCGCCCTCCTCAAACTCTACCGTGACAATGCCGCCACCCTGACCCCGGATCCCCTGTATTCGCTGTTCTATGCTTCGCATCCACCCGCTGTCGAACGCATCGCGCACTTGCGCGCCTTGCCTGTCCCTGTCTAAACGCTGTTCATGGGAGAAATCGTGATGTCATCGCTGATTCTGACCGAAACCCACGCACGCGTCGGATTGATTCGCCTCAATCGCCCGGAGGTGCTCAACGCCCTGAATGAGCCCCTCATCCTCGCTTTGGAAAAGGCGCTCGATGCTTTCGAAGACGATGCCGAGATCGGGTGCATCGTGGTCACGGGCAGCGAAAAGGCGTTCGCGGCCGGCGCAGACGTCGGCATGATGAAGGATTTTCGTTTTCAAGACGCCTATGGCCGTGATTTCATCACCCGCCACTGGGAGCGGCTCGCCGCCTGCCGCAAGCCGACCATCGCGGCGGTCGCCGGATTCGCTTTGGGCGGCGGCTGCGAATTGGCGATGATGTGCGACATCATCATCGCCGCCGAGAACGCCAAATTCGGTCAGCCTGAAATCAAACTCGGCACGATGCCCGGAGCAGGCGGCACCCAAAGGCTCACGCGCGCGATCGGCAAGGCCAAAGCCATGGAGATGTGCCTGACTGGCCGCTTGATGGACGCCCAAGAAGCCGAACGCTGCGGCCTCGTCGCGCGTGTGGTGCCGCCCGCACGATTGATCGAAGAAGCCTTGGCGATGGCGCAAACGATCGCAGGCTTTTCTTTACCGGTGGCGATGATGATCAAGGAAGCCATCAACCGCGCCTTCGAGTCGCCGCTGTCCGAAGGCTTGCGCTTCGAACGACGAATGTTCCATGCGACCTTCGCGCTCGGCGACCAAAAAGAAGGCATGAATGCCTTCCTTGAAAAAAGAGCCCCACGTTTTCGCCACGAATGAAATCTTCTCCCTTACGAGACAGGCAGACCATGCAGAAAAAAATCTTGGCTTATGCTGCTGCCGCCGTCTTCATACAATCGTCTTCGGGCGGCGCCCATGCACAAAAAGATGCGGCGAACGGGAAAACCTTGCACGATCAACATTGCCTTGGCTGTCACATTCAGCAATTCGGCGGGGATGGCTCGCGCGTCTACACGCGCGAAAATCGCCGCATCAAAGACTATCGCGCCCTACTCCAGCGTGTTGCAGCTTGCAATGCGCAGACGGGCGCCAAATGGTTTTCCGAGGAGGAGGCCGACGTCGCGGCCTATCTGAATCAGCGCTTTTACCGCTTCAAGCCATGAACACGCTCGCCCACGAACACTGTCGTCCGCTAGACGCCAGTTCTACGCCGCTCTCCGCCCAGGAAGCAGACAGCCTCCTCGCCTTGCTCCGCGGCTGGAAAATCGAACACGGACGCCTGAGGAAAGAATTTCGCTGCCGAGATTACGCCGAGGCCATGTGGTTGGCGAATCAGATTGCGTGGCTTGCCCTGCGCGAGGATCATCATCCGGAGATGCTCATCGGCTACGATCAAGTGCGCGTGGACTACCACACCCATGCCGTCGGCGGTCTCTCCCGCAATGACTTCATCTGTGCGGCCCGCATCGATAGGCTCACCGAGGACGAAGCAGGCGATCGTCGATGACCCTGATGCTCGGCACGATCGTCGCCGCCTACGGCAGACACTATGCCGTCGAAGATAGCGAAGGAGGCGTCTGGCAGGCGCTCCCGCGCGCCAAGAAAAGCGTCTATGCCTGCGGCGATCGCGTCCAATGCGAACCCGTCGCCGATGGGCAAGCCCGCCTCGTCGCATGCTTGCCGCGCAGCTCGCTGCTTTATCGCAGCGACGAACATCGCCAAAAGCTGATCGCCGCCAATGCGACCCAAGTGGTGATCGTCGTCGCCGTCGAGCCGAGTTTTTCGCTCGAGCTCATCTCTCGCGCATTGTGCGCTGCATTCGCGCAGCGCTTGGCGGCGCTCATCGTGCTTAACAAAGCCGATCTCGTCGAGCGCCTACCCGCTGCCCGCGCCCTACTCGCGCCCTTCCAGGGCGCCCCCGTACCCATCGTCGAGCTATCGGCGCAAAAAAACGCCCTGCCGCTGCGCCCCTTTCTCGCTGGCCATCTTTCCGTGCTGGTCGGACAAAGCGGCATGGGGAAGTCTACCCTCATCAACGCCCTGATCCCTTGCGCGGGCGCGCGCACCAACACCATCTCCTCGGCGCTCGATGCGGGCAAGCATACGACCACGCACACGCGCCTTTATCGGCTCACGGACAATGCTGCAGTGATCGACTCTCCGGGTTTGCAAACCTTTGGGCTTGCCCATTTATCGAAAAGCGAGATCACGGCGGGTTTCCCCGAATTCGAACCCCATCTTCTCCATTGCCGCTTTCGCAATTGCCAGCATGTCGAGGAACCGGCCTGCGGCATACGCGCTGCCGTCGACGCCGGCGCCATCCATCCGCTGCGCTATGCGCACTACCGGGCAATCCTCGCCGAGCGGCAAGCCTGATCAGCGCGCCACCGCATAAACCTCCTTGCGGCTGCCATCGGCCATCTCCAGGACGAGCGCCACCGTTTCGTTCGCCGCCAAGGGCTTCACGAGATCGATGAGCATGAAATGCAATCCGCCCGGCTCGATGACGAGAGATCCCCGCGGTGGGATGACGAAACGGGGCACGGCGCGCATGCGCAAAAGCCCTCCTTCATTGCGTGTGGCGTGCAGTTCGACGGTTTTCGCCGCGGGCGAGCGTGCGGCGATGATCGACACTTCCTGCTCACTCAGATTCTTGACCACCATGTATGCGGCCGTGGTTTTCGCGACAGAGGGAACGCGCCGCACATAGGGGTCATGCACTTCGATCATGTCCGCTTCAGCGGCGAGAACGCCGCTGAACCCGAAAAATAAACCCAAAAATCCAAGCAGCCGCCTCATTTCTGCACCGTTTCGTCAGGCGCTAGCCCTTTGCCTTGGCGCGCCGCATGCGTGCCTGGCAAGGGCGATGTCTGCTCGAACTCTGGCTGCCAGAAAAATGCGGTCCACACGAGGGCAAAGAGCAAGAGGACGTTGATCGCAATGAGCACGAAACGCATCTTCAATGTCCCGCCTCGAAACGATGCGCGATGGCCAGACGCTCGCCCTCATGCTCGATGAGCACGGTCGCCTGCCAAAGCATGCGGCCAGTCACGCAGGCTGGAAGCATGAGATCGCCGACGAAGCGCCCTCGTTCCGCTTCACGGAGGGTTGGCCGAAGAAAGCCCATGTTCATTTCCACGCCCGCGAAATCGACTTTCACGCGCTGGGCGTGAAGCCCCCGGGTCATGACTTCGGCATGCAAAGGACGCATTGGCTCGATGGGCCTTGGCTGTAGGGAAAAGGAGACGGTCGCCCCACTCGGCAGCGTCGTCTCACAGGGCGCCCGCTGGAGATCGCAGCGCGCATCCGCCCAGAGAAAGCGATCGGCGCGGGGGGATAACGACGGTGAAAGCTTGTACGCGAGGACGACCACCCAGAGAAGCGCGAGCACCAACGCGCTATCGATGAGCAAGGAGTTGCTAGACCATTTCTTCACGGCGACTAGACTACCATGTTCTCTTCTCGGATAGAGCCCCGTATTCCTTGACGAACATCAAGGCGCGCCTTCTTCCGCCTCTTTAGAGTGGGTGCGGCAATTTGTCGCATGGCCTGAGCCATGTCCAATGATCCTTGAGAGGAGGAACAGAAGATGGGCAAGTCAAACAAGCGCGCAGGCTCCATGATCCTGGCCACGGTATTGGGGTTAGGGGCGGTGACGGTGTGGTCGGCGGAGACGCTGCAGGATGTGATGAAGCGACGGGGGTTGAGTCAGCAGGATTTGCTGGCGGCGGCGAAGACCTATGTGCCCACGGGTGGGCGAGACGAATTCGTCGTGTTCAGTTCGGGAGGGCAATCGGGGCAGGTGATCGTCTATGGCGTGCCCTCGATGCGCATCCTGAAGTATTTGGCGGTCTTCACCCCTGAGCCCTGGCAAGGGTATGGCTTCGATGACAACTCGAAGGCGGTGCTCAAGCAAGGGCGTATCGATGGCAAGGACATCACCTGGGGGGATACTCACCATCCGGCCATTTCCGAGACCAATGGCGAATACGACGGTCAGTTCCTCTTCATCAACGACAAGGCCAATCCGCGCATAGCCGTCATCGACCTCAGAGACTTCGAGACCAAGCAGATCGTCGTCAATCCGGTGTTCAAGTCCGAGCATGGCGGCGCCTTCGTCACCGAGAACACCGAGTATGTAATCGAGGCCGCGCAATATCCGGCGCCGCTCGAGAACAAGAAGTTCTATCCTCTCGAGGAGATGAACGAGAAATATCGCGGCGGCATCACCTACTGGAAATTCGACCGCAAAGAAGGGCGCATCAAACCCGCCGAATCCTTCACCATCGAGGCGCCCCCCTATTGGCAGGATCTTTCCGACGCGGGCAAAGGGCCTTCCCATGGCTGGGCCTTCACCAACAGCTTCTGCTCCGAACGCTACGTGGGCGGCATCGAGAAAGGCCGTCCTCCCTATGAGGCCGGCTGCTCGGCAAAAGACACCGATTACCTGCACGTAATGAACTGGAAGAAGGCCGAGGAATTGGTCAAGGCCGGCAAAGCCAAGAAGATCAATGGCCACAACGTCCTGCCCTTGGAGGTCGCAGCCAAGGAAGGCGTGCTCTTCCTCGTGCCCGAACCCAAGAGCCCGCATGGCGTCGATGTCTCCCCCGACGGCAAATACATCATCGTCGGCGGCAAGCTCGACACCCATGCCTCGGTCTATTCCTTCGACAAGATCATGGCTGCGATCAAAGCCGGCAAGTTCGAAGGCAAAGACCCCTATGGCATCCCGGTGATCGCCATGAAAGACGCCTTGCATACGCAGGTGGCCTTGGGCCTTGGCCCCTTGCACACCCAGTTCGACGCCAAGAAGTGCATCGCCTATACCTCGCTTTACGTCGATAGCCAGGTGGCCAAGTGGGACTATTGCGAGGGCAAGGTGCTCGACAAGATCTCCGTGCATTACAACATCGGCCACCTCATGACCATGGAAGGCGATTCCGCCAAGCCCGCGGGCAAGTATCTGGTCGCGCTCAACAAGCTCGCCATCGACCGCTTCGTGCCCGTCGGCCCGCTGCATCCGCAAAACCATCAGCTCATCGACATTTCCAACGACAAGATGCAGCTCCTCTACGACATGCCCTTGCCCTTGGGCGAACCTCACTACGCCGTGGCCATCGCCGCAAGCAAACTCAAACCCGGCGTGCGCTATAAGGTCGGCACCGATTCCCGCACCGACCGCCCACATCCTGGCGCAGTCAAGGCCGGCGAAGAGCGCGTGGTGAGAAAAGGCAACAAGGTCGAGGTCTTCGGCAGCCTCATCCGCTCGCACATCACGCCCGAAACGATCGAGGCCGAGGTCGGCGACGAGGTCGTGATCCATCTCACCAACCTCGAGCGCGCCCAGGACGAAACCCATGGCTTCGCCGTCTCCACCTACAACGTCCATGCCTCGGTAGAACCCGGCAAAACCGTGACGGTGAGCTTCAAGGCCGACAAGGAAGGCGTCTATCCCTACTACTGCACCGAGTTCTGCTCGGCCTTGCACCTCGAAATGATGGGCTATCTCCTCGTCAAACCCAAAGGATGGAAACCCACCAAGGTTGCCCTCGCCGCCGCCGGCTATACCGAGGAAGACTATAAGAAAACCTTGAAGAAGATCGCCGACACCCAGGCCGTGATCGACCAGGTGGTCGCCTTCATCACCTCCGTCAACTACAAAGACTTCCCCGACGTCGTCGCCATGGTCGAAGACGCCACCGACCAACTCGGCAAAATCCCCGACGCCAAAGCCAAACACGAGGCCGCCGCCGCCAAGAAAGACTGGGAACAGGCCAACCTCTGGGCCGAACAGGTCTGGCAATACCAAGTCAAAGCCGCCGACCTCGGCCTCCGCGCCAAAACCTACCTCGAACAAAAAGGCGCGAAAAAGATCAAGTGAGTGGCCAAGCAAAAAAGTCGGAAATTTGATCTGATTCAAGGATCAAGGCGAAGGAAGGAAGTAACCTTCCTTCGCCGTTCTTCGCCAGGAAAGGAAATCCCCATGAAGAAGCCACTGCTCTGCCTCGCCGCCTCGCTGCTGGCCGTTTCTTTCGCCCACGCCAAAGACGGCGCCACGCTCTACAAGGAAAAAACCTGTATCGCTTGCCATGGCAAGGACGCAAAGACGCCGATCCAGCCCAACTATCCGAAGATCGCGGGTCAGAATGCCGATTATGCGCTGCAACAAATGAAAGACATCAAAAGCGGGGCGCGCAACAATGGCCAGAGCGCTGCCATGAAAGGCGTCATGCATCTAGTCAATGACGAGGAAATGAAAATCCTCGCGGATTGGCTGTCAAAGCTCAAATGAATCGGAATATTCCGAAGCGACAAATCAGTCCGCGCCGAATGACCTTCTCCTGATTTTCGACTACCCTAACAGAGGCTACTCGCGTGGCCGCCCCTGCACAACCAGACCTTTTCGACCTGAAGGAAAGACCATGAAACACTTGATCGCCCTGGTCATCGCGACCGCTTTCATTCCCGCCTCCGCGTTCGCACAAGCCCCCGCGCCGAAGAAGGCGGGCATTGAGAGCAAGGAATACAAATGGAACGTGATGGAAGGCAAAAAAGCCGAGGCGTTGAAGCTCAAGGGAGATCCCAAGGCGGGAGAAGAGAGTTATGAAGTCTGTGGCGCCTGCCACCTGCCCAATGGCGCAGGACGCCCCGACGGCACCTTCCCGCAGCTCGCCGGCCAACACGCAACCGTGCTGATCAAGCAAATGGCTGACATCGTCGAGGGGCTGCGCGACAACCCGACGATGTACCCCTTCGCCAAGGAAGCGCTCAAAGACCCTCAAGAGCTCGCCAATACCGCCGCCTACATCCAGACCTTGTGCATCCCGACCGATCACGGCAAATATGAAGGCAAGGACTATGCGCAGCAGGTGGCCAAAGGCAAAGAGCTTTATGAAAAAGAATGCAAGGAGTGTCATGGCCCCAATGGCGAAGGCAACGCGGAGAAGTTCTATCCGGTCATTGCCGGCCAACATTACAAATACTTGTTGCGACAGATGACCGAGATCCGCGACGGCAAGCGCCGTAACGCCAATCCCGACATGGTCAAGGTCATCAGCAAATACACCGACGACCAGCTAGTCGCGATTTCGGCCTATCAAGCAAGCCTCAAGATGCCGGGCAAGATGTGTGCGGAAAAAGGCGCGAAGAAGAAAAAAGGATGACGTCGCAGGCCGCTCGTTTGGGGGGGAGCGGGCGGCATAAAAACCATCGCCCTGCCCTTTTCGCGGGCGCCGAGACATCAACGCAGAGAATGCCCCTATGCAAGCAAGCAATAAAACCATCGCCGGCCTGACCTTGATTGCCCTGGTGGCCATGATCGCGGCTTATTTTTCGCCCATCTGGTGGGTCGCGCTGACGGCGCCGAACTATCCCAAAGACGCCTTCCCGGATGGCATTCGCATCCATTTCCACTTCGACGGCGTCTATAACGGCTGCAAGACCGCGCCCAAGACGAGCCGCCTGGCCGGCGAGATCCTCGAGCGCGACATCGATCATACCGTCGAGCGTTACAACCCCGTGCTCGACAAAGGGAAAGACGTCAATAAGGGGGCCGTCGGTCTCGATTGCGTGCACGAGATGAATACCATCAACCATTATGTCGGCATGTTCCCGATCGCAACCGGAGCGCCCGTCGAGCGGCCGCTTTCGAAATTCTTCATCGCCTTCTTCGCCGTCATGCTTCTGGGGTTCATGATCACGCAGAAAAAGCTGCGGCTGGCCGTGCTCGCCCTTGGCTTCGTCCTCGTGGCGAGCTGGACGATCATCGATCAATACGTGCTCGGCCATCTCGCGCGTCATGTCGCGGAATATGTCAAAGAAACGGGCGCTTTCTTCCGAGAGCCGGAAAAAATCCAGGCCTGGGGAGAAAACGTGCGCTTCATCACCGGCATCGTCATCGCCGGCATGATCGCGGCGATGGCGATCGTGCTCGTGGGGGTATGGAAAGGGCCGCGGAAATTCGAGCTCTTGCTCGCCGGCGTCCCTGCTCTGCTGCCTTTTTTCTTCGTCATCGAATATTCGGCCTGGCTCTGGTTCTTCGGGCACAACCTCCACCCCTGGGGAGCTTTCACGGTCAAGCCCTTCATGCCCACCGTCTTCGGCGAAGGCAAAGTCGCGCAATTTTCGACCTATTCGTATCCTTACTGGGGTTTCGGGCTCTTGCTCGTGGTCTTCGTCTGTCTGACGATCGCCGTCTTGCTGCGTCGCAAGCAGCTATCATCGCCTACGGGGGAATGAAATGCGCCGCTGGCGCAAGGAATGCACCGCGCTGCTCTTGGCAGGCGCTTCTTTGTTCGTCACCGCCCAACCTGCGCACGAGGAGATCGGCTGGCGCGGCGAAGAAACTGCAGACGCCCCGAGCGGCAAGACACGCATGCGTTCGCCCTCCGACTTTACGACCATGGGCGCGCCCCGCGTTGCCGTCGACCGTCCCAAGCCTTTTTTTCCCCTTCATGAGCGGCATTCGCGAATCCATGGCCTGCGCCCCTTTCAGGAGCTCGTCGATGCCGCGCCCCCAGGTTCGACGTTGCGGCCCGCGCCGGGCGCCTATGCTGGGCCAGTCGTCCTGAAAAAACCCCTGATCATCGAAGGCAATGGTCGAGTGACGATCGACGCCGGCGGGAAAGGAACGGTTTTCTCGCTCGAAACCGACGGCGCCATCTTGCGCGGCCTGCATCTCACGGGATCGGGCGAATCACATGACACCGACGACGCCTGCCTCGACGTGCGCGGCAGCCACAACGTCATCGAAAATCTCGTCATCGACGACTGCCTGTTCGGCATCGACCTCAAGCAGGCGCATCACAATCTGGTACGCGCCAACCGCATCCGCTCGAAGCCTTTCGAACTCGGCGTACGCGGCGATGGCCTACGCCTCTGGTATAGCCATCACAATCGCATCGAAGAAAACGAAATCGCGGAAGTGCGCGACATGGTCGCCTGGTATTCGAGCCGCAATGTCTTCCGTCGCAACGTCGGACGCAGCAGCCGTTACTCGTTCCATTTCATGTTCGCCTATGACAATCTCGTCGAGGAGAACCGCTTTCATGACAATACCGTCGGCATCTATTTGATGTATACCGAAGGAATGAAGGTGCGCAAGAACGTGATCACGCACGCCCATAGCGCCGCCGGCATGGCCTTGGGTTTCAAGGAGGCTTCGGATGCCGACATTGAAGACAACGAGATCCTCTATTGCGCGGTCGGCGTCGGCTCTGATCTTTCGCCTTTTCAGCCCGGCACCACGATCCGTTTTCGTCGCAACCGCTTCGCGTATAACGGCATCGCCGTCCATTTCACCTCCGAACTGGGCGGCAATTTTTTCGAAAACAACGTGTTCGAGGGAAATCTGAACCACGTGGTGCAAAGCGGCAGGGGTCGGGGCGCATTGAACCATTATCACGGCAATTACTGGGACGATTACCAGGGCTTCGATCGCAACCACGATGGCGTCGGCGACATCCCCTATGAGTCCTATGCCTTCGCCGACAGAATATGGATCGAAGAACCGATGGCGCGTTTTTTCAAAACCTCGCCCCTGCTCGAGCTGCTCGACTTTCTCGAGCGTCTGGCGCCTTTTTCGGCGCCCGAGCTGCAGGCCCGTGACGAAGCGCCTCGCCTGACGAAACCAAGGGGAACCGCCGGATGAGCAAAGACGAACTCCCCCAAGAAGCGCCCTCGAACGAAACGAGCCAGGCCGCCGCCAAGCCGCCGCTTTCGAAAGAGCGACGTCTCCAAGCGCGAAGGAAGCTTTTGCGCACGTTTTTGCTTACCGGTGGGATCTTCGGGGCGGCCGCTTCCGGTTTCCTGCCCCTTGCATATGCCCAAAAGAAACGTCTGCGTCCTCCCGGCGCTCTCGACGAAAAGGACTTACTCGCCTCCTGCATCAAGTGCGGCCAATGTGTGCAAGTCTGCCCCGTCGAAGCGATCAAGCTCGCCGATCTCGTCGATGGCATGGGCGTGGGCGTGCCCTACATCGAGGCGCGCGCACAAGCCTGCGATTTCTCCTGTGATGCGATCCAATGCATACTTGCTTGTCCCACCGGCGCGCTGACTTATAAAAAGCCCGCTGGCATGCGCATTCGCCCTGGCGCCCCGCTCGCGAGCAAACCGATCCTGCTTGCCAAGGAAAAAGACGCCGAGCCGACGCTGAACATGAGCGAACGCATCGGCGTGGCGCGCCTGACGCGCCCCGAGTCGTGTCTGGCGCGTAAGGGGCAAGGCTTCAAAGGATTGGCGCGTGGCCCCGATTTTCCCGGCAAGTTACGCTATGTCGAGATCGATCGCTGGCGGCCGATCAAAGTCGCCGAGCATCCTTATGACGTTCCGCTTTGTGATCTCTGCGTGCAGGCCTGTCCGATCAAAGGAGCGATCACGCTCGAAAAAGTCACCGGCCCAGAGGGCCAAGTGCGCGCCCTTCCCGTCGTGCATGAGCCCTGCGTCGGCTGCGGCGTTTGCGAAATGATCTGTCCTACGGAACCCGCGAGCATCGAGGTGATGCCCGGCGAAGGCTGGAGAGCGTAAACATGAGCGAAGCATTACGGCGCCGCTTCAAGGAGCAGATCAAGGCAATGTTCGGCGCAGAACCGCAAAAACCGGCGCTGATCGAAGAACGCGCCCAGAAAGTCCATGAACTCAAGCGGCTGACCAATAAGGCCGAGCTCGCCGCCGCCAAGGAGGCACACCGGGCGCGCGCGAAACATCATCGATGGCGCAATCGCCGCTGGCTGACCCTGATCCTCGTCAATCTGCTGTTCGTCGTTTCCTTCCAGCTGGATATCCAGATCCTCGAAGGTGCGCTGACCGCATCGCGTTTCATCGGCTTTCATCTCATTGACCTCAATTCCGCCTTACAGGTGATGCTGGCGCACAAACACATCATCACCAACCTTCTGATCGGCACCGCGACGGTGGCGGTGCTCTGGCTGCTCTTGGGCGGGCGCAGTTTCTGTTCCTGGGTGTGCCCTTATCACTTGCTTGCCGAATGGGCGGAAAAAATCCATTTGTGGCTGGCGGCCAAAAAACTCGTCGTCGATCAGCCGATCGATCGCCGCCTGCGAAGTGCTTTCTGGGTCGTCTTCGCGCTGCTGGCGCTGCTGACGGGCTATACCGTTTATGAGGCGATTTCTCCCACCGGCATCGTCTCCCGCACGATCATCTACGGCGCCATGAGCCTTTGGGCCTTCGTTTGGGTATTGGCGCTGCTCGTGTTCGAGATTTTCTTCGTGCGCCGCGCCTGGTGTCGCTACGCTTGCCCCATCGGCCTCACCTATGGCGTCATCGGCATCTTTTCACCGCTGCGCATCAAATACACGCTTGCGACGTGCTTCCACGAAGGCGAGTGTCGCAAAGTCTGCCTCGTGCCCCATGTGCTCGATACGGTGATCAAAGGCCGCGCCGTCGACATCGAAGTGCCGATTGGACCCGATTGCACGCGCTGTGGCCTTTGTGTCGATGTCTGTCCGACGGGCTCCTTGAAATTCGACATCAAGGGGCTGTCGAAACTGATGTGATTCTTGGCGGCGATCAAGGCGCCGAATCACGCCGTTGCTAGAATCCAATCGCCATGATCCGCTGCCAGAACCTCGTCAAGACTTTTCGCCGCGCGCGTGTATTGGACGGCGTCGATCTCACGATCGAAGGCGGGGAACGCGTGGCGTTGATCGGTTCGAACGGCGCGGGCAAGACGACCTTGATTCGCTGTCTGCTCGGCGAATATGCGCACGAAGGCCAGATCACCATCGATGGTCTCTCGCCCCGTCAGGCGCGCGCCGAGGTGCTCGGCAGGATCGGTTTCGTGCCGCAATTGCCGCCGCCATTGAAAATGCCGGTCGGCCAACTCATCGAATTTGCCGCCGCCATCTCCAATGCCGAGGCAGAAACGATCACGCACCTCGCTCGGCGACTGGGGCTCGATGTCGATGCGCTGGCCGCTCGTCCCTTCAACAGGCTCTCGGGCGGCATGAAGCAGAAGCTCTTGATCGCGATCGCCTTGGGCCGCGAAGCAAGACTCTTGATCATGGACGAGCCGGCCGCCAACCTCGATCCTGCCGCACGTCGCATCTTCTTCGATCTCTTGGCGGAACGATTGCAGACGGCGACGATGCTGATCTCCAGCCATCGGCTCGACGAAGTCGCCCCTCTGGTCAATCGCGTCATCGAGCTCGACATGGGGAAAATCGTGCTCGACGACAAAGTGGCCGACGACGTTTCGCTCTCGGGCCGCATGCGCTGCCATCTCGTCGTGCGCAGAGCCGAGCCGGCGCTGGCGAAAGCCCTGGCGGCGTGGCATTTCAGCGCCGACGACACAGGCACCCGCTGGCAGGGCGAAGTCGCCGGAGCGGATCGCTTGCGTTTCCTCGGCACGATCTCGCGCTATGTCGCTATCATCAAAGCGCTCGATTGGCGAGAGGAGGGAGAGGCATGAAACGGAGAATCTTTTGTGGCGCCGCAGCGCTCTTTCCCTGGGCGATGTTCCTTCCCGCATGCGGACGGCAAGAGGAGTGGCCCGAGGGCATGCAGCCGATCAAATGGGATCGCGACACCTGCGTCACCTGCGGTATGGCCATCTCCGACCGCCGCTTCGCGGGCGAGATGCGCGGCGGACCCAAGAACATCGTGTTCAAGTTCGACGACCCCGGCTGTATCGCATTGTGGATCGACGCCAAAGCCAAGGACTACCCCTGGATCGTCGATCCCGCCACGAAAATCTGGGTGGCGGACGTCGCCAGCGAGGCGAAAAACGTGCGTTGGATCGACGCCCGCACGGCTCGCTACGTGAGGAAATTTTCGCCGATGGGTTATAACTTCGGCGCCGTCTCGGCATCGGAGGAAGCCAGCATCGATTTCGCCACGATGTGCCAGGAGGTCGTCGCCATCGTCAGAAAGAGAAAGCCCGCATGAAACAGATGTGGCTCACGGCAAAACTCGACATCGTCGAAAGCCTGCGTGCTCGCTGGTTCGCAATCTACACGGGGGTTTTCGGCGGTCTCGTCGCCCTCCTCTTTCTCTTCGGCTTGACCGAGTCTCGCGTGCTCGGCTTCATCGGCCTTTCCCGTCTGTTGGTCACCTATATCCAGCTCACGATGGCGATATTGCCGATCTTTGTCTTGATCACCACCGTGCGTTCGGTCGCCGGCGATCGCGAAGCAGGCGTTTTCGAATACTTACTGTCGCTGCCGGTCTCGCTCTCCGCCTGGTACTGGGGTAAGCTCATAGGCCGTTATCTGATGATCTTCTTGCCGGTGTTCCTGGCCATGACGGCGGCCGTAATCATCGCCGTCTTGCGTGCAATCGAGGTGCCTTGGGGAATGTTCGCCTATTACACGGCCTTGATCGCCGCGCTCTCGGCTTGTTTTCTGGGCATCGCCATGTTGATCTCGGCGATCGCCAGAAGCACCGACGTCGCCCAGGGCGCCGCGTTCATGACCTGGCTCGTCCTGCTCTTGTTCCTCGACCTGATTCTGCTCGGCGTCATGATCCAAGGCCGCATTGCGGCGGAAACGGCGATCGCGATTGCACTCGCCAATCCTCTGCAAGTCTTCCGCACCGCTGCGCTCTCGCTCTTCGACCCCCAGCTCATCGTGCTCGGTCCCGCCGCCTACCTGATCCTCGACACCTTCGGCACGCGACCTTATCAGATGTTCGCCCTTTTCTATCCAACGCTCCTGGGTGTGGGCTGCGCGAGTCTCGGTTACTGGCTCTTCAAGCGAGGCGATTTGCCATGAGCACCATCGCGAAGACGAGCATGCGCCTGACATGCATGAGCCTGCTTCTGTTTTGGACTTTGGCCGCCCAGGCGACCGAAGCGGCGGAGTTCTTTTCCTCCATGCTTCATGATCTCGACGGCAAACCCGTCTCGCTGGCCGGCTGGCAGAGACGACCCCTGCTCGTCAACTTCTGGGCGCGTTGGTGTGGACCCTGCAGGGCGGAAATTCCAGAACTCGTCAAGCTGCGCGCGCGCCTGCGCGACGAGGGACTGGAGGTCATTGGCATTGCCGTCGAAGAGCGCACGGCGGCCCTCAAGGACTTCGTGCGCGCCTATGAGATGGATTACCCGGTGCTCGTCGCCAGGGACAAAGGCCTTGAGCTCATGAAGGCCTTGGGCAATGCGAAAATGAGCCTTCCCTTCACCGTCGCGATCGACCGCGAAGGCCGTCTGGTCGGGAAAAAACTGGGCGCCGCGAGTGGGGAAGAACTCGCCCGCCTTGCGGCAAGCGCGTTGGCTCAATGAACGTTCTCGAGGAAAGTTTCGGTCATCGGCAAGTCACGCCACAAGAGCGGCGGATGTTGATCCGCGCCGTGTTTTCAGCCGTGGCCCCGCGCTATGATTTGATGAACGACCTCATGAGCTGGGGCATCCATCGCCTCTGGAAGCGCAGGCTCGCACGCCGCTGTGAAGCCGTGCGCGGTCGTATCGTCGATCTCGCCGGTGGCACCGGCGACGTTGCCCGCTTGCTCGTGCGCAGCGACCGCGAGGTGATCGTCGTGGATCCCAGTCTGATGATGATGAAGGCCGGTCTTGCAAAGGCCAGGCGCCCATCGCCCAACGCCTGGCTCGCCGGAGAGGCCGAAGCCTTGCCGCTTGCCACCGAAAGCGTTGACCTTCTCGCCATCGCCTTCGGCATTCGCAATGTCACGCGCCTCGATGCCGCCCTGAGCGAAATTCAGCGCGTGCTTCGTCCCGGTGGTCACTTCGTCTGCCTCGAGTTTTCGCGTCCTGCCAAATGGCTTGCGCCCTTCTATGATCTCTATTCCTGGCTCGTGATCCCGGCTCTCGGCGCGATCGTCGCCAGGGCGCCGATCGCCTACCGCTATCTCGTCGAATCGATCCGCCGTTTTCCGGATCAGCGAGAATTCGCGCGCATCCTCACCGAGGCGGGTTTCGTCGACGTCTCCTGGGAGAATTGTTCCTTTGGCATCGCCTCTTTGCACTTTGCCCGAAAAAGCCATTGAGCTCCAGCAAAGGCCCTCTTGGCCGCGTCTTTGCTGGCTCGCGATACGTCCGAAAACTCTCTGGCTCTCGATGGCGCCGGTCATCGTCGGCTCGGCGCTCGCATGGGGGGAAGGCCACCCGGCGCATTGGCCAGCGTTTCTCGTCGCCGTCTGCGCCGCATTGCTGATCCAAATCGGCACCAACCTCTACAACGACGCTGCCGACTATGAGCGGGGCAACGATCGCGGCGATCGCTTGGGCCCCCCGCGCATCACCGCCGCAGGTTGGGTTAGTCCCAGACAAGTCAAAAGCGCCGCCTGGGCTTGTTTCACGCTGGCCTTCACGCTCGGCATCTATCTCGCCACGCGCGGCGGCTGGCCCATCGTCGCCATCGGCCTGCTTTCGCTGGTCTGCGGGTGGGCATATTCGGGCGGACCCCGGCCCCTCTCCTATACGCCCTGGGGCGAGTTTTTCGTCTGGGCGTTCTTCGGGCTCTTTGCTGTTTTCGGGAGTTACTGGCTGCAAGCCCACGCGGTGAATGCTTCGGCGCTGCTTGCAGGCGCCGCGCTCGGCTTTCCAGCCGCGGCGGTATTGCTCGTCAATAACGTACGCGATCTCGCCGCCGACATGAAAGCTGGCCGCCGCACGCTGGCGTCCGTCCTCGGAGAGGATAAAAGCCGGCGTCTATATGCCTTATTCATGATCGCTCCTTTCGCTTCTTTGCCTCTGCTCGCGCTGGAAAACGCCTCTGTCGGCTTGGCCTTCCTCGCCCTTCCCACGGCCGTGCGCTTGGCGCGCCGTATGCGCAGCAGCCAGGGCGCCGCCTTGAACCCATTGCTCGCTGCGACGGTGCGCCAACAATCGTTTTTCGCCATTTTGCTCGCATTGGGTTCATTGCTATGAAGACGACATGGACACGCGTCGGCGACTACGTCGACATCCTCTATCATCGCTCCGACGAGGGCATCGCCAAGATCACGATCAATCGACCGGAGAAGAGAAACGCATTTCGCCCCGAAACGGTCATGGAGCTCATGGACGCCCTCAGGCGCGCCCATCATGATGCCGGCATCGGCGTGATCATTCTCACCGGCGCAGGTGACAAAGCCTTTTGTTCCGGCGGCGACCAGACGGTGAGAGGAAACGATGGCGGCTACCACGACCAAGCCACGGCCACGCCGCACCTCAATGTGCTCGACTTGCAAATGCAGATTCGTCGGCTACCCAAGCCCGTGATCGCGATGGTGGCGGGCTATGCGATCGGCGGCGGCCACGTGTTGCATCTGTGTTGCGATTTGACCATCGCCGCCGACAATGCGCGTTTCGGCCAAACAGGCCCGCGCGTGGGCAGCTTCGACGCTGGCTTGGGCGCAGGGTTGCTGGCGCGCACGATCGGTATGAAGCGCGCAAAGGAAATCTGGTTCCTCTGCCGTCAATACGACGCCCAGACAGCCTTGGCCTGGGGCCTCGTCAATGCCGTCGTGCCGCTTTCCCGTCTCGAAGAAGAGACGCTTGCTTGGTGCCGCGAAATCCTCAAGCTCTCTCCCACAGCCCTGCGCATGATCAAAGCCGGCTTCAATGCGGATACCGATGGATTGGCCGGGATCCAGGAGCTCGCGGGACAGGCAACCGGTCTCTTTTACATGACGCCGGAAAGCCAGGAAGGACGAAACGCCTGGCTCGAAAAGCGACCGCCCGATTTTTCTCCCTATCGGCGCCGTCCGTGATCGACGTCGAGCTCTTTCCTTACCGTTTGCCGCTCATCCGTCCCTGGCGCGCTGCGCACAAGACGTTGAGCGTGCGGCAGGGAGCCCTCGTTCGCTTGCGGGACGCCGAGGGTCACGAAGGGTGGGGGGATTGCGCTCCCTTGCCCAGTCGGGACGATCCAGGGGGTGTCGTGGCGGCCCTCTCCGCCTGGTGTCGCACGCCAAAGACGACGGCCCTCGCCGACCTGCCCCCGGAAGCGCGTTGGGCCATCGAGATCGCCCAGGCCGATCTCGCCGCCCGGCAACGCGGCCTTGCGCTCTGGCGCCATCTCGGCGGCCAACACGGGGTCGTTTCCACCAATGCCGCGGTCGGCCCGCTATCCGGCGATATCGACGAGCGCCTGCGCGCCGCTCGCGCGCAGGGATATGCAATCGCCAAGATCAAGGTGGGCCTGGGCCCCGTGGAGGAAGAAATCGCTTCTTTGCGAGGCCTCGCCTACGCCGGCTTGTCCTTGCGCCTCGACGCCAACCGGGCTTGGACGGATCGTGAGGCCGAGCGCTTCCTGACGGCCATCCGCAATCTCCCCATCGACGCCGTCGAAGAGCCCTTTGCGCAGCCCGCCACGCACAAATTCGCCGCCCTGCAACCGCGGCTGCCTTATGCCCTCGCCATCGATGAATCCCTGCTCGATCTCACTTTTCAAGCGCTCGCGTCTCCTCCCGCAGCGCGTCGTTGGGTCGTCAAGCCCGCGCGCCTGGGCAGCCTTGCCGCAATCCGCGTCCTGCAGAGGATGGCGCAAGCATCAGGCGTCGAAATCGTCTTCACGACAGTCGTCGACAGTGCGATCGGCGTGACTGCCGTCGCACATCTCGCCGCGGCCTTGGCCCCCGTCTCCGTGCATGGACTCGCGACCTCGGCGTGGTTGGCCAGTGACGTCGCCCCTTTCTTGCGCGTCGAGAGCGGACGCATCCTCCTGGGCGAAGCGCCAGGCTTAGGCGTTACGCCTTCTCTGCCGCTGCCCCAATGACGCCGAATTCGACCGGCACTTTCACGTAAAAAAGCCGCACGCCTTCCTTTTCGAGACGCGCGCAGAGCGCATCGCATTGCGGCTCGGTGAGCACCATGACGACTTCCACCGGCTGATCGGCCAGTTCAAAGAAGTGTGCGGCATGGAGGCGCCGGTCGCGCCCGAAACCTTCGCCGCCGGCGATCAAGGTGGCCCCGGGCAGATCCATCTCTTGCGCCAGATGGATCAACCAGTCGCCAAGCGGTCTTCCCTGATGACGGCGACTCTGTTGGGTGAAAAAGGTGATCTGATAGCCCCGACTCAAGATCCACTCCGAAAGAGATAGAGAGAAGCGACGCCTGCGAGGGTCGCCAACACCGAAGCGCCCACATGGGTGGCGATGACAGTACACGCAAGCAACCAGCGCCCTTGCTGCAAGAGCACGACGACTTCGGCGGAAAAAGTGGAAAACGTCGTCAAGCCGCCACAGAACCCCGTGATCACAAAGAGGCGCCATTCGGGCGAAAGCTGCGGCGCCGAAGCAAAGAAAGCGATGGCGAGGCCGACCAGATACCCGCCGATGACATTGGCAGCAAGTGTGCCTGGCGGCATCTCAGGGTATAGGGCATTGAGTCTGACCCCAAGCTGCCAGCGCAGCAAGGCGCCCAGCGCCGCTCCCGAGGCAATGGCGAGAATGGTTTTCCACATGCGAAGCGGCTGACCCTTTACAAAGGCGGTGTGAATCAGTAGAATGCGAAGTTTTACACGGTGCGGAACGGAAGAACGACCCCGCATCGAGGCCGAGAGGGGCGGCTTGCCGTTACCCGGCCACCATGCCCTCCTGCGGGAGGATTATACGTTTTGGCGACACGCCAGAAAGCGGCGGGTCGCTGGGGTGGCGACTGGCGCAAGTCAGACGCCGCTATCGTGGGTTGTGCCGACGATCTCGTCGGCATGATTTGGAGGAAAGACGATGACGCATAATCCGGTGGCTGCGGCGCGGCCGACGAAAGTCAACCTGGGTATCCATTTGTTGGGCGATCTCTATGGCTGCCGCGGAGATCTCCGCTATTTCCTCGATGGGGATGCGCTCAAGGCGCTCTGTCTAAAGGCCGTCTCTGAATCGGGCCTCACCGTCGTCGGCGAGCTCTTCCATCAGTTTGGCGACGGCGGCGGCGTCACAGGCGCCGTGGTGCTCGCAGAATCCCATCTCGCCATCCACACCTGGCCGGAAAAGCGTTACGTCACGCTCGACGTCTATGTCTGCAATTACAGTCAGGACAATCGCGCCAAGGCGCAAAAGCTGTTCGATCGCTTGATTTCCGTCTTCGACCCGGAAGCGCCTCGCATTCAGCGCGTCGAGCGAGAGTAAGCCATGAGCGAGCGCGAGGACCTCTACCTCGTCGAGCAATTGAACGAGGATTTCGGCTATTTCGTGCGCGCTAGCCGCGTGTTGGCCACGGGCCGCACACGCTATCAGGATCTCGCGCTCTATGACACGCCGATGTTCGGCAAACTCTTGCGGCTTGACGAAGTCTTCATGACTTCGGAAAAAGACGAGTTCTTCTACCACGAAAACCTGATTCACCCCGCCGCCATCACCCATCCTTCGCCACGCCGGGCGCTGGTCATCGGCGGCGGCGATGGCGGCGCCGCCGAGGAGCTCCTCAAACATCCAAGCATCGAGAAGGTCGTGCTCGCCGAGCTCGACGACGGCGTCATCGACGCTTGCCGCACCCATCTCGCGTCGATCCATCGCGGCGCGCTCGAGGATGCGAGAGTCGAGCTCGCGATCGGCGATGGTCGCGCCTACGTCGAAGCGGAGGGCGCGCCTTTCGATCTCATCGCGCTCGACCTCACCGATCCCCACGGTCCTTCTCAGGCGCTCTACACCCGCGAGTTCTACCGCGCTTGCGAAAAAAGGCTCGCGCCCGGCGGGTTGCTTTCCTTGCACGTCGAATCGCCGATTTCGCGTCCGCGCACCTATGCCCGCATCGTCGCGACGCTTTCCAGCGTCTTTGCCATCGTGCGCCCCTACCTCGTCTATATCCCCCTCTATGGCACGTGGTGGGGCATGGCGGTGGCGTCGATGAGCCGCGACCCCTTGACGTTGAGCGAGGACGAAGTCGAGCGCCGCCTGGCCATGCGGGAGCTAGAGGAGCTGCGCTTTTACAACGGCGCCATGCATCGCGCCGTTTTCGCCTTGCCGAATTTCGTGCGAGAGATTCTCGCCGCGCCGGCCGAGGCCATCACCGATGCCTCTCCTCCGCTCGAAGACGACATCGCGCTCAACCAACGCCGCCGCTTGAAGCTCAGCGTGGCCTGACGTCCGTATTTTCCCGATCATTTTCAGACTGCCTGCCGCGAGGCGCCGCCCAGCGGCCCAAGCCCCAGAAAGAGTCCGACGAGCGCGCGCAGCGCTGCGAGCGCCTGCACTGCCACAGGGCTCGAACCGTTAGAATCGGCGCATGAGGCCGTTCGTTCATTGGCATGCCCGCGCCCGGGCCAGCGCCGTTTGTCTCGTGCTACCAGACGGCCAAACCGTGCTTCATGGCGAACTCGACGGCTTGCCTGCCGCCGCCGGCCTGCTCCCCCTGCGGGGGGACGCCAAGGCCCTAGCCTTGGGCCTGCTCTCGGCCGCCAAGGGTAGCGCAACGGCCTTTCCCCTCTCGCCGAGGCTTTCGCCCGCCACCGAAGGGCAGCTGCTCGCGCTCGCTCGCAGCGAGGCTTCGCCGCGCCTGGCCTTGATCATCACGACCTCTGGCTCGACGGGCATTCCCAAAGGCGTGAAACTCTCTTGGCGGGCCATCGCCGCAGCCGCGCGGCTGAGCAATCGCGCCTTCTCGTTTGGTCCTGGCGATTGCTGGCTATGCCCGTTGCCCCTCTATCACATCGGAGGCGCGATGATCCTCTACCGCGCCTTGCGCGCCGGCGCCGCCGCCGTCATCCACGAGGGTTTCGACGTCGAGGCGATCCGTGCCGAATTCGCGCGTCGGCCGATCACGCACGTTTCGCTCGTTCCCACGATGCTCGCCAAGCTCCTCGAGGCAGGCATTGCGCCCCCCGCGAGCCTACGGGTCGCACTGATCGGCGGCGCCGCGCTCGCGCGCCCCCTTTTCCTACGCGCGCGTGCGGCCGGCTGGCCGATCGTGCCCAGCTATGGCATGAGCGAAACCTGCGCGGTGGCCTGCGCCTGTCGGGATGCAGATGAAACCTGGCCGGAAGGCGATGCCGGTCAGCCGCTGGCCGGAGTGCGCGTGCGCTTGGGGAGTCACTCCCGTATCGAGATTTCCACGCCGGCGCGCTATCTCGGATACCTCGGCGAACCCTCCTTGCAGGGTGCGTGGATAACGACCAACGATCTCGGGGAAATCGACGCAAAAGGCCGCTTACGCATCCTCGGCCGCCTCGATGAAGTGATCAATAGCGGCGGCATGAAGATCCACCCTGCGGAAATCGAAAACCGACTCTTAGCATGTGCAGGCGTGAGCGCTGCTGGCGTCGTCGGCCTGCCCGATCCCCTCTGGGGGCAAACGATCGCTTGCGCCTTTGTCGGCTGGATTGAGGAAGCCGCTTTGGAACGTTGGTGTCGCGAATGGCTGCCGTCCAGCATGCGGCCGAGGCGTTTTCTTCGCGTCGGTTCTCTGCCCATGACGGCAACAGGCAAGCTCGACCGACGCGCAATGCTTGCCCTTTGGCAGACGACGCCATGATCGACTGGCAAGCCATCGAGAAGTCGCTGTCCCACGCCGCGTCTCGCCAAACGGCGTTGATCTGCATCCGCCACCCCTTGCCGGCTTGGCCAGCAGGGCATCTCGAAGGGTGCGCGGATTGGTTCTACTGGCGCCGTCCCGCGGAAAGGCTACGCCTGATCGCGCTTGGCTCCGCTTCTCGTCTGACGAGCCAAGGCGAGAGCCGCTTCGCCGCTCTGGCATCCTATCTCGACGGCATACGTGGAAGCTGTGCGGACGCTTTGCCTCATCTCGCCCTAGGCTTTTCTTTCTGGCCGGAGACGGAGGATCCCGACTGGCCGAATCTTGCCTGCGTCGTGCCAGAGCTGATGTTGCTCGAACGGGATGGGCAAACCGCGGCGTTTTTTTCCACCAGCCGCGCGCGCATCGCCGAGGCCCTCTCGCGCTGGCGCATGCTCTGGCGTCGTTGGCGTCAGCCCTGTGCCGCCGTGCATTCGCCGGCGCTGCCGCGGCGCCTCATCGAGTCGCGCGCGGAGGACGCCTATCTTGCGCGCGTGCGCTCGGCGCTGGCGGCCATCGCCGGCGGCGAAGTGGTCAAGGTCGTGCTCGCCCATCGGCGGCGGCTGATGTTTTCCGCGCCTCCCCAGATCGACGCCGTGCTCGCGGTTCTCGCAGAGCAACACCCCCATTGTGCGATTTATGGCGCACGCATCCAAGGACGCATATTCGTGGGCGCTTCCCCTGAGCGCTTGCTTGCCCAGGATGGCCGCTGCATCCGCGTCGACGTCCTCGCAGGCACTCATTGGCCGGGCTCTCGCCATGCTCTCGACAGCGCCAAGAGCCGCCACGAGCACGCGCTTGTCGCCCTCGCCATCGAAGAAGCACTGGCTCCCTTCACGCCCGAAATCGTCGCCGATCCTACGACGACGATGTATCTGAACGAGCTCAGCCATCTTTATCACCCCTTGAACGCGCGCCTGCCGGATCCCGTCGCCTGTCCCGACCTCTTGGCAGCATTGCATCCCACGCCCGCCGTCGGCGGCTATCCGCGTCACGCTGCCCTCTCCTGGCTCCTACGGCACGCCGAAAGGCGTCCCGCTTGGTATTCCGGAGGCATCGGATGGATCGATCCGGAAGGACGCGCCGACATCGCCGTCGCCTTGCGCTGTGGCCTCGTCGTCGGACAGCAAGCGACGCTTTTCGCCGGCGCAGGCATCGTCGCGGGCTCGCAGGCCGAAGACGAGCTCGCCGAGGTCGACGCGAAGTTCGCGCTCCTCGAGCGCGCATTCGAGGCGTCTGCACGCGAGGAGGCGGCCGCCGCATGACGCCGGGAAGCTTCAATCTGGCTTGCGCCGATACCCTCTGGGCGGCCTTCGCCGCGGCTGGGTTACGGCATGTCGTCCTTTGTCCGGGCTCCCGCTCAGCGCCGCTCGCCATCGCTGCGATGCGACGTCCCGGCCTCGTCTGCCACGTCATCAACGACGAACGCGCAGCCGGTTACTTTGCGCTCGGCATCGGCAAAGCGAGCGGCATGCCCGCCGCCGTCGTCGTCACGTCCGGCACGGCTGCCGCCAACCTTTTCCCCGCCATCGTGGAGGCTCAGCTTTCTCATACCCCGCTCGTGGCCATCACTGCCGACCGCCCACCCGAGCTCGTCGGCTGGGGTGCGAACCAGACCATCGCGCAATTCGATCTCTTCGCCGGCCATTTGCGTGCGCGCCATCTCTTGCCCGTTCCCAGCCAAGACATCCCGCCGCGTTTCTTTTCCGCCTTGGCATGGCGTTCGCTGCAGGAGAGTCTGGGGCCACCCGCCGGCCCCGTGCATCTGAACCTTCCTTTTTCCGAACCGCTGTTGCCCGCCAATCTCGCTTTGCCGCTCGCCACGCCTCAACCGCCCGCCGGCTACCGCACAACGCCGTCTTTCGACGCTGCCTCCCTCGAGGCGCTTGCCGCCCAGCTCTGCAAACGGCCTGGCGTGATCGTTTGCGGCGCCATGCCGGGTGGCGAGGATTTCGGCGCTGCGCTCGTCCGACTCGCCCAAACGCTGAGCGCGCCGATCATCGCCGAGGCGCTTTCCGCGCTTCGCTATGGCGCGCATCATGCCCACGTGTGCGCGCATGCTCCACTGTTCTTGCGGGAAGCGACGCTGCCTCCGCCCGCCTGGGTGTTGCGCTTCGGCGGTTTTCCGCTTTCCCGTACGCTTGAACGCTGGCTCGCAGAGCGCACCGATTGCGCACAAATCCTCGTCGCGGCGCCTGAGACGTGGAACGACCCGATCTGGCGCGCGACGATGCGCGTCGAAGCCGACGCCGCGGCGTTTTGCGACGCCCTCGCAACAGCTCTACCCCCTGTCGCCGATACGGGTTTCGCCCTCGCCTGGCAGGCTGCCGAGCAAAAAGCGGCTCGAGATGCGGCAAAGATCGCCGCCGAACGTTTTTTCGAAGGAACGCTCGCGCGTTGTCTCGTCGAACGGCTACCGGCGGATGCGCAGCTCTTCGTGGGCAATTCGCTCGCGATACGCGCGCTCGACGCCTTCGGCGGCACGCGTCCTCACCCCTTGCGTCTGTTCGCCAACCGCGGCGCATCCGGCATCGACGGCAACCTCGCCACGGCCGCCGGCCTTGCCGCCGCCACGGGCGCACCCACCATCGCCCTCGTCGGCGACCAGACGTTGCTCCATGACGCGACCAGTCTCGCCCTCTGCCGTCGGCATGAGGTGACGGTCGTCGTCCTCAACAACCGAGGAGGCGGCATCTTCACTCACCTCCCCTATGCAGACGCGATACCCCGGCCGATTCTCGAAGCCGCCTTCGTGGCTCCGCCCGAGGTCGATTTTTCCGCCTTGGCGCACGCCTTCGCTCTGCGCCATCGTCGCATCACGAACCCGCACGAGGCCATGACGGCCTGCGCCGCCTTGCCTACGGCCTCGCTCATCGAAGCGGTCATCGATTTAGCGGTAAGTCGCGCAGCCTTTGGCCTCGAACCCAGCGAATCGGCGTCAGCGCGCTTGTAACACGGCCATGAAGGTTTCCGCCGGCGCCGGTCGGCCGAAGTGATAACCCTGCAGACAATCGCAGCCGATGGCGGCGAGAAAATCTCGCTGTGCTGCGGTTTCCACGCCCTCGGCAATCACCGCGAGCCTGAGGCTCTTCGCCAGCGCCACCGTCGCCCTGCAGATCATGGCGTCATTGACGTCGTGCTCGAGGTCGGCAACGAAAGCGCGGTCGATTTTCAAAGCATCGATCGGCAGCCGCTTCAAATAAGCAAGCGACGAATAGCCTGTGCCGAAATCGTCGATGGCGATCTTCACGCCATGGTGGCGCAGGCGTCGCAATTGCTCGATCGCATGCTCGGGATCGGCCATCGCCGCCGATTCCGTGATTTCGATTTCGAGCATGCCGGGCGGCGTTTCGTGCTTATGCAAAATGGCCGCAATGCGGCTTGCCAGCTGCGCCGAACGCAAATGATGCGCGGAAAGATTGACGGCGATGCGCACATCATGGATGCCGGCCTTACGCCAACGCGCGAGCTGCCGGCACGCTTCCTCCAAGACCCATTCGCCGAGCGACTCGATGAGCCCGGATTCCTCGGCCACCGGCACGAATTCGCTCGGAGGAATCCACCCGCGCGTCGGATGCGGCCAGCGCGCCAAGGCTTCGAAGGCGACGATGCGACCGCTCATGGCTTCGACCTGGGGCTGATAGACCACCGTCAAGGATTTCGTCGCCAGCGCATGGCGCAGCTCGCGCTCGAGCTCGAGCCGCTCGGCGGCGGCAAGAGCCAGTTCAGGGGTAAAAAACACCAGACGGTTGCGTCCCTGGGCCTTGGCCTGATACATCGCCGCATCGGCATCCTTGAGTAGGCCGACGGCCTCTTCGGCGTTGTCGGGAAACAGCGCCACGCCGATGCTGGGCGTCGAATGCAGCAAATGTCCTTCGACGCGGTAGGGCTCGGCAAGCGCAGCAAGCAATTTGCTGCCCACCGCGAGCGCATCTTCGGGGCCCGCGATGCCGGTGAGCGCGACCACGAATTCATCGCCCCCAAGACGGGCGACGATGTCGGACTCCCGCACGCCATGCGTCAAGCGGCGCGCCACCTCGACGAGCAGACCATCCCCGATGTGATGCCCCAGCGTGTCGTTGATGTTCTTGAAGCGATCCATGTCGATCAGCATCAACGCCAGTTTCTGCCGTTCGCGACGCGCGGTAGCGAGCGCCTGCTCAAGCCGGCTCATCAGGCTATAGCGGTTGTCGAGGCCGGTCAGGCTGTCGTGGCGCGCGAGATGCTGGATTTCGGCGATCACCGCCATGCGCTCGCGCGCGCGCAACACCGCCTGGCGCCCGGAAAGGCCGATGCCCATGAGACCAATGAGCCATATGCCGCCATGGCTGAGCACGAGATTGAAGGCGACGTCATCGATGTGGGCGTAATAGGGCGCAAGAGGCAGATTGACGCCCGTCGCCCCTCGCATGTCGCCGACCTGATAGCCGAGCACGCCGTGGCATTCGACACAGCCTTCTTCCATGTGCCAAGCCTTGAGATAGCGCAGATGCGGCTTACCATCGAGATCGGCAATTTCCCACACCTCGGTTTTCTGCCCCTTCTCGAACGCCTCCAACTGGGCCTTTTCCCAATCGTCAGGAAGATTGGCCGGATTCAAAGCGCGCAGGCCGACGATGCGGCCACGCACGCCGCCGCCCTGCTCAACATAATCGTCCATCATTTCCCGCACCATCGTCGCCGGCGCGCGCAGTGCAAGCTTTTGGCCTGCGACGGTTTCGATCACGTAGCGTGGGACATGCCGAAGATAGGGTGAGGGCCCCTCTTTTTCCGTCACCGGCACATACACCCCCTGATGCTTGAGCCCCCAGCGGCGGAAAGCCATATCCTTGTCGCGCACTGCGCGCGCCTCGGCATACGCCATGCGGAGGGTTTCTTCCTTCGTCCTCTCGAAGTTCCAAAGGTAGGAAAACGCCAACAGGCAGCTCCAAAAGAAGGCGACGCCCCACGTCGCGGCAATGGCCAACGAAGGGGAAAACGACGCCGCCAGCCGGCCTTCCCGCGGCGATTGATGCAAGGAAGCCTCCTTCATGATCTTGATTATAGGAATCGACTTTGCACAGACGACTTGACGGCTATCAACCCATAAATCCCTTTTTTCCGCTCAAATAGCCTCATGTTCCGCTTGTCCCAGTTTTTGCAGGAGCTTCTCGCACCAACGCCCGCCGGCCCCTTTCGCGCGCCAAAGGGGCCCGTGGTGATTTGGAACCTGATACGCCGCTGCAATCTGGCCTGCAAGCATTGCTACGCCGTCTCGGCCGACGTCGACTTCAAGGGGGAACTCGCACGCGAGGAAATCTTCAGCGTCATGGAAGATCTCAAGCGCAGCCACGTGCCAGCCCTCATCCTCTCGGGGGGCGAACCGCTCATGCGTCCCGATTTCTTCGCCATCGCCCGCCATGCCAAGGCGCTCGGTTTTTATACAGCGCTCTCCACGAACGGCACGCTGATCGACGCTCCCCTCGCAGAAGAGATCGCGGACGTCGGATTCGATTACGTGGGCATCAGCCTCGACGGCTTGGAAGAGACTCACGATCGCTTTCGGCGCATGCCTGGCGCCTTCAGGAAATCGCTTTCCGCCTTGCGGCTATGCCGCGACGCCGGTCTCAAAGTCGGCGTGCGCTTCACCCTGACGCGCGAGAACTATGCGGATCTTTCTGCGCTCTTGCGCCTCATCGATGACGAGGGCATCGACAGATTCTATCTTTCGCACCTGAATTACGCGGGCCGAGGGAACAAGAACCGCCGGGATGATGCTCATTGCCAGATGACGCGCACCGCCATGACGATGCTGTTCGAAACCGCCTGGCGCGATGCCGAAGCCGGACGCAAAAAGGAATTCACGACCGGCAACAACGATGCCGACGGCGTCTTCTTTCTCCATTGGGTGCGGCAGCGCTGGCCTGAAAAAAGCACACACATCGCCGCCAAGCTCGTCCAATGGGGCGGCAACGCTTCAGGCGTGGCGGTAGCCAACATCGACAACCTCGGCAACGTCCATCCCGACACGATGTGGTGGCATTACCGCTTAGGCAATGTGCGCGAACGCTCCTTCGCCGAGATCTGGTCGGCTACCCACGATCCGTTGCTCGCCGGCCTCAAGCGGCGCCCACGGCCCGTCGAAGGACGTTGCGCCCACTGCGCCTATCTCTCTATGTGCAATGGCAACACGCGCGTGCGTGCGGAAATGCTCACTGGCAATCCCTGGGCCGAAGATCCTGGCTGTTACCTGAGCGACGAGGAAATCAGATGAAGAAAGTCTGGCTCTTATGGATCGTTGCGTGCATTCCAGCGTTCGCGCACGCGCTCGATCCACAAGCGCTCTACCGCGAGCATTGCGCGGCCTGTCACGGCCTGGATCGACTGGGGCTTTCCGGACCGGCCCTGCTGCCAGAAAGCCTGGCCCGCTTGCGTAAAGTCGAGGCGGCCAAGGTCATCGCCGAGGGTCGGCCCGCCACCCAGATGGCGGGATTCGCCGATAAGCTCAAACCGGAGGAGATCGCGCGCCTGGCCGATTGGATCTATACGCCGATCTCCCCGCCTCCCGCCTGGCGTCTCGAAGACATGCGTGTCTCCCGCATCGTCCATGCGGAGAAGATGCCGGACCGGCCTGCACTGATCCTCCAAGGCCGCGATTTGATGAACCTCTTCATCGTCGTCGAAACGGGCGATCACCATCTCACCGTACTCGACGGCGACAAGCTCGAACCCATCGCGCGCATCCCGACTCGATATGCCCTGCATGGCGGGCCGAAATTCACCCCCGATGGGCGCTACGTTTTCCTCGCCTCGCGTGACGGCTGGGTCTCCAAGCTCGATCTTTGGAACCTCGCCATCGTCACGGAAATCCGCGTCGGCCTCAACACCCGCAATCTCGCCGTCTCGAGCGACGGCAAATACGTGGCGGTGGCCAATTACCTCCCGCACACGCTGGTCTTGCTCGACGCCGACCTCAACGTAGTCAAGGTGCTCGAGGTCAAAGACAGGGACGGCAAACACAGTTCGCGCGTCTCCGCGGTCTATGACGCATCGCCGCGGAAAAGCTTCGTCGCCGCGCTCAAGGACATCCCCGAGATCTGGGAGATCAGCTACGACCCCAAAGCCGAAGACATTCCTCTGGGACACATCCACGACTTCCAATACAAAGAGGGCGCCTTCGCGTCGGGCTTTCTCAATCCACGCCGCACCACTCTCGTGGAGCCGCTCGATGATTTCTTCTTCACCCAGGATTATGCAGAAGTCATTGGCGCCGCTCGCACGGCGGGGAAAGGGCAGGTGGTCAATCTCGACGCGCGCAAAAAGATTGCCGATCTCGATCTGCCTGGCATGCCGCATCTGGGCTCCGGCATCAGTTGGGATTGGCAGGGCCGGCGCGTGATGGTCTCACCCAACCTCAAAGATGGACTGCTGTCCGTCATCGACATGACGACCTGGCGCACGCTCAAAACCCTCGCCACGCCGGGGCCAGGCTTTTTCTTGCGCAGTCACGAGGCAACTCCTTATGCCTGGACCGACTCGATGATGGATCGAGTGAATAAGGACACGCTCACCATCGTGGACAAGCGTTCGCTCGAGATCGTCGCGCATGTCAAAGCCGAGCCCGGCAAGACGCTCGCCCACATCGAGTTCGATCGCCATGGCCGCTATGCGCTCGCAAGCCTTTGGGAACGCAAGCACGAAGGCGGAGCGCTGGTCGTCTTCGACGCCCAAACGTTCCAGGAGATCAAGCGCATCCCGATGGACAAGCCGGTGGGCAAATACAACCTTTTCAACAAAATCACCAAATCGGAGGGAACTTCCCACTGATGCGTGCTTTTGGCCTCTTTCTCGCCCTTTTCGCGAGTCCCATGGGCTGGGCGCAGCCCTCTTTGCCCAAAGGCGATTGCGCGCGCCCGCAGCCGCGGGTCGATCTCGCGCATTGCGCCTACGCCCACGCCAAACTGAGTGGGCGCGACCTCAGTGGCGCGCGTTTTGCCGGCGCGATGCTCGACAATGCCGATTTCACCGGCGCCAAGCTCATCGGCGCAGACTTTTCCGGCGCCAGCGCGCAATGGGCCAAATTCGCCAAGGCCGATCTCACGGGCGCCCATTTGCAGAAAAGCAATCTGTTCCATGCCGTCTTCGATGACGCCGACCTTTCCCACGCCAATTTACGCGAAGCCTACCTCTTCGGGGCAAACCTGATCGCAACGCGCGCGCGCGGAGCCGATTTCTCAGGCGCCTATCTGAAGGACATCCTCATGGAAGGCATCGATCTTTCCGGCGGGGCGATGCGGGGTTGCCATGCCTTTCGCGGTGTCTTCATTGGCGCTAGGCTCGTCGGGGCCGATCTCTCCGGCGCCGATCTCACGGGCGCGGCGCTCGAAGACGCCGATCTCAGCCATGCCAGGGCCATCGGCACGAAATTCAAGGGCGCCACGATGCGGCGCACGAAGCTCATCGAAGCCGATCTCGCCGAGGCCGATTTCACCCACGCCGACGTCTGGCAAGCCGATTTCTCGCGCGTCAGGAATCGCCCTCCTTCTGCGGACGCGGCCCTGATCGAACCCTTCGTCGCGCGCGAGCGTAAATGACATTCGAAAGCCCCTTACCGTTCTCGGCGCTCTCTGTGCGAAAGGCGGATGCCTCTCTCATCTCACGCCGAAACGACCGCCTACCGGGCAACGCCGGCATTTGGGTCGGCATCTTCTGTGTGCTGGTCGAGTTCCTGCTGCTCTTCGGCGTCTATTTCATCGCCAAGGCACATCACCGCGAGGCCTTCCTCAGCGGCCCGGACAAGCTCGCCACGGTGGCGGGTGTGACGATCACGCTACTGCTGCTCACCAGCGGCTATGGCATGGTCAAGGCCGTAGCGGCAATCCGCCGCAACGAGCGGCGCACGGCATTCGGGTGGGTCTTGTCCGCGATGTTTTTCGGCCTAGGCTACCCACTCGTCAAATTTTTCGAGATCCGCTGGAACATCGCCCACGGCATCGACGGCGAGGCCGGCATCTTCTACACCGTCTATTACTATCTGACGCTCAACCACCTCGTCCATGTCAGCTGGGGGCTTTTGGGCCTTTGCTGGGTCGCGCTCCGAACCTACTGGGGCGCTTACTCGGCCCGCGATTACTCGGGTCTCGAAGCAGCAGCCCTGTATTGGCATACCACCGACGTGATCTGGTTGGTGATCTTTCCTCTTTTTTACGTGTTGCGCTGATGGGGCACGCAGAAAGCATCTGGCTCGTCTTGATCAGTCTTACCGGCGCAGGCGCCTGGCTGGCCGAAAGCGGCCACGTCGGCTGGCCGCTCACCCTCACGGTCGCCGCCCTGATCGCCCTCAAAGGCCGCCTGGTGATCGATCATTACATGGAGCTGCGCTGGGCCCCTCGCCGCTTTCGCCGCGCGCTTCTCGCTTTCGTCCTCATCGCAGCAGCGTGCGCAATCGTCAGCCATGCCGTGGCCAAAGGCATGTGAAGGCCAACGAGCCGGCCGGCGAAAGGTCACGGCATGATTTCGACATATTCATAGACCTCGTTGTCAACGAGCCGCTTTCTCACCGGCACCGTCAAGCGCCCAAACCAGGCGTGAGGATCGTGCTTGTCGATTTCGCGCCCCATGAAGCGGATCAGCGCGCAGATCGGCTCGACGACGTTCTTGCGGTAGCGCTCGTCGTTCTTCACATAGCCGAGATAGAGATTCTTCATGCAATTGCGCCGGCACCAGGGAAACGCCTCACAGCGTTCACAAGGCATTTCCGGCGTCGGCTGCAAGGGGCTTTTCTTGAGCCAGTTGCCTTGGATCTCCCCCATCTTCATGTTCTTCGCATACATCATGTCAGGACAGGGATAGATCTCGCCGTTGGGCATCACATTGAGCAAATGGGTCGAGACGCGACACTGCGTAAGCCCTGCATAGAGCTCGACGCCGCGCGTGGGCAATACTTTGTTGCGCACGATGCCCATGATGGGAATGAATGGATAAAGCACATCCGTGCGCGCGAAGAATTTGTCGATCAACTGCACGAGCACGGCCTGGCGCTTCGCGAGCGAGTCGCCGAAATACATTTCGTCCGCCACGAACTGCCAATACACATAGTCGATGGCGTCGAAGGCCGTCGCTAATTCGTCGAGCTCCTCGAACGTGGTGTCGGGGTTGCCCCAGGTGACGGGCGCGGTGATGGTGCCGCCCACCTTGTCATGCACCTTGTGGAGGTTCTCGATCACCTGCCGCCAAATGCCGCGGCCCCGGTAACCATCCGTGATCGCTTCGCCGCCATCGATCGAGACCAAAATGTTGGAAAGTTTGCCCAGCACCCAAGCAGGCAAGCCATCGAGCAAGGTGCCATTGGTCTGCAACTGGTAGCGGAACTCGGGAAAGCGCTCTATCACCTCTTCCATCATGCGGCGGTTCAAGGTCGGCTCGCCGCCATAGAAGGTGACGTAGATTTCCTTGCCTTTCAGGTGGGTGTCGATGAAACGTGCAAGTTGGTCGAGATCGTATGCGACTTCGGTTTGCGAGCCGAGGACGCTGCCCACGCCGAGCGAACAATACGTGCACTTGAGATTGCATTTGAGCGTCGTCAAAAGCTGCAATTCGACGCGATTGCCCACGATCGGATCCGGATCGGAAGCAGGGGAGATGGACAAAACGGGTTGTGAGTCGAGCACTTGCATGATCATGGCAGAAGGAATGAAACAGGGGCGGCAAGTCTACCTTGTCGGGAGTCGGGGTCAACCATTGGGCGCTCGTGGCCGGGGCGCGTCGTTTTCGGCATCACGAGCCGGCGGCGGCAAGCGAGGGCCGGGGCGGCTCATCTCGTAGAGCACGATCGCCGCGCTGAAAAAGAAAAAAGTTGTGGCGAAAAGACTGCCGGTATAGACGTGCTTGCCATACCTCGCCCATGCCCAGAGGGAAAATCCAAGAGAAACGAGCGAGCCAACAAAGCTCACGACCGCGGCGCCGAATGCAATCTTCTGGCCAAAATGCCGGGGCTTGCGGTCGATCGTTTCTGGCTGGGCGCCTTGGAGTGTCATCGTTTCTCCGCTAGAGATTGCCGGTGAGTTGCGCATACATCATCGCCAATCGTTCTGGCAGCTTCTCGGGCCGTTGCACGACGGTGTAGCCTGCAGGGCCGAAGAGGTGGGGGAGGTAACGCGCGCCTGTGCGGTCGATCGTGATGCAAAACGGCCTGACGCCGGCTTCACGGGCTTCCATGAGCGCTTTGCGGCTGTCCTCGATGCCATAGCGTCCTTCGTAATGATCGAGGTCATGCGGCTTGCCGTCGGTCAGCAAGATCAAAAGGCGTCGCTGATGGGGTTGCGCGGCAAGGATCTGGACCGCTCGTCGCACGGCGGCGCCCATGCGCGTGTAGTAGCCTGGCTTGAGCGCGGCGATGCGGCCCCGCGTCGTGGCGTCGAATGCGGCTTCGAACCGTTTGATCTCATGAAAGCGCACGAGATGCCTTTTGAGCGAGGAAAAGCCATAGAATGCAAAGCGATCCCCGGTGGCCGACAAGGCTTCGCCGAACAACATGAGGCTATCCCGGATCACGTCGATCACTTTCTGTTCGTCGTTGGCATGGGCATCGGTCGATAACGAGAGATCGGCGAGCACGAGACAAGCGAGATCGCGTTCCACGGGCCGCTGGTCAAGATAAGCGCCCACGCCGGAAAAATGCCAGCCGGCGCGTCTGTCGGCCGCGATGCGCACATAGGCGTCGAGATCGATTTCTCGCCCCTCTGGCTGCGCTTTGAGCCATCGACGCACGGGCATAAGCGCCGCAAATCGATTCTTGAGCTTGCGCGCCGGCCGCTGCAAGCGTGGCGCAAGCTCCTGGGGCACGGCGGCGCGGGCGACATAGGTTTGCACGCAACAATAGTCAGGCAGCATTTTCGCGCGTCGCCAATCCCATTCGGGCAGTAAGACGCCTTCGCCCAGCGGCAGATCGTCCTCGCTTGCCGCGGGCAGATCGAGATCGAAACGCACCTTTGAGGCTGCCCGCACGTTCGTCTCCGCCAGCGTGAGCTTCTCCAAATCCTGGGCCACGCGCCCGGCATCCGGGTTCTCATCGCCATCGAGCGCACGATTGAGGCGCAAGTATTCCGCCCAGGAAAGCAGGCTTTCGGCACGAAAGACAAGGACCATCGGCGCCTCTTCCTTCGGCGCTTCTTGCCGCTCGGCATGGTAACGGCGCTGCTCGCTTTCTACCTCTGTGGCTGTGGATTCCTCGGCAGTCGCCTCCGTCGGCGTGCGGGCGGAACGCGATCGAGGCGGCGTCGGATGAAGCCACAGGAGCACCGGCTGCACCGGTTTCGCCCGGCGGCCCACGCGCGGCCAATGCCTCACGCTGCCCGGTTCTCGCAACGCCTGTCGGATCGCCCTTTCCTGCGCCGCCTCGTCGGCGGGCAATTTCGCCGGCGGCATCCGCTCCGCGAGGTGCGCCTCGACGAGCCGCCGATAACGGCTTTCGAGCCCTGGAAAACGCGCCAGGGCAGAAGACGTGGCCGCCTGATTGTGGCGAAGCCAGAGATCCTCATTGACGGCCGCATGCAGGCCAACCGGCCCAGCCGCCGCTGCCAGCGCCGCAAGCCAGAAATAGAGATCGCGGTTTAGCGACGTCTCCGGCAGCACGGCAAGCCGCGGGGGCAAACAGAGCGTCTCGGCATCGAGCGTGGCCAAGGCGACGCGCTCACCCACACCGGCAAGCCGATCTCGCCAACGGCGCCGCGCGCCATGGCGGCGTTCTGCGGCAGCCGCGATGCGCAACCCTCCTTCTCCGCCCATGGCACGGAAGAACACGCCCAGGGATTTTTCCAGATCTCGGAGCTCGGCGGCCGCATGGGGATATTCGCGCGCCGCCACCTGCCGAATCCACCGATCCCACAATGCGCCGATCCACTCTTCCATGGGCTTCAGTCGCAGGCAGGCGTTTTCGGCCCAATGCCGGGATAACGATAAGGCTTGCCGGCCATCGCGCGCGCAAGCCCGAGGATCCCGAACAGCACCAGGGTCGAATGAATGCAAGTGAAATAAAGGATCGCCACCACCCAGCTCCCTCCCCAGTCGGCGCCGAACGAGACGAGAAAAAAGACGGTGGCGACAAGCAACAGGCCGCCCCAAAGGCTGACGAAAAAAGTCTGTTCGAGATGGCAACGGCCTACGGCATCGGCCGTGTGTCGCTTTACGCGCCAGAGCCAGGCAAGCCAAAGAAACGCCAGCCCCGGCGCAACGAGGAGATTCGTCAAGAAGAGCGCCTCGGCCAGAACGGCCAATGAAGCCTCGTTGCGCGCTTTCATCGACCGAACACCGCCAAGACCACCTCTTCGAGCGCCGCCGCGACCTCGCGATCATCCGTGAGCGTCTCGACAAGCGCCGCGCGGCAGGCGTCGAGAGGATCCACGCCCTCGCGGATCAGTATGGCCGCATAGACGAGCAAGCGCGTGCTCGCCGCTTCCTCGAGATCGACATCCTTGAGCGCGCGCAGCCTTTGGCCGAGGTCGACGAGCCGTTTCGCGAGGAGCAGATCGCAGCCGGTTTCTCCGACGAGGATCTGCGCCTCGCGCGAAGCGTCCGGAAAATCGAAGCGAATGGCGACGAAACGCTGGCGCGTCGAAGGCTTCATGCCTTTCAAGAAATTTTGATAACCCGGGTTGTAGGAAACCACCAGCATGAAGCTGTCGGGCGCCTGCAAGATCTCGCCCGTGCGATCGATCGGCAAGACGCGCCGATGATCGGCGAGCGGATGGATCACCACCGTCGTATCCTTACGCGCTTCGACGACCTCGTCGAGGTAACAAATGCCGCCTTCCCGCACGGCGCGCGTCAGTGGGCCGTCCGACCAGACGGTCGCTCCATCGGTGATCAGATGCCTGCCCACGAGATCCGCAGCCGTCAAATCGTCATGGCATGCGACCGTATAGAGCGGCAGCCCGAGCCTTGCGGCCATGTACGAGACGAAGCGCGTCTTGCCTACCCCTGTCGGCCCCTTGAGCAGCACCGGTAAGCGATTGCGATGCGCGTGCTCGAAGAGCTCGATCTCATTGGCAGCTGGTTGATAGAAAGGCAGATTCATCGCAAACTCAGCCCATAGGCAAAGAAGATCACAAACAGCGTGAGCATCAGCCAACCGAGCAGGAGACCACGCCAGAACCACCGCACTCGCCGCAACGCCATGAATTCCTCGATGATCAGCCACCCTTTCAAGCCGGCGAGCACCAGCACCCCCATCACGAAAGTCGCATTCATGGCGATCGTCTTGCCGACTCCCCAAGTCAGCAAAGTCGCCGCCATCAGCGCCACCCAGACGAGGTTGAGCACAGACCGGTTCATCGCCCTCACCGCATCAAATAGACCAACGGAAAGAGAACGATCCAAACGAGATCGACCATGTGCCAATAGGAAGCCGCCGTTTCCATCCCCCGATGATCGGCGGCGGAATAACCGCCCTGCATTGCCTTTCTCCAGACGAAACAGAGGATCGCCATGCCCAAGAGCACATGCATCGCATGAAAGGCGGTGAGAGAAAAATAAAACGCGTAAAAGAGATTGGTCGAGAGATCGATCCCCTGGGCGAATTTCGCCGCATACTCGACGTATTTGACGACGAGGAAGGCGGCGCCGGCAACGATGGCCGCCAGCAACCAATGGCCACTTTGCCGGTTACGGTGACGCTCGATCGCTGCAACGGCCTGCGCCACGCACCAGCTACCGGTGATGAGCAAGAGCGTATTGATCATGCCGGCCTCGGCATCGAGCGTCTTTTGCATCTCGGCAAAGAGTTCTCGATGGGAAAGGCGGGCAAACGCATAGGCGGAAAAGAGCGCGAAAAAAGTGACGAGTTCGGCGAGGATGAACACCCAAATCGCCAAATCGCCAGGCGGATTGTGCTGCAGCGGGCGAATCCTTCGGGAGGGGAGAAGCGTAAACGTGCTACGAATCAAAGACATCGGCAAGCCTGGGTTCATTGCATAGCCCAAGCTTATCGCCTCGCTGCTTGCGGCGCCTTGACCGAGGATAAGTCTTATTCGCTCTCTTTGCTCGGGCGGTTGGGGCAGTCGCTCTTCACGCAGTGGCCATAAAGATACAGCGCGTGGCCGGTGATCATAAAGCCGCGTTGCTTGGCGATGCGCTCTTGCCGACGCTCGATCTCGGCGTCGCTGAATTCCTCGACGTGGCCACAATCGAGACAGACGAGGTGATCATGGTGCCGCCCATCCTTGAGTTCGAAGACAGCCTTGCCGGATTCGAAATGATGCCGTTCGATGAGGCCTGCTTGCTCGAACTGCGTGAGCACGCGATAGACGGTCGCGAGGCCGACGTCGATATGCTCGGCAAGCAGCAGCCGGTAGACATCCTCAGCAGACAAATGCCTGGTTTCGCTGCGTCTGAATAGATCGAGGATCGCCATGCGCGGCGCCGTCGCCTTCAATCCTGCGTTCTTGAGCTCAGCGGCTTGCGTCATCCTGCACCTATCGGGTTTCGTTCTCTCATGTCGGGGTCGATTGAGCGTATGATATAGTGAAATCTCCGCATGGGGCCGCAAGTGGCACGATGTGCAAGGACCCGAAAGGCAAGTCCGCAAGACGCCACCGTCTGCTCGAGGAGCCTGTGCCTGGCCTCGCCATTTGTCCGCCCGGCCCATGAGACAGAATTGATGCCGTCTTCGTTGCCCGTTCGCCGTCGATCGCCCATCCCATGTCCTCGCGCCTCATGCCCCTCTGCATATTCCTCGCCGCTTGCTCATCGACGCCCGAGGTGAGTGGCTGGCTGTCGCCCTACCGCATCGACGTCAATCAAGGCAATTTCGTCACCCAAGAAATGGTGGCGCGCCTGAGGCCCGGTATGACGCGCGAAGAAGTGCGCTTCGTTCTGGGCACGCCGCTGATCGCCGACATTTTCCATGCCGACCGCTGGGATTACGTCTACCGCTTCCAGCCTGGCAAAGGCGAGGCGCAGCAGAGGCGCTTGATCGTCTATTTCGAAGGCGGCAGGCTCGTTCGCGTCGGCGGCGACGTCGTCGCCGCGGAAAGTGGTCTGCAGGCCATGGGCGAAAAGCCAGCGACACGCGTGATCGAGCTCGGGGAAAAACAAGCCCAGTAACCCGAAGAAAGGATTCGAAGCGCCATCATGGAAGACCCGATTCGCTGCGTGATCGCCGGCGCAACCGGCCGCATGGGCAAGACCCTGATCGAAGCAGTGCTGAAAGCCGAGGATTGCCGTCTCGTGGCCGCGCTCGAGCGCGCAGACCACCCCCTGCTCGGCCGCGACGCAGGTGAGCCCTTGGGACAACCCTGCGGCGTCGCGCTCACGGCCGACCTCGAACGCGCGCTCTCTGGCGCCGAGTGTCTGATCGATTTCACGCGCCCCGCCGCCACACTCGCGCACTTGCCTGTTTGTCGTCGCCTGGGCGTGGCCATGATCATCGGCACCACCGGCTTTTCCGAAACGGAAAAAGCCCAGATCGCCGCGGCTGCGCAAGAGATTCCCATCGTCATCGCGCCGAACATGGCCGTCGGCGTCAATGCCGTGTTCAAATTGCTCGACATCGCGGCGCGCATCCTCGCCGAGGGCTATGACGTCGAGATCATCGAGGCGCATCACCGCATGAAGGTCGACGCCCCCTCGGGCACGGCGCTGCGCATGGGCGAGATCGTCGCCACGGCACAAAACAAAGACTTGCGCGCCAGCGCCATCTATGGCCGCGCCGGCCATACCGGCGAGCGCCCGAGCGGCCAGATCGGCTTTGCCACGATTCGTGGCGGAGACATCGTCGGCGATCACACGGTGCTTTTCGCCGGCTTGGGCGAGCGCATCGAGATCACCCACAAAGCCGGCAGCCGCATGCCCTACGCCCTGGGCGCCTTGCGCGCGGCGCGCTTCTTACGTGGGCGGGAAAACGGCCTTTACGACATGCAAGACGTGCTCGGCCTGCGCTAAGCAGCGCGCAAGGCAGCCGGAATCGGCTAGAATAGAAAAGTTTGACCGGCCCATACGGTTGCTTGTATCACCCTCAGGAGCCCGACTTGCCTGCCTTCCCGCCTGCCCTCCTTGCGCTTGCCGACGGGACGATCTTTCGCGGCATCGGTATCGGCGCCCTTGGCGCGACGGTCGGTGAAGTGGTGTTCAACACCGCGATGACCGGCTATCAAGAAATTCTCACCGATCCCTCCTACGCCCGGCAGATCGTCCTTCTCACCTACCCACACATCGGCAATACCGGCGTCAACCACGAGGACTGCGAATCGAACCGCATCCATGCCGCCGGCCTCGTGATTCGCGATCTGCCGATGATCCCTTCCAATTTCCGCAGCGAGGAAACGCTGCCAGATTACTTGCGACGCGAAAATGTCGTCGCCATCGCCGGCATCGACACGCGCAAACTCACGCGTATCCTGCGTGAAAAAGGCGCGCAAGCGGGCTGTTTGGCGGCAGGTGACCGCTTAGACGAAGCAGCGGCGATCGCCGCCGCCCGCGCTTTTCCGGGTCTGGCGGGCATGGATCTCGCCAAGGAAGTCAGCACCGCCGCGCCTTACGTATGGGAGGAAGGCGAATGGCTTCTCGGCGCAGGCTACCGTCCCGCGCCTACACCGCGCTTCCACGTGGTCGCCTATGATTTCGGCGTCAAGCGTAACATTTTGCGCATGCTGGCCGCGCGCGGCTGTCGGCTCACCGTCGTGCCAGCGCAGACACCCGCCGAGGAAGTCCTGCGCATGGCGCCTGACGGTGTATTTTTCTCCAACGGCCCCGGTGACCCAGAGCCCTGCACCTATGCCATCGAGGCCATGCGCGTCTTCCTCGACAAAAAACTGCCTGCCTTCGGCATTTGCCTTGGCCACCAGCTCATGGGACTCGCCGCAGGCGCGAAAACCCTGAAGATGAAATTCGGCCATCATGGCGCCAACCATCCGGTCAAAGACCTCGATTCCGGACGGGTATTGATCACGAGCCAGAATCACGGCTTCGCGGTAGACCCGGCGACACTGCCCGAAAACGTGCGCGTCACGCATGTTTCGCTCTTCGACGGCAGCCTGCAGGGCATGAGTTGGAAAGACCGGCCCGCCCTTTGTTTTCAGGGCCACCCCGAAGCGAGCCCAGGCCCGCACGACGTCGCCTATCTATTCGATCGTTTCGTCCAGTTGATGGCGCAGCAGAAGCATGCCTAAACGCACCGACATCCATTCGATTCTGATCATTGGCGCGGGCCCGATCGTCATCGGCCAAGCCTGCGAATTCGACTATTCCGGCGCACAAGCCGTAAAGGCCCTCAAACAGGAAGGATACAAGGTCATTCTGGTCAATTCCAATCCGGCCACGATCATGACCGATCCCGAGCTTGCCGATGTCACCTATATCGAGCCGATCACGTGGCAAGTGCTGGAGAACATCATCGCCAAGGAACGACCCGATGCGCTCTTGCCGACCATGGGAGGGCAAACCGCGCTCAATTGCGCTCTCGATCTCGCCAAGCATGGCGTGCTCGAGCGCTATGGCGTCGAGCTCATCGGCGCCTCCCGTGAGGCGATCGACAAGGCCGAGGATCGCGAGAAATTCAAGCAGGCGATGACGAAGATCGGTCTTGCCTCCGCACGCTCCGGCATCGCGCACAGCCTCGAGGAAGCGCTGCAAGTGCAGGGCGCGATCGGCTTTCCCGCCATCATCCGCCCCTCCTTCACGCTGGGCGGATCGGGCGGCGGCATCGCCTACAACATGGAAGAATTCATCGAGATCTGCAAACGCGGTCTCGAAGCCAGTCCCACGCACGAACTCCTGATCGAGGAGTCGCTCTTGGGCTGGAAAGAGTTCGAAATGGAGGTGGTGCGCGACAGGAATGACAATTGCATCATCGTCTGTTCGATCGAGAACCTCGATCCGATGGGCGTGCACACGGGCGATTCGATCACCGTGGCGCCGGCGCAGACGCTCACCGACAAGGAATATCAGATCATGCGCGACGCAGCGATTGCGGTGCTGCGCGAAATCGGCGTCGATACCGGCGGATCCAACGTGCAGTTCGCGATCAATCCCAAGGACGGGCGCATGATCGTGATCGAGATGAATCCGCGCGTATCCCGCTCATCGGCGCTTGCCTCGAAAGCGACGGGGTTTCCGATCGCCAAGGTGGCGGCGAAGCTCGCCGTGGGTTATACGCTCGATGAGCTCGCCAACGACATCACGGGAGGCGCAACGCCCGCCTCTTTCGAGCCGACCATCGATTACGTGGTCACCAAGGTGCCGCGTTTCGCCTTCGAGAAATTCCCTCAGGCCAACGACCGGCTGACGACCCAGATGAAATCGGTCGGCGAAGTCATGGCCATCGGCCGTTGCTTCCAGGAATCCCTGCAGAAGGCGCTGCGCGGCCTGGAGATCAGCGTCTATGGCCTGGACCCGATCGAAGCCGAGCGCGAAGAGATCGACCACGAGCTCGCCAATCCAGGGGCCAAACGCCTCTGGTATGTGGCGCAGGCGTTCCGCGCAGGCTATATGCTCGAAGAGGTGCATCGGCTGTCGAAGATCGATCCTTGGTTTTTGTCCCAGATCGAAGACCTCGTCAAAACCGAAGCCGAAATCGCCCGTCATCGGCTCGACACCCTCTGCGCCGAAGACCTGCGCCGCTTCAAGCGTCAGGGTTTTTCCGACCGCCGCATCGCTGCCTTGATCGGAGAAAGCGAAACGGCAGTGCGGCAACACCGGCACGCCTTAGGCATCCGTCCCGTCTATAAGCGCGTCGACACCTGCGCCGCCGAATTCGCCACTGCCACTGCCTACCTCTATTCGACCTATGAGGAGGAATGCGAGGCGCAACCCTCGCAACGCAAAAAAATCATGGTGTTGGGCGGCGGCCCCAATCGCATCGGCCAGGGCATCGAATTCGATTACTGTTGCGTGCATGCCGCGCTCGCCCTGCGCGAGGACGGTTATGAGACGATCATGGTCAATTGCAACCCCGAGACCGTCTCGACCGACTATGACACCTCGGATCGCCTCTATTTCGAACCGCTCACGCTCGAGGACATCCTCGAGATCGTGCACGTCGAGAAACCCGACGGCGTCATCGTGCAATTCGGCGGACAGACCCCTCTGAAACGCGCCCGCGAGCTCGAAGCCAATGGCGTGCCGATCATCGGCACGCCACCCGACATGATCGACGCCGCCGAAGATCGCGAGCGTTTTCAGAAGCTCATCGATGCGCTCGGCCTCAAACAGCCGCCCAACCGCACCGCACGCACCGAAGAAGAAGCGCTCAAGATGGCCGCCGAAATCGGCTATCCGCTGGTCGTGCGCCCCTCCTATGTGTTGGGCGGGCGCGCGATGGAAATCGTGCACGAGCAAAAAGACCTCGAGCGCTATATGCGCGAAGCGATCAAAGTCTCGAACGCAAGCCCCGTGCTCCTCGACCGCTTTCTCAACGAAGCCACGGAAGTCGACGTCGATGCGCTCTGCGACGGCGAAACCACCGTCATCGGCGGAATCATGGAACACATTGAGCAAGCCGGTGTGCATTCGGGCGATTCCGCCTGTTCCTTGCCGCCTTTTTCGCTTTCCCCCGCTATCCAAGACGAGCTTCGGCGGCAAACGGCCTTGCTCGCCCAGGCCCTCCACGTCGTCGGCCTCATGAACATCCAGTTCGCGATTCAAGGTCAAGGCAGGGACGCATGCGTCTATGTCCTCGAAGTCAATCCGCGCGCCTCGCGCACTGTCCCCTTCGTCTCGAAGGCCACCGGTCGGCCATTGGCCAAGATCGCAGCGCGTTGCATGGTCGGCAAGTCCCTCGCCGAGCAGGGCGTCTGCGGTGAAATCACGCCGCATTACTACTCGGTCAAAGAAGCAGTCTTCCCCTTCATCAAATTCCCAGGGGTCGATACCTTGCTCGGCCCGGAAATGAAGTCGACGGGGGAAGTCATGGGTGTTGGGCAAAGCTTCGGCGAAGCCTTCGTCAAGTCCCAGATCGCCGCAGGCTCAAAGCTACCGACCAGCGGGCGCGCGCTGATCACGGTCAAGCAAGCCGACAAGGCCAAGGCGGTCGAGGTGGCGCGCCTGCTGCACGAATTGGGCTTCACGCTGCTCGCCACGCGCGGCACCGCGGCCGCGATCGCAGCCGCAGGCCTGCCGGTGATCGCCGTCAACAAAGTCACCGAAGGACGGCCGCACATCGTCGACATGATCAAGAACGACGAAATCGACCTGATCGTCAACACTGTCGACGAAAAACGCAGCGCGATCCAGGATTCACGCTCGATTCGCACGACTGCGCTTGCGCAGAAGGTGACGCTCTTCACCACCGTCGAAGGCGCGCGTGCAGCCTGCATCGGCATGCGCCATTCGGGATTGACCCCCTATGCGCTGCAGTCGCTGCATGCCAAGCTGCGAGGAGACGCGCAATGAGCGGCAAGATCCCTCTGACCAAGCGCGGTGCGGAACTCCTGAAAGAAGAGCTGCAGCGGCTAAAAAGCGTCGAGCGGCCAGCCGTGATCGCCGCGATCGCGGAAGCACGTGCGCATGGCGACCTTTCGGAAAATGCCGAATACGATGCGGCCAAGGAGCGGCAAGCCTTCATCGAAGGCCGCATCGCCGAAATCGAAAGCAAGCTTGCGCGCGCCCAGATCATCGACCCGGCAACGCTCGATGCCGACGGCCGCGTCGTCTTCGGCGCGACCGTCGAGATCGAAGATCTCGACGAAGGCAAGACGATGACCTACCAAATCGTGGGCGATGACGAAGCCGATCTCAAGCAGGGCAAGATCTCGCTGAACTCGCCGGTTGCGCGCGCGCTCATCGGCAAGTTCGCCGGCGACGTCGTCGAGGTCATCACCCCCGGTGGCCGGCGCGAATACGAAATCCTCGACGTGCGCTACGAATGAATCCGCACGCCGCGCGGCGTCATTGCCCGCGTGAGGGACACCTTGAGAAAGTCGTCCCAGGAGGAGGCGCTACCGTCTCTCCAGCTTCCTTGAGAGGAAACGGCGGTCGTAGCCTGCGGAAGGTTTTGGCATTCTCCTTGCACCCTTTCGCAGCGATGGCTTTCCCTCTAGAAAATAGAGGATATTCTCGCACGCCTGACGGAATCGCCGTCATGGCGGGCCGGTGCGGGCAGCCGTGGCGTTTGGCGAAGAATCGCCGTCGGCTTCCTGCTATACAATCGAATCCCACCATGTTCGACAGGCTTTCGATTCGCCACAAGCTGGCCGTCTTGCTCGGCGCAAGCGCAGCGCTCGCGTTGCTGATCTCTTCGGCGATCGCGATATATTCCACCTATGTCACCGAGACAGAGGACTCTCTGCGCACGCTGCACCAGACCGCGCGCATCCTCAGCGAGAACATGCGTGCAGCCCTCGCCTTCCATGACGCCGAAAGCGCCGGCAAGATCCTCGCCGCCCTGCATTCGGACCCGCACATGCTGCTGGCGCTGGTGAGCGACGAGCATGGGCAATTCTTGAGTGCATACCGTTCCCAGCGCCTGTCCGACGCCCAAGAAAAAAACCTGAGGCAACGCCTGCACACCCTGCGCGCACAGCATTTCGCAGACCTCGCCAGGGAGGGCGGAGTCGTCGATCTCGTCGAGTGGGACGCCATGAGCGTCTTGCAGCCGATCTTCTTCGAAGGCCAGCGAATCGGCGTGCTCGCGCTCGCTGCAGATGTCGCGCCGATGTGGTCGAAAGTCCGTACCTTCATCCTCATGCAGGTCTTTTCTTCGGCAATCGCCTTGGCCTTGCTCCTTTATTTCTCCTTTAGGTTGCAGGCGATCTTTACCCGGCCGATTCTCGAGTTGATCGCGGCAATGCGGAAAGTCGCAGAAACGAAAAACTATCGTCTTCACCTCGCATCTCGAAGTCGGGACGAATTCGACGACCTCTACCGGGGCTTCAATGCCATGCTCTCCGAAATCAGCGATCGCGATGAACGTCTCAACGCCTTGGCCACCACCGATGCATTGACGGGGCTCTTCAACCGGCGCTTGGCGCTGGAGACATTGCAAGCGATGGCCAAGCGGGCGCAGCGCAAAGGAGAGCATCTCGGCGTGATCATGCTCGATATCGATTTCTTCAAGCGCGTCAATGACCGCTATGGCCACGCCGTGGGCGATCACGTGCTCAAGGAAGTGGCGCGCGTGTTGCGCGCCTGCACGCGCGAAGTCGACTTCGTCGCGCGGCTGGGCGGTGAAGAATTTCTGGTGCTCTGCGACAACGGCACACCTGCAATCCTCGAAGCCATGGCTGAACGCATTCGCTCGAGCATCGCTGCACACCGGATCGAATACGAGGCCGGGCGCTACGTGCAGGTCACCGTGAGCTTGGGTCTATACTCGATTGCGCCAGGCGAGCAAGGCGACATCGGGCAATGGCTCGTTAGCGCCGATGAAGCGCTCTACCGCGCCAAGGAGACCGGACGCAACCGTTTCGTCATCGCCACCAAGTTACCCGACAAGGCCGGGCGAGATGCGTAGACGCACTTTATTGTCATTCGCGCTGAGTTGGTTTTTTCTTGCATCTCCGCTCGCCAGCGAGGAGGAGAAAAAGCTCCAGGCGGTATTCATCGGCCGCTTCGCCAGTTATGTCGAATGGCCCGATGGGCGGCGTGAGCGTTTCGTCATCACGCTCCTCGACGACAATCCGTTCGGCAATCTGCTGGGCGAACTCTATCATGACAAGCGCATCAACGGCAAACCGGTCGAGCTGCGCCATGCGAGAAGACTCGAGGAAGTCGGCGAAACCGACATCCTCTTCATCACCGTGGCCAATTTTCAAGCTCGGCGCGCCGCGATCGAATATGCGCAAAAGAACGGCATTCTCACCATCAGCGAGATAAAAGGCTTTGCCGAGAATGGCGGCATCATCCAGATCGATTTCGTCGAGCAAAGGGTTCGCATCAAGATCAATTACGATGCCGCCATGAAATCTGGTCTGAAAATCGGCGCCCCCTTGCTGTCCATCGCCACGGTCCTGCGCGGAGAGAAGCCATGAAGCGTCTTTTCTCGATCATCTCAATCCTGATAGCGGGACTCGAAGCAGGCTTCGCCGGCGAGAAGGATTTACGCGAAGCGAATGAGTATTATCGGCGTTCCCTCGAGGATCTGCTCCTCGTCGAAACTCCCGCCAAAGCCATGATTGGCTCTCGCGGCGGTGACCGTGATGCGCTCTCCGCAGAGGTGCCGATCGACGTGATCACGGCCGCACAGCTGCAATCGACGGGGCAGTCCGAATTGATGCGTGCCCTAGCCGTGCTGGTTCCTGGTTTCAATTTTCCGCGCCCCAGCATCACCGACGGCACGGATCATGCGCCGCCTTTCACCTTGCGAGGTCTCAACCCCGACCAGGTCTTGGTACTCGTCAATGGCAAGCGCCTGCATCAGAGCTCGTTGTTGCACAACAACGGCACCATCGGGCGTGGCAGCTCGAGCGTGGATCTCAACGCCATTCCCCTGCGCGCGATCGAACGTATCGAAGTCCTGCGCGATGGCGCCGCAGCCCAATATGGCTCGGACGCCATTGCCGGCATCATCAACATCATCCTCAAGGGCTATGGCCATGCCAATCACGCTAGCCTGAGCTATGGCCGCACCCACAAGGGTGACGGCGTGCTGCGCCAGGCGGATGTCTTCTATTCGCGCGCACTCCCTGGCGATGGTTTTTTCAATTTCACCGTCGAGCTGCGCGACCGCGGACCGACCAACCGCGCCGGCCCCGACATCCTGGACGGCGGACGCATCAACACGCATTTTGGCGACGCGGACACCCAGGATCTGCTGCTCGCGGTCCATGCCGAACTGCCGCGTAGCGACGCCACCTTCTATCTCCATGGCGTCTATGACCGGCGGCGTAGCAGCGCCGGTGCGTTCTTCCGCCGCGCCAACGATGATCGAAACATCAGTGCCATCTACCCAGATGGCTTTTTGCCGTCGATCGAACCGAAAATCCTCGACTATTCCATGACGATCGGCAGCAAGGGCGTTCTCGAAAACGGCACACACTGGGATTTGAGCTACACGCAAGGCCACAACGACTACCATTTCTATGTCAGCAACTCCCTCAACACCTCGCTCGGACTGGCGACGCCAACCTCGTTCGACAGCGGCGCGACGCGCTATACCCAGCGGATATTGAATCTCGACCTGAGCCAGAGATTAGGACGTCATACATTCGCAGGCGGCTATGAGTTTCGAGAAGAGCGTTACCGCATCGTTGCCGGCGAGCCCGCCTCCTATGTGCTCGGCCCCGCGCACGATGGCGCCTATGGCGCGCAAGGCTTTCCTGGATTCACTCCCGACAATGCCGTCATGGCGAAGCGGCAGGCACACGCGCTTTATGGCGATATCAAATATGGGCTCACCGAGCGCCTGATGATCGATGCCGCGGTGCGCGCAGAGCATTTCAGCGATTTCGGTTCGACGGCGAACGGCAAGCTCGCGCTGCGCCTCCGCGCCCATGAGGATCTGCTGCTGCGCGCAAGCGCCAGCACCGGCTTTCGCGCACCCTCGCTCTCGCAAAGCCATTTTTCCTACACGGGCACCTATCGCAACAGCGCGAATGATCCCCCCCTCTACTGGGGCAACTTCGCGGTCGATCATCCTGTCGCTCGTGCCTTGGGAGCAACCGATTTGAAGCCAGAGAAGTCTCGGCACCTCACCCTGGGCCTCGTGTATCAGCCCACGTCTACTCTTTCCGCCAGCGCGGACTGGTTCCTCACCGACATCGCAGACCGCATCTTGCCAACCGGCTATATCGCCAGCTGGAACCTTTCCACGCTGAGCCCGCAGGCAGTGGCCATCCTTGACGCCCATCGCATCGATGGCGCAGTCTATTTCACCAACGCGGTCAATACGCGCACCCAGGGTCTCGATTTGCGCCTCGACTCCACGCATGAGTTCGGCCAGGGGGCGCGGCTCAAACTCACGGGTGCTTATCACTTTAGCAAGACTCGCATCACCGGCGTCAACGCCGCCCCTGGCGTGCTGGGCGTGGCCATGACCGAACTCGTCCTCGATGCCTTTACGCGCACCATGATCGAGGAAAGCCAACCGCGCTCCGCCTTCAAGCTGTGGTCGAAATACTCGACGCCGGCTTGGGACCTCGTCCTCAACCTCAACCGCTTCGGCAGCTTCGCCAGCGTCAAGGGTGACGAAACGGTGCGCTTCAGGGCCAAATGGACGCTTGACGCCGAATACTCGTATCGGCTGAGCAAGGACGTGACGCTGTCGCTGGGTGGCGTCAACCTCTTCAATGCGATGCCGGACGAATGGGGGCAGACCAGCGACACCCTGGTCGGCTCGGGCAAGGTGATACGCTATTCACAATACGCGCCTTTCGGCTACAACGGCGCTTTTTACTACCTGCGACTTGGCCTCACCTTCTAGGAAACCTCTGAATAATCTGCTGCGCGGCCGGATGGCCACGTTGCGCGGTGCTCGCTTCCTCGCCTAACCTCTTCTGATGTCTCGGTCGCTAAGCACCCTGCGCCTTGTCCCTAAGCCGCTCGCAACGGTTTTTCAAGGTTCGCTTAGGCATTTTTGACAGCCGTCGCGAGGAACAAAAAACCAAGACGCGCGCTCGGAGGTTCCGCGCGCATCCTCCGAATCCTTTGCCTCCGCCTCGCCTCGGGTGAAAAAATATGAGCCTCAAGCAAGTAGCAGCGGCAGCATCGCAGAGGCTACTTGAGACGTCCCCGCAGAGGGGTCACGCCCGCGGGGTCCCGCGCCGTCACAGCGCCTTGCGCCCCGCTCAAATTGCCGCAGCCGCAAGCCACCTGGTGAAAAGCGACGGAGCTCACGATATCCCCGCAGCTTTTGCATTCATAATAGATGTCGCCGCCGCGCGGAAGCGTCCCGTCTTCGCTCGAGGGTGCTGGCTCAAAGCGGTAAATGCGTCGCAAATCGATCTTCATCGTCTCGCTCCCTTCTCATCGACAAGGGCTCCCTAGGCTACCTTGAAATGATCCACCGTTTGCCGCAACTGCTCGGCGGTCGCGCGCAAGGACTCCGCGGCGGCGTTCGCCTCGAGCACGGTTTGCAGATTGCGGTCGATCAGTTGCGAGATGTGCTCCATTTCGTTCGCCACCTGCTCGGAGGCGGCTGCCTGCTCACGCGTTGCTTCGGCGATGCGCTTGGCGCGCTCGAAAATATCGCCTGCCGCCTGTCCGATCTGCATCAGGCCGGATGCGCCGGCGCGCACTTCTTCGATGCCATGCTCGACTTCGCCCACCGCATGGTTCATCGCACTCACCGCACGCTCGGCGACCGTGCGAATCTCGCTGACCGTCGCGGTGATATCCGCGGTCGAGGCGGCCGTACGTTCGGCGAGCTTTCTCACTTCATCGGCCACCACCGCAAAGCCGCGCCCCATCTCGCCCGCGCGCGCGGCCTCGATCGCGGCATTCAAGGCAAGCAGATTCGTCTGATCAGCGATCTCGCGGATGGTGGCGCTGATGATGCCGATCTTGGCCACCGCTTCGCGGAGACTATCGATGGTCGCCGCGGAAGCCTTCACCGCTTCCACCACGCGCGTCGTCGCGGCCACACTCGCCTCGATTTCCCCGCGCGTGTTCTCGATCTTGCTGCGCGAGGCTTCCGCCGCCCCGAACGCATCGGCGGCATCGGTTGCCACCTGTTGCACCGAAGTGGAAAACTCTTCCGTCGCCGCCGCCACGCTCATCACCCCCTCGCGCTGCTCGCTCGACTGCTTCGTCACCGCCTGCATGCGTGTTTCCACCAGCGTGCTCGCCGACTCGATGGTGTGGGCGGAGCCCACCAATGCATCCGCAATGGCCGCTAGCTGCGTCTGCATCGCGGCGAGCTCGCAGAGCATGCGCCCGATTTCGTCGCGCCCAGACAAATCGATGCGGTCGGTCAGATCGCCCTGCGCGAGCTTCTCGAAATGGGCCACCGCTTGCGCTAACCGGCGATGGATTGAAGCAAGCAGATTCCAGCTTAGCGCGATGATCATGAGCAAAGCGCCGATCGTACCGACGATGCCCAGGGCGCGGATCCATTCGAAGCGCTGTTGCGCAGCGGCATATTCGCCTTCTGCCGCTTGCTCGAGCTGCTTCTCGATTTCCTGCGCCTGCCCGCGCGCCTTGGCAAGCAAGGGGTTGATCTTCTGCAGGATGAGGCGGTTCGCTTCGAGGAAATCGCCCTTGAGCAAGGCTTCCCGCGCCGGCAAGAGCCCCTCTTGGACATAGCTCGCACGCGCTTCTCTGTAGGCGGCGAGTTTTTCTTTCCATTCCGGCTCGACCAGGCGCTTTTCCAGTTCCTCTATGAGCCGCGCGAGGGCTTCTTGGTTCTTGAGGATCGCGTCGGTATGCGCCTCCAGCGGGTGATCGTGCATCTTGACGAATGGCGAAACTGGATCATGTTGCAGCCCCAGAAGGGTCTGCCGCGCATTCTCGGTCATCAACAGGCTGATCGCGCCGACGAGCTCGATGGGCTTCAGGCGCGACTCATTGACATGCGAGAGACTCTGATTGGCAAGGTAGATGCCTCCCACGCCCACGACTGCGCCACCGACCAACATTGCCCCGACGATGGCCATCGCCCCGATCAGCCGGCTGCGAATGGTGATGCGCTTCCACCAAGGGGGCGAGGTGTCGAGCTTGCCTTTGCTGGCATTGAGCGTGCGGTAGAGCGCCTCGGCAGCCGCGATGGCTTCGCGCGAGGCTTCGCGCCGCACCGAAAGGTAACCCACGACCTCGCCATTCTGGCGCATGGGCGTCACCAAAGCCTCCACCCAATAATGGTCGCCATCCTTCGCACGGTTCTTGACGATGCCGCGCCAAGGGTAGCCAGCCTTGATCGTGCGCCAGAGGTCTTCGAAGGCCTGCGGCGGCATGTCGGGATGCCGCACGATGTTGTGATTCTTGCCGATCAGCTCTTCGCGCGTAAATCCCGACACTTCGATGAAAGTATCATTGACGTCGGTGATGATCCCCTTGAGATCGGTCTTCGAGACGATGTAGCGCCCTTTCGGGAAGGGTTTTTCCCGCTGGGTGACAGGCGTATTGATCTTCACGCGGCATCCCCCTTTCATGCAAGACGATCATGCCGAAAGCATCCGGCGTTCGTTGTTTGTTCTTGGATCGTCTGGCAACCCCGCGATCATCGGCATATTTTTGCGCCATTAGATTGGGGCTTTGCGCACCTGCCTTTCGGCCAGGCTTGCCCTGAGCAGACGCATCGAGTTTATATCGAGTTTATACTAATACGACAGACAATGGGCATGTCCTGAGCGGATGGCCCTTCTGATCTTCGCTTGTCGGCCGGCAATGTGTTTTCCGCGCTTGGAAAAAAGCGTGCGGGAGGCAGGGCCCGATAGTTTCTTCGTGACGGCGCAAGCCGCTAGCCAAGGCAGACGCGGTGCGGCCCGCTCTTTTCGCCGCAGAGCGCGCCTCATCCGTGCTCGCAGCACACCCTTCGAGGCTTTCCTGCGGCGCGCACAGGCTGATGCCGAAGCCCGCCGTCATGCGCAGGCGGGTGTGGTGCAATCTCGATCGGCCGCGCGGCCAAAGCGCAGCGGATGCGCTCAGCGACTTGCCTTGCCGCTTCTTCGCTTGCGGCAGAGGCATCACGAGGGCGGACTGGGATAGGCATACCCACCCCAGGCATGCGCCATCAACCCATGAAAAGGGTATAGAGGAGCCCGTCGCTTTTCTGTGGCTTCTCGCTATCCGCCGCTTTCCTCAATGCGCGCATCTCCGTGCCGCACGACAAGCGTCAGCGCGCTGCGGCTTTTTCTCGCGCAATGCTGCGCTCGGGCATGATCTGCCTTTCCCCCAGCTTTTTGGTCGGGGCGGCGGGATTTGAACTCGCGACCCCTTGCACGCCATGCAAGTGCGCTACCAGGCTGCGCTACGCCCCGACTGGGCCCATTATAACAGAAGAGCGCGCTTCACACGTGCAACAGCGCGATGATTTCCGCGATTTCGCGCTTGAGCCCGGAAAGATCGATGGCTTGCCCTTCTGGCTTGGCGGCAGGCTTCTTTTCCGCAGCGCCCAGCTCGGCTAATCGATTGCGCGCGCCGCTGATGGTAAACCCCTCTTCATACAGGAGTTGCCGGATACGGCGCACGAGCAACACCTCGTGGTGTTGGTAATAACGCCGATTGCCGCGGCGCTTCAGCGGTTTGAGCTGAGTGAATTCCTGCTCCCAATAACGCAGCACGTGCGGCTTCACGCCGCAGAGCTCGGCGACTTCGCCGATCGTGAAATAGCGCTTTGCCGGAATCGGAGGCAGGGAGGCCGTCGGCTTATGCTCCGGCGGGTTCGCCATGGGCTGCCTCCACCAAGGCTTTCAGTTTGTGACTGGCGTGGAAGGTGACGACGCGCCGCGCAGTGATCGGAATCTCCTCACCCGTCTTGGGGTTGCGTCCCGGCCGCTCGCGCTTGTCGCGCAGCTGAAAGTTACCGAAACCCGAGAGCTTGACTGCTTCTCCGGCCTCGAGCGCCTTGCTGATTTCGTCGAAGAAGGCTTCGACCATGTCCTTGGCTTCGCGCTTGTTGAGCCCGACCTTCTCGAACAGGGCTTCGGCCAATTCGGCCTTGGTCATCGTCATGCTTTTCCCCCTCACTGTCTGAGCATCGCCCCGTGCTCGCGGAAAGCCGCGTCGAGCATCCGCTTGATCGCCGCGTCGGCATCGTGGTCGGATAGGGTCTTTTGAGTATCTTGCATCGTGATGCGAAAGGCAAGGCTTTTCTTCCCTTCCGTAACCCCTTTGCCTTGATAGACGTCGAAGAGCGAAACATCGCGCACATAGCCAGGCGCAGCGCGGCGCAGGGTGTCGACGAGCGCCGACGCGGAGCAGGCGACCTCGACGATGAGCGCGAGATCGCGCACGACCGCCGGGAAGCGCGAGATCTCCTGATAATGCGGCATGTCGTGCCTAAGGAGCGCGTCGAGATCGAGCTCAGCCACGACGACGGCGACAGGGATCTCGTATTTCTGCCGCCAAAGCGGATGAAGCTCGCCCAGGATGCCGATCGACCTCCCCGCTAGCAGGATACGCGCCGAGCGGCCAGGATGCAAGGCCGGGTGAGGAAAAGCGACGGACTCGATGCGCGCAGGCGCGAAGAGCGCCTCGATGTCGCCCTTGAGATCGAAGAAGTCGACGGGGCGCCGGGACAGGCCCCATTGCAAGGGGTAAGCTTCGCCTGCAGCCAACATCCCGAGACGCATCGGTTGCGCATGGCCCGTCTCTGCTGTCGCATCAGGGCTGAAGCAGCGACCGATCTCGAACAGGCGCACCCTGTCGAGCTGGCGTTTGAGATTCGTCTGCAGGACGCCGACGAGTCCGCCGATCAGGGAGGAACGCATCACCGCGAGATGGCTCGCGATGGGATTGGCAAGCCGCACCGGTTTGTCATTGCCGGCGAGATCGGCTTCCCATTCCGGAGGCACGAAGCTGTAATTGATCACCTCATAATAGCCGCGCGCAGCCAGCTGGCGACGCAATGCATAGGGCGAACGCTGCGCTTCGGGCTGCGGCCGCATGGATAGCTGCGCCGAAGGGGGGTGGGCGGGGATGTTCTCATAACCGTGCAGACGCGCAAGCTCCTCGACGAGATCCTCTTCAATCGCCAGGTCGAAACGCCACGTAGGCGGCATGACGACGAGCGCATCCGCTTCCTGGCGGGGCGCCAAGCCCAGGCCCGTCAGCAGCCGCTCGCATTGTGCGAGAGTCAACTCGATGCCGAGGAGTCGGCTTGCACGCGCGGGAGAAAGCCGAATCGCCTGACGTGTCGGCAAGTGCGGAAGACTTTCCGCTTCGCAAAGGGGGCCGGCTTTGCCGCCACAGATCGCCAGGATCAAGGCGGTCGCTCGTTCGAGCGCTGCTCGCTGCAAGGCGAAGTCGACGCCGCGCTCGAAACGATGCGCAGCGTCGGAAGAAAAGCCGAGCGCACGCGCGCGGCCCGCAATCGCGCTGGGTGAAAAGAAGGCGGACTCGAGAAAGACACGGCGCGTCGAAAGTCCCACTCCAGATTCCTCACCACCCATGATGCCCGCAAGCGCCAGCGCCTTTTCGTCATCGGCGATCAAGGCGACATCGGCGGCAGGTTCGACCGTCTGGCCGTTGAGCAAGAGCAGGCGCTCGCCGGCACGAGGATAACGCACATGGATTGCCCCGACGAGCTTTTCGTCGTCGAAGGCATGCAAGGGTTGCCCGAGCTCGAGCATCACGTAATTGGTGATATCGACGAGTGCCGAAATCGATCGCACGCCGCAGCGCAGAAGCCGCGCTTTCATCCATTCCGGCGTCGGCGCGGCCGCATTGACGTCCGCGATGACGCGTCCGCAATAACGCGGACACGCCTCTGGCGCATCGAGCACGATGGCGCGGACATCCGCAATCGTTGGCGCGACCGCTTGAATTTCAGGCATTTTCGCCGCAACTCCCGTGAGCGCCATGAGCTCGCGCGCCAAGCCCTTCAGCGACAGGCAATCGGCGCGATTCGGGGTCAGCTTGAGCGTGATGATTTGGTCATCGAGTGCAAGGTATTGACGCAGATCCTTGCCAAGTGGGGCATCGCCGGGCAATGTCATGATACCGTCATGATCCTCCGCCAGGCCGAGTTCGCGCGCCGAGCACAACATGCCATAGCTGTCTATGCCGCGCACCTTGGCGACCTTGATTTCACCGCCCGGCAACTTGGCGCCGGGAAGCGCGCAGGGGACATGCAAGCCAGCCTCGACATTGGGAGCGCCGCACACGATCGAGAGGACGCCGTGAGCGCCGGCATCGACCTGACAAAGTTTGAGCCGGTCCGCATGGGGATGTTTTTCCACCGCGAGCACGCGCGCCACGACGACGCCATGGAATTTCGGCGCCACGGGCTTCTGCTCTTCGACTTCGAGCCCCGCCATGGTGAGCAGGTGGCAGAGCTCCTCGCTCGAAAGCGGCGGGTCGATGAATTCACGCAACCAGGATTCAGGAAATTGCATGGCGTCAACGGAATTGCGCGAGGAAACGGAGATCGCCTTCGAAGAACAAGCGCAGGTCGCAAACGCCGTAGCGCAGCATGGTGAGCCGGTCCAGCCCCATGCCAAATGCAAAGCCCGTATAGCGGCGGGCATCCATCCCCCCCGCTGCCAAGACGTGCGGATGCACCATGCCGCAGCCAGCGATCTCCAGCCACCGGCCGGCGAGCGGCCCATGGCGGAAGGCGACGTCGATTTCTGCCGAGGGCTCGGTGAAAGGGAAAAACGAAGGACGAAAGCGCACGGCGAGATCATCGCTTTCGAAAAAGTGGCGCAGAAAGTCAACGATCACGCCCTTGAGATCGGCGAAGCTGACCCTTTCTCCGACCCACAGACCTTCGACCTGATGGAACATCGGCGAATGGGTGGCGTCCGAATCGACGCGATAAACGCGGCCTGGGCAGATCACACGCAGCTCCGGCATGGGGTCGGCGCCGGCAAACGCCTGTGTATGCGCCTGCATGGCGCGAATCTGCACGGGGCTCGTATGGGTGCGCAGCAGGATGTCGGCGCGCACTCTGCCTGCCTCATCGAGCAGATAAAAGGTGTCGTGCATCGACCGCGCCGGATGGTCGGCCGGCGTATTGAGCGCCGTGAAATTGTGCCAATCGGTTTCGATTTCCGGACCGTCGGCGACGGCGAAGCCGAGCGAAGCAAACAGCGCTTCGATGCGCTCGAGGGTTCGCACCACCGGATGCAAAGCGCCTTGTGCCTCGCCTCGCCCCGGCAGGGATACATCGAGCGCCTCGGCGGCAAGCTGAGCGGAAAGCTGCGACTTTTTCAGCGCTTCGCGGCGCTCGTGGAGCGCCGCCTCGATGCGTGACTTCGCGGCATTGATGGCGCTACCTGCCTCCTTGCGCGCCTCGGGCGGCAGTTTCCCAAGCCCTTTGAGCAAGGCGGTGAGCTCGCCGTCTTTGCCGAGAAAGGCTGCCTTGACCTCCTCAAGGCGAGCGGGCTCCTCGCACGCGGCAAACGCTCCGATCGCCCGTGTGACGAGTTCTTCGAGATTCGACATAGGTGATCAAGAAGTCATGCCGGCGCAGGCGCCGGCATGACACATCATAGAGCGAGGCTCGCTTTGGCCGCCTCGGCGATCTTGGCGAACGCAGCCTTGTCGGTGACGGCAAGATCGGCCAATACCTTGCGGTCGATCTCGATCGCCGCCTTTTTCAGGCCGTTCATCAAGGTGCTGTATTTCATGCCGAGCTCGCGCGCCGCCGCGTTGATGCGAGCGATCCAGAGCGCGCGGAACTGGCGTTTTCTCTGGCGGCGGTCACGATATTGGTATTGACCGGCCTTCATCACCGCCTGCTTGGCGACGCGGAAGACATTCTTCCGGCGGCCACGATAGCCCTTGGCCTGGGCGATGACCTTCTTGTGGCGCGCGCGCGCCGTCACACCGCGTTTGACTCGTGGCATCGCGCACTCTCCTTATGCGTAGGGCAACATCGCGCGCACATGCGCGAGATCCGAAGGATGCACGGCAACCATGCCGCGCAGCTGGCGTTTCGTCTTGGCGCTCTTCTTGGTCAGGATGTGGCGCTTATAGGCCTGCGAGCGCTTGACGCCGCCCGAGCCGCGCACCTTGAAGCGCTTGGCAGCGCCGCTTTTCGTCTTCATCTTGGGCATGACATCTCTCCTTCTTGCTTCATGGACGACGGGTGGCCCCCATTCGAAGGCGCTTTTCCAACCCGCACCCACTTATCTCGAACGCCGCCTCCTTGCAGAGGCGGCCAAAAAACTCTCAATGCGACTTTTTCTTGGCCGGCGCGAGCACCATCACGAGCTGCCTTCCCTCCATTTTGGGAAACTGCTCGACCATCGCCAGGTGGGCGAGGTCGTTCTTGATGCGTTCGAGCATGCGCATGCCCAACTCCTGATGCATGAGCTCACGCCCGCGAAAGCGCAAGGTGATCTTTGCCTTGTCCCCTTCGCCGAGGAATTTGACGATGTTGCGCAGCTTGATCTGGTAGTCGTTCTCGTCGGTCGCCGGCCGGAACTTGATCTCCTTGACCTCGACGACCTTCTGCTTCTTCTTCGCTTCGGCGGCGCGCTTGGCCTCCTGATACTTGAACTTGCCATAGTCCATGAGCCGGCATACCGGCGGCTTCGCAAGCGGCGCAATCTCGACTAAATCGACCTCTGCTTCTTCCGCCATCAAAAGCGCCTGACGAATCGGAAAGATGCCAAGCTGCTCGCCGGATACGCCAATGACTCTGACTTCGGGCGCCGTGATTTCTTCGTTCACGCGCTGCGTTTTTTCCTGGGCGATGGTGCAAATCTCCTCTAGCAATAACCCACATCACACCGCGCGCGTCTTGCATTCGGTCTGCAATCGCTCGATGAATGCCTCAAGGGACATTTGACCGAGATCCTGATTGCCTCGGGCGCGCACGGCTACGGTTCCAGCCGCCTTCTCCTTCTCGCCGACAATGGCAAGATAAGGCCGTTTGAGCAGGCTGTGCTGGCGGATTTTATAGTTGATCTTTTCTCCACGCAAATCCGCCTCGACGCGCAAGCCAACCTCCTTGAGCTTGCCTGCAACATGAGATGCATATTCGGCTTGTCCCTCAGCGATCGAGCACACTACGACCTGCACCGGCGCAAGCCACAACGGCAGCGCGCCTGCATAGTTTTCCAGCAGAATGCCGATGAAGCGCTCGAACGAACCAAGGATCGCGCGATGCAACATCACCGGCGTATGGCGCGCGTTGTCTTCGCCCACGTATTCCGCCGCCAGCCGTGCAGGCATCGAGAAATCGACCTGCATCGTGCCGCACTGCCAGGAGCGGCCAATCGCGTCCTTGATGTGGAATTCGATCTTCGGCCCATAGAACGCGCCTTCGCCCGCGAGCTCGACCCAAGGCAGGCCGCTTTGCCTCAACGCCTCGCGCAAGGCGTTTTCCGCCTTGTCCCAGATCGCATCGTCACCCACACGGCTTGCTGGCCGTAAGGCGAGCTTGACCGCCACCTCATGAAAGCCGAAATCGGCATAGACTTTGCGCACCAAGGCGATGAAGGCGCGCACCTCTGGCAGGATTTGCTCTTCCGTGCAAAAGATGTGGCCATCGTCTTGCGTGAAGCCGCGCACGCGCATCACGCCATGCAAGGCGCCCGACGGTTCGTTGCGATGACAGGAGCCGAATTCTCCATAGCGCAGCGGTAAATCGCGATAGGAACGCACGCTGGCATTGAAGATCTGCACGTGTCCCGGGCAGTTCATCGGTTTGACCGCATATTCGCGGTTTTCCGACTCGGTGGTAAACATGTTGACCTTGTAGTGCTCCCAATGGCCTGATCTTTCCCAAAGGCTCTTGTCGAGAATCTGGGGGCAACGCACTTCGAGATAGCCGTTGTCGCGATAGACCGCGCGCATATACTGCTCGATTTCCTGCCAGATGATCCAGCCATGCGGGTGCCAGAAAACGAGCCCGGGCGCCTCCTCTTGCAGGTGAAAGAGATCGAGCAGCTTGCCGAGCTTGCGATGGTCGCGCTTTTCGGCCTCTGCGAGCATGGCGAGATAAGCGTCGAGCTCTTGCTTCGTCGCCCAGGCAGTGCCATAGATGCGCTGCAGTTGCTCATTCTTCGCATCGCCGCGCCAATAGGCCCCGGCAACCTTCATCAGCTTGAAGTGCTTGAGGCGACCCGTGGAGGGGACATGAGGGCCGCGGCAGAGATCGATGAAATCTCCCTCGCGATAGAGCGAAATCTCTTCTCCCTCGGGAATCGCCGCAATCAGTTCGGCCTTATACCGCTCCCCCTGGGAGAGGAAAAATTCGATCGCCTTCTCGCGTGGCCAGACCTCGCGAAAAACAGGAATGTCACGGCGCGCAAGCTCCCGCATCTTTTCCTCGATGGCCTGGACGTCCTCGGGGGTGAAGGGGCGATAAGCAAAATCGTAATAGAAGCCGTTTTCGATCACCGGCCCAATGGTCACTTGTGCGTCTGGAAACAACTCCTTGACGGCATAGGCAAGCAGATGGGCGGTCGAATGACGCAAAATCTCCAGGCCTTCGGGGTCTTTTTCGGTGACGATCGACACTTCGGCATCCTGCTCGATGCGATAGGCAGTGTCGACGAGCCGCCCATCGACCTTGCCCGCGATCGCGGCTTTGGCGAGTCCAGGGCCAATGGCGGCCGCGACTTCGGCAACCGTGGGAGCTGCGTCGAATGGGCGACGCGTTCCATCGGGCAAGGTAACGACGATGCTCATGAGTCTTTGCGATAGAAAGACGAAGGGCGCCGGCATGCGCCGGCGCCCTGGGAATCCATTGGCGGAGTGGACGGGACTCGAACCCGCGACCCCCGGCGTGACAGGCCGGTATTCTAACCGACTGAACTACCACTCCGCGCCGTTTCCACCCCAAAGGTGAAAACGCGTGCATTTTAGCAAAGAACGCGGCCAGGGCAAATACTTTTATTTCCTACCGGGCAAAGTCGCCGTGCGAAGGCTGCAGCGAATTGCGAAGCGCCCGTTTTCACAGCTTCACCGGTTTTTTCGCCAACTTTCGTTGCAACGTGCGCCGATGCATCTTGAGCGCCCGGGCCGTTGCCGAGATATTGCCTCCGTGCTCGCGCAGTACGCGTTGGATGTGCTCCCACTCCAGCCGTTCGACCGACAAGGGGTCGTAAGGGGGAGAGAAACTTTTCGTCGCGTTCGCAGGTTCTGGACCGAGCGTCGCGAGGATGGCCTCCACCTCCACCGGTTTGGCGAAATACTGCACAGCGCCGAGCTTGATCGCCTCCACCGCCGTCGCGATGCTGGCATAGCCGGTGAGGACCACGATGCGACATGACGGCGAGGCTTCCAACAACGGCTTGATGAGGGCAAGGCCCGAGAGGCTCCCCAGATTGAGATCCAATACCACTGCTTCAGGCGGTTTTTCCCGCGCCATGGTGAGCGCGGCCTCCGCATCGAGAGCGCCTCGTGCGGCAAAGCCGCGCCTTGCCAGCGCGCGTACCAAAACAGCATTGAAAGTTTCGTCGTCGTCGATCACCAACACATCATTCATGCTTATGCATTCTCCCTCTACGAGCCGATCTTGCGGGGAAGCTCGATCGTCACGGTCGCGCCGCCGGAATCATTGGCGAGCCGCAACTTTCCCCCCAAGCGTTCGATGGCGCTGCGCGCCAGCCACAACCCCAACCCCGCTCCCTGTTCATGCGCTGGCAGAGGCTTGCCTCCCGCCGCGGCGAGCACCTGCGGGGGGAAGCCAGGGCCCTGATCGGCCACCGTGATGCGCAGCCAGTCTTCGTTCCAGGCCAGCCTGAGCTCAATGTCTCGCGGTGCAATGCGCGCTGCATTGTTGAGCAGGCTGATCACTGCTTGCTCGACTTCCGGCGGCGGCGCCCATTGCGGCGACGTCGCATCCGTTTCCACGCGCATGCGGCAACTGGCCTCTGGCCAATAGCTGCGCCAGCGTTCGAGGACGCCAGTGAGCCAATCGGTCACGGCCACCGCATGCATGTCTTCGGCGCGGCGGTGACCGGCGCGCGCCGTCATCCCGCCGATGATCGTCTTGCATTGTTCGATCTGGCGTTCGAGCATCTCGAGATCGGCGCGGCAATCCTCGGGCAGCCTCGTATCACGACGCAGCTCGCCGCAGATCACACGCATCGTCGCCAGCGGCGTGCCAAGCTCATGAGCCGCGCCCGCAGCAAGTTGTGCGAGCGCCACGACCTGCGCATCCCTGAGCGCCTGCTCGCGCGCGGCCGCAAGCTCGGCGTCTCGCCTGCGGATGGCGTCGGTCAGGCGCGAAAGGAACATCGCGATCAACCACGCCGAGACGACGAAGGTCAGCCACATGCCGATCAAATGCAACCGCGTGGCGCGCGCCACGTCCTCGATGGGCAAGGGCAAGGAAAAAAACATCAACAGCGAATACAACACGACCGCGAGTCCCGCCAAGATCAAGGCAAGCCGCATGGGCATCGCCAAGGCCGCGACGGTCACAGGTACCAACAACAGGGAAACGAGCGGGTTCGTCGCGCCGCCCGTGAGATAAAACATCGCCGCCATCGCGCAAAGATCGAACGCCAGCTGGCGCGCCAATGCCGGTTTGGTGAGCGCGCTGCGCGCAAGAAGACGCGCGGTATAGCCAATGCTTACCGCCATCAAGGCCAAAATCGCAGTAAGCCACAGCCAGGGCAGGCGCAGATCGAGCAGGAAGATGCCGATCAGGATCGCACAGCCGAGGCTGATCGCGAGCCCCAGCCGCAGCTGCACGAGGCCTTTGCCCCCGAGGAAAAAATCGGCGCTTGGCGAGGAATCGGCTAGTCGATGCATGGCTTGCAATTATCCGACATGGATCAAGGAAAGCGCACTGACAGGGATGCGACAATGTGTCGCAAGATACGGTAGGAGGAAGTCGCCCCCATGAACCATTGGCTTACGAAAGCGTTGCCGTGCTTTTGCTTTTTAGTGTCTTTCCATGTCCTCGGCGCTGATCTTCAAGCTGGCAAAGAGATCAATGCCACCTGTGCAGGCTGCCATGGCGAATTCGGTCAAGGCGGCAAAAAAGGAGAATATCCACGCATCGGCGGTCAACGAGCCGCCTATCTCGAACAACAGTTGCGCAATTTTCGCGATCGCATCCGCATCAACATCCCCATGTATCCTTATACCCATCCGCGCGAGCTATCCGAGGAAGACATCGTCAATGTCTCTGGCTATCTCGCCAGCCTCGTCTTGCCCACCAAACCCCCTGAGTTCAAACCCACCGACGATGCGCTCACTCGCCTCAGGGCTATGGAAAAGGTGATGATCATTCCGCGCGCCGAAGGCAATGTCACGCGCGGCGAAGCGCATTACCAGGAACACTGCGCCAACTGTCACGGCAAAGATGGCATGGGACGCAGCGATTTTCCGATGCTCGTCGGCCAATACACGAATTACTTGATGAAGCAGATGCAAGCCTACCGCGCAAAAGAAAGACCACACGACGAAGACAAACCCGGCGGCATCCTCGATCGCTTCAGCGAACAAGATTTGCAGGACATCCTCGCTTATCTGACGAGCATTCAGACGAAAGACTAGCCCGTCAGCCGCAAGCCGCTTTTCTTGAGAATGCGGCTGCTATAAAGAACCTCGTAAGCACGACAGGCGGGGCCAAGAAGCTGCGCGATCTCGCTGATGGCCGCTTCGGTCTCGCCGCGGTCGCGACCATGCACCATGGCGAACAGATTATACGGCCAATCCGGCAAATGGCGCGGCCGCCGGTAACAGTGGGTGACGAAGGGCAAAGCCCCGACTTGCTGACCCAGCGCGTCGATGCGCTCGTCATCGACATCCCAAACCGTCATACCGTTATGGCGATAGCCCAGCGCATAGTGATTGGGCACAGCGCCAATGCGGCGGATGATGCCGGCCTCCAGCATGCGTGCCAGTCGCGTCTGCACCTCGCCGGCCGAGACGCCGAGCTGCTGGGCAAGGGCTTCATAGGGCCGCGGCACCAGCGGTAGCCCTGCCTGGGTAGCAACGATCAGTCGCCGGTCGAGCGCATCAAGCATCGAGTTTGAGCCCCACGAAATATTCGCGTTCTTTGGGAAAGGCATACACCTTGAGTCCGGTGATCGATTCGATGTAGGCAATGACATCGGCGATCCTTTCCGGCGTTTCCGTAGCCAATACGAACCACATGTTGAACGCATGCTCACGCCGATAATTGTGGGCAACCTCGGGCAGGGCATTGACGAGCTCAGCGATGCGGTCGTAATCCTCTGCGGGTACCCTCATCGCCGCCAAGACAAAGGCTCCTCCGAGTTTTTCGATTTGGAACAAGGGGCCAAAACGCGTGAGCACGCCGCGCGCGAGGAGATCGCTTAGGCGATGCAAGACCGCTTCTTCGCTCAGGCCGAGCGCCGCGCCAACCGCCGCGAACGGCTCGTCGCAAAGGGGAAAGCCCTGTTGGAGCGCATTGATCAATGCCCGATCGGTCTCGTCGAGGCAGGCGGCCACGGTTTCAAGACGCATCGAAGTAACGGGCTCCACATTGTTTGAAGCGGCGCACACTGAACAATACTTCCGCGGGATGGCCGGCGAGGCGTTGCAAGCGCTCGATCACCGGCGCGACCTCGGCGCGCGTGCGTCCATGCACCATGCAAAACAGATTGTATGGCCAATGGGGCAGACAGCGTGCACGCCGATAGCAAAGCGTCACGCCTCTCTCGGCCGCGAGCCGAGAGCCAATTTCGCTCGCCGTCTCGTCAGGAACGTCGAAGACCACCATGGCGTTGGCGCAAAACCCCAGTTCGTGGTGGCGCACAACGACGCCAAAACGTTTGACGCTGCCCTCCTCGAGCCATTGCTTTAGCTGCCAGAGCAGGGCTTCCTCCGTCATGCCGGTCTCTTCGGCGAGTTGCGCAAAAGGCTCCGGTACGAGCGGCAGACCCGGTTGGAGTGCGGCGATCAGCCGTCGTTGCGTCGCCGACATCGGCCGCCGTTCGCAACGCTTGGGTCGATCGCGGCGCTTGCCGCCATGCAAGAGATCGAAACCCAGATCGATATGAAATTCCTCGACGAGCGGCATGGCAATCGGCGCATGACCCGTTTCTTTTTCCAGTGTGTCGAGCAAAGCCGAGAGCGCCGTTTCGTCAGGGGCGGCAGCGACAAACCAGAGATTGAAGCGATGCTCACGCTCATAGTTGTGATTGACGCCAGGCTTAGCGCTGACGATCGCCGCCACCTCTTCGAGACGCTCGCGCGGCACCGCCATGGCTGCAAGCGTACTGGCGCCGATCGTTCGTGGAGCGAAGACGGCGCCGACACGACTGATCATCCCTTGCGCAGCAAGCGCCCGCAGACAGGCCAACACCGTCTCCTCGTCGCTGCCCAAACGGGCGGCAATGGCGGCAAAGGGCCTGCGGCACAAAGGAAAATCGCGCTGGAATTCGTTGAGCAGACGAAATTCGAGCCCTTCGGCGAGAATCGGCGCGTTCATCAGAATCCTATCCTGGCTGCGCGGCTGGCGAAGAAGATGCCAGAAGGGCTCTGCAGCGGCAGGCTGTCCAAACGGGCGAAGGTTTGCGTGTCGTAGATCACGACGGCATGATCGTCGCGCGCCGAAAGCCAGACCTGCTCACCACGCGGTGTAAATTCCATGTGCAGAATTGCCTTGCCTGGCTGCAAGGTCTGCACGACCTGTCCCGTCAGCGTATCGATGACCTGCACCCAGCCATTGTCGGGGAAAGCAAAATTGACCCAGACTTGGCGCCCATCGGGGCGGGCCATGACGAACACCGGTTGCCCTTTCACAGGGATCCGGCGTGTTTCTTGCCAGCGTTCGGTATCGACCACCAAGACTTCACGCCGGCCTATCGCAGGGAGATAAGCATGCCGACCCGCGATCGCCCAGCCCCGCAAATGCGGCATCTTGAATACCGGCAGTTTTTCTTCGCCACGGCCATAGTTCTCCAAAATCTTGCGCACGCCTTTGTCGATTTGCCAGGTATCGAGTAGCGCCACGCCATCCTCGCCGAAGAGACCAGCAAGATAGTAACGGCCATCCGGGGTCACCAACCCATCATAGGGATGCATGCCGGCAGGAAACCTTCGCGTGTGGGGTCGCCGAGGATCAGCAAGGTCGGTCACCCAAATTTCCCCTTTGTCGAAGAGGGAATAAGCGAAGCGGTTGCCGGGCAGGTCGACGAGCCCGACGACCTTCGAGCCCGTAGGTACTTCGGCGAGCAGTTCGAGCGTTACCGCATCGAAAACTTTGATGCCGCCAGGATCGTAATTTTGCGCGACGACCAAGCGGCCATCCTGGGAAATCGCGCCGCCAATGCTATTGCCTGCCTGCATCACGCGTTTGACGATGCGCGCACCCAGCAAATCGACCTTGGTGAGCCCGCCGTCTCGACCAAACACATAGGCATATCGGCCATCGCGTGAAAACACGGCAGAAGCATGCGAGAGATCGCCTAGTCCTTCGACCTTGGCGAGGATGCGCCGCGCGGTGGTTTCAACGATGGCCACGCGTCCGTCGGCGCGCTCGATGACGATGCCCAAATCGCCCGTGCCTCTTTGCGCAGATGTTGCGGCGCAGCCTGCTAACAATAGGCACCAACAGAGTGCGACGAGCGCTCTTATCGCGACTCTCGAGGAAAGCCTTGCTGTAACTGACGCACGATCCATTCCGCCTCCCCTTCGCTGAGGAAAGCCTGCCAAGCCGGCATCGCCGTCCCAGGGCGACCATACAGAATCGTCGCCACTAGCCCTGCCATAGGTTTGTCGCGTAGCGCCTCTGGCGTGAGCGGGGCCCCGAGCCCGCCCGTCAGGCGAAGACCATGACAAGAGCCGCAATCCTGACGCACCCAATGGATGAGTTCCCGCTGCCGTGCGATATCGGGCTCTGCCCATGCCTTCGGCATTACGTAGAGCATGCTGACGATCATCAACACGATGAGGCGCATGACAGACTCGCCGGGCCGACGGGCTTTGGCGAAGCGAATCCTCCACCGCCGCCCGCCGCACCCCACCTCTGCTTTATCTCGTCTGACCTACCGATCGATCATTGTTTCACGGCCGTGAGGTCTGCCTTGGCGTCGATGCCCAGGGTATAGCCCAGGGTCACGTGGTGGAAGCGACCATTGGTGTAGTCATCATGGATTGCAAAACCAAAGTTGACCACTTTGCCCGGAGCCAGCGCGATGTCTTTATCCCCGCCCGTGAATTTGCGCGCGAACACCACCGTCCACTCGCCGCCTTTGTTTTCCCCTTTCGCTTCGATGAGAGCCGTGCCGCCTTCCATCACGCGTTTGTCCGCGACGTATCCATCGAAGCCCTTGTTCGCCTTGCTCGTCCACTGCAAAAGATCATAGAACTTGCCGGCGTCTTTGACGTATTTCGTCTTTTTGTCGTCTTTCGCTTCGGGCATCGTGCGCGAATCGGCATGGCAGGTGGCCCAGCAGCCGCCAAGCTTGGACATATCGACTTCGCGCCCTTTCTCGTCTTTGGCGGTGATGCCATCCGGCGCAAACATGAGGGCGAGCTTGACCGGGTTGTCGGCATCCATCTTTGGCCCGCCGCCTGGCGGCTGTTTCCATGAAAAGCGCAGATAGAGCGTGCTGCCGTCATGAGCGGCCTGGACATTGACAGGGAATCCAGCCGCCTTGCCCTTGATGGGTTTCGGTTCGATTTTCTCGCCACTGACCATCTTGTTGCCCAAGACGAGCTTCTCGGCTTCTTCCTGATGGCATGCCGTACACGGCTCTCCCTTCCGCAATCCCTTGGCGCCGGAATGCTCGACGCCATTCATGATCCATTCCACCGGGGATGCGCCGGGATAAAAGACATACATCTTCGTCACCGGCACCTTGCTCCAATCAGGAGGGCCGGCAAAAACGGCGCCACTCGCCATCACCATCGTCAGAACGGAAACGGTTGTGCGTAACGGATTCATCTGGGTCTCCCTCACGAGGTTACGATGGGCCTATTCAAACGCATCGTGCGCAGGCCCTCATTGATCCGGCTCAAACAAAATGAAGGGGCCGTCGCCGGCCCCTCCTTCCTCCCTGTGATGCTCGCTCAGTAAATGTCGTGCTGCGTGTTATAGACGTTGAATTTACCCGTGGGCGTGATCATCTTCGGATCGGTGATGACTTTCTTGAGTTTCAGCGTCTTGTCGTCGTAGATGACGATCGCCGAGGGATCGCTCTTGCCGCCCCAGACCGAGATCCAAACTTCGTCGCCATTCTTGTTGTATTCCGGATGCACGGCGCGGCGGAAGGCCTTGGTCATCGGCAGCCCGGAATCCTTGGCCACATCGATCTTGACGGGTGGTTTCGAAAGATCCGTCAAATCGAAGACGAAGACGGCTTCGGCCAGCTCACGCTCCGGATTCTGCGGCAAATCCACCCACAGATGCTTCGATTTGGGATGGGTCTTGACGAACAAATTGCCCGCTCCCGGCACCTTGAGCTCTTCGACGACCTTCCAGTTATATTGCTTGTATTTGGCATGTTGAGGCTTCTCCGACGGCGTCGAGATCAAAGAAACGACGTCCGCGCCCAAATGGCCGGTGGCCCAGACCGGTCCATATTTCGGGTGCACGAAATTGGCGCCGCGCCCCGGATGTGGGATCTTCTTGGTATCGATCAGCGCCGCCAGCTTGCCGGTCTTGGTGTCGACGGCAGCGATCTTGTGGGAAGCATTGGCCGCGACGAGGAAGTAACGCTTCGAAGCATCCCAGCCGCCATCATGCAAAAACTTCGCCGATTCGATCGTCGTCGTCTTCAGATTCTTGATGTCGGAATAATCGACGAGGAGGATCTGGCCGGTCTCCTTGATGTTGATCACCCATTCGGGCTTGATCTCCGAAGAAACGATCGAGGCCACGCGCGGCTCGGGATGATATTCGCCATCGACGGTCATGCCGCGTGTGCTGACGATCTTCAGGGGCTTCAAGGTGTCGCCTTCCATGATTGCATATTGCGGCGGCCAATAAGAGCCGCCTACCAGATACTTGTCCTCATAGCCCTTGAACTTCGAAGTATCGACCGAACGTGCGTCATAGCCGATCTTGACCGTGGCCACCGTGTCGGGCTTTTCCATCCACAAGTCGATGAGATTGACAAGGCCATCCCGCCCGACCGTATAGAGATAGCGCCCCGATTTCGACATGCGCGAGATATGTACCGCATAGCCGGTCTTGACGATGTTGATGATCTGCTTCGTATCGCCATCGATCAAGGCAAGCTCGCCCGTATCCCGCAGGGTCACCGCGAAGATGTTTTCGATGTTGTAGGAGTTCATCTTCTTCTTCGGCCGCTGCTCGACCGGCACGATCAGCTTCCAGGTCGCCATCATGTCTTTGAGCGAGAATTCGGGCGGCACATCGGGCGTCGTCTGGATGTAACGCGCCATCAGATTGATTTCTTCCTTGGTCAGGATGTCATCGAAATTGACCATCCCCCCTTCGGTGCCCAGGGCGATGATCTTTTCCAACCGATTGGTGCCTAGCTTCAGTGTTCCGCCTTCTTGCACCGTGCCATCGGGCAGTTTCTTCGTCCAATGCGGCTCCAGATTCTTGCCCGTCGCCCCCTTGCGCAGCACCCCATGGCAACCCGCGCAGCGCTCGAAATAGATTTTCTTGGCTTTTTCCTTCTCTTCCGCCGTCAATTGCGGTGCGCCTTCCTGCGCCAGCGCTGGCGCCGAAATAGCCGCAAGCGCAAGCGGCACGAGAGCCCGCGTGAAATTACGAACTCCAAACGTCTTCATTTGAGATCCTCCCGTGACATCGATGACAATGGGCGAGATGCCCACCGAGGCGGAAGGATCCTCCTATTGAGCGTTACCGTCCTTGATTCGAGTCAAATCCCAAATCGATTAGTCGGTAATTCCCGTTCGGTGAGGGACGCTCACAACCGTTCGCCCACCCAGTGAGCGACCAGACCCAACGCAGAGGACAACGCTTCGGGGCGAGTGCCGCCGCCTTGGGCCAGATCCCGCCTGCCGCCGCCTTTGCCCCCCACTTTTTGCGCAACGAAACCGACCAATTCGCCCGCCGAAAGCTTCATCGTCAGATCATGGGTGACCCCTGCCACCAGGGTCACCTTGCCGTCGCTCGCGTTGCCCAAGACGATGACGGCGCTTCCCAGACGGTTCTTCAATTTGTCGATGGTCTCCCGCAGAGTCGCTGCATCCGCGCCCTCGAGCGTCGCCGCAAGCACGGCTACGCCTTTGATCTGCCGGGCCTGAGCGGCCAGGGCTTCGCCTTCCAGGGTTGCGAATTTCGCCTTCAGCCGCAGCAGTTCCTTTTCCGCCGCGCGCAATTCGGCCAAGGTTTGTGTCACACGGGGAACGATTTCTTGCCAAGGCGCCTTGAGCAAGGCGGCTGCCTCCATGAGCTCGCGCTCCATCTGCTGCATCAAGGCCAAGACCCGATCGCCGCAAACCGCCTCGATGCGGCGAATGCCCGCAGCGACCCCGGACTCGCTCACGATCTTGAAGCAGCCGATGTCGCCGGTGCGCATCACATGGGTGCCGCCGCAAAATTCCTTCGAATCGCCAATCGTCAGCACACGCACGATATCGCCATATTTTTCACCGAACAACATCACGGCGCCGCTTTTCTTTGCTTCCTCGAGCGGCATCACTTCGGCCTTGGTTGGCGTATTGGCAAGAATCTCGGCATTGACCTTAGCCTCGATGCGGGAAATTTCCTCCTGCGAAAGAGGCGAGGGATGGGTAAAGTCGAAACGCGTGCGCGCGTCGTCGACAAGAGAACCTTTCTGCTGCACATGGGGGCCAAGGACGTCGCGCAAGGCCTTGTGCATCAAATGCGTCGCCGAATGATGGCGCGCGGTGCGCGCGCGCGCCACGAGATCGACCTTGGCGGTCACGCCATTCCCCACCGACAAGCGTCCCGTCTTCACCACGCCATGATGGCCAAAGACATGGGCTTGGATTTTTTGCGTATCCTCGACCGCGAAGACGCCATGTACCGAAACGAGCACGCCGCGGTCGCCGACTTGCCCCCCGGCCTCGGCATAAAACGGCGTGACGTCCAACACGACCACCCCTTCTTCGCCTTCGAGGAGCTCATTGACAGGGCTGCCGCCTTTGTAAAGGGCGAGCACGTTGCCCTGGGCTTCGAGGGTTTCGTAGCCGCGGAAATCGGTCGTCGGCCCTTCGTATTCGAGCATGGCCGCCATTTTGAACTTGCCGGCCGCGCGTGCTTGGGCTTTTTGTTCGCTCATCGCGGCATCGAACGCTTCCACATCGACGACTACCCCATGCTCGCGACAGATGTCGGCGGTCAAATCCAAAGGAAAGCCGTAAGTGTCGTGGAGCTTGAAGGCCGTGACGCCCGGGAAGATCTTGCGGCCCGAGGCGGAAAGCTGGCCAAGCTCCGCCTCGACGATGCTCATGCCATGCTCGATGGTGGCGAAGAAACGTTCCTCTTCTTGTCGCAACATGTCGATGATGCGCGTCTCGTGCGCCACCAACTCCGGATAGGCGGCGCCCATTTCGACGACGAGATCGGGGACCAGCCGATGGAAAAAGGGCTCGCGCACGCCGAGCTTCCAGCCGTGACGCACGGCGCGGCGGATGATGCGCCTGAGCACGAAACCACGCCCCTCGTTGCCCGGAATCACGCCATCGGCGATCAAGAACGAGGTGGCGCGAATATGGTCGGCAAGCACACGCAAGGAGGGTTGATCGAGATGAGATTGGTGGGTCTCCCGCGCCGCCGCGCGGATGAGGCTCTGGAAAAGATCGATTTCATAATTGGAATGCACGCCCTGCAACACGGCAGCCATGCGCTCCAACCCCATGCCGGTGTCGACCGATGGCTTGGGCAGTGGGTGCATGATGCCTTGCTCATCGCGATTGAACTGCATGAAAACGTTGTTCCAGATCTCGATGTAACGGTCGCCGTCCGCCTCTGCTGAACCGGGCGGCCCCCCGGCCACCTCGGGGCCATGGTCGTAGAAGATCTCGGTGCAAGGACCGCATGGCCCGGTGTCGCCCATCATCCAGAAATTGTCAGAGGCATAACGTGCGCCTTTGTTGTCGCCAATGCGAATGCAGCGCGAAACCGGCACGCCGATCGCTTTCGTCCAGATGTCATAGGCTTCGTCGTCTTCGGCATAAACGGTGACCCAAAGCCTCTCGGGCGGCAGCTTGAAGACGTCGACGAGCAACTCCCAGGCATAGTGAATGGCTTCGCGCTTGAAATAATCGCCAAAGCTGAAATTGCCGAGCATCTCGAAGAACGTATGGTGGCGCGCGGTATAACCGACGTTTTCGAGATCGTTGTGCTTGCCGCCCGCGCGCACGCATTTTTGCGCGCTCGCAGCGCGGGTGTAAGGCCGCTTGTCGAAACCAAGAAAGACGTCTTTGAACTGATTCATGCCGGCATTGGTGAAAAGGAGCGTCGGGTCGCCTTCCGGCACGAGCGAGGAAGAAGGCACGATCACATGCCCTTTGGCAGCAAAAAAAGCGAGAAAACGTTCGCGAATTTCGGCGCTTTTCATGGCATGAGCGGAGTTCGTTTCGAAGCATTCGATTCTACGCGAGGTCTGCGGCGCGAAAGGGCCCTTCAGACGCCATCGCCTTGCGTAAGGCCGGCACCCCCTTTTTCTTCGGTCGTCCCCAAGCCGTGAGCGCGTTTCGCACGCCTACATTTCCTCCGGCCGCCAACGATCGGGCCGATCGGTGATGATCGCGGCGCACCCCAGGGCAAACAGGCGCTCGGCGCGCCAGCGCTGATTGACGGTGTAACAGGCCCAAGGCAGGGCGGCCTGGCGTAGCCATGCCGACATCATAGGATCGGCGTGGCGAGCAGCGAGATGGACGGCGCAGGCGCGAATCTCTGCGCACCGGCAACGCCAATCCTCGGGAAGACTCGTCGTCAGCAAGGCGAATTTCCCTTGCGGCATGCAGCGTCGCGCCGCGATCGCACATTCCAAGGAGAAGGAGGAAACCACGCCAAAGCCATCCCAGTGCTTGGCCAGCCATTGCCCCACGTGTCTGCCGATCTCGCTTTCCCGTCCTTTGCTTGCCTTGATCTCGACATTGACCCAAAAACGGTGGCGTCGGCAGAGATCCAGAGCTTCGTCGAGGGTCGGCACGAGGGGCGCGCAGGCGCGCAATTCTCTCAGCGTGCATGCGAGCACGCTGCCGGCGACGCCGGCCGTCCGTCGGAGGGTCTCGTCGTGCAACAACACCGGTTCGCCGTCTGCGGTGAGCCGCACGTCGAATTCCACCGCACGGCAACCCAAACGCGCCGCGAGCTCCAATCCGGCCAGCGTATTTTCTGGCGCGAGTTTCCCGCCGCCGCGATGGCTAATGATACGTGGATAACTCACCGCGCAGCCGGTGCGCCCAGGAAAGGCCGTGCGCGCGCCACGACCGCATCGAGCGCCGCCTTGGGCGGTTTCTCGCCGCCCCACACGAACTCGATCTCCTCGGCAAGCAGCGCGCGAATGCGATTCTTGCCGAAGCCGTATTTACTGCGACCGTTGCCTGTCTGCGCCATCGAGAGGCGCTTCGCAGCCCGTTCGAGCAAGTGGGAGTCGATTCCTGCTTCTCGCAAGGCCGGCAAGGCTTGCGGCGTCATGGGCAAGAAACCGGTTTTACGCACCCATTCGGCCTGATTCGCCGGTCGCAACAAAAAGTCGATGAAGCGCGCGATCGCTACACGCTCGCTTCTCTTGTCCGCAGCGAGCACCCAGAGCGCCGCCCCATCGGGGAGCACGTGTGTCGGCCGCGCGCCAAAGACGTCGTCGTAATGAGGCAATTCTGCGATCGCCACGGAGAAGGGTGGGGCCTCCCGCAAAAGCCGTGCATAAAGCGCCGATTCACCCGTGAGCATCGCACATTCGCCGCGTGCGAAGCGCGCATCTCCCTCGACGCCCGCACCGGAATAGACGAAATAGCGACTTTTATGCCAGCTGGTGAGCAGCGCCAAATGTTTGACATTGACCAAACCATCGATCGCAAGCCGCGCTTGCCTGCCCTCTCTGACGAGCAAGGGTTCTCCGTGTTGAGCGCTGACGTTCTCGACATGCACCCAGGCAAAACGGGAGCTGGTCAGCGGGCAGGCAAAGCCTGCGTCTCGCAGCGCGCCAGCCGCTTCCTGGAGTTCCCACCACGTCTTAGGCGGCTTCTCAGGATCCAACCCCGCTTTGAGAAAGGCCTCGCGGTTGTAGAACAAAACCGGCAAGGACATCCCCATGGGCAGGGCTTGCATGCGCCCAGAAAGATCATCCACCGCATCGATGAGCTGAGGGAAGAACCCTTTCTGATCGAATGCTCGTCCCGAGGACGCATAGACTTTCGCGAGCGGCAAGAATCTCGGCCGCGTCGCAAACAGGGTAAGCGCGTCGTCCTGTGCGAAAAAAGCCAGATGGGGCAAAGTTCCTTTGTCGGCGAGCGCGGCCGCATCTTCGAGCTTGATGCGCGCCCGCTCTTTGCCGCGCGCCATTTCTTCGTCATTGAAACGCAGAACCAGCTCCGCGAGCGCGGAAAGCGCAGGCCCCGTCAGCGCATGGCGCAAAACGATCTCCTGTGGGGGTAAGGCTTGCGCCGGTTTCGACGCTGCGGCAGCCGAAAGGGGCAGAATCAGCGAAATCAAGAACACGAGCAGACGACGGCGTCGCATCATTCCTCTTCCCCAACGATGAGATGAGGACAGTTTAGCGCCTTGCTCCGCGATAAAGAATCGCGGCAAGCCGCCGTAGAATCGGCATGACATCCATCCGTTCGGCGCCATGCGTCTTGCTTTTTTGATGTGCTCATCTTTGCTGCTCGCGGCTTGCGAACAGCTCGGCATCGAAGACCCTGCCAAGGCCGCCGCCGCCAAAGAGGCGGAGGGCCGCGCCGTGGGGGGAGCTTGTCGTCATGCGGGACGCGCCCTCGAGGATTGTTACACGCTGAACCCCAAAGTTTCCAAAGCGGCGATCTATGCGGGCTGGCGGGAAATGGACGCCTATATGCGTGAAAACAACATCGAGGTCGTGCCGCCTCAGATCGCGCGTCCAGAACCTGCCTCTGGCAAGAAAAAGAAAGGTGAAGGGACTGAAGAACCGCAAGCGGCGGGGTCTTCCGACCAGAAAGCCCTGGAGCCTGCCTCTCCCCGGGCAGAAATGCGGCGCAGCGCCTAGGGCGCTGCAAAAAAACGACGAGGCGTCGCTTTCGCAACGGGCGGCAAGTCCATTTCCTTTACAATTGAGATCGTTGCATCCTGTCGTTGCGCCTACCCTGCCTTGACGTTCGACGAACTAGGTCTTTTGCCTGAAATCCTCCGAGCGCTTGCGGAGGCCGGCTATCGCGAGCCGACGCCGATCCAGGCGCAGGCCATTCCCCTCGTGCTCGACGGGCGCGACGTTCTCGGCGGCGCACAGACGGGCACGGGCAAGACGGCTGCCTTCACGTTACCCCTCTTGCACCGCTTGGCTCGGCATGCCAATACCTCTCCTTCGCCCGCACGCCATCCGATGCGTGCTTTGATCCTTACGCCCACGCGCGAGCTCGCCCTGCAGGTCTTCGAGTCCGTCAAGACATATGGCAAATATCTCCCCTTGCGCGCAGCCTGCCTCTTTGGCGGCGTCGACATCAAACCGCAAATCGAGGAGCTAAGGGCAGGCCGGGAAATCGTCGTCGCCACTCCCGGCCGGTTGCTCGACCACATCGAACAAAAAACGGTTCATTTTGGCGCCGTCGAGTTCCTCGTGCTCGATGAAGCCGATCGCATGCTCGACATGGGCTTCATTCCCGACGTCAAGCGCATCCTCGCGCACTTGCCCAAGCAGCGGCAAAGCCTTTTGTTTTCCGCGACGTTTTCCGACGAAATCAAGAAACTTGCGGATGCGATGCTGAAAAGCCCTGTTCTCGTCGAAGTCGCCCGTCGCAACACGGTGGCCGAAACCATCGCGCATCGCGTCTATCGCGTCGCCGGCGAGGACAAGCGCGCGCTTTTGTTGCACTTGCTGCAAGAAGCAGGGCTATCGCCCGCCTTGGTCTTCGTTTCGACCAAACTCGGCGCGGCCCGACTCTCCTCGTGGCTCGCGCGCCAGGGCGTCGCGGCCGCAGCCATCCATGGCGACAAGAGCCAACAAGAGCGCCTGCGCGCGCTTGCGGACTTCAAATCCAACGTGGTGCGCGTGCTCGTCGCGACCGACGTGGCGGCAAGGGGGCTCGACATCGAAGACCTCCCACATGTGATCAATTTCGAATTGCCCCATGTCGCCGAGGATTATGTCCATCGCATCGGCCGCACGGGCCGCGCCGGCAAGACGGGTATCGCGATTTCCTTGGTGTCCAGCGAGGAAGAAAAGCAGCTTGGCGATATCGAGCGCCTGATTGGCCGCCGCATCGAGCGCATGGAGGCTTTGGGGTTTTCCCCTCAGGCTCACCCGGCCACGAGGGTTCGTGAGGGCAGCGGCCATGGCCATCCACAGGCCGCGCGCCATGGCCCAAAGGCGCGGCTCGATCGCGTCTTGCCTGCTTGCGCTGCGCATCTGCCGCAGACCGACAACCAGCGCCCGCGGCTTGGTGAATTCGATTTTTCCAAACCCTATGAGCCAAGCCCGAGCCTTGCCCCAAAAAGCGAGGGGAAAACCCGCGAGCAGCCGCCGGCGAAACCTCTACGCCCCGTCGCAGCGCTGCTCGGTGGCCTCAAAACTCAGTCGGAGAAGTCATGAAACTCGTTCGCTTTGGTCCCAAAGGCCGCGAAAAACCCGGGCTCATCGACGCCCAAGGACAGCTCAGAGATCTTTCCGCGCATTGTTCAGACATCGGCTGGGATGAGCTCTCGCCGGCGGGGCGGCGGCGCCTTGCGCGTATCGACCCCGCCACCCTGCCCAGGGTGGCTGGCAAGCCCAGGTTGGGCGTGCCGTTTACGGGCATCTCCAAAATCGTGGGCATTGGCCTCAATTACCGCGACCATGCCCGTGAGACGGGCGCCGAGATCCCGAAGGAGCCCGTGATCTTTCTCAAGGCCACGACGGCGATCAATGGCCCTTACGATCCCATCGTCTTGCCCCGCGCATCCACCCATACGGACTGGGAAGCCGAGCTCGGCCTCGTGATCGGCAAGACTTGTCGTTACGTCGACGAAAAAACGGCGCTTTCCTATCTGGCCGGCTATGTAGTCTGCCATGACGTCTCCGAGCGAGACTTCCAAAAGAATCGTGGCGGCACCTGGGACAAAGGCAAGGGCTGCGACACCTTCGCGCCGATCGGGCCCTGGCTCGTCACGCCCGACGAGGTCTCTGACCCCCAGACGTTGCGGGTGTGGTCGAAAGTCAACGGCCAGTTGCGTCAGGAGGGTCATACTTCCGACATGATCTTCCCCTGCGCCTACTTGATTCACTATGTCTCGCACTTCATGACGCTTTTGCCTGGCGACGTGATTCTCACGGGCACGCCGGCGGGCGTCGGCATGGGCATGCGGCCGCCACAGTTTTTGCGTCCAGGCGATGTCGTCGAGATCGGCGTCGAAGGGTTGGGCGCACAACGACAACGCGTACGGGCCGCTCGCTGACGCGTGGACATCCTCTTCGGCCTCGATCGCTTGCTCGCAGAGCCTTGGCTGCGCCGCCCTCTGATCGGGCGACGGGTGGGTTTGCTCGCCCATCCGGCCTCCACGACGCGCACATTGACCCACGCGCTCGATGCACTCGCCGCCTTGCCCGAAATTAAGCTTGCCTGCGCCTTTGGTCCCCAACATGGCCTGCGCGGCGACAAGCAGGACAACATGATCGAATCCGAAGACTTTGTCGATGCGCGCCTGGGCATCCCGGTCTTTAGCCTCTATGGCGAAGTGCGCCGTCCGACGCCGGCGATGCTCGATTGCTTCGATGTGCTGCTCATCGACCTCCAAGATCTCGGTTGTCGCATCTATACCTTCCTGACCACTTTGCGCTATGTGCTCGAGGCATGCGCAGAGGCCGGCAAGCCGGTCTGGGTGCTCGACCGCCCCAATCCAGCCGGTCGTCCCGTCGAAGGCCTCTGCCTGCGTCCGGGATGGGAGAGCTTCGTCGGCGCAGGCCCCTTTCCGATGCGCCATGGCATGACATTGGGGGAGATGGCGCAGTGGTTTTGCCACACCTTGCGCCTCGATCTCGAGCTTAGGGTCATCGAAATGCACGGCTGGCGCCCCGAGGAGCCTCCTGGATACGGGTGGCCCGTTTTCTCTCGCAGCTGGATCAACCCGAGCCCCAATGCGCCAAACCTTTCGATGGCGCGCTGTTATGCCGGCACGGTCATGCTCGAGGGGACGACCCTGTCCGAAGGCAGGGGAACGACTCGTCCTCTCGAACTCTTCGGCGCCCCCGATCTCGATGCGCATCGTCTCCTCGCCGAAATGCAGCGCCTTGCGCCCGCCTGGCTGTCCGGCTGCGCAGTGCGGCCATGCTGGTTCGAGCCGACATTCCACAAACATGCAGGAAAACTCTGCGCCGGTTTGCAGATCCATGTCGACGACTTAGCCTTCTACGACCATGTCCGTTTCAAACCCTGGCGCCTGATGGCGCTCGCCTTCAAGGCATTACGTCGGATCCATACCGATTATCCGCTCTGGCGCGACTTCCCGTATGAATATGAATTCGACCGTCTGGCGATCGACCTCATCAATGGTTCGCCGCTCCTACGAGAATGGGTCGATGATCCGACGGCGACTCCAAAGGACCTCGACGCCCTCGCGCTGCAGGACGAATCTTTCTGGACGGAAGAACGCCGCCCCTATCTTCTCTATTAGGCGTTCTCACTCAGCCCATGGCGTCCTGCTTGAAGTTGCCGGCGGCAAACCCATATAGGCAGCAGGGACGCCGTCGGCGTCCAAGATGACAAGGAGGAAATGCGATGTTTTACCGCAGTTTGTTTCCCCGCGACCTCTTCGCGGAGCTCGATCGTCTTCAGCGATCGATCGAGCAAGCGTTGGATCTTTCGCCCAGCATCCGCGGCAGCTTCCGCGGCGGTTTCCCGGCATTGAATGTGGGTACGACGCCGCAGGCGGTGGAAATCTATGCGTTCGCGCCTGGCATCGATCCTGCGAAACTCGACGTGGAAATCGAAAAGGGCGTGCTCACCATCGCAGGCGAGCGCTCAAGCAGTTTGCCTACCGACGATGAAAAGGCGACGGTGCATATGGCCGAGCGCTTCGCAGGGCGCTTCCGCCGCGTGATCACTCTGCCCGATGACGTCGATACGCAAGCGGTATCGGCAAAATATCGCCATGGCGTGCTGCATATCCACGTGCCGCGCAAGGAAGCCGCCATGCCCCGTCGCATCAGCATCGAATGAGGAGAATGTCATGACAACTGCCCTGGAAAAAACCAGCGCCAACGCCTCGCAGGCCGCTTCGCGCGAAGAAGCGGCCGCTCTCCTGCCGCCTGTCGATGTCGTCGAGAATGCAGCAGGGATCACGCTCTTCGCCGATCTGCCAGGCGTGCCGAAGGAAAAACTGGTGGTGGAAGTGGAAGGCGACACGCTCACGATCGCCGGTGAAGTACAACTCGATCTGCCCGCCGGCATCGAGTCGCAGCATGCCGAAGTGAGCCTGCCGCGCTACCGGCGCGCCTTCACGCTCTCGAAAGAGCTCGATCGCGAAAAGATCAGCGCCGAGTTCAATCACGGCGTGCTCAAGCTCATCATACCCAAGGTGGCATTCGCCCAGCCGCGCAAGATCGGCATTCGTATCGAATAATGGCGCCCCTCCCGCGAGGGAGGGCCCCTAGTGTTGTCAACGCAGGAGAAACCCATGAGATTCGAGGCTCTGAAAGAAGGCTTTTCTTCGCTCTGGGATTCCGTCGCCGAAGGCTGGCGACACTTGAGGGAATCGGCCGCCCATGCGCTCACGCGTTTCCGTCCTGGGGAAAAGACGCAGCTGCCCGCGCCCGAGACGATCGACGATCCCTTGTTCCTTCCCGCTCAGAGTTGGTCGATGCTGGGCGGCGAAGTCTTCGAGGACGATACCCGCATCATCGTGCGCCTGGAGATCCCGGGCATGGAAAAAGAAGACATCGACATCACCGTGCGCGATGACGTGCTCGTGGTGTCGGGAGAGAAACGCTTTTCGCGCGAAGACACCGAAGGCCGTTGGCGCATCATGCAATGCGCCTACGGCAGCTTCCAGCGCGTGGTGCCATTGCCCGCAGAAGTTCGGCCGGAGAGCGCACGCGCGAGTTATCGCAATGGGATATTGCGTGTAGAATTGCCCAAGCTGCGTCCCGGCAAGCCGCGCATCGCGACGATCAAGGTCGAATGAAAAACCGCGCCGCCACCGACGCGGCGCATTTTCCAGGCTCGAGGGCGCAAGCCCTCAGCTCTTGAGCGCGGCGAGAACCTCCTCGAGCGTCTTTTTCGCATCACCGAAGAGCATGCGATTGTTGTCCTTGTAGAAAAGCGGGTTATCGACGCCCGCATAGCCTGAAGCCATCGAACGCTTCATCACGATTGACGTCTTGGCTTTCCAGACCTCGAGGACTGGCATGCCGGCGATCGGGCTATCCGGCACCTCCTGCGCCGCAGGATTGACGATGTCGTTGGCGCCGATGATAAGAGCGACGTCGGCTTCTGGGAATTCGTCGTTGATCTCTTCCATCTCGAAAACGATGTCATAGGGCACCTTGGCCTCCGCCAAGAGCACATTCATATGGCCTGGCATACGACCTGCGACCGGATGGATGGCGAAACGCACATCGACGCCCTTGTCGCGCAACAATCGGCTGATTTCGGAGACCACGTGCTGCGCCTGCGCGACCGCCATGCCGTAGCCGGGCACGATGATCACTTTTTTCGCCTCGCGCAAAAGCTCAGCGGTTTCCTGGGCGCTGATCGGATTCACTTCCCCGGCTAGCCCGCCTGCTGCGGCGGCGGCTTTGCCGCCCTCGGTGCCGAAACCGCCCGCGATAACGGCGAGGAAACGGCGGTTCATCGCCCGGCACATGATATAGGAAAGAATCGCGCCGCTCGATCCGACGAGCGCGCCCACCACGATCAGGAGATCGTTGCCGAGCATGAAACCGGTCGCCGCAGCCGCCCAGCCCGAATACGAGTTGAGCATCGAAACGACGACTGGCATGTCCGCGCCGCCAATCGCCATCACCATATGGATGCCGAACAACAAGCCGATCACGGTCATGACGGCAAGCGGCGTCATGCCTGCCGCGATGTTTTCCGCCTGCAAGAAAGCATAGCCATAATAGATCACGACGACGGCGGCGATGCCGTTGATCCAATGGCGTGCGGGCAGCAACACCGGCTTGCCCGACAGCTTGCCCGACAGTTTGCCGAAAGCAACCAAGGAACCCGAGAAAGTGACGGCGCCGATATAGATGCCGACATAGATTTCGAGCTCGTGCAAGGCCTTTTCCGCTCCCGAGAACGCCTGCGCGGGATCGATGTAGCTCGCAAAGCCGACTAGACAGGCCGCGAGCCCCACCAGGCTATGCATGAGCGCGACGAGCTCGGGCATCTGCGTCATCTTGACCTTCTTCGCAGCATAAAGACCAACGACGGCGCCGATGGCGAGCGCGACGACGATCCACGGAAGCCCCGCCGCGGTCACCTGCGGCCCCAAGACGGTCGCGACTACCGCCAAGATCATGCCGACGATGCCATAGAGGTTGCCGCGGCGCGCGCTTTCGGGATGCGAGAGACCGCCCAGGCTGAGAATGAACAGAATGATGGCGCCGATATAGGCAACCGAGGTGAGATTCGCGCTCATAGGGTCACTTCCGGAACATCGCCAGCATGCGGCGCGTCACGGCGAAGCCGCCGAACATGTTGATGGCCACGAGCAAGATGGCCAGAAAAGCAAGCCCTTGGATCAGACCATCGGGACGCCCCGCCGCGCCTGCTTCCGGCGGCGCGATCTGGATCAATGCGCCGATCGCGATGATCGAGGAAATCGCATTGGTCACGCTCATCAGCGGCGTATGCAATGAAGGCGTGACGTTCCAGATCACCATGTAGCCGACGAAACAGGCCAGCACAAAAACCGTGAAATGCGAGAGGAATGACGACGGCGCAAACCAGCCGACGAGGAGGAAAAGCGCAGCACCCGCGCCAAAGAGCCAGGCCAGCGTGCGCGCTGGCAGCACACTGTGAGTTTCACGGTGGCCGCCCGCGGGCGCTGGAGAAGCCGCCTTCTTCGTCGCCGTGGGCGGCGCTGCCGAAATCTTGGGCGGCGGCGGCGGCCAGGTGATCGCTCCCTCCTTGAGGACGGTAGCGCCCCGGATCACTTCGTCTTCGAAATCCACCTCGAGGCTGCCCTCTTTGTGTTTGCAAAGCTCTTCGATCAAGCGCAAGAGGTTGGTCGCATAAAGCGTCGAGGACTGTTGGGGCAGTCGCGAGGGCAAGTCGGTATAACCGATGATGGTCACGCCGTGGCGCACGACGACTTCGCCCGGGGTCGTGAGTTCGCAGTTGCCCCCCTGCTCGGCAGCGAGATCGACGATCACACTGCCGGGCTTCATGCTCGCCACCATCTCGGCCGTGATCAGCTTCGGGGCCGGCTTGCCGGGAATCAAGGCGGTCGTGATGATGATGTCGACCTCTTTGGCCTGCTTGGCGAAGACCTCGCGCTGAGCCTTCTGATAGCCTTCGGACATCACTTTGGCATAACCGCCGACGCCGGAGCCTTCCTCTTGATAATCAACGGGGACGAATTCGGCGCCCATCGAGCGCACTTGATCCGCCACCTCCGGGCGCGTGTCATTGGCGCGTACGACGGCGCCCAGCCCAACGGCGGTGCCAATCGCCGAAAGCCCAGCCACACCTGCGCCGATGACGAACACCTTCGCGGGCGGAATCTTGCCGGCCGCCGTGATCTGACCCGCGAAAAAACGTCCAAAGTGATGCGCCGCCTCGATCACGGCACGATAGCCGGCGATATTGGCCATCGAGGATAAGGCGTCCATTTTTTGCGCACGGCTCATGCGCGGGATGGAATCCATCGCTAAGACGGTCGCGCGCTTCGCGGCGAGCGCCTCCATCAATGAAGGATTCTGCGCCGGCCAGATGAACCCGATCAACGTCGCGCCCTCTTTCATCAGGCGCACTTCATCCAGTGAGGGCGGGCGCACCTTGAGCACGACATCGGCGCGCGCCCAAAGCTCGTCCGCTGCCGCCAATACTTCGCAACCCACGGCGCGGTAAGCCTCATCGCCGAACCCTGCCGCCGCGCCAGCCCCCGATTCGATGGCGAGCGCAAACCCCATCTTGATCAATCTTTCTGCAACCTCGGGGGTCGTCGCAACACGCTTTTCACCCGGGAAGATCTCCCGCGGTACCCCAATCGTCAAGGACATCTTTGCCTCCGTTATTTCTTTGTTGAGCGCCGTGGTAGAGACGGCTTCTCTTCGGCATATTCGGTCACGCGCAAGATCGCCAGCGAGACATTGTCGCCCCGACCCGCCGCCCGCTCACGGGCCAGATTGATCAGCGTCTCAGCCGCCTCGCGCACGGGCTTTTCCGTGAGGATGCGCGCCAATTCGTCATCCTCGAAATAGGCCCATAGCCCATCGGAACAGAGCAGAAAGCAATCTCCATCGTGCAAGGGGGCCGTAGTCCCGAAATCAATCTTCGGCGCTTCCACATCGCCGAGACAGGAAATCAAGAGATTCTTTTGCGGATGGGATTCCGCCTGTTCTTCGGTCAAGTAGCCGAGCCGAACCAGATTCATCACATGCGAGTGATCCCACGTCTTGCTAACGATCGCCCCCGCGCGAACGTGATAAATGCGCGAGTCGCCACAGTGAGCCCAGTCTGCACGCCCCGGCTGCAAAATGAGTACGGCTGCCGTGCTATGGGGCTCTTGCTCGGCGGTGAGCGCTGCGAGGCGGATGCTGGCATGCGCCTCGTTGATCGCCGCCGTCAGGGTTTCTTCGATGCTCGCGGCAAGGATCGTCGCTTGTTCGAAGACATGGCGCGCAGAATGCAACACCTGCTCCGCTGCCAAGGCGCCGCCCGAAAGACCTCCCATGCCGTCGGCCACGACGGCCATCACCACGCCTTTCTGGCGGGGATGGAGGAAAAGGCCCACGCGATCCTGTTGCTCATCGCGGTCGCCGATGTGTTGGGCCGTGCACGTATCAACTCGGAATGGCATCAGACGATTATAGAATCTTGCTGCACACTGCGTAATAGAGGAGAAAAAACATGTTTCCCGGACACGGCTACGACGAAGTCAAAATCGGCGACGTCTATGAATCGGCGATGACGCTCACGGAAACCCATATCGTGCTGGGGGCTGGACTCTTTGGCGATTTCAATCCTTTGCACGTGAATGAAACCTGGGCCAAAAAAGGCAAATTCGGCACGCGCATCGCGCACGGCTATCTCACCAGCAACGTCATGGCGGCGCCATTTGGCATGTGGTTTCATGGCACCGCGATCGCCTACCTCGAGCATGCGATTCGCTTCACCGCTCCGGTCAAGGCCGGCGACACGCTCCATGTGGCATGGACCGTCACCGCCAAGGACGACAAGCCCAAACACCATGGCGGCATCATCAGCTTTACGGGCACTTGCAAGAACCAGGATGGCGTGGTCGTCGCCGAGGCTTCAGCCAAGCTGATGATCGGCAACAAGCGCTAGGGAATCAGGTCGCCTCGATTAGCTGTGCGATGATCTGCTCGCAGTAGTCTTTCGCTTCATCGGCGGCAAGTCCCAATTCGGCCAACGCGCGCGCACCGATTTTCGCCCATAAGGGATCGGGCAGACGATGCAGCTGATGATAGGCATGCGCGGCCAGTTGTACGATCGCCAAGAGAGTGGCCACCGGCCCGTGCGATTTCTCTTCGGGGGCCTCGTGATGGTACCGAATCGCTTCGCAGACATAGTCCGGCAGGCCCCAGTGTCGGGCGACGAGGTAGCCCACCGAGCAATGATCGACGCCGAAACGCGCATCCTCCTCAGCGAGGTCCGGCCAGCAGGCTGCGTCATCGAGGCGCAAGCTCTGACAATAGGCCGGAAAGCGCATCATGAGAACGGGCACGCCACATTCATGGAAAATGCCTGCGAGATAGGCTTGTTCGGGCGGCACACGGCATATCTTGCCTCTTTCGTCGGCGATCAAGGCCGCCAAGTGGGCGATTTCGCGCGCGCGCGCCCAGAATATCTCGAATGCGCCGCGCAAATCGGAGGAAAGGGACTTGACCAGGGATTCGGCCTGCACCAAGGCATAGACCTGGCGAATCCCCACCACCATCAAGACCTGCTCGAGCGATTCAATCTTGCGGCCGCGTGAAAAGACCGGCGAACGCGCGATGCGAAACAAGAGGGCAACGATCGCCGGATCCTGGGCGATCACGCGGGCAACTTGCCGCATGTCGAACTGATCGTCCGACATCAGCCGCTGCAATTCAACCAATACCTGCGGCTGCGGCGGAAGTTGGATGCCCAATCCCTGAAGCCGATTCGTTTCGTTCTTGCGCGATGACATCGAATTTTCAGCACGTCAAGCGTTCGTCGATCCATTCTAGCCAATGCCGCACAGGAAGCGCGGACTCTGCGGCGAGATGGGCAATGCACCCCACATTGGCCGAGGCGATGCCGTCGGGCGCCCCCGCGGTGAGTGCGGCTAGCTTGGCGGTACGCAATCGCTGCGCGATTTCTGGCTGCAGCAGGGAATAGGTGCCAGCAGACCCACAGCAAAGGTGGGCATCGGCGACGGCAACGAGTTCGAAGCCGGCCGCCATCAATAATTCTTCAATGACGCCGCGAATCTTCAGGCCATGTTGGAGCGTACAGGGCGCATGAAACGCGAGGCGCCGACCAGCCGGCGGCAAGTCGGCAAGCAGGGTCTGTAGGCGTGTTTTTTCCGCGGCGACGACTTCGCTGGCATCTTTCGCCATCGCGGCGATTCTTTGTGCTTTCGCAGCATAGTGGGGATCATCGGCGAGCAGATGCCCATAATCTTTGAGCTGGACGGCGCAGGCCGAAGCCGTGAGCACGATGGCCTCAGCGCCGGCCTCGATTTCTGGCCAGAAGGCATCGATATTACGCCGCGCCTGGATGCGGGCGCCCTCCGTATCTTCGAGGTGAAGGCGTATGGCCCCGCAACAGCTGGCTTGCCGAGCTTTGATCAGGGTAATGCCCAAATGCGCGAGCACGCGCATGGCCGCCCCATTGATATTGGGATACATCGAGGGTTGTACACAGCCCTCGAGCACGAGCATGCGGCGCGCTTCCTTTCTCGTCGGCAACACGCCCGCAGAAACGAGCGGCGGCAACCTCTTTTTCACGCCACGGGGCAGCACAGGTCGCAAGAGCTGACCTAGACGCAAAGCCGATGCAAAGAGGAGAGGGCGCGAGAGGGTTGCGCGCAAGAATGTGCGAACGAAGCGCTGCGGCAACGGGCGGCCAACCCGCCGCGCCACCACCTCCCGGCCGATTTCCAAGAGCCGGGAATAATGCACGCCCGACGGACAGGTGGTCTCACAAGCACGGCAGAGCAAGCAGCGATCGAGATGGCTCAACGTTCTTTCGCTCACGGGCGAGCCCTCGAGGGCGGCCTTGATCAGATAAATGCGCCCGCGTGGCCCGTCGAGTTCGTCACCCAAGACCTGATAGGTCGGGCAAGTGGCCGTGCAGAAACCACAATGTACACAGCGTCGCAGGATCTCTTCCGCTTCCTGCCCTGCACGCGTCCCTTGGATGAAGTCAGCAAGATGCGTTTCCATTCAGAGCTCGGGATAAAGGCGACCCGGATTGAACAGCCCCTTCGGGTCGAACGCCGCCTTCAAGCGTTGATGCAGTCGCATCAGTGGCTCGGACAAGGGGGAAAAGACCCCCACCTGGCGTTTGAGCGTTTCTGGCCCCCGAAAAAGCGTCGCGTGACCTCCCAAGGCAGCAGCCTGCGCCCGCACGGCTTGGGCTGGCGCCTCGGTGATGAGCCAGCGCAAAGCGCCTCCCCATTCGATGAGCCACTGGCCCGCGAGATCGATCACCGGCGCAGCGGCTGGCAAGGAAAGCCGCCATAGCGTGGAGGCGCCGAAAAAAGGCAGGCGTTGATCGCGCAGGTCTTGCCAGAAATCGTCCGCCCAGAAAGCTTCCCCGCCCATCTTGCGGCATGCCGCCTCGACGGCCTTATGCGCGCCCGCCAGGCGAATCGACAAGACGCCATCGCACCAGCAGCTTGCCGCAATGGGCAACGGCTGACGCTGCCACTCGGCGAGCCGCTTGAGCGCATCAGCCTGACCCAGCTCGAACCGCAAGCTTGCTTCCGTCGCAGGCCGCGGCATGACCTTCAAAGAGACCTCGAGCAACACGCCGAGGGTGCCCAGGCTTCCCGCCAGCAAGCGCGAGACATCGAATCCTGCGACGTTTTTCATCACCTGACCGCCGAAAGAGAGTTCGCGTCCCTGGCCATCGAGGAGTTTCACGCCGAGCACATGATCGCGCACACTGCCTGCCGAAACGCGCCGTGGGCCAGAAAGTCCGGCAGCCACCATACCGCCTAACGTCGTCGCGGGGGAAAAGCGTGGCGGTTCGAAAGGCAGGCATTGCCCCTTTTCGGCGAGCACGGCCTCGATCTCGGCGAGTTTCGTGCCGGCGCGCGCCGTGATCACGAGCTCACTGGGTTCGTATGCCAGCACGCCCACATGGCCAGAGACGTCGAGGCGCTCCCCCGTCGAAGGATTGCCATAGAAATCCTTGCTGCCGCCGGCGCGGATCACGAGCGGTGTTTCCGCCGTGCGTATGCGGGCGGCAAATTCCTGAGCGAGATCGCTCATCGCGCGCTCCCCGTCAGCCGATACTCCGAACAACGGCGTGGCGTAGGCAACGCCTTGCCGGGGTTGAGAAGCCCCTGGGCGTCGAAAGCCGTCTTGATGGCCTGAAAGGTCTCGAGCTCTGCACGCGAAAACTGCACACACATCTGGGCGATCTTTTCGATGCCGACGCCATGCTCGCCCGTGATCGTCCCGCCCACCTCAACGGAAAGCTCCAGGATGCGCGCGCCGAATTCCAGAGCGCGCGCAAGCTCGCCCGGCGCATTGGCGTCGAACATGATGAGTGGATGGAGGTTGCCGTCCCCGGCATGGAAGACGTTGGCGCACGCCAGGCCATATTGTTTGCTGAGCTCGGCGATGCGCGCAAGCACGAAAGCAAGATGCTTTCTCGGGATGGTGCCATCCATGCAAAGATAATCGGGCGAAAGACGCCCCACCGCCGGAAAAGCCGCCTTGCGTCCCGCCCAAAATTTCAGCCGCTCGGCTTCGGAATGAGACACACGCAGCTGACGTGCGCCCGCTTTTTCCATGACGGCGCAGATCGCCGCAATCTCCTCGTCGACCTCCTCGGGCGTGCCATCGGACTCCGCCAGCAAAATGGCTTCGGCGTTCAGATCATACCCTGCCTGCAAGAAAGCCTCGACGGCGTGCGTGGCAGGTTTGTCCATCATCTCGAGGCCGGCCGGGATGATGCCTGCCGCAATGATGTCCGCGACCGCTTGGCCAGCCGCGACGAGGTCGTCGAACGAGGCCATGACGACCTGCGCAGTCACGGGCTTGGGCATGAGCCGAACCGTTGCCTCGAGCACGATGCCCAGCATGCCCTCCGAACCGATCATCAAGGCCAGCACGTCATAGCCGGGCGCATCCAGCGCCTCCGAGCCTATCTCGACCACCGTGCCATCGCACAAGGCCACACGCAACTTCAAGACGTTGTGCACCGTCAAGCCATATTTGAGGCAATGCACGCCGCCTGAGTTTTCCGCCACGTTGCCGCCAATGGTGCAAGCCAGCTGCGAGGAAGGATCCGGCGCGTAATAAAGGCCATAGGGGGCAGCGGCTTCGGAAATCGCGAGGTTTCTCACGCCGGGTTGCACGCGCGCGACACGGGCCTCAGGATCGATGGCGAGGATGCGCGAAAACTTCGCCAGCGAGAGAACCAGGCTGCCGGGTGCAGGCGTTGCGCCGCCAGAAAGCCCGGTACCGGCGCCCCTCGCCACCACAGGCACGCCGTGGCGATGGCAAATCTTGAGGATGGCCACGACCTGCTCTTCCGTTTCCGGTAAGGCCACGGCACGGGGCATCTGGCGGTAGGCCGTCAATCCATCGCACTCATAGGGCCGAAGCTCCTCGTCCTCGAGAATCAGCGACCCTGGCGACAAAACCGTCGCGAGTTCGGCAATCGGCAGGGATGAAACGAAATCGGCAGCGTTCATAACGGCGCTCTACGCTGAAGCGGCGTCTATCTTACTGAAGGAAGCGTTTAGAAGCGAGACAAGGCGATCTGCTCCGGCGCAGAAGCGATGGCGTCGATTTCCTCTATAGAGCTTTTCATCAGGCGACAGGCCAGCGCCTCAAAGTGACGCGTTCCCTGCCTTGCAGCCCTCGCAAGAAGCTGCAGCCGTCCCGCGCCAATTTCATCGGCATCGATTGCGCCAAGCGCAGGAAACAAGGCGCGTCGCATGCCATCAAAGTTGGCAAGCCACAGCCATAAGGAGGCGAGCGCTTCTCGCTCGATCAAGGTCGGCAACGTCACGAGGCAGTCTGCAAGGTTGTCGCGCACGGCGCGCAAAAGGATCTCGGCCCGACGCGAGGTTAGCTGCATCAGCTTGCGCTCCCAGGAAGGGCCCAAAATACGCGCGGCGCGCCATTCTCCCCGTTCGTGCAGGATCAGGGTTTCGGTCTCGGCCTCGATCATGCGCGCAAGCGCACATTCATGATCGCCTTCGAAACCATAGGCCAGGAGCGCTCTTTCCATCGGTCCAGGCCGCCGCTTGGCAAGCCACGCTTCGGCCTTTTCCCATAGCCACTGGGCAAGTGCTCGCTGGCGCACGACTGCCGTTCCGCGCTGTAATGCAGCTGGCATGACAGAGAGGTCGCGCGCGAATTCCTCGCCACAGATCTGGACCTCGAAACCTTCTTCGCGCACGGAGCGAATGAGACGAGCAAGAAAAAACACGGGTTTTCCAAAGCGGCCCACGCCCGCCCCATAGACCAGCCCATGCGGCGCAAGGCAAGCATTGATGGTCTCGACATCGAAGGGATCCTGCGCCTTGCCGGCCAGCACGATGGGCGCATAATCGGCTTCGGAAAGCGTCTCCCAATAGGCTTCGCGGGCGCGAATCCAGGCGCCGACGTGCGCATGCGGCAAACGCGCCCCCCAGGGCAAGCCGTGTCGCCAACGGTAGAGCTCGCGCATCTCGAGCAGGTAGCTACAAAGCGTCGCCTCTCGCGCATATCGCGCATCGGAAATGTCGCAGTTATGCTGGACGGCCGCAATCAGAGCAGCGAGTTCGACTTCGCTCAGGGTTTGGGCGTCCGACGCGGTCGCGTCTGCCAATGGGCGACTCCTTGGATGATGCGCGAAAAGGGCAGCGCGTCGAGCGCGCCATATTCGGCTCGTGCGCGTTTGATGAGGGCGATGACGTTGGGCGCTGTCGCCTGCGGATCAATGACGTCGCGCAGGCCGATGAGCCCTCCGCATTGGATTTTCATGTTCATCGCATGGGGCAGGATACGCTGGGTCGTCTTCACCTTGAGCGCAAACGCCGAGTTTTTGCGCAACAGCGCAAGCAGTTCGCCGCAGGCAACGCGCGCCACAGGATCACCACAGGCCAGGAACTCCCGCTCGGCGATGGCGACTTTGCGCGCAGCCTCGCAGACTGCCGCTTGGCAAAGCAGCGCCCGCTCGAAAATGCATGGCAGAGGATTCATCGCTTCTCACGCCTGGGTTTGCGCGCGTACATCCATGAGCAGACTCACCAATCGTCGCCGGTGAGCGGCTCCCAAGGCCGCACGGTGTTGAGTGCTTCTTCGGCTTGAAGTTGGTTTTCGCCGAAGACGACCTGGATCTTGCATTGGGAAAGATCATGTTCCTGACGCAGGGCCTTGGCGCGCTTCGAGGCTTCTTTGAACACCGTATATTCCTCGAGTTTCTCGAGATGTTTGACAGGCCCTTGCTGGGTGATGCGGTAGATATAGTATGGCATGGCGTTCTACTCGTCGAGGTAATGTTTCGTAGCCTTGCGGCGACCTGGCTTGGATTTTTGGATGACGACGCCGCGCACGGCGGAAAGATCAGAAAGTGCGATGTCGGGGTAGTTTGGGTTTAGGGGATGCAATTTCCACCCCTCTTCGGGATCGTGCACGAGTTGGCGAAAAATCCACTCGTCGGCATGGAAAGCGAGCACGAATGAGCCATCCCGCGCCAACCCCTCGGGCTCGATGACGATGATGTCGCCCTCGACGAATTCGGGCGCCATCGAATCGCCAAGCACCATCAAGGCAAAGGGCTCGGCGCCACTGCAAGCCGCAAGCGCCGCATCCGGTTCCGCCGCTTCTGCCCTCACGGCAATGGGAAAAGGTTTGTGTGCCTTCATGAAAGCCACCGCACGAGATAGTAGAGACGAAAACCCTCCGAGGAGCGGGAAGGACCCACGAGTTCCGCCGCATGCACGCCTTGGGCCGGATCTTGCCGCGCAAGCGCGTCTTCCGGGCTAGGCACGACCTCCACGACGCTTTCCGGAAAACGCTCGCGTTTTCCGCGCTGCGCGCATACGAGGGCATAGCAGTGTCTCACCAAATTGGGCGCTTCCGCGTCCAGATACACGCCACCTTTCATGTTTCACCTCGCAATTGACGCAAATGTTGCAAAATGGGAGCGAGCGTCGCCGAAAGATGCCGTCGCATCAGGGGCCCCACGGCCGTCGTGCGCATGAGCACGGGTTCCGCAACCCGCGCCGTGACACGCGCGAGGCTCGCCAAGGCCGCTGCATCTTGCGGCAACGCCGTAAGCTCTTCTTCCGCTGCCGCTCCCGCCGCAAAGCGTTGGCCAATCAGATCGAGCAAAAGGTATACGGCCTCGTGGCTCGCGGCGCGATCGAGCGCGAGCGTCATGAGTTCAAGCCAGCTCTGGCCGAGGCCCGAGTATGCCCAGGCCAAAACTTCGCCTGCGGCTGTGGGGGGTAACGGATGGGGGCAAGCGCGAGCTGGTAAGGCTGGCAGCTCGTTTGCGCAAGATTCGAGGAAGCCCGGTAGATAGTGCGGTCGTCGCCGCGCCTTGGCGAGCAAGGCCTGGCGCTTGTCGGCCGGCAAGCAGCCGCTTTTGAGAATCACGCGCACGGTTTCCATCGCCTCGCGCGCATCGCTCTCGAAGGACAGATGTTCGTAGAGATAGTCAGCAAGGATTGAGCCCATGAGCCCCTGCTGCACCGCGGGATGCATGAGCATCACTTTTGCGGTCTCGGCGTTGGGCAATGCCCACCACACGCGCCGCGCGAGCTCATCGGTGAGTCCAGGCGCATAGGCGACGGCAAGCACCGCCTCGGGCTCGGCAAGCTTGAGCAGCGCGGCGAGATATTTTTCGCTCGCTTGCCCCATGCGGGTCCAGCGCCGCAAATGGATGGGATAGCCGCCCGGCGATCCCATGGCATGTCCAGCAAGGACCTCCTTGACGCGCTGCAGGTAACGCTCAGGCCGCGTCGTCGGGTGCAGAGGCAAGATGCGTTCGCCGGCTTCGGTGAGCGCGATCAACGCGGGCCTTGCTTCATCGATGCGCACCGCCTCTACGCCAGCCGCCAGCAACACGTGCAAGCGAAGGGCGTCCTCGGGGGAAAGCTCGACATTTTTCATCGTCATCCCGTCAAGGATACCCGGCGTCCCCAGGGGATGGGCGCCTGTCCCTTGATCAGCCAGAACACCGGGTAGTCTGGCGCATGGATAGGGAATTCGCCTTCGCCATCGGTGAAATAAACGAGCGCATCCGGCCGGCGCCCCT
>JAOADW010000038.1 GCA_026417115.1 Rhodocyclaceae bacterium
ATACCCGGCGTCCCCAGGGGATGGGCGCCTGTCCCTTGATCAGCCAGAACACCGGGTAGTCTGGCGCATGGATAGGGAATTCGCCTTCGCCATCGGTGAAATAAACGAGCGCATCCGGCCGGCGCCCCTCGCGCGCGACCCAGTCGAAGACGGGCACGAACGAAGTGCCCCCGCCCCCTTGCCATTTTTCCGGCAGCGCCACTGCTTCCCACGGCTCGAAGACAAGCGGCGGCGCCGTCAGGCGCATATCGCAGGCGAGTAAGGTGAGCCTAAGCGGCAAAGCGCCTTTGAGCGCATTGAGCTCGCCGATAAATTCGGCAAACTCGGCTTCCCCGATCGATCCCGACACATCGAGCGCAACGACGACATCGCCAGCGCGGCTTGCCAGCGCCGGAAACAGAGGCGTTCCGCTCGCGCCTGTGCTGCGGCGCGAGGGGCGCTGCCAACTGTAGTCATCGCGTGCATTCTGGCTCAGAAATTGGGCAAGAAGCGCTCGCCAAGAAACCTCGGCAGCCAACGTCGCCTCGACGAGGCGGGCAAGCGCCGCCGAGAGCTTGCCCGCTTCGCGCGCCCTTTGCGCGGCAGCTGCGAGATGTCGCTGCCATTGCCCTCGCAAGGTCTCACGCTCGCGCATGGAAAGCGGAGCAGGCCTCTGAGGCATTTCCGCTTCGCCTCCCATGTCCCCTCGAGAAGGGGAGAGCTTGTCTTCCCCCCCAGATTGCGCATGGTCACGCTCGCCGGATTCAGCCCACTGGACCCCGTGGGCGCTCATGGTGCGCTCGCTGCCGCTTTCTCCTTCCCAAAGATGCTCGTCGAGGCGCTCGCTTTCTTCATGGCTGTCATCGAGACACGCGTAGATCTCTTCGACGCACATGCCGCGAAAGACTTCGAGAACATGCGCTTCTGGCGGCGGTGTGAGCCCTTCTTCGACGAGCAGGGCGTTGATCGCGAAATCGCACGCGAGATCCCAGCGGCGCTTGAGGCGGTGTCCGCGCCGCGCGAAGTGCCCGAGCGCGCAGTGCAGCGCCTCGTGCGCCAAAGCGAAGGCGGCTTGCCGCTTGGACAGGGAGGCAATCCAGCGAGGATTGTAGTAGAGCCGACGCGCATCGGTCGCCGTCGTGCGGCACCAGCCCGCAGCGACGAGCGGTAAGCGCATGACCAGCGCTCCAAGGAACGGATGGTCGAGGATGAGCTGAGCGCGCGCTGCCGCAAGTCGCGCGGCTGCTTCTGCATGAAGGGGCTCCCGCTCACTCATGGAACATCAAATCGACCACACTCTTCGCCCACGCTGAAAACTGGGGCACGGCATAGAGCCGCTCGCCTAGACCGCGCGCCATGTCGGTCGCCAACATCACGCCGAGCTCACGCTGAGGAAATTGCTGCGCATACTCGAGAATGCGACCCCAGAGCGCGGGCGCCTGCGGGGAGCCCTTCGCTGCCAGCGCCCGGCCAGAAAGCGCCGTGGCCAGCGCATATTGCAAATCCAACTCGGCAGGCACTGGCAAATCCTCGCCGCTTATGATCCGGTCGATGTCGGGCAATTTGTCGAGGCTAGCGATGAACGCCGCGCACTCGATGCCCGCCGCTTGTCCAACACAGGCAGATAGGGCGCTCTGCAAGAGCGCGGGATGATCGCCAAACTTGCGCAGGGCGCGATGCGCGAATTCCCACGAACGCGGGCTAGGAAACGCCATCTCGCCGCCCGCATGGCGGGCCGGATCGAAATCGAACAGCATCTCGGGCCGGAACCGTAAAAACGCGATGATGCGTTCATCGATCCCATTCTCATATGCCCAGGCGCACCAGTCGTCGAGATTGACTTCCAGCGTGAAATGCGAAAAGCGGTTGGCCAGCGGCGCTGGCATGGCATAGGTAACGCCGCGATCGCCCTGGCGATTGCCGGCGGCAAAGATCGCCCAGCGCGGAGGCACCTGATATTCGCCAAGCCGCCGATCGAGAATCAGCTGATAAGCAGCAGCCGAAACCGCAGGCGGCGCCGAGGTGATTTCGTCGAGGAAGAGGATGCCGGCCGGCCAATGCCGATGCGCATCGGGCAGCATCGCGGGAACCGCCCATTCGACACGGTTATCGACCCGAAAAGGGATGCCGCGGAGATCGGAAGGCTCCAACTGAGACAGGCGGATGTCGATCACGGGCACGCCATGGCGCGCAGCGACTTGCTGCACGATTTGAGATTTGCCGATGCCTGGCGGCCCCCAGAGCATCACGGGCGTATGATGTCCTTCTGCGACGGATGCGAATTCACGATCGAGAATGATGGCGAGCTCTCTTGGCCGCATTCAGAGCACCTCGGTCTTGATGCGCGCCGGCGGCATGCCTTTGTCGATCAGCGTGCGCTCGGCAGCCGCAAGGAATGCGGCGGGGCCGACGAGATACGCGAAGCGTGGGCGATTGGGCGCGAACGTCAGCGCGGTCTCACTCGCGACCTGCCCCGCCTTCTCGAGATCGCTTTCCGAGATCAGGCGATAGTCGAGCGTCTCGATTGCATCCGCCCAGGCGCGGCACTGATTGGCCAGATAATGGCCGTCTGGGTGAGTCGCCACCCAAACGAGAAAAAGGCTGCCGGGCATATCCAGCGAGAGGGCGTGCTCGATGAGGCTTTTCACCGGCGCAAAACCCGTATCACAAGCCACGAAGAGCAGATCGTCACGGCTTTCCTTATCGAGCACGAATTCGCCAAACGGTCCAAAGAGGCTCACGGCATCCCCGCTCTTTAGGGCGCCGGAAAACAATAAGCGGGCGAAATCCTCCTCTTCATCGCGTGGAATGTGGAACAGCAGATTGCGGTCATCGCAGGGGCACGAAGCGATCGGATATTCGCCACGGAAATTGCCGTTCTGACCAGAAACCGAAAGCGCTGCGCGTTGCCCGGCAAGGAAACGGAAGCGATGAGTTCGCGGCGTCACCAGATGCAGCAGGGCAATGTCGCGGGCAAGCGGTTGGATGCTCTTCACCTTGGCGACGATTTCCTGCGGTGGGATGTCGGCAGGGGAATTGGCTTCGAGCATCTCGACGACGAGATCGGTGACCGCGGTGTGTGAGCAGAGCAAGGTATAGCCTTGCGCCCGCTCTTTCTCGGAGAGCGGATAGTCGTAATGATGGACTTGCCGTACGGAGCCGGCGACGATGCGCGCCTTACACAAACCGCAATTGCCGTTGGCGCAGCCATAGGAAGGCGCAAGTCCAGCGCGTAGCGCAGCGGCGAGGATCGTTTCGTTGCCCTCGACAAAGAATTCATGTCCCGAAGGCTTGACCTTCACATGCGCCGCCACCACCCGCAAGATTTCATTCATCACCGCCACCTCGTCCTTGGGTTCTTCCGCCCCGAGCGCCCGCGCAAGCTCTTCGTCGAGATAGGCACGCAATTCACGCGCCAACGCCGCATGGGGCCCCGTAAGAGCCCGCTCGAGGCGCTCGTGCAATCCTTCGATCAGATCATGGTAGCGCGCGAGCGTGCGGCGGGTCTCTTCGAGCTCCTCGCCTTGCGCGAGCAAGCGCTCGGCCAAGACTTCCTGGTTCGGCAGCACGCGTTCGCGCACGCGCTTGCCAAACGCCTGTTCCTTGATTTGGCTTACGCGTTCGAAAGCGCCCGCATCCTCGAGCGACAAATGAGGGAAGAGTTTTTGCAAATCTTCGCTGGTCACCATGCCGTCATAGGACGGCAAACGCCCTTCGGCGATGTGCCTTTGCAATACCGCGCGCGTCGTTCCCAACAGATGCGCGGCGCGGGAAAGCGTCAGCATTTGAGACATCGTAGCCGCTCCACGTCCATCTTCCGACGCCATCGATGATAGCCGATATCACGGCGCCGACAGGCAGCTTTTTCATGCTAACCTAATTTGCGCGCAGGGGAAAACCCATTTTACATAAGGGTTAATGCCTTGCCCCCTGCGCGCGCATTATCCCTCGATCCCGCTCATCGTTTGGCATCCCCCATGAAACCTTCGCCTGCGGCTGTCTCGCCCCCGACTTTCAGGGAGGCGCTTGCCTTCTGGGTCAAGCTCGGTTTCATCAGCTTCGGCGGACCCGCCGGCCAGATCGCGCTGATGCATGAAGAGCTCGTCGACAGGCGCCGCTGGATTTCGGAGAAGCGTTTTCTTCATGCGCTCAATTACTGCATGTTGCTTCCCGGACCAGAGGCCATTCAGCTTGCCATCTACATCGGATGGCTCATGCATGGGGTCAAGGGCGCGCTCGCCGCTGGCGTCACCTTCCTTCTCCCCGCATTTTTCTTGCTTTCCCTCTTGGCCGCGCTCTATCTCGCCTTTGGCGAAACGCCCCTGGTCGCGGCCCTTTTCGCAGGCATCCGGCCCGCCGTGGTGGCGATCGTCGTGTTCGCCGCGTGGCGCATCGGCGCCAAGACCCTCCATAATGGCGTGCTCGCAGCGATCGCCCTTCTCGCTTTCGTCGGTATTTTCTTCTTCAAGATCGGCTTTCCCTGGATCGTCCTCTCCGCCGCGCTGATCGGCGCCCTGGGCGGCAGCCTCGTCCCCTCGATGTTTCGGGGCGGCAAAGCGCATGAGGCGCGTGCGGGGACCTCCGGCGCCGCCGTCATCGATGACGACACGCCCCCGCCTGCCCACGCGCGCTTTTCTTTCTCCCGCTGGGTCGTCACGACGTGCGCTTTCATCGGGCTGGGTGGAATCCTGCTTGGGATGCTTGACGGCGTCCTACGCGAGATGGCCGAACTGTTTACGAAGGCCGCCTTCCTCACATTCGGCGGCGCCTATGCCGTCTTGCCTTATCTTTACCAAGCCGCAGTCGAACAGCACCACTGGCTCACCGGCCCCCAGATGATCGATGGCCTTGCGCTTGGAGAAGCCACACCGGGCCCGCTGATCATGGTGGTCACATGGATCGGCTACATCGCTGGCGTCACCCATGCGGTGCTTCCCGATCCAATCCTGGCAGGCTGCGCAGGCGCGATGGTGGCGACCTTTTTCACCTTTTTGCCCTCATTCTGGTTCATCCTCGCCGGCGCACCGCTGATCGAGGCGAGCCGCCACGAATTGCGTCTGACGGCGCCGCTCGTGGCGATTTCCGCCGCCATCGTCGGCGTCATCGCCCATCTGGCCCTCTTCTTCGCATGGCATACTTTCTGGCCGCATGCGCGTGCGGAAGCGCCTTTCAGCGGCCCCTTCGACGCTTTCGCGGCGCTCATCGCCCTCGGTGCTTTCGTCGCCCTCTGGAAATACAAAGTCGAGGTCGTGAAGGTCATCGGCGCTTGCGCCCTGCTCGGCCTCATGAGCTTGATCCTGCGATGACAAGGCCAGTCACCGTTTCTTCCCAGGCCAGGCGGCTGCTCCTTGGGCGAGCGCTGCGTGCGTTCTGCGATGGTTACGTGGCGATCCTCCTGCCTGCTTACCTCCTGTCGCTTGGCATGGGCGCCTGGGAGACGGGACTCATCGGCGCCGCCACGCTTTTTGGGTCGGCGACATTGACCCTTGCGCTCGGTCAATGGGGCTGGCGCTTCGACTCGCGCCGGCTGCTGCTTGGCGCCTCGCTGTTGATGGCGGCAACCGGGCTCTTGCTTGCGCGTCTCGAAGACTTTTGGCCTCTCCTCGTCGTGGCCTTCGTCGGCACCATCAACCCGAGTTCGGGCGACGTCAGCATCTTCCTGCCGCTCGAACAGGCCCGGTTGTCGGCAGCGGCTACCGGCAATGAGCGCACACGCCTGTTCTCGCGTTATACCTTTTTGGGCGCCGTGGCGTCCTCGCTCGGGGCGCTCGTTGCGGTGCTGCCTGAGCAGTGGGCGCATTGGGGCATATCCCGCAAGGAGGCGCTGCAACTTTTGTTTCTCGCCTATGGCTGTGTGGGTTTCGTGCTCTTCCTGCTTTATCGAGGGCTGCCAGCCGCCAGCGGAAACAAGAGCCCCACCACGCCTTTGGGCCCTTCGCGCGCCCTCGTGCTCAAACTCGCCTGGCTTTTCGCGCTCGATGCGTTCGCGGGTGGCCTCATCGTCAATGCGTTGCTCGCGTTTTGGCTCTTTATGCGCTTTGGTTTATCGCTTTCCGCCGCGGGGGCCTTCTTCTTTTGGAGCGGGCTGCTCTCGGCCTTCTCACAGCTCGCCGCCGCTAAGGTCGCGGAGCGCATCGGCCTCGTCAACACCATGGTCTTCACGCACCTGCCCGCCAATGTCGCCTTGATTCTCGCAGCCGCAGCGCCCACGCTCGAATGGGCTCTGGGGTTTTTGCTCTTTCGCGCGCTTCTTTCGCAGATGGATGTGCCCACGCGCAGCGCCTATGTGATGGCCGTGGTCACGCCGCCCGAACGGGCGGCTGCCGCCAGTTTCACGAGCGTGCCCCGCAGTCTCGCAGCCGCCGCAAGCCCCGCCCTCAGCGGGGCGCTGATGGCTGCCGGCTGGCTCACCCTGCCCTTGATCCTCTGCGGCGCGCTCAAGATCGCCTATGACCTCTCGCTCTGGCGTTCTTTTCGCGCCATCGCCCCACGGCATTGAGAGGATTCTTAGGCCTCCGTGCCGCCGACGGTCAGGCCATCGATGCGCAGCGTCGGCTGGCCGACGCCCACCGGCACGCTCTGGCCATCCTTGCCGCAAATGCCCACGCCGGGATCGAGCGCGAGATCATGGCCGACCATCGTCACGCGTTGCAGGACTTCGGGGCCGCTGCCGATCAAGGTCGCGCCTTTGACTGGGCGTGTCACTTTGCCGTTTTCGATCAAATAGGCTTCGGCCGCCGAAAACACGAACTTGCCGCTGGTGATGTCTACCTGACCGCCGCCGAAATTGACCGCATAGAGGCCATGCGGCACCGAAGCGATGATTTCTTCAGGCGAATGGTCGCCGGCAAGCATCAGGGTGTTGGTCATGCGCGGAATCGGCGCATGCGCGAAAGATTCACGGCGGGCGTTGCCTGTCGGACGCATGCCCAGCAAACGCGCATTGAGCGTATCCTGCAGATAACCGACGAGGATGCCATCCTCGATCAAGACCGTGCGCTGCGTCGGATTTCCTTCGTCGTCGATGGAAAGCGAGCCGCGTCGCTGCAAAAGCGTGCCGTCATCGACGACGGTGACGCCCGCGCTCGCCACGCGCTCGCCGAGGCGCCCGGAAAAAGCGGAGCTGCCCTTACGGTTGAAATCCCCTTCGAGTCCGTGTCCAACCGCCTCGTGCAGCAGGATGCCAGGCCAGCCGTTTGCGAGCACGACCGTCATCTCCCCCGCGGGCGCCGGCGCCGCCTCGAGATTGACGCGCGCTTGATGGACGGCGCGTGCGGCATAGTCGCGCAAGATCTCGTCCGTGAATGCCTCGTAGCCAAAACGGCCGCCACCGCCGCTCGCACCTTGTTCTCGCCGCCCGTTTTCTTCGAGGATCACGCTGATCGAGACGCGCGCCAACGGCCGCACGTCGGCAGCCAGGCGGCCGTCGGGACGAGCGATCAGCACGACCTCCCAGCTTCCCGCCAGATGCGCCATCACCTGCACGACGCGCGAATCGAGCGCGCGCGCATATCCTTCGAGACGCTGCAAGAGCGCGACCTTGTCGCGGGCAGAAAGCGTTGCGAGCGGGTCTTCCGCGCCATAAAGCGCACGCGTCTTGCGTCCGCGCAACCGTTTCGCCTTGCCGTGCGCCCCGGCGGCTGCAATCGCGCGCGCAGCGCGCACGGCGTCCAGCAACGAGCGTCGATCGATGTCGTCCGAATAGGCATAGGCGACTTTCTCGCCGCTGACGGCGCGTACGCCGACGCCTTGCTCGATGTCGAAGCTGCCGGCTTTGACGATGCCTTCTTCGAGGCTCCAGGCCTCCGAGCGCGCGAGCTGAAAATAGAAGTCGGCGTCATCGAGGCGATGGCGTAAGAGCTCGCCAAAGGCTGTTTCGAGGTCGCGCCGGCTGAGATCAAAAGGCGCCAGCAGCAAGCGTTCGGCAAGCTTGAGAGGATCGGCTGGATTCATGGTCAAACAGCAAGAGAAGTCAACGGAATGCCTAATCAAGTGGGGACGAATCGGTCACTCTCCAACCGGCGGTGTGCAAGCGCAGGCAAGCTCATGCGCACTTCCTCGATGCGCCTCGGATCCAGCTCGGCGACGACAACCCCCTCGCCCTTGTCGAGGCGCCCGAGGATCTCCCCCCACGGATCAACGATCATGCTGTTGCCATGGGTGATGCGTCCGGTGGGATGTCGCCCTCCTTGCGCTGAGGCGAGCACATAGCATTGGTTTTCGATTGCGCGCGCGCGCACCAAGGTTTCCCAATGGGCGCGCCCCGTGGTGTCGGTGAAGGCAGCCGGCAGCACGATCAAATCGAGAGGCGCAAGCAGCCGGAAGAGCTCGGGAAAGCGCAGGTCATAGCAAATGCCGAGCCCAACGCGCAGCCATTGCGCCTCGCAAGGAAAAAGAAAGCTCGTGGGCATAAGCGGCCCCGCTTCGATGGTCGCGGCCTCGTCATAGCGTTCCGCGCCTTTCTGGAACGCAAAGAGGTGAATCTTGTCATAACGTGCGATGCAGCGGCCATCTGGGGCAAAGACGAGGCAACTGTTGCGCAGCCGCCTCGGATCGTCGGCCATCAGCGGAATCGACCCCCCGACGAGCCAAAGGCCATGTTGCTTGGCCTGCTGCGTCAGGAACTCTTGCAGAGGCCCCCTGCCAAAGGCCTCGCGCACGGCTAGCCGCGCTGCATCGTCATCGCCGATGATGGGGAAATATTCGGGCAAGGCGACGAGGCGGGCGCCCAAAGCCGCCGCCTCCGCGATCAAGCAGCTTGCCCGCGCGAGGTTTTCTTCCACCTCAGGCGTGGAAACCATTTGCACGGCGGCGATCTTGCAGGTCATCGATGTCGTCCTCGTTAGGGTGTCGCGCTCGATGGCGAAACGATTTTCGTCACTTGGGGGTCCGTCCAGCTGCCAGTGATCGCATACTCGAAGGCGAAGGCTTGACCGAGCGGGTCCTTGAGAATCTTCTGAGCAAGCCAAGTCGCAGCGCCGACGGCAGGATTGACCAACAGCGCGCCTGTGGCGAGGGTGTCGCCGATTGCAGGCTGGATGCGCACTTTCAAGTTTTGTGTCTCGTGTACGAGATCGACGCTGCCAGAAAGCAATACGCGCGCAGCAGGGCCGCTGATTTCGAGATTTTCGCTCCTCATCTGGCCCGCTGCGATCGTCGTCTGTCCGGTGAGGCTGTCGAAGGCGAAGCCTTCGGAAAAGACATCGCGAAAATCGAGCACGATGCGACGCGGCAAAGACTGTAAGGAAAGGATGCCCAAAAGTCGGCCAACGCCCGGTTCGAGCTTTTTGAATTGGCCCCGGCCCAGATCCACCGCGAGTTCGCCTTCGAGGCGCTCGGGTTGCCACGCGAAGGGCGATCCGGACCAGGCGAGACGACCTTCGATTCGCCCGCGGGCGCCGCGCACCGCGTCTGGCAGACGCAGACGCGCCAAGAGTTTTTCGCCATCCTCGATGTCGAGTTTGAATTCGATGCGCGTCTGCGCCTGCCCCCCGCGCGGGCGCCAGCTGCCCGTGCCGCTCAAGCGAGCCGCTTCGTTTTTCGCTTCGAAGCGCATCCGCCAGAGACCTTCACGCGATTCCGCAGAGAGATCGACGGCGCCCAACGCCCGTCCCTCGAAACGGAAATCGTCGATGTTTAGCGCCAAGGCGGGCGGCTTGCTCGTTTCTTCCTCCTCTTCCACGCCACCCGCTTCGCTCGCGCTCGGCACATAAAGGCGCGCAAGCCGGCCTGCAAGCCGTCTCTCGCCTTCGCCTTCCCAAACGAGTTGCCCTTGGATTTCCGCGGCAGCCAGATCAAGGCGCCAGGCCCCGGCGCTTTTGCGCGCAGACAGCCTAAGCTGGTGGAAGTCACGATTCATCAGGCGCGCTTGTGCGGCGCTCACCTCCAGCCGCACCACCGGCAAGAGTGTCTCTGCCTTTTCTTCTTTCGCGCGATGCAAGGCGCGACGCCAGAAATCGAGATCGAGCATCGCCTCGGCATAGGCTATCGCGATGCCCCGCTCGGGTTGCGTCGGCAACTTGGCCGCTCGCCCAAGCGCCAGTGCGCCGCGTAAGAGGCCTTTTTCGCGGCTGAGCTTCGCTTGGGCGGCCTCTTCGAGCTCGAACGTGCTCTCGGCCTTTTCCGCTTGCCAACGGCCGGAAGCCGACAAGCGCTTTTTCGTCAGCGTCGTTTTATTGAAAGGTTCGGGCAGACTCGAAGCTAGGCCGACGAGATCGCTCGTAAGGCTCCAGTCAAGGCCCCGCGCGCCCGCGAGGATCTGGCCACGGAAGACCGTCTCCCCCGACAAATGCTCGCTCAAGGGTACGTCCAGCGCGCGCAGGCCCGTCGCGGCAAGGCGTCCCTCGAAGCCGAATTGCACCCGCCCTTGCGCACGGCTGGCGAGGTCGACGATCAAGGGCATACCCGCAAGCTGCGCTCGTAACCCCTTGCCCGCGATGGATTCCTCGGAAAAGCGCAGCTCGCCAGAAACCTGGGTCAGCGCCGGCGCCTCGGGCGCTACCTTGAGGACATTGTCCGCAATGCGCAAACGACCATCGACCTTGGTTTTCGCGACTTCCCGCAAGGGCATGGTGAATTTGAGGTCGAGCACGGCCTCCCCTTGCGCCGAAAAGTCGCGCGTGAAATAGTCGATGCGCGCGCCGATGGGGCTTTTTTCCACGAAATCGAGAAAGGCCTGGGTCTTGCCGCGCGCTTGGCCAGAAACCTGAAGCACCTCCTGCGGCGCTTCGAGGTCTGGGATCTCGGCGCGCACGTCGGACAAAGCGACACCCGCCAACTCGGCGCGCTGGGCGCGAATCAGCATGCGAGGGCCCTCGAACAACAGCTCGCCGTCGATGCGGGAAATCATGGGCCACAGCGGCGCATAATCGAGCTTCGCGCCCAGAATGCGCCCCTTGACCTGAAAGACGCCACTCTTGCCGTCGCGATAAGGAAAGCGATCGAGCGGTCCTTTCAAGCGCAGAGTCACGTCCTGCGCTTCGCCGCCGACGAGGGCGCGCTTGAGCCACTCGCGCGCCTCGAGGCTGACGACGAAGGGCAAATACCGCCAAACGGCCTGGCCGGTCGCACGCGCAAGGCGCGCCGAGAGGTCGATCTCGCCCAACCCCACTCCTGTGAAACGATACTGGCCATGGGCCTCTCCTTTAGCCTCCGGGTTCGCGAAACGCGCATGATCCAGGCGAAACTCGAGCGCATCGCCTTTGCGCGTCCATCCGCCTTCTCCCTCGAGATCGGTAAGCGCCACCTCCTTTTCGGGAAAGACCGCTGGCAGAATGAGCTTGAGGTGGCGGCTTGACAAGCGCACCACGCCGCTCGTCTCGTTGCCTTCGATGCTGCCGGTCAAGCCGGAGGCGCCAGGAAATTCTCGCCACGGCGCAAAGGCGAGCTTGTCGAAAACGCCCTTGACGCGCCAGCGTCGCACAGCCGTCAAGGCGCCTTCCCACGCTGCTTCGAAGCGCTCGCACCGTCCCGCCGGCGAAAAGCGCGCAAGCGTCTCCTGCGCCGCCGCAGGCAACGGCAGATGACGCATAAGCTGCACGAGCGCGGCCAAGTCGAGCCGATCGAAGGCGAGTCGCCCTCCTGCCTCGTCGCCGTGAGGCGTCCATTCCAGCTCACCCGTGAAATCTTCGAAGACGAGCTCGTCCGTTCCCCGCCAGGAAATCTTTTCCAGTTTGCCGAAATAACGTTCACCCACGCGTCCGACGCGGATCCTCCCCGTCAAGCCAAGCCCTTCGAGCGCCGGCAACGTCTGATCGAGCGCCAAGCGCACGTCGGCCAGGGCAAGATCGGCGACGAAGCGGTAATCGTCTTGCCGCCGCTCTCCCCACAGACGCGCGCTGCCGCGCGCGCCCATCAGTCCCGAAGGCAGATCGAGCCAGTGACGCCAGACGGAAAGATCGGCATCCAAAAGCTCGAGAAAAATGCGGCCCTGGATACGAGGGAAATCCTTGAGGTCTCCGCGCCACTCGCCGCGCGCTTCGAACCGTTGGGCGGCCGTCTCGGAAGCCTGCGCGCGCAGGCCGAAAGCATGGCGAAAGAAAACATTCCTGAATTCGAAATCGACCGGCGCCAAGCGCAAAGTGGGCGCCTTGCGCCACTCGTCGCGCCATTCGATGCGCGCGCCACGCACCTCGATGCGTTTTTGCTTGAGCGCCCAGCGTAAAAGCCCCGGTTTGCCGCTTCCCTCCACCGGTAGCCCCGCCACGAACAGGCGCCCTTCGCCATCGCGATGAATCTCGAGGAAAGGTTCCTCGATCACGAGGTGCGAAAAGACCGGCTCGATCGTCCAGAGGGAGCGGACGCTCAGCTCGCCCTCGATGCGCGCAAGTTCCAGCGCCTTGCGGCCGGTGTGGTCGCGTATCTCGACGTCACGCAGCACGAGCCTGGGGTTAAGCCCAGGCCAATCGGCGACGATCTCGCCTATCGACACAGGCGCGCCCAATGCGGAAGAAAGACGATGCGCCACGAATTCGCGCTCATGGCCAAGCCAGGGAGGCAAGGCCAGGCGTCCCAGGAGGATGAGGCTGCCGATGACGAAATAGAGGACGAGCAAAGCCTTGCCGATGGCTTGCGGCAACCGGCGCAACAGCACGAATAAACGAGTGGACGTCTCGGAACGCAAAAGAAAGGGCCGCTACAATCGCGTCGAGGCGTTGCGAAGGTCACGCCTTTGCTTGCCGCGACGCTCGTTCGCTTCGATTCTAGCCCATGCCGATCATCGATCCGCTTGCCTATTCCCGCTATCTTGCCCGCCTCCTGACCGTGCGGCCAGAGCTCGCCGCCGAGCTTTCCCCAGACGCGCCCGCCCTCGACGCGGAGACCCTCGCTCAATGGCTGACCGAAAACCCGCCTCGCGAAGAAACCCTGAAAAACGTCCTGCGAGGGGTCAAGCAGCGCGCCTTCGCCCGCATCGCCGCACGAGACCTCACCGGCAAAGCGGATCTCGCCGAGGTCGTCGAAAGCATGACGCTCTTGGCGGAAACGCTGGTTGCCGCAGCGCTCAAGATTTGCCAAGAAACGCTTGGCGCGCGTTTCGGCATACCGAGAAACGAGCAGGGCGAACCCCAGGAGCTGATCGTCATCGGCATGGGCAAACTCGGCGGTCGCGAGCTCAATGTCTCATCCGACATCGATCTCATCTTCGTCTACCCCGAAGACGGGGAAACGGATGGGCCGCGTCGCATCGACAACTTCGAGTTTTTCACGCGCCTCGGCAGGGCATTGATCAGCGCCTTGTCGGAAGTGACCGAACATGGACAGGTGTTTCGCGTAGACATGCGACTGCGCCCCAATGGCGATTCCGGACCGCTGGTCTCTTCTTTCGAGATGCTCGAAAACTACTTTCTCACCCAGGGGCGCGAATGGGAGCGCTTGGCGTGGATCAAGGCGCGCCCCCTCACCGGACGCCGCTGGGAAGAATTGGAGAAGATTCGACAGCCTTTCGTCTTCCGCAAATATCTGGACTTTGCCACGCTCGAGGCAATGCGCGAACTCCATGCGCAGATCCGGCGCGAGGTCGCGAAAAAAGACATGGCCGACAACATCAAGCTGGGGCCAGGCGGCATCCGGGAGATCGAGTTCATCGCGCAGGTGTTTCAGCTGATCCGCGGCGGACGTGACAAAGCCCTGCAAACCAAAAGCACTTTGGAAGCGCTCAAGCTGCTCGTCGATCGCGACCAGATCGAGCTTTCGGCGGCCGTCGAGCTCGCCGCGGCCTACCGTTTCCTGCGCAGGCTCGAGCATCGCCTCCAATATCTCGACGACGCGCAAACACAAACCCTGCCGCAAGCGGCGCATGATCGCCTGTTGCTTGCCCAGGCGATGGGGTTCTCCAGTTTCGAGGCTCTGTTGGCCGAGCTCGACGATCACCGCCAAAATGTCACCCACCACTTCGAAGCCGTTTTCGCTCGCGAGCGCCGGCGCCCATTCGCGCCTGCGAGTCTCTGGGAACACGGGGAGGAAGCGAGCGAAAACCTCGCCAAGCTCGGTTTCTCGGAGCCCGCGCGACTCGCCGAGCGGCTTGTCATGCTCAAAAAGAGCAGTCGTTATCGTGCGATCAGCGCGGAGGCCCGCCGCCGCTTCGATGCGCTCGTGCCGCGCATCATCGAACTCGCGGCCCAGAGCCCCCAGCCGGACGCCACGGCTTCGCGCATGCTCGATCTCCTGGAAACCGTGGCTCGCCGCGCCGCCTATCTCGCCTTGCTCGTCGAATATCCCCAAACGCTCGAGCAAGTGGCAAGGATCGTCAGTGCCTCCGCCTGGGCTGCCGATTATTTGATCAAGCATCCCGTGCTGTTGGATGAATTGCTCGATCCGCGCCTTCTCCATCTATCACCCGACTGGGCTGCGTTTCGACGCGAGATCGAGGAAGCCACCGAAGCGTTGGAACCGGACGCCGAAGCGCAGATGGACGTCTTGCGCGAGGCTCATCATGCCCAGGTCTTTCGGCTCCTCTGTCAGGACGTGGCTGGCCTGCTCACGGTCGAGCGGCTCTCAGACCATCTCTCGGAGCTTGCCGACATCATCATCGCGCGCGTCATGCAGCTTGCCTGGCGCAAGCTGCTGAAGAAGCATCGCGACACCCCCTCCTTCGCCGTGATCGGCTATGGCAAACTCGGCGGCAAGGAGCTCGGCTACGCCTCCGACCTCGACCTCGTCTATCTTTATGACGATCCTGCGCCAGAGGCGGCGGAAATCTATGCCCGCTTTGCGCTACGCATCAACACATGGCTATCGACACGCACGCCCGCCGGCATCCTCTTCGAAGTCGATCTGCGCTTGCGCCCGAATGGGGAAGCCGGCCTCGTGGCCACCGCCTTCGAGGCTTTTCGCCGTTATCAATACGAAGCGGCCTGGGTATGGGAACATCAGGCCCTCACCCGCGCGCGCTTCGTCGCCGGGGATCCCACGCTCGGCGCAGCGTTCGAGGCCTTGCGCAAAGAAATCCTATGTCAGCAGCGGGATGAGGCTGTGCTGCGGAAAGAAGTGCTGGCCATGCGCGAAAAAATGCGCGCCAATCTCGCCAGCCCTGGTGGCGAGATCTTCGACCTCAAACAAGATCCCGGCGGCCTCGTCGATGTCGAATTCATCGTCCAATATCTGATCCTTGCCCATGCTTGGCGCTATCCTGCGCTGGCCGACAACCTCGGCAACATCGCCTTGCTGCGCATCGCCGCCGACTGCGGCCTGATACCGGCCGCGCTTGCCGAGGCTGCGCGCAACGCCTACCGCGAATTCCGGCGCCTGCAACATGTGCGCCGACTCGACAACCTCGACAATCGCGTATCGCGCGCGCCGCTCGTCTCTCAGATCGAAGCCGTGCGCACGCTCTGGACCCATGTATTTGGAGAATGACATGCCCGTCAACTACGCAACCCCTCCCGCCGACAAGCTTTTCCCCATCGCCGGCGTTCGCCTCGGCACGGCCGCCGCAGGCATCCGCAAGGCCAACCGACGCGATCTCACAGTCATCGAGCTTGCGCCTGCAAGCCGTGTGGCGGCGGTGTTTACGCAAAACCGCTTCTGCGCCGCTCCCGTCCTCGTCTGCCGTGAGCATCTCGCGCAGGGAGAGATCCGCGCGCTTGTGATCAACACGGGCGTGGCCAACGCCGGCACCGGCGAGGAGGGGCTTCACGCCGCGCGCGCGACCTGCGCAGCCCTCGCCAAGCTGATGGATGTGCGCGCCAACCAGGTGTTGCCATTCTCCACCGGCGTGATCCTCGAGCCGCTGCCGGTCGAACGCATCAAAGCCGCGCTTCCCACGGCGCTCGCAAACAGAAAAAGCGATGGCTGGCACGAAGCCGCCCATGCGATCATGACCACCGATACGGTCGCCAAGGCCGCAAGCCGCCGGATCGACCTGGGCGGCATAAGCGTCACGATCACCGGCATCGCCAAGGGCGCCGGCATGATTCGGCCCAACATGGCGACCATGCTGGCCTTCCTCGCCACCGACGCCGACGTCGCCCAACCCTTGCTCGATCGGCTGGTCAAGGAAGCCGCCGAGAGCTCGTTCAACGCGATCACGGTCGATGGCGATACCTCGACCAATGACTCTTTCGTCCTCATCGCCACCGGCCAAGGCCAGGCGCGCTTCGATCGCGTCACCAGCGCCGATTGGCAGACTTTCAAATCCAACGTCATCGAGGTGGCGCAAGAGCTCGCGCAAGCCATCGTGCGCGATGGCGAAGGCGCCACCAAGTTCGTCACCGTCTCGATCGGGGGCGCGCGCACATCCGCGGAAGCGAAAGCCGTGGCCTACGCCATTGCTCATTCGCCGCTCATCAAGACCGCGTTGTTCGCCTCCGACCCGAATCTGGGCCGTATCCTGGCCGCGATCGGCTATGCCGGAAATCTCGACCCCGCCTTGCGCGATCTCGACGCAAGCAAAGTATGCGTCTGGCTAGCAAGCGGCGGAGAAGAAGTCCTCGTCGCCCACGGCGGCGGACGGGCGCTCACCTACCGCGAAGAAGACGGCGCACGCATCATGAAACGAGCGGAAATCACGATCCGCGTCGATCTGGGCCGTGGCGACAAAACCGCCACCGTCTGGACCTGCGATCTCTCCTATGACTATGTGAAAATCAACGCCGATTACCGCAGCTGATGGAATTGCTCGCGCTCGCCTTCGGCTGGGCCGCTTATGCCGCGCTTCATTCGCTGCTGGCGACGGCGCGCGTCAAATCGTACTGCATGCAGCGTTGGCCCACGCGGGCGCAGCGTTATCGCCTGCTTTACAACCTACTCGCCCTCCTTCTCCTCATCCCCCTCGTCTGGGCGAGTCAGGCGCTGCCCGGAGAGCCGCTCTGGCGCCGGCCGAGCCCCTGGGATTGGCTTGCCGACGCTCTCGCCATCGCCGCATGCATCGGCATTTGGCATGTCTCGCGATATTATGACATGCGAGAATTCCTGGGGCTTGCTCCGCCTACGCAGCCCATCTTGCGCATATCCTTTTGGCATCGCTACGTGCGCCATCCGTGGTATGCGCTGGCCCTCGTCATCGTCTGGACACGTGAAATGACGCCGCCAATGCTGGTCTCCGCGCTCATGATCACGCTCTATCTCGTCATTGGCTCGCGACTTGAGGAAAAAAAGCTGATCGCGCTCTTCGGCGCCGCCTACGAACGTTACCGCGAACAGGTGCCTGCCTTCTTGCCGCGCCCTTGGAAACGGCTATCCCATGAGGAAGCGCAAAGACTGAGCCGCTCAGCTTCCCTGGACAAGCCTTGAACGCTGCGCGTTCTCCGTCGGCGCTTGCGGCTGCTCGCTTTACGGCGGAAAATCCGGTCCGTTCCTGAGCATCCTGCCGTCATCGACCTGCACAAGCCTGTAAAGCCCTTGCCGTTCGGCATCACGAATCGCCTCTTCCGGCGCACCCATCGCCGCCCCCGCTTCCTGCAAGACCTCGTCTGCAGGCGCCGGAAAACAAGCCTTGAAACGCGCCAAGCGCTCGAGGCGCTCTTCGACGTCTGCGCGCGAAACCTTGCGCCTGCCATTCCCTGCGACTCTCTCGCCTACGCCACCGCAGGCCTTCAAGCCATCCCCCTTTGCGCCTTCGGATCAGGAGTGCATCCTGACGGAATGCGGCGAGAGCCGCGAAAACGCATCGCTGCCGGTCCCATTTCAGGACCTGCTTCCTTTCGCTTTCAATGCAGCGTGCGCGGCATTGAAAGGACGAATTCGGGAATCTCCGCTTCGAACATCGTGCCATCCTCTGCGGTCATTTGGTAGCTGCCGCGCATCGTGCCTACGGGCGTCGGCAAGGGGCAGCCACTGACGTAGTCGAAAGATTCCCCCGGCTCGAGATAGGGTTGATGCCCCACCACCCCCAAGCCACGCACCTCTTCGACGTGGCCTTCGCCATCGGTGATGATCCAATGTCGCGAAATGAGCTGAGCCGCCACCGTGCCCACATTGGTGAGGGTGACGTGGTATGCGAAAAAATACCGGCCCGACTCGGGATCGGATTCTTCAGGGAGATAGCGCGTCTTTACGCTGACTTCGATCGCGTATTTCTTGGTTTCCGCCATGGCTTATGCCTGCCATCAAAAATTATTAGGGGGAAGCGCCGTTGCGCTCGCTAGAATCACGGGCCGACTCGCTCTTCCTGGAGGAATCGATCATGAAGAATTATCGCATCGCGCCATCGATCTTGTCGGCCAATTTCGCGAAGCTTGGCGAGGAAGTCGACAACGTGCTGGCCGCTGGCGCCGACATCGTTCATTTCGATGTCATGGACAACCATTACGTGCCAAACCTGACCATTGGCCCGCTCGTCTGCGAGGCGTTGCGCAAACATGGCGTCACTGCCCCGATCGACGTGCATCTGATGGTCAAGCCCGTCGATCGCATCGTGCCCGACTTCGCCAAGGCCGGTGCGACTTACATCACCTTCCATCCCGAGGCCAGCGAACACATCGACCGTACCATCGGCCTCATCCGCGACAATGGCTGCAAGCCGGGTCTCGTGCTCAATCCGGCTACCCCCATCGAGACCCTCGAATGGGTGTTGGAAAAGCTCGACATGGTGCTCTTGATGAGCGTCAACCCCGGCTTTGGTGGGCAGAAATTCATTCCCTACGTGCTCGAAAAGGCGAGACGCGTACGGAAAATGATCGATGAGCGCGCCCCGCATGTGAGCCTCGAAATCGATGGCGGCGTCGGCCCGGCCAACATCGCCGAGGTCGCGCGCGCAGGCGTCGATACCTTCGTCGCCGGCTCCGCCATCTTCGGCGCGGGCAAGGATTCCGATCCGCACCGCTATGACTCGGTGATCGCCGCGATGCGGGCCGAACTCGCAAAAGTCGCATGATCATTGTCCGCGCCGTTCTGCTCGATCTCGATGGCACTTTGCTCGACACGGTCGCCGATTTGCATGCCGCGGCGTGCGCGATGCTCGCCGACCTCGGGCGGCCGCCCATCGCGATCGAGGACATTCGCGCCTATGTCGGCCGTGGCATTCCCAACCTCGTCAAACGCGTGCTCGCAGGCAAGCTCGAAGCCGCCGACGATTCGACGCCTCCGCCACCCGCGGCGCTCGAAAGCTTCCGGCGTCATTATGCGCTCTGCAACGGAAACGCCACGCGGCCGTTCCCTGGCGTTCTCGAAGGGCTTGCCGCCCTCAAGGCCAAAAATCTTCCGCTCGCCGTCATCACCAACAAGGCGCGTGACTTCACAGCGCCCTTGCTGGCGCGCACGGGGCTTGCGCCGTATCTCGACCTCGTTGTCGCGGGCGATCAATTGCCGCGGCAAAAGCCGGACCCGATGCCGCTGGTCTGGGCCTGCGGGCGCCTTGACGTCTTACCCCAGGAAGCAGCTTTCATCGGCGACTCGGTGCATGATTTCGAAGCCGCACGCGCGGCCGGCTGCTCCGTGCTGCTAGTGCCCTACGGTTACAACGAAGGGCGCAATGTGCGCACGCTGCCTGCGGATGCTATAGTTGGCACGCTCGTCGAAGCCGCCGCGATCATCGCAAAACGATGACGGGGATGCCGCTTTCGCTTTCGGGTTGATGCGGGGCAGCCCTCCCGGCTTCCGTGGCATGAGGGCATTCCCGGAAGGAAGCGCTTGCCGGCAGCGACCGAGCGCAGTTGACAACGTCCCCATGATCACCGAAGCCGAATTCGACCGCCTTGCCCAACAGGGCTACAACCGCATTCCGATCACCCTCGAGACCTTCGCCGATCTCGACACGCCGCTGTCGATCTATCTGAAGCTTGCCGAAGGCCCACATTCTTACCTGCTCGAATCGGTGGTCGGCGGCGAGCGCTTTGGACGCTATTCTTTCATCGGCCTCACGACTCCCCTGCGCATCAGCGTCACCGGGCCCGAGATTCTGCTCCTTTCCGGCAACCGCGTAGCCGAGCGGCGCAGCCACACCAACCCCATGGCCTATCTCTCGGAATTCATGGCGCGTTACTCGGCGCCCCTGATTCCTGGATTGCCCCGCTTCACAGGGGGACTCGTCGGCTATTTCGGATATGACACCGTCCGATACGTGGAGCCCCGCCTCTCGGAGTGCAAAAAACCTGATCCCTTGGGGATTCCCGACATCCTGCTCCTCGTCTCGGAAGAGATCGCGATCATCGACAACCTCTCCGGCAAGCTCACGCTCGTGGTCTATGCCGAGCCGGGTTTCCCCGGCGCTTACAAGCATGCCAAGGCCCGCCTCAAGGAGCTGATCGCGAAGCTGCGCCGACCCGTCGAGATCCCGGCGGATGTGATGGTTGCGCCGACAACGCCAAACTACGAATTCCCCGAACGAGAATTCAAGGCAGCCGTCGCCCGCGCCAAGCAATACATCGTCGATGGCGACATCATGCAAGTCGTGCTCTCGCAGCGCATGAGCAAACCTTTCGCAGCGAGCCCTCTTGCGCTCTATCGGGCGCTGCGCACGCTCAATCCTTCCCCTTACATGTTCTATTTCGATTTCGGCGAATTCCAAGTCGTCGGCGCCTCGCCCGAAATCCTCGTGCGCCTCGAAGCAAGTGAGGGCAAACGCAAGATCACCGTCCGTCCCATCGCCGGTACGCGTCGCCGTGGGCGTACGGCGGCAGAGGATGCGCGCCTCGCCGAAGAGCTACTCGCCGACGAAAAGGAACGCGCCGAGCACCTGATGTTGCTCGATCTGGGACGCAACGACGTCGGCCGTGTCGCCAAAATCGGCACCGTCAAGGTCACGGAAGCCTACGCCATCGAGCGCTACTCACACGTCATGCACATCGTATCGAACGTGGAAGGGGAGCTGCGCGACGATGAAGGGATGCTTTCGGTGTTGAAGGCGACTTTCCCCGCGGGCACGGTGACGGGCGCCCCGAAGGTGCGCGCGATGGAGATCATCGACGAACTGGAGCCCACGAAGCGCGGCCTTTACGCCGGCGCCGTCGGCTATCTCGGCTTTTCCGGCGACATGGATCTCGCCATCGCCATCCGCACCGCCTTGATCAAAGACGGCCATATTTTCGTCCAGGCCGGCGCCGGCATCGTCGCCGACTCCGATGCGGACGCCGAATGGCAAGAAACCCTGAACAAAGCCAAGGCCCAACTCGCCGCCGCAGAAATGGCCGAGGCTGGGCTGGATACGCGCCTCGCATGAAAAAACGCCCATGCTGCTGATGATCGACAACTATGATTCCTTCACCTACAACCTCGTCCAATATTTCGGCGAGCTTGGGCAGGAAGTGCGCGTTTTCCGCAACGATGCGATCACGATCGCAGAAATCGCGGCCATGAACCCCGATTATCTCGTCATCTCGCCGGGCCCCTGCTCGCCGAAAGAAGCGGGCGTCTCGGTTGACGCCATTCGCGCATTCGCAGGCAAAATGCCCATTCTCGGCGTCTGTCTGGGCCACCAGAGCATCGGTTACGCCTTCGGCGGCGAAGTCGTCCACGCCAAGCAATTGATGCATGGCAAGCGTTCGGCGATCCATCACCTCGGTAAAGGCGTCTTCGCAGGCCTGCCCAGCCCATTCCTCGCCACCCGCTATCATTCGCTCGCCATCCGCCGCGAGACCTTGCCCGCCTGCCTCGAGGTCACTGCCTGGAGCGAGGATGGCGAAATCATGGGCGTGCGCCACAGGGCGCACGCCATCGAGGGCGTGCAGTTTCACCCCGAATCGATTTTGACCGAGCACGGCCATCGGCTGCTCGAGAATTTCCTCCATGGGAGGCCATGATGATCACTCCGCAGCAAGCGCTCCAGCGCACGATCGAGCACCGCGAGATCTTCTATGACGAAATGGTGCACCTCATGCGGCAGATCATGAAAGGCGAGGTCTCGCCCGTGATGACCGCGGCGATTCTCACCGGCTTGCGCGTGAAAAAGGAAACCATCGGCGAGATCACCGCCGCCGCCGCGGTGATGCGCGAATTCGCCGTCAAGGTCGAAGTCCCGCACGATGCGCATTTCATTGACATCGTCGGCACCGGCGGCGACGCCGCCCATACCTTCAACATCTCGACTGCGGCTGCCTTCGTCGCGGCTGCCGCGGGTGCGACCGTGGCCAAACATGGCAACCGTTCGGTGTCTTCCAAATCCGGCTCGGCCGATGTGCTGGAAGCCCTGGGCGCGAAGATCGATCTTGCCGCGCCGCAGGTCGCAGCCTGCATCCAGCGTTGCCGCATGGGGTTCATGTTCGCGCCGAATCATCACCCGGCGATGAAAAACGTCGCGCCTGTGCGCCGCGAGATGGGCGTGCGCACGATCTTCAACATCCTCGGCCCCCTCACCAATCCTGCGGGCGCGCCGAATACCCTGATGGGCGTCTTTCATCCCGATCTCGTCGGCATCCAAGTGCGGGTGATGCAACGCTTGGGCGCCCAGCACGTGCTCGTCGTGCATAGCCTAGACGGCATGGACGAAATCTCGCTTGGCGCCGCCACCATGGTCGGCGAGCTCAAGGAGGGCGAGATCCGCGAATACCTGATTCATCCGGAAGACTTTGGTCTCTCGATGATCTCGAATCGCAGCCTCAAGGTCAATGACGCACAGGAATCGAAGGCGATGTTGCTCGCCGCCCTTGAAAACCAGCCGGGCGCTCCCTTGGAAATCGTTGTCTTCAATGCCGGCGCGGCGCTTTATGCCGCCAATCTCGCGCCCGACATCGGCCAGGGCATCGAGCTTGCGCGTGCGACCATCGAATCGGGCGCGGCGCGGCGTAAGGTGGACGAGTTCATACGCGTCACGCACGAGGTCTGAGGTGAGCGACATATTGGCCAGGATTCTTGCCGCCAAGCGGGAAGAGGTCGCCGCCGCCAAGGCAATCGAGCCCTTGTCTGCGCTGCGGGCAGCCGCCGAGGAATGCGCCCCGCCGCGCGACTTTCTCGGCGCGATGCGCAGCCGGATTGCGCTGGGCAAGCCGGCCGTGATCGCCGAAATCAAAAAGGCGAGCCCGTCGAAAGGAGTGATCCGGCCCGATTTTCGGCCCAGCGAAATCGCCGCAGACTACGAAAGACACGGGGCGGCTTGCCTATCGGTGCTCACCGATCGCCCTTTTTTCCAAGGCGCGCCTGCCTATCTTCAAGAGGCGCGCGCGGCCTGCGGGCTGCCCGTGCTGCGCAAGGACTTCATCATCGATCCTTACCAAGTCTATGAGGCGCGCGCTCTCGGCGCCGATGCGATCCTCTTGATCGTCGCCGCGCTGACGGATGCTCAAATGGCCGAACTCGAGGCCATCGCCCAAGAGCTCGGGCTTGCAGTGCTCGTCGAGTGCCACGACGCAGGCGAAGTCGCGCGCGCCCTGCGTCTGACGACGCCGCTCATTGGCATCAACAATCGCAACTTGCATACCTTCGAAGTCGACCTCGCCACCACCCTCACGCTGGCGCCGTCGATCCCGAAAGATCGCATCGTGGTCGCCGAATCCGGCATCTTTACGCGCGCAGACGTTGCGCGCTTGCAAGACCATGGCATTCTCGCCTTCCTCGTCGGCGAGGCTTTCATGCGCGAGCCCTCTCCTGGGGAAGCGCTCGCGCGCCTGTTTGCATGATCCCCTTGACGGATGCTGAGCAAAGGCTTCAAAGAAATCTTGGGGTTTGTGGCGCGAGAGGCGCCCGATACATACCTCCCCCGTCAGTCGCTTCCCTCGAGCATGGCGCGGATCGCCAAAAGCTCCGCCTGGGCGTCGGCATAGTCTTCATAGCGTCGGCCTTGGCTGCGCGCATACCAATAGCGGCTATTCCACGCATCCCCCTCGATCTTATGCAGCACCGCATGAATCCAGCAGGCGAGTGGGTCATGTTCGTCCTGCTGCACGAGGCGATGGGCTTGATGCCAATCGCCCGCCATTGCGCAGGCCAAGGCGCTCAACAAAGATTTTCGTTCCATCCTTGGCTCCTTCCCGGCATCATTCCGGCAGCGGAGGCGGTTCGTCATTGAGCCGCCGTAACCAGGCGATCAGCGAAGCGCGCAGGTCGGCATCGGCAATGCCGATGAAGTCCATCGCCCGCCCTGGCACGGCCCGCTCCGTGTCGGCAAGATAATGGTCGAGGGTCGCGTAGTCCCAAACGATGCCGGCTTTCTGCATCGCCGGCGAAAACACAAATCCTGCAACCGTGCCCGCCTTGCGTCCATACCAATTCCAGAGGAATGGACCCTTGGCATGGCCGCCCGTCTTTTCGCCATCATGGCATTGGCTGCACTTACGCTCAAAGAAGCGTTCTCCTGCAGCGAGATCGGCGCGTTGCAAACGGGCGGCAAGCTCCGGCGTCATCGAAGGGCGGAAGCCCGCAGCAAACGCCTGGGCCCAAACCGGGGCTGCGAGCAATAGCCAGAACCATCCGAGGATTCGTGTCATGCGCGCACTCCTTCGCCTTTCAAGAAAACCCTCCTGAGCTTCCCGCGCAAGCGCCTCGCACCTCCGGCGGGGAGCGTCTTCGTCCATTCTAAGCGCACGCAGGTGCGACAATCGGTCGCATTTTCAATCTCCGTGCGCAGGCCTAAAGTCTAATCAATGGGATGCGCAGGAGAGAGGCCATGAATACCCCCCTACAGCCAGCGAAGACGAAGCGAAACGAAGAAACCGAAATGATTGCATTGCTGCTGGGCGCAGGCTTTGCGCTCGCTTCGTTGATTCTATTGCCTGCCGTGGCACAAAAAATCGGGTTGGGCTCGAGTCTGACCATCGCCCTACGGGGGGCATTGATGCGCGCCGCCCATCAATTGTGACGAGCAAGCTGCGGTAATATAGCGCAAGCGCCGACATGGGGTCGGCGTCGATGGCATGTTCCGATGCGTCCGGCCCATTTTGCCCTGATCCTTCTGGCGCTTGGCGCGGTCGCCCTTTGGGCCACTTTCATTGAAGCAGACGGGCGCGCAAATCGCCTCGCGGCGACGCGCGAGGGAGCGCGCGCGCTCGTAGCGCGCTTGCAGCTCACAGACCCTGTGCTCTTCACCGAGGCGCGTTATACACGCCATCTTTCCCAGGCCGATTTACATTCGGCTTTCCAGGACCACCCTTTGGCTTTCGAACACTTTCCTTCCGGTAGCCTCGTGCCCCCGCCGGCGGGACTCTTAGCCCGCTATGCGCACCTGGATTGAAAAGCAGCTATACCTGATCGACTTCGCCCTGGCTTCGCTCGCGCGCAAAAAGGCCAAGCATTTCGGGCTGTTGTTGCTGTTTGCGGCCTTGGTGTTCGTGCTCGCCTCGGTTTCGCTTTACACCCATGCGTTGCGTCGCGAAACCCAGTCCTTGCTGGCAGCCAGCCCAGAGATCGTTCTGCAGCGGCTCGTCGCAGGTCGTCACGACCTGATTCCTCCCGGATATCTCGAGCGCCTCGGCACGATACGAGGCGTGCAGAAAATCCAGCCGCGGCTATGGGGCTATTATTACGACGCGGTCGTCAAAGCCAATTACACCTTCATGGTCGCGCCAGACATGGCGATTGCGCGCGGCGAGATCGTCGTCGGCCCCGCACTGATGCGCGCACGTGGGCTTGCGCCCGGCAATGGCGTCTCTTTTCGCTCTTATACCGGCGAGCTCTTCACCTTCATCGTCGGCGACGTGCTTCCGCAAGCCTCGGAGTTAGTGAGCGCCGACCTCGTGCTCATGCACGAGGCGGATTTCCGCGCTTTCTTCAAGTATCCCGAGGGGCACTATACCGATGTGGCGCTTTCCATCGCCAACCCCCAGGAGGTCAAAAACGTCGCGAAAAAGCTCCTCAACCAATTGCCAGACTCCCGCCCGATCCTGCGCGAAGAAGTGCTGCGCACCTACGCCTCGCTTTTCGATTGGCGCGAGGGCCTGATGCTGGCGCTCTTGTCAGCGGCGATCTTGGCGTTCGTCATCTTCGCCTGGGACAAGGCCGCGGGCCTTTCGGCCGAAGAAAGGCGAGAAATCGGCATCCTCAAGGCCATCGGTTGGGAAACGGGCGAGGTCTTGTCGATGAAGAGCTGGGAGGCGATACTGATCGCATTGGCCGCTTTCCTGGTGGGCTATCTCGCAGCCTATCTGCATGTGTTCCACCAACACGCCTTTCTCTTCGAGCCCGTTTTGAAGGGGTGGGCCGTGCTCTACCCGCGCTTCGCCTTGCCCCCCCATATCGATGGCTTGCAAATCGCAACGCTCTTTTTCTTCACGGTGGTGCCCTATGTGGCCGCGACGCTCGTGCCGATCTGGCGCGCCGCGACGATCGACCCTGACGCCGCCATGCGCCTATGATCGAACTTTCTGGCATTCGCAAGGTCTTCAACCAAGGCCGACACAACGAATTTTGTGCGCTTTCCAGCATTGATCTCACCATCCCCGCGCAGCGCATCACCGTGCTCAAGGGCCCCTCGGGTTCGGGGAAAACCACTTTGCTCACGATCCTTGGGCTGCTCGCGCGCCCGACCGAAGGGCGTGTGAAATTGCTGGGAGAAGCCGTCTCGGGCTTGCCCGAACGGTTTCTCACCGAAATTCGTCGCAAGACGTTTGGTTTTGTCTTCCAACAATTTCATTTGCTGCGTGGGCTTTCGGCGCTGGAGAACGTGATCTTGCCGGCTTACCCTTTAGGCCTCCCGCGTCGTGAGCTGCTCGCCAAAGGCGAGGCGCTGCTGGCGCGTCTGCGCCTTGATCAGCGCCGGAATGCCCGCATCGAGTGGCTTTCCGGCGGCGAACAGCAGCGCGTCGCGATCTGCCGCGCCCTGATCAACGATCCGCAGGTGTTGATCGCAGACGAGCCGACAGCTAACCTCGATACCCGGCTCGCCAAAGAGTTCCTCGCCATCCTCGAAAGTCTCGCCGAGGAAAAGCGCACCATCGTGCTCACCAGCCACGACCCGCTGATCGTCGAGTCCTCCCTCTGCGATCGCATCGTCTCGATGCGTGATGGGCGCATCATCGAGATCTACGACCGGCGATGATCTTCCAGCCTGCGATCTTGGCGCTCATCCTGGCAGCGGTGCTGTCGCTGGCGATGCTCACCGGGGCTTTCCCGTTCGCCGTGCAAGTGATCCGCCATTGGGACGTCACGAGTGGCTCTGAACGGCAGCTCATGCTGGAACGACGCACTTATCTCTTTTCCACGCTCGTCGCCTTCGTCTGCCTTCTGCAGCTTTTTTCCACCCTGCTTTACGTATTCACGGCCGACAAACTCGCCGTCATGTTCGTCGGCGCCATGTGCGCAGTGGGCAGCCTCAATGTCAATCCCTTCGGCTTTCCTACGCTTTACCTGCAACTTTCGATTTTTTTCCTCGCAGCCATTTGGCTTGTGCTCAATCATGCCGACAATCAAGCGCGTGACTACCCGCTCGTGCGCATCAAATATGCTTATCTGATCGCGCTCTGGCCATTTCTTGCCGCGAATCTTTGGTTGATGCTTTCCTATTTTCTCGCTCTCAAGGCCGACGTGATCACCTCTTGCTGCGGCAGTTTGTTCTCCGAAGGCTCATCCGCCCTCGCAGCCGAAATCTCGACGCTGGCGCCTTTGCCTGCGATGGCGATCTTCTTTGGCGGGCTTTTGTTCGCCATCGGCGCCGCTTTTTGGCATTGGCGGCTAGGCGGCGATTTCTCCGGCTATCTGACTACCGTGGGCGCGGCCTCTGGATTTGCCGCCGCCCTCATCGGCATCCTCTCTTTTCTTTCGCTCTACATCTATGAGCACCCTCATCATCATTGCCCCTTCTGCATCCTGCAGCCCGAATATGGATACCTCGGCTATGCGTTATATCTCCCCTTGTTCGCCGCCACTGCAAGCGGCCTTGCGGTAGGCGTCTTGCGCCTCTTTTCCCGCCGTCCGAGCTTGATCTCGATCATTGCACGCCTCTCCGCACGTCTGGCAGGCTTTACGGCCATCGTTTTCCTACTCTTCGCCGTGCTCTCGAGCCTCATCGTTCTGCGTTCCCGCTTGTACCTTTTCTCATGAAGCGCTTGTTGTGTGGGCTTCTTTTCCTGGCCGCTTGCTCGCAGGGCGAGCCGGCCAAACCACTCAACATCGCCGATCCGGCGCCCGCGTTCACTGCCCGTCGCCTCGACGGCCAAACCGTCCATTTCCCCTCTTTCGCGGCAGAAAGGCCCCTCGTGCTGCGTTTCTGGGCTGACTGGTGCCGTTATTGCGAGGCCGAAATGCAGCTCCTTGACACAGTTTCGCGACGTTATGCAGATCGGCGCCTGCTCGTGATCGCCGTCAATGTCGGGCAGGACGCGGACACCGTGCGTCGTTTCATGGACAAGATCGCCGTCGCCTACCCCGCGCTCCTCGACGAAAGGGCGCAGATCGCCAAGTCCTATGGCGTCAAAGGGCTTCCCACGACGTTTTTTATCGACACCCGCGGCATCGTGCGTGGCAAAATCGTCGGCGAAGCGGATGAAGCCCTCTTCGTGCGCCATATCGAGGGATTATTCTCGCCATGAAACCCTGTGATCTCTGCGCGCTGCCGGTAGGCAACGAGCCTTTCCGGCTTGAGACCGAAGGCAAGGTGCTCGAATTCTGTTGCGAGGGGTGTCGAGGCATTTACCAGATGATCCACGACCTGCACAGCGAACGGCTTTCCACACAGAACGATCGCGTATCACCCACTGACGCCAATACGAGGAGAACGCCATGATGAGCGAAGACATGATGCATCAGATGCCTGCGATGATGGGCAAGATGATGTCGCACCCCATGTTGCCCGGCGCCATGCTGGCCGCCGGCGGCTATGCCGCTGGCAAAGGCTTGCTAGCCGGCGCCATGAGAAACCCCTTGGCCTTATTAGCGCTAGGCGCTGCAGGGGGACTCGTGGCGGGTTATCTCGCTTGCAAATACCAGAAGGAAATCGTCGAAGCCGCGAGCAAGCTGATGGGGTGGGGGAAGGATGTCGCCGCCGAGCAGAAGGAAAACCTCGCTGACTTGATGGCCGAAGCCGGCGGTGCGCCTACCCAGTCCGATAGCGCCGCATGACGCCCATGGATGCCCGCGACGTCGAGGTCTTGGCGCGCGCCCCCGGTTTTTTGCGCCTGCGGCTGCCGCTTGCCCTGCGCCGACCCGAGATCGGCCAGCGCCTCGAGGCCGAGCTCTCGGCGCTGCCCGGCATGCGTTACGTTTGCTGGCACACCCCCGAAGGCAAGCTCGCGCTTCGTTTCGACCCACGCCGCCTCGAGGAAAAATGGCTTGCCGCGCGCCTCTTTGCCATGCTCGCCAAATACGCGGATCAAGAGCCGAGGGCGGAAGACGAGCCTGTCCCCACTCTCGGCGAGCGGCTCGGCGATCTCAAGGCGCGGCTCATCACGCTCGCACCCCATCCCTTACGTCCCCTGATCGAACGCGCAACCACGGAAAAAGCGCTGCTCAATTTCGCCAATGACGTCCTCCTCTTTTATTTGATTCGCGTGCATTGGAGCCTGATCAGCGAGCGTTGGCTCAAGGCGCCCGCGAAGCATCTCGATGCCTGGCTTGCCGTGTTCTACCTTTTCTTCCTGCTCGTGCGATTTCGCAGATCGTGAGCCGCTACCGCCTCGTCCATCGCCTACCCTGGCGATTGCGCCTGATCTCGCCGATCCTCGCGCAGGATGAGGAAAAAAGCTATCTCTTCGAAATCTTGCTGCGCAAGCATCCCGCCGTTCGGGGCGTGCGCCTCTCGCCTCGCATCGGCTCGGCTGCCATCGACTACGACGCCCAGCGGCTCCCCGAGCATCGGCTGCTGGCCGTCGTCGATGCGATTCTCGGCAATCTGGCAAGCGCAGCCCCCCGCCAGAGCTCCCGTTCGTCCGCGCCAATCAGACAAGACCAGCCCATACAAGAATACATGGCCGTGATCGAGGGTATGACGTGCGCTTCCTGCGCCGCCCTCATCGAGTTGAGCCTCAAGCGCGATCCCCAGGTCATCGATGCGAGCGTCAATTACGCCGCCGAGACGCTCCATGTGCGCGGACGACTCGGCAAAGAGGAAGTTTTCGCCCACGTCGCCCGCTTGGGTTATCGCGCGCAGCCGATGGACACGCTCAGCCAGCGGAAACTCGCACGAGCGCGCGAGAAGGCGCGCATCGAAGCCGCCAAGAAACGATTCCTCTCGGCCGCGATCGCATCCGCGCCCGTCTTGCTTTCCGGCATGCTCATGCATCGACAGCCCTTGTTGCGCCTCTTGGAATTCATCTTGACGAGCTACGTCGTGCTGGGGCCGGCACGTCCGATCTTCACCAAAGCCTTGGCGCTCGCCCGCCAAGGCGAAGCGAACATGGACACCCTGATCGCTTTGGGGTCCAGCGCCGCCTACCTTTACAGCTTGCCGGGTCTTCTGCGCCCGCACCAGCATGTTTATTTCGAGTCGGCCGCGGCGATCCTCGCTTTCGTGCTCGCCGGCCGCTATCTCGAAGAACGCGCCAAGGGCAAAGCCTCGGAAGCGATCCACAAGCTCATTGCCTTGCAGCCGGCTCAAGCCACGCGGGTAACGCCCCAGGGCGACGAAACGGTCGCGATCGACGCCATCGTTGTCGGCGATCTACTGCGCGTGCGCCCCGGCGAAAAAATTCCCCTCGATGGCGTCGTCATCGAGGGGGAAGGGCAAGTCAATGAATCTCTCGTCACCGGCGAAGCACGCCCCGTGACGAAAAAGGCGGGCGATCTCGTAATCGGCGGCACTTTGAACATCGCCGGCAGTTTCTTGCTGCGGGTATGCGCCGTAGGCGCTCAGACGGTGCTCGCCGGCATCGTACGACTCGTCGATGCAGCACAGGGCGCAAAACTTCCCGTGCAGAAACTCGCCGATCGCATTTCCGCACGCTTCGTGCCGACAGTGGGCTTCATTTCCGCGGCAACCCTGATGGGCTGGCTACTCGCTGGACGCCCCTTCGCCCTGGCGCTCGCGCACGCCGTCGCCGTTCTCTTGATCGCCTGCCCATGCGCTCTTGGGCTGGCCACGCCAACGGCGATCATGGTCGGCATGGGAGAAGCAGCGCGGCGAGGCATCTATCTGCGCAAAGGCGAAGCGCTCGAGCATGCGGCCAGACTCGACGTGCTGGTCTTCGACAAGACGGGCACGCTCACCGAAGGCCATCCGCAGGTCACCGATTTCCTCGTCGCAGCCGGCGAAGACGAGCAGCGCTTGCTCGCGCTCGCGGCCGGCGTCGAACGCCATTCCGAGCATTACCTCGCGCGCGCGATCGTCGAATGGGCTCACGCCCGCCAAGTCACCCCCGCCGCACAAATCCTCGATTTCTGCGCCGTGCCCGGCGCCGGCGTCGTAGCGAGGATGGAGGAAGCGCCTCTGCGGCTCGGCTCAGCCAAATTCCTCGCGGACGCCGGCATCGATGTCGCACCTTGGGCGCAAGCCGCCGAAGCCTTTGCGCGTCAAGGCAAGACGCCCGTCTATCTCGCCCAAGGCGCGCGCTGTCTCGGCCTCTTCGCGATCGCCGACGCGCCACGGCCACAGGCCCAGGCCATGATCGAGCGGCTACATCAGATGGGTATCGAGACCATCCTCGCCACGGGCGACGTCCCTGCCGTTGCGCACCATATCGCTGAGCTCGTCGGCATACGGCATGTCTATGCGCGCCTTTCTCCCGCCGACAAGCAAAGACTCGTGATGCGCCTCAAAGAAAGCGGCCGCAGAGTCGGCATGATCGGCGATGGCGTCAACGACGCGCCGGCGCTCGCCGCTGCCGACGTCGGCTTTGCCGTCGGCGGCGGCTCCGACATCGCCGTCGAAGCCGCGGACGTTTCGCTGATCGCCGGCGACATCGGCCGTGTCGCCACGGCAATTGAACTGGCGCGCGAAACCATGGCCATCATCCGCCAGAATCTGTTTTGGGCGCTCGGCTACAACGTCACGGCAATCCCCATCGCAGCAAGCGGAAAACTCACCCCTATGATCGCCGCCGGCGCGATGGCGCTCTCCTCTTTTTCGGTGGTTGCCAATTCGCTCCGCCTCCAGAGACGGTCATGGATCACTCCGCCCATTTGATCGCCCCCTGGTCCTGGGGCGCAGCCTTCCTGGCCGGTCTTTTCGGCGCGGGTCACTGCCTCGGCATGTGTGGCGGACTCGTTTCGGCCTTTTTCATGCGCCTCCAAGCCAAAGGGCCTTGGCCTTACCTCGCCTATCACGGCGGGCGGCTCTTTGTCTATGCGGCGATCGGCGCCCTTGCTGCGGGAATGGGCCATGCATTGGTCGGCATGGGCCGCTTCGGGCTGGCGCAGGGCCTCTTGCAAATCCTCGCGGGCGGCTTCGTGATCCTCCTGGGTTTCGATCTTCTGGGACTCTCGCCCATCCGCAATCGCCTCGGCTTTGCGCCATTTTCCTGGCTGCGCGAACGTTTCCTGCGCGCCACGCAGCGCGGCCCGATCTTGGGCGCAGCGATCGGCGGCATCCTGAACGGCCTGATGCCCTGCTCGATGACCATGGCCATGGCCGTACAAGCAACCACTGCAGCAAGCCCTGCAGGCGGTGCGCTGCTACTCATCAGCTTTGGCATGGGCACGTTACCGGCCATGCTTTCTGCATCCTTTCTCTTCGCCAAGTTGAGCGCAAAAATCCGTGGGCTTTTCCTGCGCATCGCTGCATTCACCGTGATCCTGCTTGGCGTCTCGACGCTCTGGCAAGGCCTACGCTATTTTTTCGTCATGTTTCGGCTGGCCGCCTGACTCACCTGGGCAGCAGCCCTCGAAAAGTCTTCGCATGCGGACATGCGCAAGCCCGCAGCATTGCGGGGGCATCCATGCCATGCTGAAATGCATGAAATCCCGCAGCGAAGAATCGTCTTCCTCCTCAGCCGCCGCGAAAAGCAGCCTTGACGAGAGCGCGCGGCGCACGGAATCGCTGCCCATGAAAGGGTCGAATTCGCCTTTGAGAGAGCCCTCATCTCCTCGCAGGGTCTTCACCTCGAATTCCAAGGCCGCCATATCTTCTCTGAAGAGGGCCACATCCTCTTTGAGCACCCGCAGCAAGCACAAAACGGTCCTAAGAAAAGCAATAACACCCGCCGTGCATCGCGCTGATCAATTCAAGACGTCAGGCCCAGCCTGAGGAGAATGCTGAAGAAAACCCCTCGAGCGGGCAAAGCGTGCGGCAGCCGGAAGGTAGCGACCGAGACGCCAGAAGAAGTTGCCCAAAGGAACAAGCGCTTCGCAACACCGACATCCGTCCACGCAGCCGATTTATTCAGGGTTTCCTTAATTCCTTACCGGCTTGCAGCTTACCCCGAAAGGTCTGTCGCACCGCGGTCAGCACAAGGATCGCATGCCAGGATGATCCCGGGCTAGGCTGGTAGGGTTTCGCCAGCCGACTCATCGGCTGGGCTCGTCCGCCGCCTCATGCATCGAGCAAGATTTTTGCACCCGCCCCACGCCGCGCACTGACCAGCCGCGTGCTAGGAATTCACATGCCCTTCTTCTCCCGATCTGACGTGACCCAGATCCTCCCTCACGCAGTAGCTGCGACATCATGCCGCATCTCTCGAACAAGGCCATTTCCTAGAATGGCCACCATTTTCCAGCCAATTGACGATGAGGGAGGACGTTCATGCCGCGCGCCATGAAAATGCAAAAAGTATTGTTGAGTAGCGCAGCTTTGCTGCTTGCATGCCAAGCACAGTCCGCCGAACAAACACTTCAGGACATAGTCATCAGAGCCAGGAAAGAGAGGCCGCCGGTAGGCGTAACCATCGAAAAAGACACGCTTGGTGCGCTGCGCCCGGCAACCAGCGATACCGCGTCCCTATTGCGCGATGTGCCGGGTGTCAGCCTTTATGGCGCAGGCGGCGTCTCTTCGTTGCCGGCTATCCATGGCCTTGCAGACGAGCGAATACGGCTCACCGTTGACGGCATGGATCTCTACGCCGCCTGCCCCAATCACATGAATACGCCGCTCTCCTATCTTGACCCAAGCAGTGTCGCAGCGGCCAGCCTCTGGGCCGGTATCGCGCCCGTTTCCGCAGGCGGTGACGCCCTAGGTGGAGTCATTCAAATCGATAGCCCGCCGCCTCTGTTTGCCTCACCGGGACAAGGTCGCTTTTTCACCGGGGAAGTAGGCGCTTTCTATCGCAGCAATGGCGGCGCCTATGGCGCTAACGTCGCCGTCCTTCACGCCACCGAAGCGTTCAGCCTGGGTTATCGAGGAGCCTTTGCCGAAGCCGACAACTACCGAGCTGGCGGCACATTCAAAGAACGCCTGTACGCCAACCCGGCCAACGCCCCATTTACGGGCCGAGCCGGACATACCTTGCCGCTCGACGAAGTCGGCTCTACGGCTTATCGCACACGTAACCACATCCTCTCGGTCGCCTGGCGCAACACGGACCAACTCATCGAAGCAAAGGCTCATGTCCAAGACATGCCGTATCAACTCTACCCCAATCAGCGCATGGATCTTTTGGGTAACGAAAGCTACAAACTGAATCTTCGCTACCTGGCTTCTTTGGCGTGGGGAACGCTCGATCTGCGCCTATGGCATGAAAAAGTCGAGCATTACATGGATTTCGGCGCCGACAAACGCTTTTGGTATGGGTTGAGCTCCGGCGGGCCCAGCGCCATCAACGCCGCGCCTTGCACGCCGATCAGCGCAAGCTGTGCTGCAGGCATGCCGATGTACACACAGAGTATGACAGATGGTGTAAAGGTCAAAGGCGATGTCGCGCTATCTTCCAACAGGCTGTTGCGCCTGGGCGCAGAATGGCATCGTTTTGCGCTCGACGACTGGTGGCCTCCCTCTGGCGGCGGCATGTGGCCCGGCACCTTCTGGAACATCCGTGATGGGGTGCGTAGCCGTCTGGCATTTTTTGGAGAATTGGAGAATCAGCTTTCACCCACTTGGCTTGCGCTTGCCGGGCTAAGATATGAATATGTCAAGACGAACGCCGGCCAAGCCATTGGCTATAACCCCAACGGTGGCGGCAATCAAGGACGAGACGCCAATCTCTTCAATGCGCGAGACCACAAACGGGCGTTCAACAACTGGGATATGACCGTAGTTGCACGCTATATGCCTCATCCAACATTCGAGCTAGAGTTTGGGTTCGCACACAAAGAACGCGCTCCTGGACTTTACGAGCTCTATCCGTGGTCTACTTGGCAGATGGCTGCGTTGATGAATAACTTCGTTGGCGACGGCAATGGCTATATCGGCAATCTCGACCTCAAAGCGGAAAAAGCCAACACGCTCTCGGCGACATTCGATTGGCATGACGAAAACCGCTTCTGGGAATTCAAGGCCACGCCGTTTTACACGCGTGTTGCGAATTACATCGATGCCATACAGTGGGATGCCACGGCAAACGCTCCCCGTGTAACGCCCATCACGAACAATTTTACCGTGCTCAAATATGTGAATCAGTCTGCCCGTCTCCATGGCATCGATCTCTCGGGCAAGATCCTTTTGGGCAAAACGCACTTGGGCGAATTCGACATAAAGGGGGTGCTCAATTACACGCGCGGAAAGAATCTCGAGAGCGGCGACGATCTCTACAACATCATGCCATTGCATGCCAAGTTATCATTGGCGCATAGGGTGGGCAAGTGGGACAACGCGCTCGAAGTCGTACTGGTCAAAGGAAAGGACAATGTCTCCGACGTGCGCAACGAGATCAAAACGCCAGGCTATGGTCTGGTCAACGTGCGCGCAAGCCACAGCTGGAAACAGGCGCGGCTCGATTTCGGCATCGAAAATCTCTTCGACCGGCTCTATTTTCATCCCACCGGCGGCGCCTATCTAGGACAAGGTACGACGATGACCATCGGCGCCCAAGGCGTGATTCCTCAATGGGGGACGGCGGTTCCGGGGCCAGGCCGCTCGCTGTATGCGAGCCTACGCTATACCTTCTGACGGTTCGCCGTCCGTCTGCATAGGCCAGCCCCAGAGGCCGGCTTTTTTCTCACTTACTCGCCGAGTATTCGACTGTGGCAAATCGTCGCGCGACGATTTGCCCAATTTACCGTCAGATGTCGAGGGGCTAGCATCCGGCCTCGAGGGAGGCAGACGAATGATGCAGAAGGCCTTTTCTACGCATCTCGCATTTGTTTTGATCCTGTGGGGCCAGCTAGCGTATGCGGAAGCGACGGATCTCGCCGACGCTTTCGCCGATGCAGCGCGGCGGCATCGTTGGGGACAAACCCACGAGGCGATCGCGATCTGGACACGGCTTGCCGAACAAGGGCATGTGGATGCCGCCTACAATCTTGGACTCATTTACCAATATGCCGGTGGCGTACCTTACCAACCCCAAGAGGCTGCGCGCTGGTACCGCTTGGCGGCCGAAGCTGGCGACAAGGCGGCGCAATTTCGCCTGGGGGCAATGTACTTGAGGGGCGAAGGCGTCCGCAAAGACGAACATCTCGCTCATGAATGGTTTACACGTCATCGTCGTGCGCATCTTCTCCATCATCATGACGCTCGATTCACGCGCTGGCAAGAAGAAGCGAAGCGACTCATCGAAGCGCGTGATCGACACGAAGCGCGCGTTGCAGCGCTGACGGACGCCGAGCATACGTTCGCGCGGATTAGAAGCAGCGCTCGCGCGGCCTGCGCCCGAGGCAATACGCGTCGCTCAGCGGACGAATCCCAGGAATCCACCCGTGGCCTACCCTCACACCCGCAGTGATTGCTGTCAGACGGCTAGAAATAGCCGCTGCAATCCGAGGCCCATCAACACGATGGCTGCCATCAACAAAAGCCAACGACGCAGCCAGTAGCGTCCGTGGACCAGTCGCCCTCCCAAGTGGCCAAGCAAGGGTACGAACAGCCATAAAGGGGTCGTTGCCGCGCCGAGGCCAAAAAAGAAGCCGTACCCAGCGCCAAGCGGCCAGCTGCCCGCCTGTGCTGCCAGAGCCAGCAAAGAAGCCAAGGGCGCACAAGGAACCAAGGAAACCGAGGCGCCCAAAAATATGACGGGCATGGCGTCACGACGAGGCCGCTGAAATCTCAGCGGCTGGGGTGCAGGCTGCGAACGCGCCTTTTGAGAAACGGCAGAAAGGCGATAAAAAAGCCATAGTCCGGCGAGAAGGCTCGCGCCACCGATCATCCAATTTCCCGTTCGCATACCCAAAGCCTCGGTGAGCCCCCTGCCGAACGAGGCCGAGAAGGCGCCGAGCAGGGTGTAACTCACCAGTCGCCCCAGCACGAAGGCGAGCGTATGCTGGAATGCTTCCGAGCGCCCGCCTGCTCGCCCGAACGTCCAAGCGCCCAGAAAAGGCAGGCACGTCGCGGCACAGGCAGTGAGTCCCAAGGAGACGCCCAACAGCCAGACGGCAGCAAACGCGAGCTCCTGGGAAGCGGTCAGATCAAGCATCGCCCGCTGTGCTCCGCGTCATGAATCTGAGCGGGCGCGGCGCGCCATCGGGCAATTCACGGCTAAGCCGCTTCTTGGAGTATTCGCGGCTTGACGAAAACAGCACGAAGGGACCCCATTGGAGACGAATCACACCGTCCTGAGGACAATACTCTACGCAGCGACCGCACAGCGTGCAGTCTTCGTTGTAAGCGCGTCGGCCGGCCTCCCGAGAAATCTCGGGGATGTCCAGGGGACAAGCCTCGCTGCAGAGCGTGCACTTGCCGCATTTTTCACGGACGGGCTTGGAAAGGCGCAATGGCGAGAGGCGTTGGAACGCCGCATTCAGCGCCAGCAACGGGCAGACGCGGCAAAATGGCTGACGTAGTGCGAGCGCAGCGACGAGCAGAAAGCCCACGAGCACATTGGCAAAAGCGCCAAGCGCAAAGGCTATGCCGTCATTGAGGCGCACGGCAAGCTCTTGCGTGCTGCCCGAGAACAAGGTAGTGAGCACGCGCGAAGGGCAGATATCGCAATAGGGGTTGCCGAGGCTATGGGGCGTATAGCCCAGACCCGTCAGCAAAGGCAACAAGAAAACGAGTCCGATCAACAAAAACCATTTCACCCAGCGCAAGCGCGTCGCCTCGGGGAGGTCGGCGCCATCGAGACGCCGTGCGGCAAAGCCAAGTCGCCGACCAAGCTTGCCGATGAGCTCCTGCAGCGTGCCCAGAGGGCAGACCCATCCACAGAATGCCTTACCCAGGAAAAAGAAAAAAGCAAAAAAGCTGACGAAGGTCATCACCAGCGGCAACACCATGCCAAGCGTGATTTCCTTGGCGCGCACGATCGCTTCGCCAATGCGATGATGCAACTGATGTTGCGTCGGCACCAATACGCAGTAACCACCATTCATCGAATCGTAGGCGCAAGAAAGCGCTGGCAGCGCGTTGGAGATCTTGTCTGCCAGGTAATGACCGACCAGGACGCTGCCATAGACGGTGAGAAAGAACATCACCAGTTGCACGCCCAACCGAATTTTTCCCAGAGGCAGCCCTTTCATGTCAAACATTGTTTTCTCCCTGTTTGCTGGAGGGTCGAGACGTGCGCAGCAGGGGCACGCCCAATGCCATGCCCACACAAAGAAAGAGGGCGCCCCAGGCGAGGCTACGCTGACGGTCGGGATCTTCGCCATAGACATGATTGAACGCCGTCAAGTAGCGGCGCCCATCCGCCTCGTGAGCGACGGAAAGCACGAAATTCGCACGCCTTGGCGCGTGACGAGAACGCCCTTCTTCAGCGATCGTGCGGAAATCACGTGGGAAGGTGATGATGACCCGGCCTTCGCCGTCCGCAACGAAGCGGACATGACTCCCGAATTCCGTATCCAGTCGCACCGAGGCGCCAGCCAGGGGCTGTCCCAGGAAACGCACGAGAAAGCGCCACTTTTCACTTTCGCGATAGCTCGCATGCTCACGCGGTAAGGGATCCGGCACGATCTCGAGTTCGTGTTTCGCCTGCGCGAGCAGCCTCTGCGGGGACTCCCCGGGATTGCTGAAATACCAGGCCGTCGAGGCTACGCGCACTTCATCGACGTGCTCTTCGCGCGCGACCAGCCAATGGTAATTGCCGATCTTTGGAGAAGCGGACTCGATGCGCACGCGTCCTTGCGCCACCTCATACGCGACGCGCCGCCGCGCCTCCTCCCCTGCAGCGGCGAAGACTTCGACCTTCGGCGCGGCAATGCCCGCCAGGACCAACTCGGCGCGGCTGCGCTCGCCGTGCTTTGCGCGCGCCGGCAGGAGCAGAGGCGCATCCGTCCATTTCAAGGCGCTCGATTTGGCGAGCGCTGTCCGCATGTCTTGGTCGGCGGATGCGGACTCATGACGATGCATGGTCTGGCCATGCGCCGAAAGCGATGAAGCAAAGATCAGCCACAGAATCAGGCGCCCCATGACCAGCCCTCAGCGAAAATCGTAACGATAGGTCAGGGCCATCATTCGAGGCGCCGCCGCCATATAGGTGACTTTGCCGCTCGTGTCTTTCTTGACCTCGACCGCATAGCGCTTGTCGAAGAGATTTTCGGCGTTGAATGTCAGCGAATGTCCGCTCCATTGATAACCGAGCGAGAGATTCGTGACCCATTTCCATCCTTCGTATTGCTCGGAATTGGCGTTGTCGAGCCAGTATTTCCCCCAACTGTTGGCCGAAAGGCGCGCGCGCCAGCCTTGACCTTGCCAGCCGAGGAACACGCCATATTGATGGCGCGGAATGAAAGGCAGATAGTTGCCAGCGCGATTGATATTCACGGTCGTATTGCCTATCCGCACCGGCTCGCTGAATTCCGCATATTTATAGCGCGTCAGGCTGTAATAGCCGCCCGCCTCCCACTGGCGCGCAAAGCGGAACTGGCCTGCGAATTCGAAACCCTTCTTGTCGGTCTTGCCTGCGTTGAGATAGGTCGTCACGCCGCCATTCGTCTGCTGGACGATCTCCTTCGAGACGGGGTTGTAATAGAGGCTCGTGTCGAATTGCCAATCCGCACCACGCCCTTTTAGACCGATCTCATAGTTTTGCGCGATCGGCGCCTCAAGCGCGGGGTTGTTGGAAATTTCCGACTGTGAGGGAATCTGGCCCGCCTGCGCCGCCATGGCGAACAGGCTGAGCGTGGGCGTCAACCGGTAGCTTGCGGCTAGCTTCGGCGCGGGCAAGCGAAACGTCTTCGACAGCGTGGTCAAGCCGGCGCCGGCGACATATTTCCCCGTCGCATAATCGTATTTCCAGATTTGATTGTTGCGATCGGAAAAGTCCACGACGTCATAGCGCAGGCCTAGGTCGACGATCCAACGCTCCGAAGGTCGCCAAGACTCCTGGAGATAGAAACCGGTCAGTAGCGTCTTGGCGTCGTCGATCTCGGCCAGCGTTCCTTTGGCGTCAGATCGGGTCGCGACGATACGACCGCCGGGGCCGGTCGTCACATCCCGATACTGATACTTGCGTGAGTCGGGCGTGCGTTCTTGGCGCACCGTGACGCCCCCCACCAACACCCCGCCCGCATGGCGCCAGTGCGCTTCCAAATCGGCGCCCAGGTTCCAGACCCAGTCCTGGGTTTCGTTGATGACGCCGGTGACCGGGTGATAGTGATACCAGGTGTTGTAGTAAAGGCGCGGTTTGAAACTGAGGTCGCCCCGCTGCATCTCGTAGCGTGTGTTGAAAAACCAAACCTTGGAGTAGCGGCCCGAATGTTTCCAAGCTTCCGAAGTTCCCTGTTGCTCGCCGGTCGAAAGAAAGCGGTCAAACAGCGTTTTGTCCATCACTCCAGGCAGCTGCACGTTGGCTTCGGCGTAGGAGATCTCGCTTTCCCAGGCATCGCCGGCGGCAAGCAATAGGCCGTGTTTGAGCGAGATTTGGGTGGTGTCGAACTGATTCCAGGAACGCCAATCGTTGTCGATCTTGCGGTATGTGGCGGTCAGCGCGAGCGCTTGATTCTGCGTCATCATGCCGCCATAGCGGAGGTGATAGTTCTCCGTTCCCTCGTTGCCAAGCCCGACTTTCAGGTTATTGGCCGTTTCGTCGAAAACCGATTTGGAGAGAACCTGAATCGTGCCGCCCGTCGACCCCACAGCGAATAGATTGCCCGGCCCCTTGGCGACCTCGATGCGCTCGATGTCTTGGGTATCGACGAAATCGAGTCGCGTGAAGCTATCGGGATCGGTAAGCGGCACGCCGTCGCGCAGGATCATGATCTCGCGAATGCCATATGGCGCCTTGAGTCCGGCCCCGCGGATGATCAGCCGGGCGTCGAAGCCGCCGTTTTTGCTGTCGATCAATACGCCAGGGATCTCTTGCAGCGCCTCCTTGGCGTTATACATTTTCTTGTCCTTGAGCGTCTCCTTGCCGACGACGGCGATCGCTTGTGGCACGTCGAATGTGGCGCGCGCTTCACGCGTCGCGGTGACGCTCACCTCATCGAGTCGCGCCTCTTCGCCCCTCGCTGACTGGACGGCGAAAGTCAGCGCCAGCATGGAGAACCAGCATTCATAATGAATTTTTCTAGGCACAGCATCCTCCCTCATCGCCATCGGATGTCACGGGAGCGGATGCTAGTTGCGATCTTGCCTAAGGCATAGTGACAAAACGCCGCATGCGACGATTGGCCGCATGCTCGTGATGGGCGGCCGCCGTCGGCGAGAAAGCGTGGCTTCCATCAAGCATGCATGGGGCGCGCACGCGCCCCCTTCACGTCGGCGGGCCTCGCCCATCGGCGCCGCTTACGTTTCTCGTCGACCTTGGCGGAGAACACATCCGCCCAGACGATCAGCGCTTCCCCCCCGCGAAACGAGGCCGCTCCTTAGGGCCGCGGCGCTTCGGTGACAAAAGCGATCTTGACGATGCCATGGCGCTGGGCGAGCGCGAGGACTTCGGCCACGCGCTCATAGCGCACCTCGCGATCGGCGCGCAGATGCAATTCGGGATTTTGCGCGCCCAGGCTCGCGAGATGCGCTGCAAGGGCATCATGCGCAGTGCGTTGGCCGTCGAGATAGAGTTGTCCGTCGCGATCGATGGCGATCTGGATGGTCCGTGGTTTTTCATCGAGCCGCGCGCTCGCCACGCGCGGCAAATCGACCGGCACGGCCTGAGAAAAAAGCGGTGCGGTGATGATGAAGATCACGAGCAAGACGAGCATCACATCCACAAGCGGCGTGGTGTTGATTTCCGCCATGGGCGTCGCTTTTCCTTCCGTTTCGAAGCTGCCGAACGCCATCTCGCTACCCTTGCCAACGTTCGCCCGTCACGAGCCAGGCGTGCAAATCATGCGCAAAGCCGTCGAGCTCTGCCAGCACCAAGCGATTGGCGCGCACGAGCGCGTTGTAGGCGAGCACCGCCGGAATCGCCACGAAAAGGCCGGCCGCCGTCATGATCAGGGCTTCGCCGACGGGCCCGGCAACCTTCTCCAATACGACCGTGCTGGCGCCGGCCAGACCCACGAGCGCATGGTAGATGCCCCAGACGGTGCCGAAGAGGCCCACGAAGGGGGCGGTTGCGCCCACCGACGCCAAAAAGGTCAGTCCCGCTTCGATCTGCGCCTGGGCGCGGGTGATTCGCTGACGCAGGGCGCGCGTGACGAATTCGGAAAGCGAGACGCCCGCGCCGATGCCGCCTTCATGTCGGCGGTGCGCATGCGCCGCTGCGATTCCCGCCTGCGCGAGGCTCGTGAAAAGTCCGCTCTTGTCGTTCGCCGCGAGCGCGGCCAGCGCCGACTCCGTATCCGGCGCCGCCCAGAAGCTCACTGCAGCGCGCTCTACCGCGCGATTGAGCCGCAGCTGCGCGACGAAGCGGGAGAGGATGATCATCCAGCTCGCGACGGACATCAGGAAAAGCACGATCGCCGTGCCTTGAATCACGGCGTCAGCCTGTTGCCAAAAATGGGACAAACCAAATTGAATCGACATATGCTAGCTTTCGAGATTGAACACGATCGGCACCAACACCCACGCCGCGATGGCCTCGTCGCCGCGCCGCGCGGGAATGAAGCGCCATTTTTCCACCGCCGCGCGCGCTGCCGCGTCAAGACGCGGATAGCCGCTTGAGGTCTTGATTTCGATGCTTTCGGGACGGCCATCGGGCAAGACATGGACGCGCAGCACGACCCTCCCTTCTTCTCCCAGGCGACGAGAGGCGGGCGGATAAAGGGGTTTGGGATTGTCGAGATAGGCCGCGTCGAAGCGAGGCGGCTCGATTGGCAAGGCGTCGGATTTCGTCCTTGCCTCACCCTCGGGCTGCGCAGCTGCCGGCTCCACACTCGCGGCAGTCGCCACGGGGGGCAGAGGGGCAATAAAAGAGGTCTCCATGGCGGGAGAGGGCTGTTTTACCGCAAGAATGCGCGTCGGCTGCGCTGCCCGTGGCTGCGGCTCGGGTTTGGGCGGCGCAGCCTTTTCGCGAGGACGCTCTACGGCCGGGGCTTCGACCAAGCGCACCCTCATCGGACGCGGCGCCTCGCGCGCGTGTTCCTGACCACCGTGCGAAAGCCAGCCCGCCAAGGCCGCCACGTGCAACGACAGCGCGAGGAACGCGAAGCCAAGCCGGCTGCGCGTGGGGAATAGGGGCAGACGGGCGCGCGTAGGAAACAATAAGCTCATGATAGCGCCTAGATTATCGTCTGTTCCAGCTGCCAAGGAACTGCGACGTTTTGTCGCATTCCTTCGCATGATCGAGTGCGTATAGTGCGTAGGTTCGATGATCCCCTGATTTGAGGAAAGGAGGACGCCATGGATCGCCGCTCTGCCCTGAAAATCACGCTACTCGCGGGCGCCGGGCTCGCCGCTGCGCCTGTCCGCGCGAATCAATGCCCTCATGACGGCACGCCCATGCAATTCATTCCCAAGAAGCCAGCGGACCCCCAAGCGCACGTCAATGACATCGAGAAATACGCGAAATGTCCCTATTGCGGCATGGACCGCAAACAGTTCCATCATTCGCGCATGCTGATTCAATATTCCGACGACCTGCCCGACGGCGTATGCTCTCTGCATTGCGCGGCGATTTCCCTTTCGCTCAACATCGATCGCGAACCCAAAGCAATCTGGGTCGCCGACAATGCGTCCAGCGCCGAGATCAAGCCGCTCGTCGAAGTCGACAAAGCAAGCTTTCTGGTCGGCAGCAAGATCCCCGGCGTCATGACCGCACGCAGCAAGGTCGCTTATGGCAGCGCCGACGCTGCGAAAGCCGCGCAGGCCACGCATGGCGGCGAGCTAACGAATTTCGACGGCGCCTTGCTTGCCGCTTACACGGACATGGCCAAGGACGTCGCCATGATCCGCAAGCGCCGCGCCGAGCGGCGGCAAAAAGCCATGGAGCAATCCGGCAAAGCCGCGGAGCACAAGCATTGATGGACCGCCGTCGCTTTGGCCTGCTAGGGTTGTTGTGGATCGGCGGCGCGCTGGCGCAAGGCAAGCTTCCCACCCCCTCAGCGCCGAGGATTCCCAAACCGGGCGCGAAAGACATGTGCCCGGTGTGCGGCATGCTCGTCGCCAAGTACCCGCATTGGGTCGCGACGATAGTCTACCAGGATGGGCATGCGCATTTCTTCGACGGCGCCAAGGATATGTTCAAGTTCTATCATGATCCGCCCAAATATGCGCCGGGCCATGCACGCGCGCAAATGGTCTCGCTCTGGGTCACCGAGTATTACACTGTGCAGCCGATCGAAGCACAGCGCGCTCATTACGTGATCGGCTCCGACGTTTTGGGGCCGATGGGGCACGAATTCGTGCCGCTCGCCACGCGTGCGGATGCAGAAGCCTTCCTGCGCGAACACAAAGGCAAGCGCATCCTACGTTTCGAGGAGGTGACGCCGGAACTTCCCGCCAAGCTCGACGCCGGACGCTTCTAGCTCAAATCGCAGCCTCGTTGGCCTCGCCAGTGCGGATGCGCACCACCTGTTCCACGGGCAAAACGAAGATCTTGCCATCACCGATCTTGCCGGTGCGCGCGGCCTTGATGATCGCCTCGATCGCGGCCTCGGCCATGGCGTCCGTGACGACGAGCTCGATCTTGATCTTGGGCAGGAAATCAACCACATATTCGGCGCCGCGATAGAGCTCCGTATGGCCTTTCTGACGACCGAAGCCCTTGACTTCGGTGACCGTCAGCCCGGTGATACCGACTTCATGCAAAGCCTCGCGCACTTCGTCGAGCTTGAACGGCTTGATGATGGCTTCGATCTTTTTCATGACTCACTCCATTCGTCGGCATATTGGGAAGTAATCGGATAACGCCAGTCTTTGCCGAAAGCGCGGCGTGAAATGCGGATGCCGGGCGGCGCCTGCCGGCGCTTGTATTCGTTTTTTTTCAGCATGGAGACGACGCGCCTCACGGCGTCATGCGGCAGGCCCTTGGCGATCAGTTCCCGCGGACTCTCGTCGCGTTCCATGTAGCCTTCGACGATGGCGTCCAGCACATCATACGGCGGCAAGGTGTCCTGGTCGGTTTGGTCCGGCTTGAGCTCGGCAGAAGGCGGGCGCTGCAGCACGTTTTCGGGAATCACCGCGGCGATGCTGTTGCGGTAACGCGCGAGCCGATAGACCAAAGTCTTGGGAACGTCCTTGATCACGGCGAAGCCGCCGGCCATATCGCCATAGAGTGTCGCATAGCCGACGGCCATCTCGCTTTTGTTGCCGGTCGTGAGCACGATCCGGCCTGTGCGGTTCGAGATCGCCATCAACAATAGGCCGCGGATACGCGCCTGAATGTTTTCTTCCGTCGTGTCCCAAGCGGGCTTTTCCCCCAAGCGCGCAAACAGGGGAGCAAGCAGGGCGGAGAACTCGCGCATCGCCCCCTCGATCGGGATCTCGTCGTATTCGACGCCGAGGTTGGCCGCGATCGTGCGCGCATCGGCAATGCTCATCGGCGCCGTATAGGGCGAGGGCATCATCACCGCGCGCACTTTCTCGGCCCCCAAGGCATCGACGGCGATCGCCAGCGTCAGCGCCGAATCGATTCCTCCTGATAAGCCCACGATCGCGCCAGGAAAGCCGTTCTTGCCGAGATAATCGGCCACGCCCAACTTGAGCGCCGTATAGACGAGCGCTTCTTCAGGAGGGGTTTCGCTGATCGCGGCCGTGCAAAGGCGTCCATCGCGATATTCGACGATCCCGAGCGCCTCCTCGAAAAACGGCAAGCGCAACGCGAGTTCGCCTCCGGCGTCCAGCGCAAACGAAGCGCCATCGAAGACCAGTTCGTCCTGGCCACCGACCAAATTGCAATAGAGCACCGGAATGCCGTTTTCTTCGACGCGGCGACGCAAAATCGTCTCGCGTGTGGTCTGTTTGCCGCGATGGAAAGGCGAGGCGTTGAGCGCAAGCAACACCTGGGCGCCGCTATTGCGCGCAGCAGCGGCCGGCTCGGGCGACCAGACATCGGCGCAGATATTGACGCCGAAACGCACCCCCTTCAATTCGAAGACATAGGACGTATTTCCTGGCCGGAAATAGCGCGCCTCGTCGAACACCTCATAGGTTGGCAAACGCTGTTTGCGATAGGTTCCCACGAGACGCCCATCGTGCACCAGAGAGGCTGCGTTGTAATGGGCGCCGTCGCACGCTTCGGGATGGCCGACGAGAATGGGGAGCGGACTTTTTTCGACGACTTGCGCCAGCGCCTTTTGGCTTGCGCGATAGAAATCGGGCCGCAAGAGGAGATCCTCGGGAGGGTAGCCTGAGAGCGCAAGCTCCGGCGTGATGAGCAAATCGGCGCCTCGCCGCCTTGCCTCTTGCGCGGCGCCGAGGATCTTCTCACCATTGCCGACGAAATCGCCGACGGTAGAGTCGATTTGCGCCAGCGCGATCTTGATGTCGGCCATCGCCACTCAAAATGCAGGCTTTTCCTTGGCGGCCTGGTAGCGAGCCACACCCTCCATGATCTCTCGCTTGGCCTCCTCGGGACCGACCCAGCCCTCGACTTTGACGAACTTGCCGGGCTCGAGATCCTTGTAATGCGCGAAGAAATGCGCAATCTGATCGAGCAGGATCTGGGGGAGATCACGGGGGGATTCCACCGCACGATACATCGGCGTGAGCTTGTCGACCGGCACCGCCAAGAGCTTGGCGTCTTCGCCCGATTCATCGACCATCTTGAGCATCCCGATCGGCCGGCAGCGCACCACCACTCCCGGCGGCAACGCAAACTGCGAGACCACCAAGACGTCGACGGGGTCGCCATCGCCAGCGATGGTATGCGGAATGTAGCCATAGTTGCAGGGATAATGCATCGCGGTAGACATGAAGCGGTCTACGAAGATGGCGCCCGATTCCTTGTCGACTTCGTATTTGATCGGCTCGGCATGCATCGAAATCTCGATGATGACGTTGAAATCATTGGGCAAATCCTTGCCGGAAGGCACGTCCTTCAAAGCCACGGCTGACTCCTTGGAAAAGCCCCGATTATAGGGGGATCAATGGGCTTCGAATCCCGCTTCTTCGATCGCCGCGACGAGCGCTGCGCGAGCAACCTGCGCCGCGTCGTACTCCACGACCGCCTGCCCTGGCGCGAGGGTCACCGCCACTCTGCCCACGCCAGGCAAGGCCATGAGCGCCTTCGTGACGCTGCTTACACAGCCTTCGCAGGCCATGCCTTCGATCGCGATCGTCGTCGTTTCCATCTGCCTGTCTTACCTTTCTGGTCGCCAACGTTTGAGCAACAACGAATTGCTCACCACCGATACCGACGAGGCTGCCATCGCCGCCCCTGCGATGATGGGATCCAGCAACCCCAACGCTGCTGCAGGAATCCCGATCACATTGTAGATGAAGGCCCAAAAGAGGTTCTGGCGAATCTTGGCCAAGCACGCCTGGGAAAGAGAAATCGCATCGGCCACGCCCTGGAGGTCGTTTTTGATCAAGATGATATCGGCCGTCTTCAAGGCGACATCGGAGCCTGCTCCCATGGCGAAGGAGACGTCCGCACTCGCCAGGGCAGGCGCATCGTTGATGCCGTCTCCCGCCATGCCAACGATGCGCCCTTCGCGCTTGAGCGCTGCCACGTGCTGCGCTTTCTCAGCCGGCAAAACACGGGCGAAATAGCGCACAATGCCGGCTTCTGCCGCGATCGCCTTGGCCGCCGCCTCGTGATCGCCTGTCAGCATCACCACCTCGACGCCCAACCGTTTGAGACGCGCGACGGCATCCCGCGCGGTCTTCTTGAGAGGGTCCGTCACGGTCAATCGCGCGATGACCTTCCCGCCGACGGCGACGGCGATCTCGCTTGCCTCGGTGTTTTCGCGCGCAAGCCCCAGCCATTCGGGTGCGCCGACCGCAACCTCCACGCCCGCCACGCGTCCGCGAATCCCTTTTCCCGCCTCATTGACCACCGCCTCGGGAATCGCCAAGGACACGTTGCGGCGCTTGGCCTCTTCGACCACAGCGAGCGCCAAGGGATGCGTCGACGCGCTTTCGAGGCTCGCTGCCAGCTGCAGCACCGCTTCTTCGGACCAGTGCGGATTGCTCACCTCGATCGCAGTCAAGGCAGGCCGGCCTTCGGTCAAGGTGCCCGTCTTATCGACGGCGAGAATCGCCATCTTCTCGGCGAGCTCCAGGGCTTGCGCGTTGCGCACCAAAATACCGGCGCGCGCAGCCTGCCCCGTCCCGACCATGATGGCGGTCGGCGTAGCCAAGCCCAGCGCACAGGGGCAGGCGATCACGAGCACCGCGACGGCGTTGATCAATGATTGCGTGAAATCGCCGCCGATCAGCCACCAGGCGGCAAAGGTCAGCAAAGCGATGAAAACCACGGCAGGCACGAAAATCGCCGCAATGCGGTCGGCAAGCCGTTGCACGGGCGCCTTCGACCCCTGCGCCTCCTCGACCAAACGCACGATGCCAGCAAGCAAAGTATGGCGCCCGACGCCGAGTGCTTCGATGCGCAACAGTCCCTCGCCATTGATCGTGCCGGCATAGACCAAGTCGCCTTCTTTTTTCGCCACACGCCGGCTCTCGCCCGTCAGCATCGCCTCATCGAGGTGAGACGACCCTGCGAGGATACGCCCATCGACGGGAACCGCCTCACCCGGACGCACTTGCACACAATCCCCAGGAATCAGGCTCTTGACTGGCAATTCGACGAGGACGCCCGCCTTTTCGACATGAGCCGTCGCAGGTTGCAAGCGCACGAGCGCCTCGATCGCCTCGCCGGTTTTCGCCTTTGCACGCGCCTCCAGGATCTTGCCGAGCAAAACCAAGGTGATGACGGTCGCCGAGGCTTCAAAATACACATGGCGATGCCAATCCAAGAGCCAGACGACCGTACTGTAGGCCCAGGCCATCGTCGTCCCAAGCGCGACGAGGACATCCATGTTGCCAGAGCCGCCCCGGATCGCCTTCCAACCGCCCACGTAGAAACGTGCGCCGATCCAAAACTGCACCGGCGTCGCGAGCAGGAACTGGAGCCAGCGAGGCAGCCAATCATCATGCACGCCACCGCCCGCATAGACCATGTAGGGCATTTGCGCCACGAGCGGCAGGGTCAGCAACGCAGCGATCCAGAAGCGGCGTTTTTCCTGCAGTAAGGCGGCCTCCTTGCGCGCCTTCTCTTCCTGCCGGCTCTCCTCGCTCGTCGGCGTGGCGGAAAATCCTGCCTTGACGATCGTGTCGATGATCCTACCCAGATCCACTCGGCTTACGTCGAAGCGTACATGAGCACGCTCGGCGGCCAGATTCACCGTCGCCTCGACACCCGGCAGCTTATTGAGCTGGCGCTCGATGCGCGCCGAGCAGGCGGCGCAGGTCATGCCGCCGATCGCCAGCTCGGCAGTCTCAAGCCTCGGCGCTGCAGTCGATTCGCTCATCTAATCGAAATTGATCGGCTCTGGCTTTTCGACAGGCCGCCCTTCATGGCTCCACGCTTCGAAGCCACCTGCCATCGATACGACATTGGTATAGCCGATCTTTTGCAATTGCACGGCCGACAATGCCGCACGGCCGCTGGTGCGGCAATAGAGCAGCACGGCGCTGTCCTTGTTGGCGCACTCAGGCACCATGCCGATCTTAAATTCCAAGATGCCGCGTGGAATGTTGATCGCGCCCGGCAGATGTCCCGCAGCATATTCGTCGTATTCGCGCACGTCGATGACTACGCATTGGCCAAGCAGGGACTGCGCCACAGCCGGCGTCACTTCTTTGATGTGCGCCTTCGCTTCGACGACCAGATCGTGAGGAGTCAGTGCCATCGTATTCTCTCCGTGAGGTTTATTAGGGATTTCTTATTATCTCACGAGCCAGCCAAAACAGCCCTGCCATGCCAAAAGCCATGATCAACGCGCCAGCAGCGCATCGCAGGGCTCTGGCTTGCAAGAAGCGTCGTGCGCGCTGCGCCAACATCCCCATCAGCAAGAGATGAGGCAGCGTGCCCAAACCGAAAGCCAACATCGCCAGCGCGCCACGGCCTGCAGACCCTTGCGTCATCGCCACCGTCAAGGCGCCATAGACCAACCCACAAGGCAACCAGCCCCACAGCATGCCCAACGGCAGCGCTTGTCGCACCCCTTGTACGGGCAAGAAACGTTTAGTCAGCGGTTGCAGCATGTGCCAGAGCCGTTGGCCGAGCTTTTCCAACCAAGCCAGCGACGCCGTTGCCCCGCAAAGATAGACGCCCATCGCGATCAGCATCGAACTCGCCAGAAACTGCAAGAAGCGTTGCCAAAAGACGAGCTCCGCGACGATCCCGCCCAGGGCGCCGGCAATGGCGCCGGCCGCCATGTAGCTCGAGAGGCGTCCGAGATGATACGCCAGATGCACGCGCGGCGCGGCTTTGCCCGCGGGCGCCGACAAGGCAAGGGCGCTGATGATGCCGCCACACATGCCGGCGCAATGCGCGGCGCCGAGAAGGCCCACCAGCGCAAGGGCAAGAGGAGAATTGTCCGCGACCATGTGCGGATTCTACGCGCCGTCCGCAGAAGGCCGCCAAGGCTTTCAGATCACTTTCGAGTAACGGGTGCGCTCACGATCGGCGCGCAGATATTTATCGAACGCCATCGCGATCACGCGCACCAAAAGGCGGCCTTTCGGCTGCACGGTAATCCATTGGTCATCGATCGTCAGAAGGCCCGCCTGCTCCATCTCACGTAAGGCCGCGAGCTCCGGGGCGAAATAGGACTTGAAATCGATCAAATGCGCGATTTCGATCGATTCGATGGAGACCTCGAAATGACACATCAGGGCTTGGATGATCGCGCGCCGCAACAAATCGTCGGCCGTGAGCTCGATTCCTCGCATGACCGGCAATAGCCCCTGATCGAGCGCATCGTAATACTCGTCGAGCGTGCGAAAGTTCTGGCTATACGTCGGGCCCACCTTGCTGATCGCGGAGACGCCGAAAGCCAACAAATCAGCCTCCGCATGCGTTGAATACCCTTGAAAATTGCGATGCAGACGCCCCTGGCGCTGGGCGATCGCGAGTTCGTCGTCGGGCTTGGCGAAATGGTCCATGCCGATGAACACATAGCCGGCATCGGTCAGCCGCCGGATCGCCAATTGCAGGATCTGCAGCTTTTGCTCGGGAGTAGGCAAATCGGCCTCGTTGATGCGGCGTTGCGGCTTGGCGAGATTCGGCAAATGGGCATAGTTGTAGATCGACAGGCGATCGGGTGCGAGCTTGATCACTTCGTCGAGCGTATGATTGAAACTGATTACATTCTGTTTGGGCAAGCCGTAGATCAAATCGATGGCGATGCCCTTGAACCCGAACTCGCGCGCCGCCTCGATCACCTGCCGGGTCTCCTCGATGCTTTGGATGCGATTGACGGCCTGTTGCACACGCGCATCGAAATCTTGCACGCCGACGCTCATGCGATTGAAACCGAGTTCGGCCAAAAGCCTCACCGTTTCATGATCGACCTTGCGTGGATCGACCTCGATCGAATACTCCCCCCCAGGCAGCAAGCGGAAGTGGCGCTGGGTCATCTCCATCAGCCGGCGCATCTCCTCAGGAGACAAAAACGTCGGCGTTCCGCCGCCCCAATGGAGCTGGATCACCTCATGGGGGCCATCGAGCGCTTCCGCCTGCAGCGCCAGCTCTTTGCCCAAATAGCGCAGATACTTCGCTGAGCGACCATGATCCTTCGTGATGATCTTGTTGCACGCGCAGTAATAACAGATCGTGTTGCAGAAGGGGATGTGAAAATATAATGAAAGCGGTCTTGCATTGCCGCCCACTGTGCGCTTACCCAACCAAGCACGATAAGCCTTCTCGTCGAAGGCCTCGACGAATCGATCGGCAGTTGGGTAGGAGGTGTAGCGTGGGCCGCTCACATCGAAGCGGCGGATGATTTGAGGGTCGAAGATTAATTCTTGATAATGGCTCACGTGACGTCACAGCAATGGGTCAATGGACGGCGCTCGAGGCGTAGAGGCCGCTTCTTCCTTTCGAACAGAGCTAGCGCCGCGGTTCGATCGGATCTTCAGCAGATACGCAGAAAGCATGCCAAAAGCGCCGACACGGTGTGTTGACACAGATCAAACCCCCCTCAACCCCCCATGGCCTCGCATCTGACTGCCGTCAAGCCTCTTGCCGCCTTGCGTGAGGCATGCTCGCAATGCAACTTGCGTGAGCTTTGTTTGCCCGTTGGCCTCAGCGCCGACGAATTGGGCCAAATCGACGAGCTCGTCAAGCTCAGGCGGCGCATTCTGCGCGGTCAGAGCCTCTACCGCACCGGCGAGCCCTTTACCGCCTTGTATGCGGTCAAAACCGGATTTTTCAAAACCGAGATCCTGCTCGCAGACGGGCGCGAACAAGTGACCGGCTTTCAAATGGCTGGCGAGCTCCTCGGGCTCGATGGCATCGGCATGGAAAAGCACGCCTGCAACGCCATTGCGCTCGAGGATTCCGAGGTCTGCGTGTTGCCTTTCGCCGATCTCGAACGCTATTTCCATGAGATCGCCGCGCTCCAGCATCATTTCCATAAGGTGATGAGCCGAGAAATCGTCCGCGACCAGGGCGTCATGATGCTCTTGGGAGTGATGCGCGCCGAAGAACGGCTCGCGGCTTTCCTGCTCAACCTCTCGCAACGTTTCACGGCGCGCGGCTATTCGCCGCACGAATTCAACCTGCGCATGACGCGCAATGAAATCGGCTCTTATCTTGGGCTCAAACTCGAAACCGTCAGCCGTGTGCTGTCTCGTTTTCAGGAAGAGGGGTTGATCCAGGTTCACCAGAAGCATATTCGCATCATCGACCCCGCAGGCCTCAAGAAAGTTCTCAGCGCACGCCAGGACTTCACCGAACGCCATGGTTGAGCAGCCGTTGCGAGATCACCGGCATACCCCCTGTTTTTTCCACGAGGAAGACTCATGAGCCACGCTCATCACCATACCCTCGACATCCCTGCCCTGCTTTCCCGTCTGCCTTTGTTTCAAGAAATATCGCCGCAACACATCGCCTACCTGGCCGCCCACACCCGCGAAAAGCGGCTCGCCAAAGGAGAGATGCTGTTTCAAAAAGGCGACCAGCCCCGGGGTTTCTATTTGATCGTTTTTGGCCAAATCAAACTGGCCTTCCCTTCCTCGACCGGGCATGAAAAGGTCGTCGACATCATCGGTCCGAAGCAAAGCTTTGGCGAAGCCGTCATGTTCATGGATCGCCCTTTTCCCGTGTTCGCCGAAGCCCTGGCCGATACTCTGCTTTTGCATGTCGCCAAGGATGCCGTCTTCGAACTGTTGGAAAAGGATCCTCTCTTCGCCCGCCACATGCTTGCCGGGCTTGCCTTACGGCTACATTCGCTCCTGCAAGACGTCGAATCCTATAGCCTGCGCTCGAGCGCGCAGCGGGTGATCGGCTATCTCTTGCAGCATTGCCCCTCGGAAGGGCAATGTGTCGGGAAGGTCGAGATCACGCTTCCGACCTCGAAACAGATCATCGCCTCGCGTCTGAATCTCACGCCGGAAACCCTCTCCCGCATCCTGCACGACCTCGTTGAAGCCAATTTGATCACGGTGCAAGGCAAACACATCACCATCAACGATCTCGGGCGCTTGCGCGAATATGATCTCTGAAGCGCCGGTAACGCCGCGCAACCTGAATCAGATTCGCGCCGAGCCACGCGCATTCGAGCGCCAGGGCAAGGCCGGCCGTCTGCGCGAGCGCGGGCCAAAAGATGGCTGCCGCCAAAAACGCCAACGCCGCCCAATGCGCATAGAGCTGGCGGCGCATCGAAGATTCCTCGAGCAGCTGATTCATCGTCGGCGGCATCATGCCGAAGCGGCAGAGACGCTGGAGGTGAAGCCAGCTCATGAAGGGCGCGATCTTGTAAAGCATGCCCTCGATCGCCGAGACGAAGACGCCATGAATCGCGAAGACCCCCAAGAAGACGGCCACTTTGGGCTCGTCCGCGAAAACGGACATCGCCTCCAGGATGCCTCCCAGCGCAAGCGCCAACAGCGACAGCATCGCCGTGCGAAAAAAAAGGAAGGTTGCATCCACCTGACGACGGCGACGTTGTGCTTGCAGTCTGAGCGTCACCATGGCATAACCAGCGGCGAGAAGCAAAGCGATCGCACGCACCCATTCGGCGACGAGGGGCGCGGCCCGCAAAGCAGCCGTGGCGAATACGAGCACGAGCGAAAACGCCCAGGGAAAGACACGAGCAAACCACGCCGGGTAAGCGGGCGTGAGCTGAAACATCGGCACTACATAGAAAGAAACGCCCACGAGCAACACCAACGCCCAACCTCCCAACCCCCAGCTCGCGTGCACATCCGTGAGTTCGAGATAGGGAAGTTCCCAGCCCAAGCCGAGTCCAAGCGCCAGGGTTGCGCCCAGGAAAGCAGTGATCATGAGCGCGGCAAGCGCCAAACGCAAGCTCCACAGGGTCGGCGTTTGAAGCGCCGTGCGGAACAAGGCCACCAACACCACGAGCGCGAACGCAAGCCCGGTGGGGGCGAGCAGAAGCGCCGCGATGAGGTAGCCGGCGGCTGCCTGCGTCAAAAAGGCGAAGACGAGCGCCAGCGCGCCCAGCGCCGCCGCAGGATGCACGACGTTTGCGACCCAAAGCGGGCGCCAAATGTTTCCCCCAATGGCGACGGGCACGAACTGCATGAGCGCGCCCGCCATCGTCTGCAACATGAACCCCAGCACGAACAAATGCACGAGGGCCAGGGTCTCTGGCATCCAGCGGCTCTGCAGCGCGCCTGGCCCAGCCCAACAGAGCAGGACGCCTGCGACGACCCCGAACCAAGGCGCCGTGAGAAAAAAACGCATCGGCGCCGACCAAGGGGGCGCCTGCTCGAAGGAAAGGTTGGGATGAATGGCCACGCCGGCCCTCGATCACGACGAAGGAGCGTGCCGGATGGTGATTTCGTGCGTGCCATCCTCCGCGACCCGCTCCTCCCAAACGAAGCCATTGTGGCGCAAGATATTGAAGAGCGGCAGCGGGTGGCAATACAGCAGCATCACGAGCTCGCCATCGACAGGCAGGCTGTCGAGCGCCATCAGCGCCCGTTCGAGCGGTTCCGGCGGCTGCATTTCGCGTCCATCAATGACGATGCGCTCACCCACCCGCAACCTCCTCAAACGGCGCAGAAAGACGCCGCAAGCCGCTCATTTACCTGCGCCGCAAGGCTCGCTTCCTGTGCGGCGAGCGCGCGATCGAGCATCGGATAAAGGATGTTTTCTTCTTTCAGGTTGTGTTGCTGCATCATGATCAATAGCGTCTGCGCGGCGCCTAAAAAATCAGCCTCGTCTTTTCTTTCCAGCGCTGCGCGCATGGCCGCAACGAGCTCGCGCATCTGCCGATGTTCCATGCGCATCACTTGCGTCGGCCCGGCTATCATGCCGGTAGCGTTTTCGAACGCAGGGAACAGGAGTTCTTCCTCGGCGCGAAAATGATCCTCCAGTGCGCGCACGAAAAACGCGCACTGTTCTTGCGCTTGCGTCCAGTCGCACTTGCTCGCCGCCGCTTCTGCCGCCGCGAACGCCTCGTCGCAATGCTTGTGGTGTCGTTGCATCAAGAGAGAAAACGTCATGTAGCTCATTCCATGGGGTTGAGGTTTATATATTTTGCCTTCTCTAACGGGCGAGCGCCTTGAGGCGGGTCAATCCGTGGGCGGAAGAGCGATGGTGTCCCCCACGCTGAACTGATAGTCGCGAAAGACATGCTCGGCAGAGAGCAATTGATAACTGCCGTCGGGCAGGCGACGTGACGTATCCTTCAGACGATAAGCCGTTGCGCCGCAGGTCCAAATGTCGAAATTGCGCATATGCGTGCACAGGCACGTCTTGTCCCAGACTTGGATTTTCTTCGCATCGGGATGACGCGCGACTTCGCGGTTGTAGGCCTCGATATAGGCGCAATTGCCTTGGGCGTCGAGCAAATAGCCATACGCCTCACAATTGGGACGAATGCCAGAGCCGATGCCTGGGCTTTTCTTCAGCATGCGCATAGGATATCCCGTCGGCGAGATGGTATTGACCTCGATATCGTCGCGCTCGCATTTGAAATATTCTTGCTTGACGTGATCGGGCAAGCCGCATTCCTTGGTGACGGTAAAGCGCGTGGCCACTTGTACGGCCGCAGCGCCGTTTTCGAGAAAGGTCACCGCATCGCCGCCGGTAAAGATGCCGCCCGCGGGGATCAAGGGAATCGCAAGCCCTTCTTGCTGTAGCCATGCGCGGATCTCCGCAACGATGACGGCCAGATCGTATTTGGCCCAGTCCATGCCGAAACCGAGATGGCCGCCCGCCAAGGGACCCTCGACGACGACATAATCGGGCAGCCGGCGCGTTTTGGCGCTCTTTTTCAGGAAAAGTTGCAAGGCCCGCAAACTCGAAACGATGATGCCGAGTTTGGCGTCGCGAAAGCGGGGATGTTCCTCCATCAAGGCGAAAGAGGACAGGTGCAGCCCCGCCGCAAGGGTGATGCCATCGATGCCCGCAGACAGCGCGGAATTGAGCCGCACGCGCAGGGTCTCTTTGGGGGCGTTCATGGTCAGCTTCTCCATGCAATTGAGAAACACCAGCCCCGGCCCACGCTTCGCCTCCATGACCTTGCGCACATGGTGCTCGGTAGCCTCAGCCAGCAGGCCGAGGTCGAAGCGCACGATGGATTTGTCGTTATTCGCGACGTTGAATTTATATTGCTTGAGTTTGTCCTTGACGTAGCGGGTATGGTAGCGCCGGTCCGACACCGTCGGCAGCATGGCGTCGGAGATATGGCCTATGCCCCCGAGGCGTGCGGCCTCGAGGGCAAGTTCGGCCGTCGAAATATCGACCCCCATGCCCCCGATCACGATGGGCACGAGTTCGTGCCGGCCTAGCTGCAAGCGGAAATCATCGACCCGTTTCATCATTCAATCATCGCGAGACCGCTCGCGGGTTTGTCCGCTGCGCAGCCTTTCATCAAACTGCAATGATAGCCGATGCTGGATCGTCTGAGACGCTCCCATACGCCGATGACGCAAAGCTAGACGCTCAGCGCGCCAGTACATAGGCGCCCGGCGCATCGTCGAGCGCCGGATATTCCTCGCTGTCGAGGCGCGGCGCAGCGGGAGGTGCGGAGAGCGTCGCCAGCCAACTCGTCCAATCCTCCCACCAACTGCCTGGCCGGTGCTCTGCGCGCTCGAGCCACTCCTCGGCATCCTCGTGTCGGGCGGCGCTGGCGACCCAGAACTCTCGTTTGGGCGGCGTCACCGGCGGGTTGACGATGCCGAGCACGTGTCCGGAGCTCGAGAGCACGAAACGCACCGGGCCATTGACATGCCGGGCGAGGCGAAACGCCTCTTTCCAGGGCGCGATATGGTCATCGACCGCGGCGACCGCATAGATTGGCTGAGTGACCCAAGAGAGGTCGATCGGCGTGCCATCGATGACGATCGCATCCTTGCGAATCAATTTGTTCGCCAAGTAAAAATTGCGCAGATACCACGCGTGCATGCGCGCCGGCATGCGCGTCGTATCCATGTTCCAGTAGAGCACATCGAAAGGCGGCGGACTTTCGCCATAAAGATAGCCATGGACGACGTAATGCCATATCAGGCTGTTGGAACGCAACAAGCGGAAGGCGGCAGCCATTTCTTTGCCGTCCAAATAGCCTCGCAAGGCCATCATCCGCTCCAAATAGCGGATGCTGCCTTCATCGAGGAAGACCTCGATGTCGCCGGGCTTGTGGTAGTCGACGAGGGTGGTGAAGAAAGTGGCGCTTGCAGCCACCGCTTCATTGCGCCGATTCGCCCATGCCAGCCAGGTCGCGAGCGCAGCCCCGCCCAGACAATAGCCCGTCACATGCAACGTCGGGCTGAGAGAGATGGCGCGCACAACTCGGGCAGCTTCGCCGATGCCGTCGCGCAAATAATCATCGAAGCCGAGCTCTCGATCACTCGCCTGCGGGTTTTTCCAGCTGATCATATAGACATCGAAACCCTGCTCCAACAAATAACGCACTAGGCTTTTCTGGGGCGTGAGATCGAGCACGTAGTATTTGTTGATCCAGGGCGGCACGATCAGCATGGGCGTTGCATACACCACCTCCTTGAGCGGACGATAATGGATCAGCTCGAACAAAGCATTGCGAAAAACGATCTTGCCCGCTGTCGTCGCCAAATTGACGCCGACCTGGAAATCCTCTGGCCGCGTCATGCGTATCGTGCCAGCCGCCAAGTCCTCGAGAAAATTCTTCCAACCGCGCAGCAGACTCTCTCCACGCGTTTCGAAGGCTCGACGCATGGCCACGGGATTGGTCAGAAAAAAATTCGTGGGCGCTATGGCGTTGAGCCACTTGCGCCACCAAAAAGCCGCGCGACGCGCTTCCCGCCCCGACAACCCCGGCGTTTCATACAACATGTCCTGAATGCGATGGGTCATCGCCAGATACCATTCCTTGACGATGTCCCAGGTTGCCGACTCGCTCCAGATGGGGTCTGCGAAACGCTTATCGTCCGGATGCGGACGCTCGACATCTTCACTCGGCAGCCCAACCAAACGCCGCCAGGTATGCCAGCCAAGTGCGGTGAAATGGCCTGCGGATTCTGCGATTTTTTGGCCCAGCTCCTGCGGATGAACGAGCCATGCGAGTTGGGCATGCAAAAGCGGCATGAAGACGCCCATCGGATCGACCCCTGCCTCGAACGTCTGGTGCCACGTCGCAATAGGGTCGGTCCAGGCCTTTTCCGGGGCGCTCTTTCGTCGAGTATTCATTCCACTCCCTTGTTTCGATCTGCGCGCTATGATTGTAATGAGGTTTGGCCGTTACGTCTGATCCGTTGATGCGGGAGAACACCATGTTCAAGCATATTCTAGTCCCCACCGATGGCTCATCGCTTTCGCATGAAGCCGTCGTGCGGGCCGTTGACTTCGCCCGGGAAATCGGGGCAAAGATCACTTTTTTCTATGCGCAGCCAGAATTTCCCGTCGCTTTCTACGGCGAGGGCGCCTTCATCGACACCACCACGCCGGAGAAGTTCGCCGAAATGACGGAACAGCAAGCACAGTCCATCCTCTCTCCCTGCCTTGCCTTGGCTCAACAGGTCGGCGTTGCCTGTGATGCCGCTACCTCCGTGAGTGACGCCCCCTATGAGGCGATCATCGAAACGGCCACACAGCGGGGATGTGATCTCATTTTCATGGCCTCTCATGGGCGCCGGGGCTTAGGGGGACTCCTGTTGGGGTCAGAAACCCAAAAGGTGCTCACGCATACGAAAATCCCTGTCCTCGTCTATCGCTAGCACGATGCAAAACCGCGCGCTCTCGATCATTCAGGACGAACATCGCTGCCTGGGCGCCGTGCTCCATGGTCTGCGCTATGTGATCCGCAGCTTGGGTGGAAACGGCAAACCGCCCGATTTCAAACTGATCTGGGCCATGCTCTATTACATGGATGCTTTTTCCCAGCGGTTGCACGACCCCCGTGAAGAAGCCTATTTATTTGCGCGCCTGAAGCAGCGCACGCACGAAGCCGACGAAACCATCGCGGCCTTGTGTCAGGAGCATGCCGAAAGCGCGCAGCGCATGCGCGCACTCGAGCAGGCGCTGGGCCGTTTCGAGGCGGGAGTCCCCGGCGCTGCCGAAGCATTTGTCGAGGCCGCTGAGGCCCAAATCGAAGCTGCGTGGCGCCACATGGCCACCGAGGAACGGGTGATTCTTCCCTTGGCCAAACGTTACCTGCACCCTGAGGACTGGGCAGAGATTGCCGAGGCCTTTGGCGAGAAAGGCGATCCCCGCTTCGGGCCCAAGCCTGCCCATGAATTCCGCGAGCTCTTCACGCGGATCGTCAATCTCGCGCCACCGCCGATTGGCGTAGGCCCGGGCAGCGAAACGGCAGTCGACTCTTCGGAAAACGCTGCGTAGGGCCTACCCCGCCCTCGCGAGCGCCGCGCAAGAGGCGTGCCTCTTCGCAAGCCCCCTGGCGGGCGTGCGATGCGGTCGCTTCCTCACCGCGAGGGGTCGGCGTAACTTCCGCGTAACCGCTCGCAGCCATCGCCTCGGCTTGCCGCGAAGCGGCAAGCCCGCGAGAGATCATTTGTTGTCCATCTGCTTGCGCACGAAGTTGTAGATGAACGTCACGATGCCGATGGCGACGACCACCGTAAATACGCTCAAAAGGCCGATGTCGGACGAAAACAGCTCTTTGATGGCTTGCATGTGAGTTCTCCCTCTTTGGTTGAAAAACGTTGCTCGTCTCTCCGTCTGGGGATTGCTCAATTTTCGCCTATGATGATTTCCTCTTTCGCCGGCAACAAGACGCTTGCCAGCAAGCGCCATTGCCGTGCTTCGTCCTCGATCAGGATCAGCCAATGACCTGAGGCCGGCAGTTCGAACCGACCTTGATAGGTCTCACCTGTGCGCAAGAGCAGGCTTTCACGATCCAGGCCAGCCCGCGTGGGATGAGACAAGGTCAGCCGCAAGGCTTGTGGAGGTGTAAATCCCTCGGCGCGCGCCGAAAGAACGACCCTGGCGCGCTCGCCGCTTATGTGCATGCGCGCCGTCAGACCCAGTGCGGCGGCGCGCTCGCTTCTAGCGACCGTCTCGCCGGCGCGCAGGCCTTCCTGATAGTAGTTTTCGGTCACCAGCCCATCGCTGGTATGCACCGCCAGATAAAGGGTGACGAAGCCAGCAATCACGACCACCAAGGGGCCAGCCATGAGCAGCCACGGCCAAGGCTCACGATACCAAGGACGCGCCGGCATTTTGCCAGCCGCTCGATAAGTGGTTTCGATACGGTTTTCGATCATGGCACCAGGAATGTCGTTTTTTCATGCACGTGCGCCTTCGCATCGACAAGCGAGCGCACATCGAAATAAATGACATGCGACCCTTTGCCCACGGCGTCAGGCGGTATGCGAACAGAATAGGAAAACGTGCGCGTCGTCGCCGGCGGCACCTCGATTTCAGGGCTGCCGACCAACTCGATGCCTGGAATGCCACTGACTTCGAGCTGGTAGCGGTGCGCTTTTTCACTCACATTCATCACTTGCAGGCTATAGACATTTTCGATCATCCCTTCGACCTCGCGCGCGAGCACGCCGCGATCGCGGATCACGTCGACGCGCAGGTCTTTTTTGTTCCATAGCCCCCAGGCGAGCCCTGAGACGAAGGCGGCCAGGATGACGGTATAGACGAGGATGCGCGGTCGCACCACGTGACGCAAGATTTCTTTCTTGCCCCAATGAAAGGCCATCGCATTTTCCGTCGTATAGCGGATCAGGCCGCGCGGGTAGCCCATCTTGTCCATCCCTTCATCACACGCGTCGATACAAGCCGCACAGCCGATACATTCATACTGCAGGCCATTGCGGATGTCGATGCCGGTCGGACAAACCTGCACACAAATGCTGCAATCGATGCAATCGCCCAGCCCCATGCTTTTGGGATCGACGCCTTTTTTGCGCGCGCCTCGCGGCTCCCCACGCTCGACATCATAAGTGATGATCAGCGTGTCCGGATCGAACATCACGCTCTGGAAGCGGGCATAGGGGCACATATAAAGGCAGACCTGCTCGCGCAAATGTCCGGCGAATACATACGTGAAGGCGCCATAGAAAAAAATCCAAAAGGTTTCCCACGGGCCGAGATTCCAGGTCCAGAAGGCATCCCAGAGTTCGCGAATGGGCGTGAAATAGCCGACGAAGGTAAATCCGGTCCACCACGCGACCAGCGCCCAAAGCAGATATTTGGTCGCCCGCAGACGGAATTTGCGCGCATCCATCGGCGCGGCGTCGAGTTTGATGCGGGCAGGCCGTTCTCCTTCGACGAGCTTTTCGATCCACATGAAAATTTCCGTGTAGACCGTCTGAGGGCAAGCATAGCCGCACCACAATCGCCCTGCCACCGCGGTGAAGAGGAAGAGCGCATAGGCCGAAATGATCAACAAAATGGCCAGAAAGAATACGTCTTGCGGCCAGAGGACAAGGCCGAAAAGATAAAACTTGCGCTGTACGAGATCGAAGAGTACCGCTGGCCGGTCTCCCCAAGTTAGCCACGGGAGACCATAAAAGATGATCTGGGTCAGCCAGACGAAGATCCAACGCCAGGTCGCAAATCGCCCGGTCGCCGTGCGGGGATGGATTTTCTTGTGTTTTTTGTAGAGTGTGACGACCTGTTCCGTCGCCGCCTCTAGCTTTGTCGAATCGGGGGTGGGATGCGTGCTCATCTGTGGGTTCTTTTGGGCAAGAAAAAGTTTCAGCACCTAGACGTCGTCTCGCGCGCCCCCTACGCGCTTCCAACGCACGAAAGTCCGGCCGGGGGCAGCCCGGCCGGAGAATGACTCATTTTATTTCTGTTCTGTCGCTGCAGGTTGCTCGGCTGCTACGGGAGCGGCCGCCGGCGCAGGTTTCTGACCACCGCCGAGCCCCCAGACATAGGCCGTGAGCAGATGCACCTTGGCTTCGCCGAGGAATTCGCCAAAAGCCGGCATCTGGTTGGTTATGCCCTTCGTCACGATCTCGATCTGTTTGGCTTCCGAGGAGCCATGGAGCCAGATCTTGTCGGTCAGATTGGGATAACCAGCGTCGGGATTCCCCTTGGCGTCGGCGCCATGGCAGGCCGCGCATGCCTGCTGGAAGAGCTCGGCACCCCGCTGAGCGCGCGCAGAATCATTGGATAGACCCGAAAGCGAGCGCACATAGTGGACGACATCTTTGACCTGTTCGGCGTCCATGTCGGGCTTCACCCCTTTGGGCGTCATCACGCCCGTCCGCCCATTGACGATGGTCTCTTTGATTTTCTCAGGCGTACCGCCCCAGAGCCAATCGCCGTCCTTGAGATTGGGGAAGCCGGGACCGCCCCCTGCATCGGAACCATGGCACTGCGCGCAATAGGTCAGAAACAGACGCTGACCCATTTCACGCGCTTCGGGGTTGGCCGCCACCGTCATCACATCTTGCTTCAAGAATTGGTTGAACTTCGGCCCATAGGTCTGCTCGGCTTTTTTCATCTCCATGTCGTATTGATCGCGCATGGACCAGTTGAAAAAGCCTTTGTAACCGCCATAGCCCGGATAGAGCAGGAAATAGACGAAGCCGAAGATGACGGTGATGTAGAAGAGATAGCGCCACCAGTTGGGCAGAGGATTGTTGTACTCCGAGAGATCCTCATCCCACACGTGCCCTGTCACCTCATTGGCCTTGAATTTGGCTGCTCCTTGGATCCAAAGGAAGATGGCGCAGCCGACGACGCTGACGAGCGTGACCACGAGCACGAACATGCTCCAGAAGGCCGGTAAATCGAGCGTGTTGTTCAAATTCATCGCAAATCCCTTTCGTGTGCTCAACGCCCTGCGTGCTGACCCGTCGTGGGGGGCTCGTCGTCTTCAAGCGGCAAGCGCGCGGCTTCGTCGAACACGGCTTTTTGCCGACTAGACCAGGCCCACGCCACGATGCCGATGAACGTGACGAACGCCAACACTGTGATCACGCTACGCAGGTCGTTGATGTCCATGACGATTTCCCTTTAGCGGCTCTGCTTGAGCGCGCCACCTAGACCTTGGAGATAGGCGATCAGCGCTTCGAGTTCGGTCTTGCCCTCGAGCATCTTCGGCGCCTCGTTGATCTCCTGATCGGTATAGGGCACGCCCACGGCGCGCAGCGCGCGCATCTTCGCTTGGATATGCGGATCCTTCAGCGGACGATCCAGCCACGGATAGGCCGGCATGTTCGACTCGGGCACGACGTCACGCGGATTCAACAAGTGGATCCGATGCCACTGATCCGAATAGCGCCCGCCGACACGATGCAGATCCGGCCCTGTGCGCTTCGACCCCCATTGGAAGGGATGGTCATAGACGTATTCGCCCGCCACCGAGTAGTGGCCATAGCGCTCGGTCTCGGCGCGGAAAGGACGAATCATCTGCGAATGGCAGTTATAGCAGCCTTCGCGGATATAGATGTCCCGTCCGGCAAGCCGCAAGGCGTCATAGGGCTTCACTTTGTCATTGACGGGCTTGGTCAGCGATTCCTGGAAAAAGAGCGGCACGATTTCGACGATGCCGCCGACCGCGACGACGATCGCGATCAGGAAGATCATCCAGAAATTGCTGCGTTCGATTTGCTCATGCGTAAGCATCTCAACGGCTCCTTTCGATCAGTGGGCATGGGCAGGGGCGAGCACCGGCGCGTTATCCACGGCGCGGCCCGAGGCGATGGTCTTGAACATGTTGTAAGCCATCAGGATCATGCCCGCGAGATACAAGAGGCCGCCTACCACGCGAATCGTCCAGAACGGATAGGAAGCCTTGACCGACTCGACGAAGGCATAGGTCAGCGTGCCGTCCGGGTTGGTCGCGCGCCACATCAGACCCTGCATGACGCCGGAGATCCAGAGCGCGGCGATATACAGCACGGTGCCCAACGTCGCCAGCCAGAAGTGGACGTTGATCAGGCGCACCGAATACATTTCGGTTTTGCCAAAGAGACGCGGGATCAAGTAGTAGAGCGAGCCGATCGACACCATGCCGACCCAACCCAATGCGCCGGAGTGCACGTGGCCGACGGTCCAGTCGGTGTAGTGCGAGAGCGCATTGACGGTCTTCACGGACATCATCGGACCTTCGAAGGTCGACATGCCATAGAAGGAGAGCGAGGTGACGAGGAACTTGAGGATCGGATCGTCACGCAACTTGTGCCAGGCGCCCGAAAGCGTCATGATGCCGTTGATCATGCCGCCCCAGGAGGGAGCCAACAAGATCAACGAGAAGATCATGCCGAGCGACTGCGTCCAGTCGGGCAGCGCCGTGTAGTGCAAGTGGTGCGGGCCCGCCCACATGTAGGTGAAGATCAGCGCCCAGAAGTGAACCACCGACAGCCGATAAGAATAAACGGGGCGCCCTGCTTGCTTGGGCACGAAATAGTACATCATGCCCAAAAACGCAGCGGTGAGGAAGAAGCCAACTGCGTTATGGCCATACCACCATTGCACCATCGCATCCTGCACGCCCGCATAGGCCGAATAGGACTTCGGCGTCAGAATCCCCGCCTCGAAGACCGGAATCGCAGCGCTGTTGACGATGTGCAAATACGCGACGGCGATGATGAAGGCGCCATAGAACCAGTTGGCGACGTAGATGTGCGGCGTCTTGCGCGTCGCGATGGTGCCGAAGAAAACGATCGCATAGGCCACCCAGACGATCGTGATCAAGAGATCGATCGGCCACTCAAGCTCGGCATATTCCTTGCCGGAGGTGAAGCCCAGCGGCAGCGAGAGCGCAGCGAGCACGATGATGAGCTGCCAGGCCCAAAAAGTAAAGGTCGCCAGCCCCGGCGCGAAGAGTGGGGTGTGGCACGTGCGCTGCACGATGTAGTAGGACGTCGCAAACAGCGCCGAACCGCCGAACGCGAAAATCACCGCATTGGTATGCAATGGTCGCAGGCGGCCATAGGATAGCCACTCATGGACGTTGAGCTCGGGCCAGACCAACTGGGCGGCGATGATGACGCCGACCAGCATGCCGACGATGCCCCAGATCACGGACATCACGGCAAACTGGCGCACGACCTTGTAGTTGTAAGTCGCTTGCGTTTGCATGATGGTTCTCACCTCTCTCGATTGAAAAGACCACAACGTTGAAAAGGTTTTGCGCTACAACCTGCGACACGATACCGCAGCTTGGCCCTTAGGCATTTTGATTCAAATCAAACTTTCTCATCAATAGTCGTTTTCATCCCGCGAAAAGAGAAACTTATGACTGAAAAACGCCCAGGAGAGCAAAAAAAAGGGTGCGCTCTCGCGCACCCCCAACCCCAACAGAGAGACTAACCAAGCCAACGCCCAGCGCGTTGTTGGAATGAAGTTTGCGCATCAGGAACGCCTTCCGCTTTGATCTGGGTCAACAGATGCGCATTTTTCCCTCCCATCAGCAGGGGTATTGTGCGACCGCGGGGGGGTATCGTCGTCCATCAGGATCCGATAGGCCGGCCCTTCGAGGTCTTCGAGCTGACCGCTCTTGAGCGCCCACCAAAAGACGACGCCAATGAGAAAGACTAGGCCGACAGAAATCGGGATCAACAAAAAGAGGATTTCCATCACCTTCTCCTCGCAAGACCAACATCCCATCATCCAAGCGGGCTTGGCGACACCGCATGCCTCTCGCCCACTTTCGCCTAAGAAACCTCTGAATAACCTGCTGCGCGGCCGGATGGCTGCGTTGCGCGATGCTCGCTGTCTCGCCTCACCTTTGTGATGTCTCGCTCACTGCGCACCCGACGCCTTGCCCCTAAGCCGCTCGCCACGGTGTTTCAGGGTTTCCCTAAGCAACCTTTTTCTGCAAGCGCAAGGCATTGACGACGACGAGCAAAGAGCTTGCTGACATGCCAATGCCAGCCAACCATGGCGTGACTAAACCCGCCATCGCTAAGGGGATCGCCGTAATGTTGTAGGCGAATGCCCAAAGGAGATTCTGCCTGACGATGGACAAAGTGCGGCGAGCCAATCTCACGGCGGCGGCTAGACGTGTCAGATCGTGGCTCAGCAACACGATGTCCGCATGAGCGCGCGCGAGTTCTGCACCCGTGCCTAGGGCAATCGACACATGCGCCTGGGCGAGCACGGGCGCGTCATTGACGCCATCACCGACCATCGCCACCGTCTTTCCCTGCTGCTGCAATGTCTTGACGAACGCATGCTTTTGTTCCGGTGTCTGCGCGCCATGAAAGTCCGCAATGCCGAGCTCCTGCGCCAAGACGGCCACCGTGGCCGGCGCATCGCCCGAGAGAATCGTGAGCTGCACGCCCAGTTTCCTCAGCGCATCGATCGTCGTTTTCGCCTCTGCACGCAAGGCATCCGCAAGACGAAACCAAGCCAGCCACCCTTCTTCATCGCCGAGCGCCACGACCGTTTCGCCTTGCGCGCGCCAGGAGAGCACCTGGGCGGGCATCGGCTGAGCATGCAATGCAGCAACGAAATCGGGGGCGCCGATGCGCACGCGTCTGCCCGTTTTTTCTCGCGCCTCGAGTCCTTGGCCGGTGACGGCGAGAAGGTCGGTCAGCGATGCCGCCTCTCCCGCACCGACTTTTTCTTGCAACGCGCGAGCAAGCGGGTGCTCCGATCCAGCCTCGAGCGCGCGCACCAAGCCTTGCACGCGCGCAGGCTCGACATTTTCCCCAATCACCATATCCACGACCGTTGGCCGGCCGACGGTGAGCGTGCCGGTCTTGTCGAAGATCCAGTGATCGGCGCGCGCCAAGGTTTCGATCGCATGGCCGCGCGTAATCAACACGCCCAACCGCGCCATGCTACCCGTGGCTACGGTCAAGGCAGCCGGCGTTGCCAGCGAAAGCGCACAGGGACAGCTCACCACCAGCACCGCGACGAAGATCCAGAGCGCCTGCGACGGGTCGGCATGCCACCAATAGGCGGCCGTCACTGCGGCAAGCAGCAAGAGCGCGCCGACGAAGCGCGCCGCGACGCGATCGGCGAGCACGACGAGGCGGGGCTTTTCCGCCGCGGCCTCTTCCATCAGCCGACGAATGGAAGCCAGGCGAGTCGCTTCACCAACGCGCGTAAGCCTCACGATCAAAGGACTCTCGACATTGACGCTGCCACCGATCACGGCATCGCCCGGGGCTTTCGCAATCGGGCGACTTTCGCCGGTAAGCAAAGATTCGTCGCAGCTCGACCTCCCTTCGAGCACGACGCCATCTCCGGGCACCGTCTCCCCAGGTTTGACGCGTACGACGTCATCGACAGCCAAATCCGCGACGGCCACCCGCTCGCTGACATAGGTCGCTTCGGCTGGACGCCAACCTGAAAGCCTTTCCGCGAAGGTCGGCATGATCTTGGCGAGTTCCTCGACGCCGCGCACGGCCTTTTGGCGCGCCATCATCTCGAGATAGCGTCCAGAGAGCAAGAAGAACACGAACATCGTAACGGAATCGAAATACACCTCGCCGGAGGCGGTGAGCGTGGCCCAGACGCTGGCAAGAAAGGCGCTCGCGAGACCCAGCGCCACGGGAACGTCCATGCCGATACGCCGCCACTTGAGATCGCGCAAGGCCGAAACGAAAAAAGGCGCGGCCGAATACACCATCACGGGGAGCGTCAGCACGAGACTCGCCCATCGCATCAGCTGCTCGATTTCGAGCGGCATGTCGTCGCTGGCGAGATAAACCGGCACCGCATACATCATCACCTGCATCATGCCGAAGCCAGCAACGAACAAGCGCCACAACGCCGCACGCCTTTCCTTGCGCGCCAAAGCCTCGGCGCGCGTAGCGTCATAAGGATGGGCGCGATAGCCGATGGCCTGGATCGCGGCCAAGAGATCGGAAAGTTTGGTGATGCGCGTATCCCAGCGCACACGTGCGCGCCGCGTCGCATAATTGATGTCCACGGCAGTCACGCCGGGCTGTCGGGCGAGGTGCGTTTCGTTGAGCCAGACGCAGGCTGCACACGTGATGCCCTCGAGGATCAGCGACGCTTCCGCCTCATGCTCGCCGATCGGCCGCACGAAATTCTTTTGCACTTCCGGCCGATCGAAAAGCCCGAGTTCCGAGAGCGCAAGCGGCAGCGCTTCGCGGGGACTTTCCGGCAGTGCATCTCGATGGCGATAGTAATCGGCAAGACCATTGGCCACGATCGCCGTGGCGACGGCCTCGCAGCCAGCGCAGCACATGCGGCGTGGCGCGCCATCGATCTCGACGACGAAATCGACACCCGCCGGAATCGGCAAGCCACAGTGATAGCAGGATTCTTCGTGCGCCAATTACTTCGGTTGCATGCGGATCGCGCCATCGAGGCGGATCGTTTCGCCGTTGAGATAGGCGTTTTCGATGAGTTCCGTCACGAGCGAAGCGAACTCTTCGGGACGACCGAGTCGCGGCGGAAAGGGCACCATTTTCGCCAAGGATTCTTGGATTTCAGGCGCCATGCCTTCCATCATCGGCGTCTGGAAGATGCCTGGGGCGATGGAAAGCACGCGGATGCCATACCGTGCGAGATCACGTGCGATAGGGAGAATCATGGCGATGACGCCGCCTTTTGCCGCCGCATAGGCGGCTTGGCCAATCTGCCCCTCATAGGCCGCGATCGAGGCCGTAGCAATGATGACGCCCCGCTCGCCCTCCTCGTTCGGCGCATTTGCTGCCATGGCTTCGGCAGAAAGCCGTATCGCGTTGAAGGCGCCAATCAAATTGACCTCGATCACACGCCGAAAGCTTTCCAGCCGATGCGGCCCCTCCTTGCCGAGCGTTTTTTCCCCCATGACGATGCCGGCGCAATGAATCAGGCCATGCAGCGCACCAAATGCCGTGCGCGTTGCCTCGAGGCATGCTTTCATATCCGTTTCAGAAACGACATCCGTCGCGAAGAAGCGGCAACAGGAGCCAATTTCGGAAGACAACGCCTCTCCCCGCGCGCGATCGACGTCGGCGATCATGATTCTCGCGCCGCGCGCCGCAAGATATCTCACCGTACCGGCGCCAAGTCCGGAGGCGCCCCCCGTGACGAGAAAGACATTACCGTCGATGCGCATGCATCGCCCCCCTCTAACACGCTTACTCACTCAAATGATTTTTCCATTTTAGGGTGAAAGCCTGCGCTCTCGTTTTTTCGCGCAGCTCCTTTCGTTATGATACAAACCTTATACGGAACTGTCTTCCACTTAGGACATGAAGCCACGCATTCATCCCACGGGCGTCGAAGTCAATTTTTCGCCCAATGAATTCATCGTCAGCAAGACCGACACCACGGGCCGCATCACTTACGCCAATCGCGTCTTCATGCGCGTCGCCGACTATCCCGAGGAAGCCTTGCTCGGCGTCCAGCACAACATCGTGCGTCATCCCGACATGCCGCGCGGCGCCTTCAAGCATCTCTGGGATACGCTCGGCCGCGGCGCCGAATGGTTCGGTTTCGTCAAGAACATGACCTCGAAAGGGCACCATTACTGGGTCTTCGCCAACGTCACGCCCGACTATGAAGCCGGCCGACTGATCGGCTATTACTCGGTGCGCCGACAGGCGCCGCGGGTGGCCATCGACTTTCTCTCGCCGATTTACGCCGAAATGTTGCGCATCGAACGGGAAGCCGGCGCGGCGCGCGCCTGTGAAGCCTCTCTGAGTTGGCTGACCGGACAACTCACCCAGCTCAACACGAATTATGAGACGCTGGTTTTGGGCCTCTTCCATGGCGAGCTGCCCCGCAGCGCATGCTAGAAGCCAAGATCTCGAAAAGGTTGTGAAAAAATGGACGACGCCAGCACGCTGCTCAAGCCGACGAGCCCCGCCAGTCACGGCATTCCCTTTCTGCGCCATTCCCTGCGCACGCTGCTGATCGCCTTTCTTCTACTCTTTGCGGTGAGCCTTGCCTATGCAAGTTGGCAGGGCGGGTTTTCTTGGCCTTATGCGGTGTTTTTCCTGCTGGCGCTTGTGCTTGCCTGGTTGGCCGACCGGCTATGGGGAAGGCCGCTGGCGACGCTCGCCCGCATCCATCATGCGCTGTCGTTGGCCAAGAGCGGCCAACTCACCGTGCGCATCACGCACACCAAAGGCCTTGGCGAATTCGGCAAGATCGTCTGGGAGCTCAACGACTTCCTCGACCTCGTGGAAGCCTTCTTCAAAGACGCGGAAACTTGTTTCGCACGCGCCTCGCGCGGCGATTTTGTGCGCTATGCGTTCGCTGAGGGCATGCCTGGCATGATGGGCACGGCCATGAACAACATCAACAAGGCGCTTGCGGCCATGCGCGCTGCCGACGAATTCGCACGCAAGAACCGCCTGTCGAGCGAATTGCATCAGCTCAACACGGGCAATTTGCTCAAAAACCTGGCGGGCAACCAGGCCGATCTCGTCGGCGTCGCCGACGAGATGGGGCAAGTCGTCGCCGTCGCCGAAACAAATGCGCAAGGCGCCAGCGCGAGCCAGAAGACGGTGGTGGCGATGGCCCGGTCATTGGCCGAGATTGAGCGCCACATGGGACAGATGTCGGAAACCGCGGCGGCCCTGGGACAAGCCAGCAGCCAGATCGACCGCGCCGTGCAATTGATCGCCGACATCACCGAGCAGACCAATCTCCTTGCGCTCAACGCGGCGATCGAAGCCGCACGCGCAGGCGAAGTCGGCCGTGGTTTCGCGGTCGTTGCCGACGAGGTCAGGAAACTCGCTGACCGCACGCGTGGAGCCACCGTTGAGATCGCCGGCATCATTGCAAGCTTCCGCACGCAAGTCGAGCGCATGGTGCAACAAACCGACGTCCTCGGCGAAGAAATCCACAAAACCAGCGGCAGCATCGCCGGTTTCGAAGAGCAGTTTGCAGCCGTGGCGCTGAGCGCGCAACAGACGATCGCCGCGCTTACAAAGGCCAAGGACCTCGCCTTTGCGTCGCTGACGAAACTTGACCACGTGATCTACATGCAGCGTGCCTACACCGCGATCGAAAAAGGCGGCGAGGGCGAGGAAGCGAAAGCCGTCGCCGTGGCGCCCACCCAGTGTCGTCTTGGCAAATGGTATTACGAAGGGCACGGCAAGGCAGCCTTTTCCCAGCTGCCGGCCTATGCTGCGCTCGAAGCGCCGCACCGTCGAGTCCATGAAGGCGCGCAGGCGGCACTGGCTGCTGCCCAGGAGGATTGGCTCCACGATGAAGCCGTGCTGCAACGCATCGTCGATCACATGCGCAGCGCTGAAGAGGGCTCTCAAGGCGTAATCCGCCTGATCGACGAGATGATGAAGCAGAAATATACGCCCGTCGTCAAACGATGACGCCGCCGCCCAAGCAGACGTTCGACTCGTAGAGCACCACGGATTGGCCAGGCGTCACCGCCCACTGCGGCGCGGCGAAGGCCACTTCGCAGCGTTCGTCATCGACGTATTCGATCTCACAGGGCGCATCGGGCATGCGGTAACGCGTCTTCGCCGCATAGACCCAATGCGGATGCGGCGGTTTGCCCGCGATCCATGAAAGCTTTGTCGCCACCAGTCGGTCGCGCAGAAGCGCGGGGTGATCATGGCCTTGCACCACATAGAGGATGTTGCGCGCGAGGTCTTTCTTCGCCACATACCAGGGCGCCTCGCTTCCCCCCTTGACGCCGCCGATTTTCAATCCCTCGCGCTGGCCGATTGTGTAATAGGCGAGCCCCTGATGCTCGCCGAGCAGATAGCCGTCGTCGAGGCGACGGATTTCGCCGGGCGTCTTGGGCAAGTAACGGGCGAGGAATTCACGAAACCGCCGTTCGCCGATGAAACAGATGCCCGTCGAATCTTTTTTGGCGTGGTTTGGCAAGCCCGCCTGGCGTGCGATCTCCCGCACTTCGCGTTTATAGAGGCTGCCCAGGGGGAAAAGCGTGCGCGCAAGCTGCTCTTGGGTCAGCCGATAAAGGAAATAGCTCTGATCCTTCGTGCCGTCCTCGGCCTTGAGGAGCTGATAGTGTCCCTGGAACTTGCGCACTTGGGCGTAATGTCCGGTGGCGATGTAATCAGCACCCAAGGACAGCGCGTGATCGAGAAAAACTCGAAACTTGATTTCGGCATTGCAGAGCACGTCGGGGTTGGGCGTGCGGCCTGCCTCGTATTCGCATAGAAACTCGGCAAACACGCGCTCGCGGTATGCAGCGGAAAAATTGACGGCTTCGAGGGGGATGCCGATGACGTCGGCGGCCGCCGCCGCGTCGATCAAATCCTGCCGAGAAGTGCAGTAAGCATCTGTATCGTCGTCTTCCCAATTCTTCATGAACAAGCCGACGACCTCAAAGCCCTCTCGCTTGAGCAGCAACGCGGCGACCGAGGAATCGACGCCGCCGGACATCCCGACGATGACACGGCTCATGGTGCGCCCGAATAATGATGGATCAGCTCGAGCGGATACCTTCGTCCCGCCAGATAGTCCTCAATGCAGCGCCACACCAACGGGCTGCGATGCTGTGCGCGCCGCGCCGCGATTTCCTCGCGCGCAAGCCACACGGTGCGCACGATGCCCACGTCGAGCGGGCGATCGGCCTCGTATGGGCCGAGCTCGCCTGAAAACGCGAAGCGCAAGTAGGTGACGCCGCTCTCCGGATTGCGCCACTGATAGACGCCAATGAGCGCTTGGGGCTCGAAATGATAAGCAGTCTCCTCGAGCGTTTCCCGCTGGCAACCTCGCCAGAGCGACTCGCCTTCATCGAGATGTCCCGCCGGCTGATTCAAGCGCAGCCCTTCGGAAGTTTCCTCTTCGACCAACAAAAAGCGTCCATCGCGTTCGATGACCGCGGCCACCGTCACATGCGGGCGCCAGATATGCTCGTTCATGGCTGCGCATTCTACAGGCGGCTGCTAGAATTCCACAGATTTTTCATTGCACGGAGAAACCGCCATGTCCATGGCCGATCGCGACGGCTATATCTGGTTCGACGGCAAGCTCGTGCCCTGGCGCGAAGCGACCATCCATGTGCTCACCCATTCCCTCCATTATGGTCTCGCCGTCTTCGAGGGACTGCGCGCCTACAAGACGGCCAAGGGAACGGCGATCTTCCGCCTCAAGGAACATACCGAGAGGCTCTTCAATTCAGCGCACATCTATCGCATGGCCATGCCCTTCGATCGGCAAACCCTGATGGAGGCGCAAAAGGAAGTGCTGCGCGCCAATGGCCTCGAAGCCGGCTACATTCGGCCCATCGCCTTCTACGGTTCGGAAAAGATGGGGTTGTCGCCCAAAGGCTTGAAGACGCACGTCGCGATCGCTGCCTGGCCCTGGGGGGCCTATCTCGGCGAGGAAGGGCTGGAGCAGGGCATCCGCGTCAAGACCTCGAGCTACGCGCGCCACCACGTGAATGTCTCGATGTGCCGCGCCAAATATTCGGGCACGTATGCCAATTCCATACTCGCGAGCATGGAGGCGACCGATCATGGCTATGACGAGGCCCTCCTGCTCGACGTGGATGGTTTCGTGGCGGAAGGCGCCGGCGAGAATCTCTTCGTCATCAAAGACGGCGTCATTTACGAGCCGGAGATTGCGTCCGCCTTGATCGGCATCACGCGTGCGACCGTCATCACCTTAGCCAAGGAGCTTGGCTATACGGTGGTTTCCAAGCGGCTCACGCGCGACGATGTCTATATCGCCGACGAAGCCTTCTTCACCGGAACCGCCGCGGAAGTGACGCCGATCCGCGAGCTCGATGGCCGCACGATTGGCGAGGGACGCCGCGGTTTGATCACGACGCGCATTCAGAGCCGTTTCTTCGATGTCGTCAATGGTCGTGTGCCCGAGCACGAAGACTGGCTAACCTATGTCTGAGGTCATCATGCCCACAATCGACGAAACGCGCCGCGAAGTCAGCGTAACCGCCGCGGATCTGCCTCTCTTTTGCCCGCGCGCAGGCGCGCCGCTTTGGGCGCGTCATCCGCGCGTCTATCTCGATGTCCTGAAGACGGGTGCCGCCACTTGCCCCTACTGCAGCACAACCTACCGCTTCACCGGCGCAAAGCCCAAGGGACATCACTGAAACTCCTCGCGTGAAAATCCTCATCGTCGCCCCCTCCTGGATCGGCGATGCGGTGATGACGCAGCCGCTGCTTGCGCGGCTTGCCGCCATGAGCCCAGCGCTCGAGATTCACGTCCTCGCCCCTCAATGGTGCGCGCCGCTTTTTGTGCGCATGCCCGAAGTCAAACGCGTGCTGGCCAACCCTTTCGGGCATGGCGTCTTCGATCTCGCCGGGCGATGGGCATTCGCTCGTGGCCTGCGCGATGAGCGTTTCCTGCGCGCTTACGTGCTGCCCAACTCATGGAAATCGGCGCTGATTCCTTTCTTTGCCGGCATTCCCGAGCGCATCGGCTATCGCGGAGAAGCGCGTTACATCCTGCTCAACCGCGTTCTACCCAACAGCCGACTGCCTCGTCTCGTCGATCGTTATCTCGCATTGGCAGGCCCCCTGCCGGATGAAACGCCACGCCCCCATCTCGTTTCCACGCATGCACAACAGCAACAGACGCGCCGCTTGCTGGGCCTTTCTCCGCCCACAGAGCCCATCGTCTTTTGCCCTGGCGCGGAATATGGGCCAGCCAAACGCTGGCCCGCAGCCCATTTCGCTGCCTTGGCCCGCCTCGTCGGGGAACGCCTGCAGCGGCCGGTCTGGTTGTTGGGAAGCGCCAAGGACGCGCCAGTCGGCGCCGAAATCGCCCGTATGGCACAGGAGTACGTGACCGATCTCACGGGCCGCACCACACTCTCGCAGGCCATCGACTTACTCGCCGGCGCGTGGGCGGTCGTCACGAACGATTCTGGCCTCATGCACGTCGCCGCAGCGCTCGATCGTCGGCTCGTCGCCCTTTTCGGCTCCTCGAGCCCCGCCTTTACCCCACCGCTGTCTCCTCATGCCAAAATAGTGAGCCTGGGCCTGCCCTGCAGTCCCTGTTTTCAGCGCACGTGTCCTTTACCCGGCAAAGCGCAACTGGCCTGCCTGACAGGCATCACGCCCACAGAGGTTTTCTCACATCTCTGCCAATGAGCCAAAAACCGATCTTCATCTCGCCTCAAGAAGCCGAAAACGCTTTCTATGACGCGCTCGAGCGGGGCGATCTCGACGCCATGATGGAAGTCTGGAGCGAAGACGAAGAAATTCTCTGCATCCACCCAGGCGGCATGCGCCTTTCCGGCTATGCGATGGTGCGCGAAGGGTGGCGGCGCATCTTTGCTTCCGGCTCGCGGCTCTTGGTCGAGCGCATGGCATTGACGGCGATTCCCGGCCCTTTCGTCACCGTCCATAGCTTGATCGAGCAAATCACCCTCCGCGGCGAAAAACACCTCGCTGCGCCGGTCGTCGCGACGAACATCTATCAACGCGGCGCTTATGGCTGGCGCATGATCGTTCATCATGCCTCGCCCGTGCCGCCCGATGCGGTCGGCGACATGCCCGACGTCCTCCACTAAAAGGCAGCGCAATAGATGCAGACCCTAGCCCCCGAGATCTTCAAAGCCTATGACATCCGCGGCATCGTCGGCAAGACGCTGACGACCCAGACCGCGTATTGGATTGGCCGCGCGCTCGGCTCGGAGGCCAGAGCAAGAAGGCAGCGCACGATCGTCATAGGCCGCGATGGGCGGCTTTCCGGCCCGCGCTTGGCCAAAGCGCTTGCCGAAGGCATTCGCGCCAGCGGCGTCGATGTGATCGACATCGGACGCGTGCCCACGCCCGTCACCTATTTCGCGGCGCACCACCTCGGCACGCACAGCTGCGTCTCGGTCACGGGCAGCCATAATCCCCCCGACTACAACGGCTTCAAAATCGTGCTTGGCGGAGAGACCTTGGCAGGGGAACAGATTCAAGCCTTGCGCGCCCGCATCGAAAAAAGGCGCTTTTTGCACGGCCAGGGGAATGCCTGGCGCAAAGATGTCAAAAAGGCCTATCTCCACCGCATCGTGAGCGACGTGCAGATCGCGCGACCGCTGACGATCGCCATCGATTGCGGCAATGGCGTGGCAGGGGCCGTGGCCCCCGTCCTCTTCCGCCGCTTAGGCTGTCAGGTGATCGAACTCTTCAGCCGCGTCGATGGCCGCTTTCCGCACCATCATCCCGATCCTTCCCGGCCTGCGAATCTCCAAGCGCTGCAGCGCACGCTGCAGGAAACCGAGGCTGAACTGGGATTGGCCTTCGATGGCGACGGCGATCGCCTAGGCGTCGTCGCCAAGGATGGCGAAATCATCTACCCGGACCGATTGCTGATGCTCTTCGCCGCCGATGTCTTGATGCGCAACCCCGGCGCGCCGATCATCTTCGACGTCAAATGTAGCCGGCATGTCGCGACGTCGATTCGCCATCAAGGCGGCGCGCCGCTGATGTGGAAGACCGGTCATGCCCTGATCAAGGCCAAACTCAAAGAAACCGGCGCCCCGCTTGCAGGCGAGATGAGCGGGCATTTTTTCTTCAACGAACGGTGGTATGGTTTCGACGACGGACTCTATGCCGGCGCGCGGCTGCTCGAAATCGTTTCTCGCTGGCCGGACGGCAATTGGCCACTCAAGCATTTGCCCAAAGCCATCGCAACCCCAGAGTTGAATCTCGTCATGCAGGAAGGCGAACCTCATCGACTCATCGAGAAACTCAAGCGCGCAGGCCGCTTTCCAACGGCACGCGAGATCATCACGATCGATGGCGTCCGCGCCGAATACGACGACGGTTTTGGGCTCGCGCGTCCCTCGAACACCACGCCGGTCGTCGTGCTGCGCTTCGAAGCGGATTCCCAGGCCGCGCTCATGCGCATCCAAGACGAATTCAAGACGGCGATGCAAGCCGTTTGGCCTGGCCTATGCGTCGACCTCGATCGAGATGAGCACTGAGGAAATCTATCTCGCACGCCAGCCGATCCTCGATCGGCGCCATCGCCTCGTGGCATATGAGCTCCTTTTTCGCTCGGGCAAAGAGGCGGCCGCTGGCGCGATTCAAGACAACCTCGCCGCCACTGCGCATGTGATCCAGCATGCGTTTGCCGATCTCGGCCTCGAGGCCGCGCTAGGCCCTCATCGAGGGTTTCTGAACTGCGACGAAGCCATGCTCGTCTCGGACATGGTGGAAATCCTGCCACGCGAGAAAATCGTCCTCGAAATCCTCGAAACCGTGGAACCGACGCCCACGATCGTCGAACGCTGCCGTGACCTCGCAGCGCAAGGGTTTACGCTTGCGCTCGACGATTTCACCGAAGTCGAGAAAAAGTGGCAGCCGCTCTTGCCCTCGATCGCGATCGTCAAGGTAGACCTCCAACCGCTGACCCCCGAAGCCCTGGCTCACGTCAGTCGGGAGCTCATGCGCTGGCCCGTGCAGCTGCTCGCCGAAAAGGTCGATCATCGAGAACAAGCCGAGCGTTGTCTCTCGCTCGGCTACAGCTTCTTCCAGGGCTACTATTTCGCCCGCCCGACGTTGCTTGCCGGCAAGAAGCTCGCGGCTTCACAGCTCGTCTTGATGCGTTTGCTCACACTCGTGCTCGAAGACGCCGACACCGCGCAGATCGAAGCCGTGTTCAAGGAAGAACCGGGCCTGGCGATGAATTTGCTGCGCCTTGTCAACTCGGTCGCCCTGGGCTTGACGATCAAGGTCACGAGCCTGCGCCATGCGCTCGCCGTGCTCGGCCGGCGCCAGCTGCAACGTTGGCTCCAGATCCTGCTCTATGCGGGCGCAAGCCAGGAAGGCGTCACGAGCCCCTTGTTGTCGATGGCGGCTCTGCGCGGCCGCTTCATGGAGCTCATCGCCGCAGAGATCGGACGCGACCAGGAATTCGCCGATCACGCTTTCATGACCGGCGTGCTATCGCTGATGCCCGCCGTCATGAACGTGCCGCTTCCAGAATTGCTCAAAGGCCTGCGGCTGCCCGACGACATCGTCGTCGCCTTGCTCGATGCCGAAGGCGACCTCGGCCAGCTCCTGCTGCTCACGGAAGCGCTCGAAAACGGCAACGCCCTGCTTTGCCATGATCTCGTCGCGAAGATCCCCGGCCTCGATGCAAAGACCGTCAACCGCTGCGAGGCCGAGGCCTTGGCGTGGGTAGGGAACATCGGTCAAGAAGTGTAATGCCTGGGCCGCGCTCTCGTTAGTGAGTATCCGCATATTTCGCTGCGATTTCGGCATACTGAGGATGGATACGCTCGAAAACGTCGACGAGATCTGGGTCGAAATGCGCACCTCGTTCTGCGCGGATGATTTCCACCGCCTCCTCATGCGAGTAAATTTTTTTGTAAGGCCGAAAAGTCACCAAGGCATCATAGACGTCGGACACGGCCATGATTCGCGCCGCCAAAGGAATCGACTCTCCCTGCAAGCCGTCGGGATAGCCTTTGCCATCCCACCGCTCATGATGCGACTGGGCAATCTCGGCCGCCACCGCAAGGAATGAAAGAGCCGCATTGTCTGCTGCCATCCCATGATTTCTCGACAAAACCCGCTGCATGGCCAGACGAATGGTTTCGCCTCCGATGCGCGCATGGCGCTGCATCACGGCATACTCTTCAGCGCTGAGCTTGCCAGGCTTGCGGAGTATCTGATCAGGTATACCCACTTTGCCAATGTCATGGAGCGTAGAGGCACGAACGATCTTTTGTTGTAACGACTCTGATTTTAGGGCGGCGTATTTTTCGTTTTTGGCAAGCTCGCTGACCATCACGGCTACATAAGTCTGCGTGCGATAGAGGTGTCCGCCGGTATCGGCATCGCGCGTCTCGGCCAATATCGCGAGCGCATGCAACGTGGCATCTTGGATCAACTCATTGTCGCGCATGCGGCGCTTGACTTCCGCCTCGAGCCAAGCATTCTTGTCTTTTAGGATGTCTTGTGCGCGTTTGTTTTCGAGCTGTACCCGCACGCGCGCCAGCACGATGGGCGGACTGATCGGTTTGGTGATGTAATCCGCCGCGCCGAGCTCCAGGCCATACTCCTCGTCGTATTCGGAGTCGCGCGCGGTGACGAACATCACAGGAATCTCGCGAGTCAGGGGGTTCTGGCGCAAGGCGCTCAGGGTCTCATAGCCATTCATCCCGGGCATCATCACGTCCAGCAGAATGAGATCCGGCTGTGGCTCCATTGCAGCAAGCTGCAACGCGCGCTCGCCTGTGGCAGCGACGCGGACACGATAATGCGGCTCCAGCAAATTACAGAGCACGGCAAGATTCTCGGGCTGATCATCGACGATCAGCAAAGTCGCAGAAGGCTCATTCATCTTGATCGCAAAATTCGCTTGGCTTCGTCGAAGTCAAAGCGGGCAATGGCGCGCTCCAGTTCGGCGAATTTCCTATCGTCTCCAAGGGCGGCAATGAGGGCAGCTTGTCGCGACTTTACCAGATGACGCGCACGGCTATCGCCTGCTTCGAGCAGCTCTTCCAACGCCTCGATCACTTCTCGTCGCTCTTCCCCTCTCGACGCCTGTTGTGGCGACGGTGGCGGGGTTTGCTCGAAAGCTTGGCGAAGCGCAGGCAAGAACGCCGCCCAATATCGCTCGAGAGCGAGCAGTGCCTGGCGCACCGCCTCTGGGCGGCGCCCCCGAAGCGCCTCGTGCAAGCCGCTAGCATAGGCAGACAACGCCACTGCGCCTAAGTTGCCCGCCACCCCTTTGAGCGCATGCGCTACTTGCTCGGCAGCAGCCCAATCGTTGTCCCCGATCAGCATCGTCAGCCGTTTGAGGTCATCGCCGTGATTCGCAACGAACATCTCGAGTAGCGCCCGGTAAGCATCCCACTTGCCGCGAGTCCGCGCCAATCCTGCCTGGAGGTCGAAGCCTTCGATCTGCCTCAGGCGTTCTGCGAGCGCATCGGTCTTGCCCCCTTCTGCGCGCGTCGTCGGCTGCCTTTCGGAAGGCGGCGTTTTCGCTTTTTGCGCGGGAGACGACGCTTCAGGCGGCAGCCATCTGAGCAGGGTCGCATAAAGCGCGCGCGGCTCGACTGGCTTTGCGATCAGATCGTCCATGCCCGCGCGCAAGGCAGCCGCACGATCCTCTTCGAAGACATTGGCAGTCAGCGCCAAAATCGGTACCTCTCGATATTCTGGCATCTCGCGCAGCCGTTGCGCCGCTTGGAAACCATCGAGACTAGGCATCTGCAAGTCTAACAGCACGAGGTCGTATCGTCCCCGCGCCGCGCAATCGAGAGCCTCTTGTCCATCTTGTGCAGCATCGACCTCGAAGCCCATCTCCTGAAGGAGTTCTTGTGCGATCTCGCGATTGATGGGATTGTCTTCGGCCAGCAAGACGCGCAATCCCTGGGCGCGCCGACGCAATTCTTCTTCGACATCCATGTCTTTAGCCATGGAATGAGGCAGCATCTGCTGGCCGCGCTTGAGGGGCACCATCAGCCAAAACACGCTTCCTTGCCCAGGGGTGCTTTCCGCGCCCGTCTGTCCCCCCATCAGCTCCACGAGGCGTTTGGTGATGGCAAGGCCCAGCCCCGTTCCTCCATAACGGCGTGCAGTCGACGCATCCGCCTGCGTAAATGGCTGGAAGAGTTCGTGCAGTTTCTCGGCAGCAATGCCGATGCCCGTATCCCGCACTTCGAACCGCACGAGGCAACGCCCTTCCTCTTCGCCAAGCAGCTTTGCCGCCAGCGTAACCCGGCCTTGCTCGGTAAATTTCACCGCGTTGCTGGCATAGTTGAGCAATGCCTGACGCAGCCGCATCATGTCGCCGCGCAACCAGAGCGGCACGTCGTCGCTTTCGATCGCGATCTCGATGCCTTTTTGCCGAGCCGCCTCGGCAACCAACGAGCGGACTTGATCAAGCAACACGGTCAACGCAAAGTCGCTTTCCGCAAGCTCCAGCTTTCCTGCCTCGATCTTCGAGATATCGAGAATGTCGTTGATGATTGCGAGCAGGTGCTTGGCAGCAGCTTCGATTTTGCTCAAACGGTCGAGTTGGCGTGGCGTAGCTTCGTTGCGCAGGAGATGGACGAGGCCCAAGATTGCATTCAACGGCGTGCGGATCTCATGGGACATGTTGGCCAAGAAGCTGCTTTTTGCTCGATTCGCGGTTTCAGCCGCCTCCTTCGCGGCGAATGCTTCCGCAGTGCGCTGAGCAACGAGTTCTTCCAAGTGATCGCGGTGACGTATCAACTCCTCGCGCGAGCGCAACAAGTGTTCGGCCATGGCGTTGAATGCCTCGGCGAGCTCTTTGAATTCGTCACCAACCTCGCCGACATCGATGCGCGCATGCTCATTCCTCTGCAACGCCATGACACCCGCTTTGAGCGCCTGTAGGGGCGCATATACCAAGCGCCGTGTCACCACGGCGCCCACGATCATGACGACGATGGTCAAGCAGAGCAGAGCCACGAGGGCGGTTGTGAGGAAGGGAAACGCCTCCAAATAGTGGCGCTGGTCGAAAAACAGAGCGACAAAAAGCTCGCCGCCAGTAATCAAATCAGCATGCGCGACGACCGCCGGCACGCCGTTGATCTCGACGGGATGAGGTGCTTCCAGCCAGCGTCCAATCATTACATCATCGTAACGTGAAGGCGTTTTCAGGACGGGTATCTCGATTGGCTCCGTGCCTGCCGTGATACGCTGCGGTCCAATTTGTAGCACGATGGGGGATCGCGTCTTCAGGCGCCACTCCTCAAGCTCCCGAACGCCTACACAGCGCCCAACGGAGAGGTGGCCGAATTCGCTTCCCCCTTCGTCACGCAGCGCCATTTCCCATTCAACGGCAACGCCTTCTCTTAGCGGACAAGGCTCGAGATGGGCGCCATCGTCATGACGGTGCCAGCCAGGGATGCCTTCGGCAAACCGTGCGGAAGGGCGGTAGTCGCGCTCGCTACGGGCGCTCTCCATGGCGGTTCTCCCGCCATGGTCAAGGACACGCCATATCACGCGATGCTCTGCGACGTAGGCTACTACCGGCCCGCCACGCGCCGACAACAATATCCATTCGGCATTAGCATGGAGCGCCGCCAATTCCAGCCATTCCGCGAGTTGAGTGGCTGGGTACTCGAAAAGATAAGGGCTTTTCGCGAGTTCTTCGAAATAGTCATGGAAAAGCTTAATGTGGCCGAGTAGGCGCGAATCCTTGGCCAGGGCGTTGCCCGTTTTCTCGAGCTGCTCCTCGACATGACGCAAATCCTTGTCGATGAGGCCAAGCGCAGAGAGGAAAGCCTGTTCGCGTTCTTTCGCAATCAGTTCCCGTTCGATGAGCTTGAACGCTCCGCCGAGCAGAAGCAGTAAGGCGCAACTGGAAGCTACCCAAAGATAAAGCAGCTGCCTCGCGAGGGCCGCTTTTCGCATGACCACTCAAAAAATCGGTTCGACGGCTTCGACGTTCTCGCGCGTCACCATCACCGAATCGAGGATGATTTCCTTTTTCTCGAGCTTTGCTCCTCGCAAGAGCTTGACCGCAGCCTCCGCCCCCTCTTTGCCAAAGGTCGGATAAGTGAATGTGGCATCCAGCTCACCCGCTCGGATCGCCTCCCGAGCCTCGCGGATATAGTCGATGCCGGTGATGGGGATCTTCTTGGGATCGAGCCCGGCTCTTTTCAACGCCAAGATCGCTCCCAATGCCATGCTATCCGATTGCGCATAGATGGCATCGAAAGGTATTTTTTCCGCGAGGGCTTGTTCGATCTTCTGGATGGCAAGCGCCCGTTGAGAATCGGCACGCAGAATGGCACTCACTTGGATGCCCGGATGTTTTGCAATCTCCTCGAGGAAGCCTTCGGTTCTGAGCTTTCCGGGCGTCGTCGTGGGAATGTGTTGCAGAATCAACACATGCCCCTTGCCGTTGAGCCTTTTCGCGAGATACTGCGCGGCGCGACGTGCAATGGCCCGATTGTCGGCCGCGATGAATTGCGTGAACTCTTCTCCATTCACCCGGCGCGAGAGCAGGATCACGGGTATGCCACTTCGATAAACGCGGGCGATAGGCTCGCGCATCAGCTCGGCATCGATGGGGCTCGTGATCAGGACGTCGACCTTTTGCGCGGCAAAGCGGTTGATATCCTCGATCTGCCTGACCACGTCTCCGCCTGCATCGGAAAAACGGAATTCAATCTCGGGATATGCGCTCAATGCCAAGCGTAGGTCGCGTACCTGCGCCGCCCGCCAATCATTGGCCAGCGTGTCTTGCGCAAATGCGACCACATATTTCGGCTTCTCGCCGGGGGTGGCATACACCGCCCCCACTCCTATCCATGCGAGGAAAAACCCCAAAACGCGCCGACGACTCTCCCTTTTTGTGCTTCTTGAAGGATCCATGGCTTGCCCATCAACCCAGATGATGACCAAAGAAACGCATGGCCCTGTCGAAAGCGGTGCGACAGGAGGCCGCATCATAGACTTCGGGACGGGCCTCGTTACAGAAGGCATGCTGAGCGTCATAGCGATAGATTTCCGGCGCGAGATCGGCGGCCAGCATTTCCTCTTCAAGACGCTTGACGGCTTCGGGCGTGCACCACGTATCGTGTTTGGCGAAGTGTCCCTGGAAAGGGATGCGGATTTGCGCGGGCGTAGCGAATTCCGCCGGCGGAATGCCATAGAAACAGACGGCAGCCGTGACTTCGGGCACATGCACCGCAGCAGCGATCGTGAGCGCTCCGCCCATGCAAAAGCCCGTGATGCCGACTTTTTTCGTGCGCTCGCGCAAATAACGCGCGGCACCCCGGATGTCCTGATGCGTGGCGCCCGCGAAATCGAGCCCGCTCATCAAATGGTTTGCTTCATCCGGGTCTTGCGTGACGCGTCCATGATAAAGATCGGGCGCTAGCGCAGTAAAACCCGCCGCGGCAAATCGGTCGGCGACGCGCTTGATCTGGTCATTGAGCCCCCACCATTCTTGGATCACGATCACGGCGGGACGACCCGGCGCCGCCTCTGCCAAATAGCCACCGCAGCGGGTGCCATCGGGACGTTCGAATTCGATCATTTTGCCCATCGCAGTCCTCCTTTAGAAGGTCCCAGGGTATGCTCCCCCATCGATCAGGAAATTCATGCCCGTAATATAGCCCGCCTGCGCGCTGCACAAGAACGCACAGGCGGCGCCGAATTCGGCTGGATCACCGATGCGGCCGGCTGGAATCGTCGCGACACGACGCGCGAGTGCTTCTTCATAACCGACGCCCATTTTCTCGGCCTGCGCCATGATCACCGCGCGCACTCTGTCGGTGGCAAAAAAGCCAGGCAAGAGGTTGTTGATGGTCACGTTGTAGCGCACGGTCTGACGCGCAAGCCCAGCGACGAAGCCTGTTAGCCCCGAACGCGCGCCATTGGACAGCCCAAGCACGTCGATGGGCGCCTTGACGGCAGCGGATGTGATGTTGACGATGCGCCCGAAGCGGCGGGCGATCATGCCATCGACGGTGGCTTTGATCAACTCGATCGGCGTGAGCATGTTGGCCTCGAGCGCGGCGAGCCAATCATCTCGCGACCACTGGCGAAAATCTCCCGGCGGCGGCCCGCCGGCATTGGTCACCAAGATGTCGGGTTCCGGACAGGCGGCCAGCGCCGCTTGACGTCCCGCGGGCGTCGTGATGTCGCCCACCACCATGACGCCCTTTGCCCCCATGGCCTCGATGTCGGAAAGCGTCGCGCGCAAAGCGGCCTCGCCCCGCGCGACGAGGGTAACGAAGACCCCCTCACGCGCAAGCGCCAACGCACAAGCGCGTCCCAAACCTTTGCTGGCCCCACAGACGAGCGCACGTCGACCGGCAATGCCCAAATCCACTTCCTTCTCTCCTACTCGCCCAAGGCCTCTTGGTAGGCCATCCAGCTTCCCGCTTCGGCCTGGACGATCGCGTTCGCCAAAGCCTGCGCCTCGGGTAAGACGTGCTCTGCATAGAAACGGGCGCTTGCGATCTTGGCGCGATGAAAATGGCTAGCCTCAACGCTCTCTTCATGGCCGCGTTTCGCGGCCTGGGCGGCGCGGGCGAGCAACCAGCCGCCCACGACGCGGCTCGAAAGCTCGAGGAAAGGCACCGCGCCGGCAAAGGTCACCACCGGGTTGTTTCGCCAGTTCTCGCGTAGCCATTGGCTGGCCGTACGCAAGGCGCCCAGCGCCTGGCCCAAGCCGGCGCCGATGGCGGCAAGATTGGCATCGGTGCTTGCGCCCAGCTCGCGGCACGTGCTTTCGATCATGCCGATCAAGCGCAAAAGCATCGCGCCTTCATCACGCATGAGTTTGCGCCCGACGAGATCGTTGGCTTGGATCGCAGTCGTACCCTCATAGATCGTGGTGATGCGTGCGTCGCGAAAATGCTGCGCCGCGCCGGTTTCCTCGACATAACCCATGCCGCCATGCACTTGCAAGGCCAGAGAGGTCGCCTCGAGGCTCATTTCCGTAGCGCCGCCCTTGACGAGGGGGATCAGCAGCTCGGCAAGCGACAACGCCGCCTCACGCTCGGCGGCATCGACATGATGGCGGGCGCGATCGAGCAGTCCCGAAGCATAGTAGGCAAGCGCCCGGGCAGCTTCGGTGCGGCTCTTGATGCGCATGAGCATTCTCTGCACATCGGGATGGCGGACGATAGGCACTGGTCCTTCTCCGCTGAGAAGATCCCGCCCTTGCCGACGCTCGCGCGCATAGGCCAGCGCCTGCTGATAGGCGCGTTCCGCGACCGCCACACCTTGTACGCCCACCGCGTGACGCGCGGCGTTCATCATGATGAACATGTATTTGAGGCCGGCATGCGGCTCGCCGAGCAAATATCCCACCGCGCCCCCCGCGTCGCCATATGCCATCGTGCATGTGGGGCTGCCGTGGATGCCGAGTTTGTGTTCGAGCGCCACGCAGCGCACGTCGTTCTTCGGGCCGAGCGAGCCATCGTCTGCGACGAGAAATTTCGGCACCAGGAAAAGCGAAATTCCTTTGACGCCCGGCGGCGCATCAGGCAAGCGCGCCAGCACCAGATGAATAATGTTTTCCGCAAGATCATGCTCGCCGTAGGTGATGAAGATCTTTTGGCCGAAGATGCGGTAGCTGCCGTCGCTCTGCGGCTCGGCGCGCGTACGGATCAAGGCTAGATCGGAACCGGCTTGGGGCTCGGTGAGGTTCATCGTGCCCGTCCACGTGCCGGCGATCATCTTCGGCAAGTAACGCGCCTGGATCTCGGGCGCTGCCGCTACCCTCAGGGCGTCGATCGCGCTCGCGGTCAACATCGGGCAAAGCGCAAAAGCCATGTTTGCGGCATTCCACATCTCTTCGACGGCGACGCCGAGCGCCTTGGGCAGCCCTTGTCCACCATACTCGACAGGCGCCGTGATGCCCCCCCAGCCAGATTCACAAAAGCGCCGATAGGCATCCTGCCATCCGGGCGGGGTGATGACGGCCCCATTCTCGAGGCGGCACCCCGTCTGATCCCCCACCCGATTGAGTGGCGCAAGCACCTCGCGTGCGAACTTCGCGGCTTCTTCCAAAATCGCCGCCACGACATCCTCGCTGGCTTCTTCACATCCGGAAAGAGCCCGAATCTCGCGCAAGCCCGCGATCTCTTCGATCAGAAAACGCATCTCTCGAAGCGGCGCTTGATAATCACCCATCATTTCTCCATCCCCCATCGTTTACGAAAAAACCACCGATTGGCCCGCCCTTTCCCGTCGGCCACACCCAGACGCGCATGTTTTACTCCTGGCGCGCTTTGAGTGCGCGACGCAAGACCTTACCGATATTGGTCTTCGGAAGTTCGGCGCGAAATTCGACATGTTTGGGAACCTTATAGCCGGTAAGCAGCGCTTTGCAGTGAGCAATCAGCGCTTCAGCGGTGAGGTTGGGATCCTTGCGTACGACGAAGATTTTGACCGCCTCCCCCGAATGTTCGTCGGGCACGCCGATCGCCGCGACCTCAAGCACCCCGGGATGCTGGGCCACGACTTCCTCCACCTCATTGGGATAGACATTGAAACCGGAGACGAGGATCGTGTCCTTCTTGCGATCGACGAGATAGAGATATCCCTGCCCATCCACATAACCCAGATCGCCCGTGCGCAAAAAACCCTCGGGGTAAAAGACGGCGGCCGTTTCCTCGGGATGCCGCCAATATCCTTTCATGACCTGCGGCCCGCGTACACAGATTTCGCCGACCTCGCCCACGGGAAGCTCGCGCCCATCGTCGGCGCGAATCGAGATTTCGGTAGAAGGGAGAGGCAAACCGACCGAACCCGTAAACGCTTGCGCATCGAGCGGATTGACTGCCACTGCGGGCGAAGCCTCCGTCAAGCCATAGGCCTGGATCAGGGGCACGCCGACGGCCTTGCGCCAGCGTTCAGCGGTGGCCGCAAGCACCGCCATGCCACCACCCAAAGCGACTTTCATGGTCGAGAAATCGAGCCTGTGAAAACGCTCGTGGTTGAGCAGGGCATTGAACAGGGTATTGACGCCCGTGATGGCGGACACGGGATATTTCTCCCACTCCTTGACGAGACGAGGTATGTCGCGAGGGTTGGCGATCAATAGATTGCGGGCGCCCAACATCAAAAAAACCAGGCAATTGGCTGTCAGGGCGAAGATATGATAGAGAGGCAGGGCGGTGAGGATACATTCTTTGCCTTCTGCGAGCGTTTGCCGAACCCAGGCATGGGCTTGCATGATATTCGCGCAAACGTTGCCATGGGTGAGCATCGCACCTTTGGCGATGCCCGTCGTGCCGCCCGTATATTGCAGGAAAGCGAGGTCATCGTGGCCCAAGGGGACATGCGCAAATCCATGGCGGCGCCCTTGCGCGAGCGCCGAGCGGAAATCGACCGCGCCTGGCAGATGCCAGCGGGGCACGAGTTTCTTCAGGCGCCGTACGACGAAGTCGACGAGCATGCCCTTGCATCCCAACATCTCGCCGATCGAGGTGACGACGACGTGACGAATCGTCGTCTTGTCAATGACCGCCTGCAAGGTGGCAGCGAAATTTTCGAGGATCACGATCGTCTCGGCGCCCGCATCCTTGAGCTGATGTTCGAGCTCGCGCGGCGTATAAAGCGGATTGCAATTGACCACGACGGCGCCCGCGAGCAAGGCGCCGAACAGGGCCACAGGATACTGCAGGACATTGGGCAACATGAGGGCGACGCGATCGCCCTTGGCGACCCCCTGCGCTTGCAGCCAGGCGGCGAAGGCGTGCGCAGCATCCGCGAGCTCGCCATAGGACATGGCTTTGCCCATCGAGAGATACGCGGTCTGGGTGCGAAACCTATCACAGGATTGCACGAATAAGTCGGCGAGACTTGCAAAACGCGTGGCATCGATGTCTGCCGGCACGCCGGCCGGATAGCTCGCAAGCCAGATTCTTTCCATCCTCGTCCCCTCCTTCGTCGTGATTGGCGCACCAGCCGGGCGACAAGCCTAGGACACAAACGGCTTTCTGGCAACCCGATGAAACCGTCTTGCTGCCCGCAAATAAATTGTCCGGACTCGTAGCACATAAGATGCCCCGGTTTCACTGATGTCTGTGGGGGGTAGAGGAGACGGACCGTGTGGTTACGCAAGAGGCACAAGAAGCGGTTTGAGCAGGTATGCCGGGCTTGGCAGGTAGGAGACGAACACAGGAGGAAACGGCTGGCGGTGAGGGAAACCCTGAAAAACCGTTGCAAGCGGCTTATGGACAAGGCGAGGCTAGCTTCAGAGGTTCCCTCAAGCGCTTCGGTCGAAAGCGGCGCCTCGGTGAGCCTCTTTGCCTACACCGGGGCGGCTTTCGCCGATGCTTCCGCCTTCGTGGTAAAACTCGCAAAGCGCCACCCCGCGGCCGGGCTCAGCATGATCGCCTACGCCTCGTGATCGACGCCAAGTTTTCTTTCCAGCTTTGCCGCGATGCTGATGCAGTTGGATGCACCGTGTCGCAAAAAATGGGAAAAAATGCGCCGATAGGTCGGTGATCGCGCCGCCGTAAGACCTGCCCAAGCCCGCCCTCGCATTGGATTTCGGCTATTTTTGGGCGCCTGAAGAAATGCTGGCTGGTGCCCAGGAGAGGCACCTGAGCCGACAAAAATGAGGGCTTCTGATCACCCAAACAGCCACAATCCTCCCAATTAAAAAGCTCAATAATCAATTATTTATATAAAATACTGGGTTCATAGCAGGTCAGGAGCGGAGGAGGGTGTCACCTTGTAGAATGTATACCGGAATGTATACAATCAGAGGCAGATGGTTGCTGCCCAAGGTGCCCGATCATGCCCAGGACCGTAGTTCCGCTGACGGATTCGCAGATCCGTTCGGCCAAACCGCGCGACAAGCGCTACTGGCTGCATGACGGGCGGGGGTTGCTGCTGCAGGTGTCCCCCTCCGGCAGCAAGCGGTGGGTTCTCCGTTATGACTGCAACGGACGGCAAAATTTCGTCGCGCTGAGAAATCCTGCGGGCTCCAACGAGTATCCGTACGTGAGCTTGGCGGAAGCCCGCCGATTGGCGGAGGAGGTCAGGGCGATGATTGCGCAGGGGATTGATCCGGCGCAGAAGCCCCGAGAGGCGGATCAGGACCCCGCACAGCGCACGTTCCGGGAGGTGGCCGAGGCCTGGCATCGTGAAAAGACGCCAGGGTGGTCCAAGGCCACACAACGTAAGGCCAGGATGATCCTGGACACCTATCTGTACCCGCACTTGGCGGAGATTCCCGTTACCAGCCTCAATACTGCACAGGTCAAACCCGCGCTGGTGCTGCTGCACGACAAGGCCCCTGATCTTGCAGTCAAGGCCCGGCAATACTGCAACCAGATCGTCGAATATGCCATCCAGGAGGGTTTGCGCGAGGATGGTAGATTATTGATCCTGAAAGGCATATTCCCGCGCAGCGGCGGCAAGAACCACTATCCCGCTATCACGCGGGAAAACCTTCTGCCGAGCCTGGTGGAAGCCATCTCCAGGGTGCCGACACTCAGAGTTCGCACCGCGCTATGGATGTGCGCTTACACCGTCCTGCGTCCGGGTGTGGTCGTCCGGGCGGAGTGGTCCGAACTGGACCTTCAAGCGAAAGAATGGCACATCCCGGCAGACAAGATGAAAATGGGCTTCGCCCACGTCAGCCCGCTACCCGTGCAGTTGGTAGAGAGACTGAAACTGTTGCAGGACCTGGCGGGGGAGGGCAGGTATGTCTTCCCGGGAAAACAGCATGCACAACACCTCAGTCGCGACAGCCTCTCCCAGGCCCTTCGCAAACAAGGACTCCGGGACATCCTCGTTCCTCACGGCCTGCGCGCGACGTTTCGCACCTTGGCTAGAGAACGGCTCCACATTGCACCGGAGGTCTTGGAGGCCCAGCTGGCGCACGCCAAGAGAGACGAAATCCAAGCCGCGTATGACCGCACCCAGCTGTTGCAAGAGCGGCATGTCGCCGTGCAGGCCTGGGCGGATTATCTGGCCAGAGTATCTCAGACCCAGGCTGCAGAGCAGGTCTGAGTCACGTCAGGGAATCGCCGTGCCGGGATGCTGCCGTGGCAGCACCCCGGCACGGGTTCCGTATCCGTTCATCAACCTTTCCGCGCTGCCGATTCATGAAGCCAACCCAGCGCAGGCACATAGGCCTGGAAGGCCAAGCAAAACCAAGAGTCACCGTAGGATGCAGGGCTGATTTTGCCGCACATCTCATCAGTCCGGTGAACCCGTAGACACCCCGGTGGGACAGGCCGAAGGATGGGGGATGCCGCTACCTCGGTGTGGCTTGCCCTCTTACCACTCTCGGTATTGATACTATCCCAGCTGGAGCCGCCCGCCGCTGTCTTGGCTGAACTCGCCGGCACGAACTACCAGCCGCCGGCCGGCGAGATGGGGTGGTCTGAGGTACCGCTCAACCCGTTCGATCCGCGTCAGCGCCGGGCGGAACACAACAATGAGTGGTCGTGCGAGAACAGGGTGGCGTGCGCGGGTGTGCCGGGTATCGTCTCATTCGTCCCTCACGACCCGGAGCAGTGGCCGTCCGCCGTTACGGCTGGCGGCGAGACGTCGCAAGGTCGCTGCGCAGGCGTCATTCGAGGCTGCCAGCTCTTCGGCAGCCTCTGCCCAGATGGCCCGATAGCGCGGGCTCAACATCAGCCTGAGCAGGACGATGAAGGCGCCAACATATTGGGCTAAGCGTACGATGACTCGTGTTTCCCGCATCCGTAGCTGGTCACTCAGCTAACATTCGTTACAGCATACCAGATGGTAGCGTTCGTCAAGGTGGTGAAATTTCTGGACACTAAATCGCACACGCCCATCCTGTCTTGTTTTGTAGGTGATGGTCCGGGGCGTTAAGCGCACGCCCCCGACCGGCAATCGGCGCCCCGTTTGAGGTCGGGGCCACACCTTGAATCAGGCGTGTCACAGCCACGCCGAAGCTGTCTTTCTCAGTGTTGACCTCCTTTCCGTTATCGCCGCCCACCCCGCCAAGGGTGAAGCTGCCTGTCACCGACGCCAATCGGTGATAGGCTGTTACCAGCAATCGCGCCGCCAAGCGCGTCAAGTCTCGTTTACCCCTGCCGTCTTTCGGCCGCCGGTCGCCCGGCCGTCACCCACATGCTTCGACCACATCGCATGCAGGTTTCCGACGCCTACTCAACAGCGCTCCCGGTCTTCCGAACCGCTTTTGTCGGCGGTTCCGCCCCAGTGTCCGGTGCCACCCGGACGGCGTGAAGACCTTCCCACGTTAGCGTGTCGCTACTGCGTGAATGAACGCCACTGCCTCGCAATTGGGCCTAGCCTCGCGGCTCTCCTTGGATTTCCCCCGCCCGATGTTCCATAGCGGCTGGGGTACTCGGCACAATGCTTCCAGCTGTGGTCACCGCGGACTGATGCCGCGGAGATGGCTTTCATGCACTCCCGAACGCCTCCCCCTCGGAGGCGATTAGACGCTTGAGCTATCCTGCGATCTCGGCGGCTTGCGCCCCCGAGTACCACCCGGTCCGCCTTTCGGCTTCCGGGCTCATCCGGGTCACCCCGGATGCGTGCAGCCCACGTCTCGGGCACAGGTTGTACGGTTTCCCGCACCCCCTGGGCGGTGCTGACATCCTCTTGTGGAGGACTCCCGCTTTCGCTTCACGCAGGGTCATTCCGGTCACCCGGATGCCCGTGTCCGTGTCGCCCAACATGCTCATGTCTTGGATTGGGTCGAAGGAGGTTGGCAGCCTCCAGCGCCCGTTGCAGCCGCGCCAGCCCGATTAGAGGCACGCGGCTACGGGGGTAAGACTCGGCAGTTTGGCGACTGCCGAGAGAGACACTTGCAGGGGGATGTCTGGCGCCATCCCCCTGCCGCTTGGCGGCTTGGGGGACGTTTGGCGCCGTCCCAGTGCTGATGTC
>JAOADW010000036.1 GCA_026417115.1 Rhodocyclaceae bacterium
CACTGCCGCGGTGACTTCATCGAGCTTCTGGTCGAGGTGGTTGATGTGGTTGTATTGGCTCTTGAGCAGCAGGGTGTTGATGTCGTCCTGCGTCAGCCCTTCCCCGCGCGAAAACTTCCCCTCGATCTCGGCGATCTTCGGCGAGATCATCTCGATCAGCATGTCATCGACGCGGGTGGCGGTCATGAGGCTTTTCCAGGGAGCGCTTTTTTCTTATTCATTTTAGCGTATAGGGCGACTCTCGCGCGCAGGCGAGGAGCTGACGAAAGGCCGGCGTGAGAGAAGGTGCGAGCTTTTTTCTCGTTGTCTGCGCCGTCTCTAGCGCGCAGCGTCGGGCTCGCCGAGTCGCGCGAGGATGGCGGCGCGGGCCTTGTCACGCAGCTGCAAGATCGCGGGCCAGTCTTTGCCGATGGGTAAGAGGGGGGCGTCGATATGGACGCGCAACGGATGCCAGCGAGGCCAGCGGCGCTCGCCAGGGAGGATTTGGCGTGTGCCATGGATCGTTACAGGCACGAGGGGGACATTGCTGCGCGCTGCAATGAGGAAGGCGCCGAGGCGAAAAGGCAGCAGTCCCGGGGCCTCGAAGAAGGTTCCTTCGGGAAAGATGACGATCGATTCGCCGGCGGCGAGGCGAGCTTCTGCGGCAAGCGTGTCTTCTCGACTGCGGCTGGCGTCGTAACGTTCTACGAAGAGTGCCGCCAGCCGTTTGAGGGGAGGGCTCGAGAGAGGATGTCGCGACAACTCTTGCTTGGCGACGAACGCGAAACGGGGTGGGAGTATGGCCGTGAGGAGCAAGCCGTCGAGATAGCTCATGTGATTGGCGACGACAACGACGGGTCGGCCTTGCGCGATCAGAGCGCGCAATTCCTTTCCCCCCGTCTGCTCGACCGGCAGGCCGCTTGCGGCCAAAAGCAGGCGCGCACCGATGCGGGCGATCTGGCGGGCCGATAGCCGCGTGGGCGCCATGACGATCAAAAACCAGAAAAGCGGCGCGAGCAAAAGATAGACGAGCCAGGCCCAAGCTCCCCACGAAACCCTTGCAGCATCGCGCAAGATGCGGCGCATGCGTCCAAGCCACGCTCGAATCATGAGCTCTACCATGGGCCAGCGCCAAGAAGTCGAGGTCTTGTGCAGGGCTCCAGATTCATAGGCGGCGCGGCAGGCTGCGCGACGAATCTTGCCGCTCGAAGTTTTCAGCACGGTTCCTGGCGGTGCGAGGAGGATGTCATCGGCGGGCAAGCCCATCAGCATGATCGCCAGGCGGTCGATCTCGTCACGCAGCTGGGCGCGCATGCGGGGATCTTGTTCCCTCGTCTCGGCGAGCACGACGAGCTTTTCACTGCCAGTTGCAGGGTCGGTTGCAGGGAAGACGGCGACATTGCCGGCGCGGATGCCCGCCAACCGCCCGATTGCCGTTTCCAGCTCTTGGGGATGAAGATTGTGCCCACCGCGGATGATGATGTCTTTGTCTCGGCCGGTGACGAATAGTTCGCCATCGGCGAGATAACCGAGATCGCCACTGTTGCGCCAGGCCCCATCGACAAGGCGTGCGGTCGCTGCAGGATTGGCGAAATAGCCTGGGGAAGCCGAAGGACCCCGAAATTGAATATGCCCCACATGCCGTTCGGGTAGAGGGTGGCCTTGGGCATCGACGATCCGAACTTCATGGCCTGGCAGCGGATGCCCGCAACCGACGATTTCGCAAGACGTGGGGGGAGGCGCCGTGCTCGGCGTGGCCAGCCCGGCATCGCTGAGCAGACGGCGATCGATGCGGTCGATGCGCGGCGCCCGCCCCAAGGGCGGGAAGGTGAGTCCCACGGAGCATTCGGCAAGTCCATAGACGGGCGCAAGCGCCGTGCGCCGGAATCCATAGGGCGCAAAGCGGGTGGCGAAGCGATCGAGGGTTGAGGCGGACACGGGTTCTGCGCCATTGAACGCGAAACGCCAGCGGGAGAGGTCGAGGCCGGCGAGCTCAGCGTCGGCGATTTTGGTGGCGCAGATCTCATAGGCGAAATTGGGCGCCCCGGAAAGCGTGGCACGGTGCGCGCTGATCGCACGTAGCCAGCGTACGGGACGGCTCAGGAACGAAAGCGGCGACATCAGCACGAGTAAAAAGCCTGCGACGAAGCTACCTAAGCCTGCGCCAATGAGTCCCATGTCATGGTAAAGCGGCAGCCATGAGACGAAGACGTCTGTTTCACTGACCTGTGCGGCGCGCTGCATGGCGCGAATGTTGGCGAGCAAGTTGGCGTGTGAGAGCATCACGCCTTTGGGGTCGCCGGTGCTGCCCGAGGTGTATTGCAAGAAAGCGAGATCTTCGCCTTTGCATGCCATGGGCGCCGGTAAAGGATGCGCCGCACGCACTGCTGGAACGGTATCGACGCCAGCGAGGGTCGGGCAATTCGTCAAAAGGGCTTCCGCAAACGTGCGGCTATGCGCATCGCAGACAAACCATGTTGCTTGCGCATTGTTCAGGATGCTCGCGATGCGGCGCAGATGCTCGGAAAGCTGCGCCGGTCGCGTCGGTGGATAAAGCGGCACCGGCACACAGCCTGCATAGAGCGCACCATGAAAGGCGACGAAAAACTCAAGGCTGGTCGGCAACATCAGTGCGATGCGGTTTCCCTTCTCGATTCCGCGCGCCAGTAGGCCGGCGGCGAAACAGCGCGCTTCATGGGCGAGTTGGCCGAAGCTCAGTGTTTCACTGTCGCCGTTTTCGGCCAGCAGCACGAGGTGCGTGCGCTCGGGCTGATGGGTGTCGTGCCAATCGAGAATTTCGGGAAGGGTGGCAAGCTCAGGGGGAGGGGGCAAGTAAGGGGAAGCGGCAGTCAGGCGCGGCTTCTTTTCGCTTTCGCTTTCTGGGGAAAGTGGGGGGGAGGCGGCAGCCGCCTGTTTGAGCAGAGGCAAGAGATCTGCGGGCGTTTCGGCACTGAAAGCTGCGGACGGGAGCGTGACGCCGAATTCCTGCTCGATGCGGGAAAAAAGCTCGACGCGCGCAAGGCTGTCGAGGCCGAAATCGCGTTCGAGATGGGCAGAAAGCCCGAGATTCCTGACTTCGGGGGCCTCTTTGCGGAGCTCCTGGGCAAGCGTGCGTACGAGGGCGAGCAGCCGGCTCGCGGCGGATTCGGGGTTCATCGGCATCCCCCTTTCGCGCTGCGCTCATCGCGCAGGGCGGCGCGACGACCGCGCACGGGATCGACTTGGCGAATAAGCCACAGCCCCGCCAGAAAGAAGAACGCGGTAGCGAGGAGCGCCTGACGATGGTCGTTGGCGGTGATCCAGGTCACGAGACCATACGAGAGCGGCCCCAGAATGGCGGAAAGCTTCATGGCAAGCCCCCAGAAACCAAAAAATTCGGCGCGTCGCGAATGCGGCGACAGCAAACCGACGAGAGCGCGTCCGCCTGCCTGAGAAGAACCCAGGCAGAGGCCGGCGAGATGGGCGGCAAGCCAGAAAGCCGAGGTTGCGGTTGAGGAGGCGGCGATCGCCACGGTCGCCAACCAACCCAGGAGCACGCCGGTGAGCGCGCGCACAGGACCCAAACGGTCCTGAAGATGCCCGAAGACGAAGGCCCCTGCTGCGGCTGCGACATTGACGGCCAGGATCAGCATCAAGGTCTCCTTGACGGAAAACCCCATGGCCTGCTGGGCATAGATGGCCGCCAAGGCGATGACGACCTGGACGCCGGCTTGATAGCAGGTCGAAGCCAAGAGGAAGCGAAAGAGATCAGGAAAACGTCGGGTTTCTCGTAGAGTGCGAAGGACTTCGCGCCAAGCGTCCGCGACTCGGCCGGCGCGTGGCTGTGCACGTTCTGGAAGGAAGATGAGGGTGGGAAGGCTCGCGATGAGGAAGACCGCCGCGGTGATCAACATCGTCTGAGGCACGGCGTGTGCGGCGGGCAATCCTCGTGCTTCCGACCAGACGATCCATCCAAGGCAGAGCGCCAGCGTCAGCAGACCGCCGAAGTAGCCCCATCCCCACCCCCATCCCGAGACGCGTCCAAACCCACGGCTATGCGCGAGCTCGGGCAGAAAGGCGGCGATCAGGTTTTCTCCCATGCCAAAAAAGAAATTGGAAAGGACCAAGCAGAGCACCGCCCAAGCCAGGGCGCCCGGTTGGGCGAAATAGAGGCCGGCTGTAAAGAGCACACAGCCCAGGGTGGCGAGGACGAGCAGACGTTTCTTGGCTGCGCGGATGTCTGCGTAAGCGCCGATGAGGGGCGCCATGAGCAAACAGAGAAAATAGGAAACCGCCAGAGAGGCGGTCCACGCGAAGGTCGCCCATGGCGCGTTGTCGGCGACGACCGCGACGAAGTAGGCGTTGAAAATCGCGGTGATGACGACCGTCGTATAGCCCGAGTTGGCAAAGTCATACATCGCCCATGCCCAGACGTCGCGGGCGGAGGCGATGGGGGAGAGGGCGGAGCGCATGGCGATGAGTTTAGCGCCGGCTCCGCACCTCGATCACGCCATTCTTTCGAGCGCGGCAATGCGTTCTTCGAGCGGCGGATGAGTCATGAACAGCTTTTTCAGGCCCGAACCCATGCCGCCGCTGATGCCGAAGGCCGCCATTTTGTCAGGCAAGGGCGCCGGATGCAGCATTTGCAGACGCCGCAATGCGGCAATCATGTTGCGGCGGCCAGCAAGCTGCGCGCCGCCTCGGTCGGCGCGGAATTCGCGCTGGCGCGAAAACCACATGACGATGATCGAGGCCAGGAGGCCGAGCACGAGCTCGGCGACGATCATCGTGACGAAGAAGGCAGGACCGTTTTCCCGTTCGGATTTGAAGACGACACGGTCGACGAGATGACCGATGACGCGCGAAAGGAAAATGACAAACGTATTGACGACGCCTTGGATCAGGGCGAGCGTCACCATGTCGCCATTGGCGGCATGCGCGACTTCGTGGCCGATCACGGCTTCCGCTTCCTCCCGCGTCATGTTCTCGAGCAGACCTGTCGAGACCGCAATCAAGGCGGAGTTGCGGCTCGCGCCCGTGGCGAAGGCATTGACCTCGGGGGAGTCATAGATGCCGACTTCGGGCATGGCGATGCCCATGCGCTCGGCGTACCGACGCACTGTCTCGAGGAGCCAGTATTCGGTCGAGCTCGTCGGCGTCTCGATCACCTGCACACCCATGGCCATTTTCGCCGACCATTTCGACATCATGAGCGAAAGGAGCGAGCCGCCAAAACCCATCACCGCCGCAAAGATGAGCAGCGCCGTCAGATTCAAGCCATATTGATTGAGGTAGGGCTCGACGCCCAATAGCCGCATCGTGATCGACAGCATCACGACGATGGCCAAGTTGGTGGCGAGAAAGAGCAAGATGCGTTTCATGGGATCCTTCTCCTTTCCGTGAAATCAGACACGAAATTATCTGGGGACGCCTTCATCAATTCAACCAGTAATTTTTTGCAAAATCGTTCGAAAATTCGAAACAATGGCAGCCGCACAGCCTCAGAGTCGAAAGTAGTGCGAAAGGAGAAATCTTGCAATCGCTGGCGTGGATAGTCGGGGGCCTCGGGCTTTTTTTGCTCGGCATGAGCCTACTTTCCGAAGGACTCCGGGTCGCTGCGGGACAATCGCTGGGCCCGTGGCTCGCCGAGGCGACCCGCACGCGTCTGCGCGCGCTTTTTTTCGGTCTGACGACGACAGCCATCGTGCAGTCTTCGAGCGCGGTGACGGCGGCGATCATTGGTTTCGTCAACGTCGGGCTCATGAGTCTGACGGGCGCTTTGTGGATGATCTTCGGCGCGAATGTGGGCACCACGATGACAGGCTGGCTGGTTGCTTGGGTCGGCTTGAAGATCAAAGTCGAAGCCTATGCCTTGCCCTTGATCGGCGTGGGCGTTTTGCTGCGCTTGGGCGGCGAAGAAAGCCGACGTGGCGGCTACGGGGCTTTTCTTGCAGGCTTTGGTCTTTTGTTTTTGGGCATCGATGTCTTGCGCGCCGCCTTCGCCGATCATGCGGCAGACTTCCGCTTCTTTCCTGCGGGCAGTGGCTGGGGGCAAAACGCCCTAGGGATTGCAAGCGGCTTTCTCCTTACGGTCTTGATGCAGAGTTCGAGTGCGGCCATGGTGGTGATTCTTTCTGCTGCCCAGAGCACAGTGCTGGATTTACCCGTGGCGGCAGCCATGGTCGTCGGCGCGAACATTGGCACCACGATCACCGCGTTGATCGCTGCCATCGGCGCAACGAGCAGCGCTAAGCGCGCCGCGGTTGGACACATCCTTTTCAATGGGCTGGCTGCATGCGTGGCGTTCTTTCTTCTGCCCTGGGCACCTAACGCATTGATCGCTTTGCACGACGCATTGGGCTTCACCTCCTCCGAGGCCGCGCTTCTCGCTTCTTTCCATACCCTTTTCAACCTCGGCGGCGTGTTGTTGATCTGGCCGCTGGCTGATCGTCTGAGCGCCTTCTTGTCGAGCCGCTTCGTCACGGCGGAAGAAGATGCTGCTCGCCCTCATTATCTGGACAAGACGGTGACGACGGTTCCCGCATTGGCGCTGGAAGCGCTGCGCCATGAGCTCGGCCGATTGGGTGGCCTCGCGCGAGCGATCGTCGCGCAAGCGCTCGAAGGCGCAGACCGACATGCCCTGGAGCGCAAACGTGCGGTGGTCGAGCATTTGGGCGAAGCCATCGCAGCTTTTGTGGTCGAGCTCAACCGTCGTCTGATGGCGGCGGATGTGGCGCAGGAACTCGCGGCCTTGCTGCGAGTGGCGCGTTATCACGAGGCGGCGGCGGAAGCAGCGCTTGCCGGGGCGGCGGCATGGCAAGAAACCGAAGCCTCCCGCTGGGTGGAACTCGAAGAATGGCAGCGCTTTCGCGCGCGCGGCAAGGCATTGTTGGCCGCTGATCAGCAGGCGCTGCCCGCTTCCTTGGAAGCGATGGAGCAAGCCTATCAAGCGCTCAAAGCGCGCCTTTTGTCCCTCGGGGCGCGCGGCGATCTTCCCGTTGCGCAGATGGATGCCGCTTTGCGCGCGGCGAGCGCCTGGCGACGCGCACTTGAGCAGGCGGCCAAAGGAGTTCAGTGGTTGGAGAAAAAATCGCGCGCATGAGCATTCAATGGTTTCCAGGCCACATGGCCGCCGCACGCAGACAAATCGCGCAAGCGATGGCGGAGATCGATGTCGTCGTCGAAATCGTCGATGCACGCGCACCCGAGGCGAGCCGCAATCCTTTGCTCGCCGAGCTAGCCGCCGCCCGCCAGCGCCCGCGCCTTTTGGTGTTGAACAAGGCGGACCTCGCCGACCCCGCAGCAACGGACGCCTGGCTTGCCTTTTATCGCGCGCAACCAGGGATCTTCTCGATCGCTATTTCCGCCAAAGATGGCCGAGATGTCCGAAAACTCGCCCCGATGGCTCAGCGCTTGGCACCGCATCGTCTGGATGCGACGAAGCCTTTGCGTTTGTTGATCGGAGGCATCCCCAACGTGGGCAAGTCGACGTTGATCAATACGTTGCTTATGCGGCGGGTCGCCAAGGTGGCCAACGAGCCTGCGGTGACACGCCAGGTGATGCGTTACGACGTGACGCCACGGCTGGTCGTCTTCGATACGCCGGGCATGCTTTGGCCCAAAATTGAATCGCCCGCCGTTGGGCTTAGGCTTGCCAGTCTGGGCAGCATCGGTCAAAATGCGTATTTTGTCGAAGAGGTCGCCGACTTTTTGGCTGACTATCTGCTGGGTCATTATGCGCCTTGTCTGCGCAAACGTTATCGGTTCCGTGTCGATCATCTTGACAGTCAAGGCTTGATCTTCGAAATCGGTCGCAGTCGTGGTTGCCTGCGTGGGGAGCGGCTCGATCGAGAAAAAGCTGCACGTATCTTGCTTGACGATTTCCGTGCGGGCCTGCTTGGCAGAATCAGCCTCGAACTACCTATCAACAATCCAAAATAGAAATGTTCCCATTTGTCCAAGATAGAGATGTCCCCTTGTCATGCTGAGCGGTTAGGGTGATGGGGATGCGCCCAGGCCGGGCGGCCTGGGCGGAGGCGGCGGATTTCGGGTTGAACAGCCGGCGCCAGCGATGGCTGGCGGGAGGAGGCGGGCACGGTGGGCTCTGGCGCCG
>JAOADW010000042.1 GCA_026417115.1 Rhodocyclaceae bacterium
TGCTGAGATTCTTGAACAGCCTTACCACCTAAAAGTGGGTGGGCAAGAGCGCACTCTCGTGGTTGGGCACACGATGGGGGTTGCTCTTTTTCCGCGGGACGGCACCGATTCAGCTCAATTGCTACGCGCTGCGGAGCTTGCTCTCTACACGGCACGACAACGTGGCGGCGCCAAATATCGCTTCTTCCAGCCAGAAATGCAATCGGCCGTGGAGTACCGGCGCAGGTTAGAGGACGACTTACGCAATGCCATCATCGAGGAGGCGCTGCAGCTCGCATTCCAGCCCATCGTCAATTTGCAGGATGGGCAGGTGGCAGGAGCGGAAGCCCTGGTGCGGTGGCAACATCCCGAAAGAGGGTTCGTGAGTCCAGACATTTTCATACCGCTCTCAGAGGAGTTGGGATTGATCGGCGCCATCGGGCGTTTCGTGCTTGATCGAGGATGCCGTTTTCTCAAGCAATGGAGAGACGAAACGCAAGCCGAGGTCTATCTTTCGATCAATGTTTCTGCACGGCAAATACCGGACGAAATGAAACCGGAGGAGGTGATTGCAACCCTGCAGAGCCATCAGTTACCTGCGTCGTCGCTCGCGATCGAGATCACCGAGGGAGCATTGATGAGCCACGTCGCCGTGGCCCAAGAGTGGATCGGCGCGTTGCGCTCCGTGGGGATTCGGATTTATCTGGACGATTTCGGTACCGGCTATTCTTCTTTGTCCTACCTCAAACGTTTTCGCATCGACACCGTCAAGATCGACAAGACGTTCATACGCGACTTGCCCGACGATCCCAATGATCGAGCACTCGTGTTCGCCATCGTCACGATGGCAGGAAGCCTCGGCCTCTCCGTGATTGCCGAAGGGGTCGAGAACGAGCGACAGCTTGCCGAGCTGCGTGCCATGGGATGCCGCTTGGGGCAGGGCTATTTCTTTTCACGGCCGCTCCCCCCAGATGAGTTCATGGCCTACGCACAAGGCGCCAAGCGCTAAGCTCTATGCCTTCTTTCATACCTATAATGGGCCCGATCCTTCGTGGGATTTTCTTAGACTTTTCCCAGCGCTGGGCGAGCAGCGTGACCGCCCGCTTTTGCTGGGGTGGTTTTTCGTCTGATATGAAATATTCATCGACTCTGGTGCGAAGCCTGCTGATTGGTTTTTTCTGCGGGCTTTCCTGGGCGTCAGACGGTTTTGGCCTAGCCGTGGAGGGCGTGCGGGAAAGCGACTATTTCCGTGAGCTGCCCGAAGCCTTGACCATCACTCGGCTGGCTCAACCCCTGACGGAAACGCCGGGTGCCGTCACCGTTCTCGAGCAAGAAACCATCCGGCGATTGCCCGTACGCAATGTGGCGGAATTGCTCCGCTTCGTACCGGGATACTTGGTTGGCGGCTACAACGGGGCTCAACCCGTCGCGGCCTACCATATGCCTCTCGATTTCTACGGGGCGCGTAATCTCGTGCTCGTCGATGGACGTCCTGTCTATTCGGCTTACAACATGGGCGATACGCATCGCGGCATGCTCGGTGTCTTGCTCGAGGACATCGAGCGCATCGAAATCCTGCGCGGCACCAATTCTGCCGCCTTTGGCGCCAACGCGCTCTTCGGTGTGATCCACATCAAGACACGGCACGCCGAGGACACGGCGAGTCCCCTGGTCGTGATTCGCCGCGGCAATCAAGGCATCGGCGACGAATTCTTCAGGGTCGGCGGGCAAAAGGATGCGCTGAGTTGGCGGCTGTCCTACGGGAGCTCAGCGGATCATGGCTATCGTCATGCTCATGACGATAGCCGGCTTGGCCAATTGCATCTGCGTGCGGACTGGCGCCTTTCGCCTGCCCACGAGCTGCTCCTCCAGCTCGGCGGCGTGGAGCAATCGGCTGGCGAAGGGATGGTGGGGCGCGAGGGCAACCCTCCGCGCACCATTGGCTGGCGCAACGCGTATTTCAATGCGCGCTGGCAATATGAGATTGCTCCCCACGAAAGATTCGATTTCCGCCTTTCTTTCGAGGAGGAGACGTTTTCCGATGCCTTCGTCTATGCGCCGGACCCGGCGGTGACGATCAGCAGCAGCGGCAAGGGGCGACGTTACGATCTCGAATGGCAGCATCAATTTGCCGTCAATGGGGCGCTGCGCCTGGTCTGGGGCGGAGGCGTAAAAGGGGAGGAGGCATTGTCTTTCCCCCTCTATGCGCGTCATGACGCCGTGCGCAGCAATGAGGCGCGCCTTTTTGGCAATCTCGAGTGGCGGGCTTCGCCGCGATGGTTGTTCAATTTCGGTGCATATCAGGGATGGCACAAGCAACAGGGCGCTTACCTCGCGCCTCGGCTTGCGGCAAATTTCCAAGCGACGCCTCAGCATACGTTGAGAGCGGCTGTTACCGAATCGTGGCGCATGCCTACCTTGTTCGAGCAAATGGGCGATGTCCGTTACTATCCGCAGAAAAAGCCGCCGCCCACCAACCTTACAACCTTGTTGGCGTTCTATGGGCTGCCGTATCGACTCTTGGCGGCGAGCGGCGAGGTGCGGCCGGAAAAGCTTTATGTCGAGGAGCTCGGCTATCTCGGTCGTTTCTTTGCAGGGCGCATGATGCTCGATGTGCGCGCTTTTCGGGAGCGCATGAGGGATGAAATCGATCGCACACGGCGCTATTTGCCAGGCTATCAGCTACCGACGAATCCCCCAACTCCTCTGCCTGTCGCCGACTTTGCCAATTTTCCTGGTTTCTCATTGCGCGGTCTGGAATGGCAAATGCGCTGGAAAATTTCGGCTTCGAGCGAGCTGTGGCTCGATCAATCCTTGTTGAGGCTCCGTTGGCAGGATGCGCGCGCCGATGCCGATGACAACAGCCCGCCCGCACGCATGACGCGATTGGTCTGGCTGCAAAAGCTGGATGATGGCCTGGAGTGGACCTTTGCCTATCAAACGCGTAGCCCTATGTCATGGGGTAAAGCGAGCGAGATGTTGCCCGAAAGCGAACGCTTCGATGTCCGCGTGGCGAAAGCATTCCAGTTCGGGAGCACGCGCGGAGAATTGTCCGCGACGGTGCAGGCGGCCAATGGCGCACAGAGGGAGGCCTTGCGCAGCTATGGCTATTTTTTGGATCGTCGCGCCTACCTGAGCCTACAGCTCGGCTTTTGACGCCCCGGCTATGAGGTATGGCCTTCGTTTTATAAAGAGCATAAATTTCATGCGCATATAACAAAAAGCTTGCTCTCGTGGCGGCGTTCATGCTTACAATCGGGATATCCGATACATGGAAACGGGCATGACGCTGGCAAAACGATGGCATGGCTTCGTGTTGTGCGCGGTGATTCTGGCGCATGCATGGGCGCGCGAGGAATCGCTGTTGCTGAGCGCCTCTCCTGAGGCGTTGATGGCGATGACCGTCACCATTGCAGCGCAGGCGCCCCAGACGCTTGCGGAAGCGTCTGCCGTGGTGTCCGTCATCACGTCCGATGACATGCAAGCGATGGGCGCCGCCAACTTGATGGATGTCCTGCAAGCGGTGCCCGGCATCTATGTGCGTCGCAATTTGTTTGGCTACAAACCCCTGTTGTCGATGCGCGGCGCTGCGGGCGTCAATGTGTTGTTGCTTGTCGATGGCGCGCCCATGAAAGATCTGATCTGGTCGCCGTCGATTTTCTGGAAAGGCATTCCCACCAACCGCATCGAACGCATCGAGGTCATTCGCGGCCCAGGTTCAGCGCTGTATGGCGCCGATGCGGCGGCGGGTGTCATCCATGTGATCACGCGCCCTGCTTCGGCCGACGGAATCGAAGAAGGCGAAACGGGCCTGCGGTGGGGGAGTTTCAAGACGCGGGAAGTCTGGCTGAGAAAGAGCGGCGAGTTCGCCGGTTTTTCCTATGCGCTGACCGCCGATCTCCAAGACACGCAGGGTCACCGGCCCGAAATCCGCCGCGATGCCTTGGGGCAGGGGCCGGCGCGGGCCGAATATGGTTGGCAAGGCGGCGATCTCCATTTCGCCTTGAAAAGCGCGCGGGGGCTTTTTCTTTTCGACCATACCTGGCGCAACGAGGTCGCCATCGGGCTGACGGGCGCCGCCATTCTCGACCCGCATACACGCGCACGTGAGCGGCAGACGAATGTCACGTGGATTTATGAAGATCCAGCCTGGGCGCACCATTGGAGCGCCTACGCAGAGATTAGGTTACGTGACCTCGCCTATGACTCGGGCAATGGCTTTTGGGAGCGTTTGCCGACGGTGACGCTCAATCGGCTTTCCGTGGCAGAGCGCCGAACCACTCTCGAAGGAAGCCTCGTCTATCAGGGCTGGCGAGATCATGCGTTGCGCATGGGATTGGGCGGCGCCTGGCAGACCCCCTATGCCGTCGAACAATTCTACGATGGCGTGGCGAAGAACTACATACCCGAAAAGACGCGCCGCAATGCCTATGTCTATTTCCAAGACCTCTGGCGTCTGAGCGAGGATTGGGAGATGACCGTGGGGCTGCGGCATGACCATTTCTCGGATTTCGGCGACACGACGAACCCCCGTTTGGCGCTGGTGTGGCACGCGAGTCCAGCGCTTTCGGCGAAATGGATGCTGGGCAGCGCATTTCGTGCGCCTTCTTATCTCGAGCTCTATTCAGAGACGGCGGCGACGAAGCCGAATGCCCATTTGCGTCCCGAGAAATCGCAAACTTTCGACTTCGCGTTGGCGTGGCAGCCGGTCTCTCGTTTCGCCGTGGGGTTCGATGTCTTCCATTTCTTGCGGCGCGACGTGATTGCCGATGTCGGCGGGACGTTCGCCAACCTTCCCGGTCGTTATGCCACCCGTGGCGTCGAGACCGAGTGGCGTTGGCAGCTTGGGCGCAATCTCAGGCTGAGCGGTAATTACACCCGTTTCTGGCAAGACGAGGTACTGCGTGACCCCAACATCCCCAAGGCCCAAGCTTATTTACGCCTAGACTGGCAACCGACGCCGAAATGGCGATGGAATCTAGAGGCCCATCACTTCGCCGCGCGCGCCCTGCCGTCCTCGGATCCGCGTGATCCAATCGGCGCGAAAACGCTGGCCGACCTTACGCTGCGCTACTACCACGGCGCCGAATGGGAGTTCGCTGCTTCTTTGCGCAACCTGTTCGATGTCAAGAATCAAGACTATTCGCGGAAGTCTTTGCCCGGAAACGTGCCTGGTCCTGGCCGCCATGCCTGGGCAGAGGTGCGCTTCAAATTCTGACGATGAGGCGACGCCGATTTCTCTCTGCCTTCGTTGTGTTCGCGTCGGTGTGGCGCACGCTGCAGGCGTCGCCAGCGCCGCGCATCTGGCTGGTGCAAAGCGAAGCAGGTGGGATTTATGCGGAAACAGCCGCCGTCGTGCGGCTGGAATTGCCCATGGCGGCAGTCCGAGACGGCCTGGCGGCGACAGTGCTCGATGCAAGAGAACCGCCGCCGGCCTTGATCCTGACCATCGGCGCCGTCGCGCTCGAAGAAACCTTGCGTTGGCTACGCCAGCAGCCCTCTGCGGCGTGGCAACGTGTGCCCGTGCTGGCTACGCTGTTGCCGCGATCAAGCTTTTTGTCCGCCCAATCCTTGAGCGACGGTCGGCCTTTGTCGGCGGTTTGGCTCGATCAGCCGTGGAGCCGGCAGTTTGCGATTCTGCGGCGACTGCTGCCTGAACGCACACGGGTCGGCATCCTGCCTGGCCCAGAGACGCGCGCCGTGTTGCCGCAGATCGAAGCAGAGGCGCGCGCCGCGGGCCTGCGTCTCGTCGTCGGCCCCGCGATCGATACTCCCGAGCAGATTTATCATTCCTTGCGCGAGGTGCTGGTCGATGCCGACGTCTTGCTCGCCGTGCCCGACGCACTCGTCTATAACGCAGCGACGCTACGCAACATCTTACTCACGAGCTATCGCGCACGTGTGCCCATGGCGGCCTTTTCGGCCGCCTATGTCAAGGCCGGCGCGCTCTATGCCGTGCATTCGACGCCTGCGCAGATCGCGCGGCAGTCGGCACAGATTATGCGCGCCTATCTGGCAGGCCATCCTTTACCGCCGCCACAGGCGCCGCGCGAATTCACCTTGGTCGCCAATGCCCGCGTCGCTGCCTCGCTGGGCATCGTGCTCGACGACATCGATCGCATCGCCGAAGAGCGACGTGCTGCCGAACG
>JAOADW010000048.1 GCA_026417115.1 Rhodocyclaceae bacterium
GCCACCGCCGAAATCCATGACATCGCGCAAGCCGTCACCAACACGGCCCAAGACATCCGCGCCCTCGAACAGGTCTCGGCCCGGATCTCCGGCATCGTCAACGTGATTCGCGAAATCGCCGACCAAACCAATCTCTTGGCGCTCAACGCCGCCATCGAGGCCGCGCGTGCGGGCGAGCAAGGCCGCGGCTTCGCCGTGGTCGCCGACGAAGTGCGTAAGCTTGCCGAACGCACGGCTGCGTCCACCGGCGAGATCACCCAGATGATCGAAGAAATCCAGCGTGGCGCTCGCGCCGCGGCCGAAGGCATGGCGGCTTCCGTCGCGCGCGTCGAGGAAGGCGTGAGGCTGGCGCAAGAAGCCGGCGCCTCGGTTGCAGCCATCGAAACCTCATCGAGCGAAGTCACGGGCGCCGTCGATGGCATTGGCAACACCCTGAAAGAGCAGGCAGCGGCCGCACGCGACATCGCGGGCCGCGTCGAGCACGTCTCGCAAGGCGCCGAAGCGCTCGCCTCCAGCAGCCAGCAAACCGCGGCCGCCGCCGCAGAACTCGTAAAAGCGGCAAGGGATCTCGAATCCCACGCGTCGCGGTTTCGCCTTTGAATATTGCCCGCATGCGTGAGTTTTCTTTCACTGATTCCGATTTCGAACGCATCCGTACGCTCATCCACCGACATGCAGGCATCGCGCTCTCGCCCGCCAAACGCGAGATGGTCTATGGGCGTTTGGCGCGGCGCCTGCGGCGCCTCAAACTTGCCTCGTTCGCCGATTACCTCGCGTTGCTCGAGCGCGATGCGCACGAATGGGAAGATTTCGTCAATGCGCTGACCACCAATTACACGACCTTCTTTCGCGAGGCCCATCATTTCGAAATTCTCAAACGACACTTGCGGCAACGAAAAGGTCATCAGCGCATCTGGTGCGCAGCCGCCGCCACGGGCGAGGAGCCCTATTCGATCGCGATCAGCGCCTGTGAGGCTTTCGATACCCTTTCGCCCCCCGTCGAGATCCTTGCCAGCGACCTATCGACCCATGCGCTGGCGATCGCCGAGGCAGGAGTTTATGAAGCGGATCGCCTCCACCCATTGACGGCTTCTCAACGGGCAAAGTTTTTCGAACCTAGCCAAGGGCGTTACGCCGTTCGTCCCGAGCTTAGGCGGCTGATCCGCTTCGAACGCATCAACCTGATGGACGCCCATTGGCCAGTCAAGGCACCGCTCGCCGCGCTCTTTTGCCGCAACGTCATGATCTATTTCGACAAGCCGACGCAAAGACGCCTGCTCGAGCGGTTTCGTCCCTTGCTTTTGCCAGACGGTCTTTATTTCGCTGGTCATGCAGAAAGCATTCTCGCCGACGACCTTTTCCGGCCTTTGGGACAAACCGTCTATGCGCCCTTGCCCCTGGGTGGGCCCCCCTCTTCATGAACGTCGAGGCGATCGCTTTGGGCGCCTCGACAGGCGGCACCGAAGCATTGAGAATCGTGCTTTCCGCATTGCCCACGGGCATGCCGCCGATCCTGATCGTGCAACACATGCCCGCCAGCTTCACGGCGGCATTCGCACATCGGCTCGATCTAGCGAGTCGACTCCAGGTAAGCGAAGCGAAAGAGGGCGAAGCGCTCGCCCGCGATCGGGTTTATCTCGCCCCTGGCCATGCCCATTTGCTGCTTGCGCGACGCGGCGGCTTTCTCGTCACAACGCTTTCAGAGGCGCCGCCTATTTCCCGTCACCGGCCGTCCGTCGATGCCTTGTTCTCCTCGATGGCGGAAACGCTGGGCAGCCGCGCCATTGGCGTTTTGCTCACGGGCATGGGCAAAGACGGCGCCAAGGGACTCTTGGCGATGAAAAAGGCTGGCGCCTGGACCATCGCCCAAGACGAAACCAGCGCCGTGGTCTATGGCATGCCGCGCGCTGCCGTCGAACTGGGCGCCGTCTGCGAAATCGCGCCGCTTCGCGAGATCGCCCCGCGCATCCTGGCCCGCTTGCGGCTCTGAAACTCAGGCGCGGCTTTCCGCCAGCGGCGCCACCTTGAGGATCTCCTGCATCGTCGTCAGCCCCGCCGCCACCTTGCGCGCGCCCGCAATGCGCAAAGGTTGCATGCCTTCACGGATCGCGCGCTCGCGTAAAGCGGCAAGATCGGTCGTCGCAGTGATCAAGCGTTTGAGATCCGAAGACATCGGCATGATCTCGTACAAGCCTATGCGGCCCAGATAACCGGTCATCCGGCATTCCAGGCATCCTTTGGGCTGATAGAGCTTTTCGGGCAAGACGCTCTTCCACGGTGAAGTCAGCGCCTGCCAGAGCGCTTCGTCTTCAGCGCTCGCCCCCCGCGCTTCCTTGCAATGGGGACAAAGCGTGCGAGCGAGTCGTTGCGCCATCACGCCAATGAGCGTCGACTGCAGCAAATAAGGCGGTACGCCGAGATCGAGCAAACGCGTGATCGCCGTGGGCGCATCGTTGGTATGCAAAGTAGACAAGACCAAGTGGCCTGTGAGCGCCGCTTGGATCGCCATCTCTGCCGTCTCCAAGTCGCGAATCTCGCCGACCATGATGATGTCCGGATCTTGGCGCATCAGCGCCCGGATGCCCGCAGCAAACGTCATGCCGATGTCGTGCTGGACTTGGACCTGGTTGAACGCCGGTTCGATCATCTCGATCGGATCTTCGAGCGTGCATACATTGACTTCGGGCGTCGCCAACTGTTTGAGCGTCGAATAGAGCGTGGTCGTCTTGCCTGATCCCGTCGGCCCGGTGACCAGGATGATGCCGTGCGGCTCGCGGCTCATCGCCTGCCAGCGCTTGGCGTCCTCATCGGAAAAGCCAAGCTCGGAAAAATCGCGCACCAACACCTCGGGATCGAAGATGCGCATCACCACTTTCTCGCCGAAAGCAGTCGGCAATGTCGATAGCCGCAGCTCGATCTCCTCGCCATTGGGGCGCCGCGTCTTGATGCGCCCATCCTGCGGGCGACGTTTCTCGACCACATCCATGCGGCCGAGGATCTTGACCCGGCTCACCATGGCGTTCATCACCGGCATAGGCAACTGATAGACCTGATGCAAGACGCCATCGATGCGAAAGCGCACGATGCCAAACTCGCGCCGGGGCTCGACATGAATATCGGAAGCGCGTTGCTCGAAAGCATATTGCCACAGCCAATCGACGAGCAACACGATATGCTGATCGTTGGCGTCCAGCGTCGTGTGCCGCCGTCCCATCTCGACCAGTTGCTCGAAGCTCGACAAGGAGCCGACATTGAGATTCCCGCGCGCCAGCGCACCCTTGATCGATTTCGCGAGGTTGTAGAACTCGACCTGATAACGCGCAATGTCGGCAGGGTTGGCGATCACGCGCCGAATCTCTTTTTTCAAGAGACCGCTGATCTCGGTTTCCCAGCTGCGCAGGAATGGTTCGGCAGTCGCCACCGTCACCGTCCGGGGACCCACCTCTACAGGAAGAATCCGATAACGTGAGGCATATGCGCTCGACATGACTTCGGTGACCGCTGTCAAATTCACCTTCAGGGGATCGATGTGATAGTAAGGAAGGCCGGCCCAAGCCGCGAGCCACTCCGTCAAAGCTTCCAGATCCAGCAGCCGATGAGGGGGCTGCGCCTCTTTCCAACGTTGCTCGGCGATCAGCTCCAACGGATGCGCCTCACCGCGCCAATAGCGGTGTTTGCGCCGAAAAGCCTCGACCTCGGCAGGCGCGACCTTGCCCGCCCTCACCAGGGCATCGAGTAACTCATCGAGAGACAGACGGTGTTCGGCTGGCAAGGACATGCCTAGACTATAACGCAAGTCCCGCCAGCTATCGCACGGCTACCTACCGAGCAAGCCTTCCCGCCACTGCGCGATTTTTTCGGAAAGCGAGAGGCGGGCATGGGCAGGGCTGGTCGAAGGCAGGACGATCGTCGCGAATCCGAGCTCAGCCAATCGCGGCGCAAACCGTCCTGCCGTCTGGCCATTGAAGCATACCCGGCCAAGCCTTGGAGCGAGTTTCCTCAAAAGCGTGAAATCGTTTGCCTGGCCGCGACGAATCGCCGCATCGAGGCTACCTGCTCGCTCACAGGATGCATAGACGTCCCAGATCGCCAAGCGCGCACTTTTGACGGCCTCCTGGCGGCTTTCATAGTCCATCTCCCCAAGGGGCTGCGCGAGGATGGCGCCGAGGATCTTCCAGAATTGGTTTTGGCGATGGGCATAATACTGCCTCGCGGCGAGCGAAGCCGGGGATGGAAACGAGCCGAGAATCAAGATCTCGGCCCGCTCATCGATGATCGGAGGCAAGCCAATGAGCCGCACGCGCACTCAGCGAGCGGGAAGCGCCATCGACAACAGAAGGTCGTTCATCCGCTTGACAAAGGTCGCTGGGTCGTCGAGCTGCCCGCCCTCGGCCAACAAAGCCTGATCGAAAAGCACCTGCGCCCAATCGTCGAACTTCGCTTCCTCTTCTTTGAGGCGCAGTACCACGGGATGCTTCGGATTGATCTCCAGGATGGGTTTCGCCAGCGGCGCCTTATGGCCGACAGACTTCAAGATGCGCGCCAAATTCGTCGACATCTCGTGCTCTTCGACGACGAGGCAGGCAGGACTATCGGTCAAACGATGCGTGATGCGTACGCTCTTGACCTTATCGCCCAGGCTTTTGGCGATTTTCTCCGTGAGTGCGGAAAATTCCTGCGCTTCTTTTTCTTGTTCTTGCTTTTCCGACTCATCGGCAAGCTGCCCGAGATCGAGCCCCCCTTTGGCCACGGAAACCAAGGGCTTGCCCTCGAACTCGGTCAAATGCGCCACTACCCATTCATCGACCCGATCAGACAATAACAACACCTCAATGCCCTTGCGGCGAAAGATTTCCAGATGGGGACTATTCTTCGCCGCATTGAAGCTTTCGGCCGTGATGTAGTAGATCTTTTCTTGCCCCGGCTTCATGCGTGCAACGTAATCGGAAAGCGACACCGTCTCATCCGGGGTATCCGTCTGGGTCGAGGCAAAACGCAAGAGCTTGGCGATTTTTTCTTTGTTGGCAAAATCCTCGCCCACCCCCTCTTTCAAGACGCGTCCGAACTCTTTCCAGAACGTCTTGTATTTCTCGGGCTCTTTTTCCGAGAGATCGGAAAGTAGCGCCAAGACTTTCGCCGTGCATCCTTTCTTGATTGCTTCGATGTCCTTCGATTCCTGCAGGATCTCACGCGAAACGTTGAGCGGCAAATCCGCGGCATCGACGACGCCGCGCACGAAACGCAGATAGGCGGGCAAGAGCTGCTCGGCATCGTCCATGATGAAGACGCGTCGCACATAGAGCTTCACGCCATGCCGTTCTTTGCGATCCCAGAGATCAAAGGGCGCGTGCGTCGGCAGGTAAAGGAGCAATGTGTAGTCCTGCCGTCCCTCCACCTTCGCGTGCGTCCAGGCGAGCGGATCGTCGTAATCGTGCGCGACATGCTTGTAGAACGATTTGTAATCCTCTTCCGAAATCTCGCTCTTCGGCTTGGCCCAGAGTGCGGATGCTTGATTGACGGTTTCCCATTCGTCGCTTTTCTTTTCTTCGCCGTCCTTCCACTCCTCCTTGCGCATGCGAATCGGCTGCATGATGTGATCGGAATATTTGCGAATGAGCGCGCGCAGCTTCCAACCCGAAAGCAATTCGTCCTGTCCCTCACGCAGGTGCAGGACGATCTCGGTGCCGCGCGCCGGCCGTTCGATCATGCGCACCGTAAAGCTTCCCCCGCCGTCGGAAACCCATTCGACGCCTTGATCCGGTCTTTCTCCAGCGCGACGGCTGCGCACCGTCACTCGGTCGGCGACGATGAAACTCGAATAAAAACCGACGCCAAACTGGCCGATCAAATGCGCGTCTTTCTGCTGATCGCCCGTGAGCCTGGCGAAGAATTCCCGCGTGCCCGACTTGGCGATGGTGCCGAGGTGTGCGATCGCCTCTTCCCGATTCATGCCAATGCCATTGTCACGCACCGTGATCGTGCGTGCGCCCTTGTCGTAATCGACTTCGATCGCGAACTCGCCGCCACCCTCGAGCAAAGCAGGGTTATGCAGGGCCTCGAAACGCAGCTTGTCGCAGGCATCGGCAGCGTTCGAGATCAATTCCCTGAGGAAGATTTCGCGGTTCGAATACAGTGAATGAATCATCAAGTGCAAAAGCTGCTGCACTTCGGCCTGGAAACCGAGCGTTTCCTCGCTGCTCGCACAAGCCGTCTCTGGATTCATGAACTACCCTCCGCAACGTTTCGCATGACCCTACTCAAATGAAGGTCTGGAAGAAAAATTCAAGCCCCACCCATCGAGCGAGAAAGTCATACCCCTGTGCGCCCTTCTTCTGGCGAAAGCCGTCTAAGGCCCTGGAGCAGATCATTCCTCGCCGTAGCGAATCTCGAGCACTTCGAATTCTTTGGGCCCCGCAGGGCTCATGAAACGCACGACGTCCCCCTCGCGCGCCTTCATCAACGCGCGCGCCAGCGGAGAAATCCAGCTGATCTTCCCACGAGCGGGATCGGCCTCATCGACCCCCACGATCTGATAGGTCAAATCGACGGCCTCGTCGGCGCCAAGCGGCATGATGGTGACCGTCGCGCCAAAGAAGACTTGTTCGCGATTGGGTTGTCCACGCGGGTCGACGATGACTGCATGATCGAGCCTTTTCTGGAGATAGCGGATGCGACGATCCATCTCCCGCAGCTTTTTCTTGCCATAAATGTAATCCGCATTCTCGGAGCGATCGCCATTGGCAGCCGCCCAAGCTACCACCTGCACGAGCGCGGGCCGATCGACCTTGACCAAGCGTTCGAACTCTTCGCGCAAGGCGCGATAGCCTGCCGGCGTCACATAGTTCTTGAGGCCCGCCGGTAGCGAGGGGGCGCCTTCCGGCGCTTCTTCTTCTTCGTCCTCGATCTCCCTCACGAAAGCCTTGTTCATCTTCCTTCCCAAATCCCAAAAAGTGATTTTACGACTGCTCACGCTCTCAGCGATTTGAGCGCCAGTAAGGCCTGATTGCGCAGTGCTTTGACCAGACCATGCAGCCGCTCGGAGAGCACGAGGCTGTGCGCTTTCTCCTTTTCGGCATAAACGAGCGCCACGGCTCGTCCAGAAAGGACCAAGGGCAACAAAAGAAAAGTCTTGGCGCTCGTTATGCCGCGCCACCACGGGGGGATCTTGTCTGCGATATGGGCGTCCTCGACATCGCTGATCAAGATATCGACGCCGCGGGCCAGCGCCAGCTGAAACACATCGGAGGCGGGCGCCCCGAGCGGGAAGCGAAAGCGCCGCACGAAGCCTTCGGCCTCCGGTCCGAGCCCAAAACGCCCCAGCATTTGTGTACCTTTCCCATCGCGCATGGCCAGCACCACCCGCCGACATGCCAGAGCGCGATAGATCGATTCGAGCATGATGCGGAGGGCATCGGCGCTCGCTCCCGTCTCGAGCAAAATGGCGCTGATATCGCGTATGCCTGCCGCCAAGATATCCTCTGCACTGGGAACGCCTTCCTCATCAGCCGCCTCGCCGACGAGATCGAGATAGGCCGACGGCGGCAAACCGGCATGCCCTTCCTCCTTGGCCTCATCAAACGACGTCGCGCCCGCACAACGCGCAATCTGGCGCGCAAATGGGCTGTGTGCGAGGTCGATGTGCAAGAGCGAGGCGAATTCACAAAGGGCCGAAAAGGCTTTTTCGAGATGCCCCTCGATGCGGCGTCGGTCGATCGCGAGCGCTGCACTGAAGCGATCGGCAATCTTGTCAAGCACGCTTTCCCATTGCCGCGAGGGCTCGGCAGCAAGCGCGTCGCACAGTTCATTGGCATATCCTGAGACGAGTCGCAAGGCCTCGGCCGTCGTGGTTGGCGCTTCGAGATGGCCGCCCGAGGGCAAGCGGCGCATGCCATGAATGAGATTCTCGGGCAACCCCCAGTGCCGAGCAATGCCCAGGCCAAGGTCTTCAAATGAAATGCCTAGCACCTGGAGAGCCGCCGCTTCAAGATTCATGTTCTGGCCCATCCGCCGTTTTTCGATTTCGGCGTACTCTTCAGGAAAGTAATATTGCGCGAGCAGCCGGCCAAGATCATGGAATAGCGCACAGATATAGGCTTCTTCCCCCCGTTGCCGCAACAGGGGATGCTGGCAGCTTGCACGCGCGATCAGACCCGCCATGCTCGCGCGCAGAAAAGACTCCTTGAGCGCTTGAACGTCGTTCTGATTCTCGAGATGCTCGAACAGCAAGACGGTAAGCGCCAAATTCCGCACGGCATCGAAGCCGAGCACGATGATCGCGCGCGAGACGGTGCAGATACGGCCTCCGCCGAACTGGTGATAATGGGCGGCGTTGGCCAAGCGGAGTAGCTTGTTGGTCAATGCATAGTCTTTCAAGACTACTTCCGCGAGTTTCGTGACGCTTTCCTCTTCGGAGGAGGCAAGACGGTTAATCGCTGCGACCGAGTCGGACAATGCGGGAAAATCAGATTTCAGCCGCATGCGCCGAAGCAGGAATTCGAACGTTTCCTGCCCCGCACGCTTCTCTCCTGCCTGGGATACCGACATCGAAAATCTTCCTTGCTTTATCGACCATTGACCACAAACCTCGAGCCTAGCCCGCACGCCCCTCCGCCAGACGAGCCTGCACGCGAGATGCGATGCCGCCCCGGCGCAGCAGCGATAAACGCTGTTCCCGATCACAGGCAACCACCTGAACGAGATAGCCGAGATTACGCTCCACTGCCTCGAGATAATGATTGCACCGCACGCCTTCGACATGGGCAAAATGCTCTTCCAGCGCAGGCGCAAGGTTTCCTAAGACCTCGCACAAACGCTCTTGCATGGTCTTGTAGAAAGCAATGCTTTTTTCCAGCAATTCATGGACATCGGAAAACAACGGAATTCCTGCCTCTTTGAATTCGAGATAGAGAAACAGCAATCGCTCGATGTATTCGCGGTCGCTCATCTGCCCGATGAGATCGGCTGTGGCCGTCGCCTGTGCAGCCAATTGCACCTCGTCGTTTGCATATTCCGGCAAGGCCGCCCCAGGACGGTGATGGGTCGTCTCGATGACCTGGCACACTGCATCAAGCAAAAAAGGGGATAGATTCGCCGCGAGATGGCGACGTACGAAGGCAATGCCACGGCTGATGTGGGTTTCGGTGAATTGGGCCCCGCTACCCGGCCCTTCCTCCGTCGTCATCAAATACCCAATGTCATGGAAAATGGCGCCGATCAACGCCGCATCGAGCGTCAATGCGCTGATCGAACGTCCCTGTAAGCTAAGCCCATGCAGCAGACGAGCGCAACAGAGGACGACGGTCAGCACATGATGCTCATCGTGATAGGGGGTAGAGAGCGGTTGATAGCCAGGCAAGTCGCCATGACATGCCTGCAAGAACAACGCAAAGGCCTGCCCGATGCTCGTGGGGTCATGAGACGGGTGGATAGCGCGCACGAGATGAAAAACTTCTTCTTGTACCCCTCCTGGGTCAATCCCCTCGCAATGGAGCGTTTTGCCCTTGCTGTGTCTCCATGACGCAGCCGTTTGATCCATGGCTTTCTCATCCCCCTTCCATTTTTTTGCACCGCAACAAGACCGATTTTTCCGGGTACCACCCAACATACTGATTTTCCATGGTCTTTTGCGACACACAAGACACTATATCTAGTAGAAAAACTCCACGGCGGCCACTAAGGCAATTCGTAACCAATTGTTTTATCAGAAATTTGAAGGCAATTCCTTTTCTTCTCGCTTGCTTGTCGTTATCCTACGTCGCGCACTTCACTCGCGGCTTGCCGCAGCCTTCGATCAACATCGAACTCAGCGAGGAATACATCCATGCCTCTGCAAGATCCCATCGTCACGTCCTTGCAAGAAGAATACACCGGCCAGTTGGGTCTCTTGCTCCCCCAGGAGATCTCCACCGAAGTGTTGTTGGAAAAGTATGCAAAAGGCTCCGAGCGCACGGTTCAAGACGTGCGTCGGCGCGTTGCGCGCGCCCTCGCCGCCGTCGAAGCCGAAGACAAGCGGGCATATTGGGAAGCACGCTTCTTCGAAGCGCAGGAAAACGGCTTCATTCCCGCAGGCCGGATCAACTCGGCGGCGGGCACCGACCTCTGCGCCACGCTGATCAATTGCTTCGTTCAGCCAGTCGGCGACTCGATCTCCGAGATCGTCGATGGCAAGCCAGGCATCTATACGGCGCTCTTGCAGGCGGCCGAAACGATGCGGCGAGGCGGCGGTGTCGGCTACGACTTTTCGAGCATCCGTCCCGCAGGTGCGATGGTCAAAGGCACCCAGTCGCGCGCCTCGGGCCCAGTCTCATACATGCGCGTCTTTGACCGCTCCTGCGAAACGGTGGAATCGGCTGGCGCCCGGCGGGGCGCACAGATGGGCGTCTTGCGCTGTGATCACCCGGACATCGAAGCCTTCATCCATGCCAAGGATCATGGCGATCTGACCAATTTCAATATTTCGGTCGGCGTCACGGACGCCTTCATGCAAGCCGTGGAAAACGATGGCGAGGTGGAGCTCGTGCATCGCGCAGAACCCGCCACCGAGATCAAGCAAGCCGGCGCCTACCAGCGTGACGATGGCCTCTGGGTCTACCGCAAGGTGCGCGCGCGTGATCTCTGGGATCAGATCATGCGCTCGACCTATGACCACGCCGAACCCGGCATCCTGTTTTTGGATCGCATCAACCGCGACAACAATCTCAACTATTGCGAGACCATCGAAGCGACAAACCCCTGCGCCGAGCAGCCGCTGCCCCCTTATGGGTGCTGTTGTCTAGGGTCGATCAATCTGACGAAATTCGTCCGTCATCCCTTCGAGAGCACTGCCGATTTCGATTACGTCGGTTTCGGCAAAGTCATCGAAGTGGCGGTGCGCATGCTCGACAACGTTCTCGACGTCACCCACTGGCCCTTGCCGCAGCAACAGGCAGAAGCGGCCGCCAAGCGACGCATCGGCCTCGGTTTCACGGGCCTGGGCGATGCGCTGATCATGCTCGGTCTGCGTTACGATACCGACGAGGCGCGCAAGGTGGCGGCCAAGATCGCTGAATTCATGCGCGACCGTGCTTATCTCGCCTCGGTGGAGCTCGCGCGCGAGCGAGGCGCTTTCCCGCTCTTCAACGCCGATCTCTATCTTTCCGGCGGCAATTTCGCGTCGCGTCTGCCGCAACCCATCAAGGACGCCATACGTCGGCATGGAATTCGCAATTCCCACCTACTCTCGATCGCCCCCACAGGCACCATTTCCCTCGCTTTTGCCGACAACGCATCAAACGGCATCGAGCCGCCCTTCTCTTGGACTTACACGCGTAAAAAACGCGAAGCCTCGGGCGCCCATAAAGAATATCAGGTCGAGGATTACGCCTGGCGCCTCTACAAGCATCTCGGCGGCGACGTCACGAAATTGCCCGACTACTTCGTCACCGCATTGGAAATCTCGGCGAAAGCTCATGAAGCGATGGTCGCGGCCGTCGCGCCTTTCATCGACACGTCGATTTCGAAAACCGTCAACGTGCCCGCCGATTACCCGTATAGCGACTTCGAAGATCTCTATCTCGTCGCCTGGAAGTCCGGCCTCAAGGGATTGGCTACTTATCGCCCCAATCCGATTCTCGGCAGCGTTCTTTCGGTCGAACCGCAGCCAACGCAAAAACAGCCTCAGGATGTCACGCTCGATCGCGCCAACGCACGCCTGTCGATCGGCTCCCTGCCGGCGCCCGTGCTTGCTTCGTTGCGCTGGCCGGGGCGCCCAAGGTTGCCCGAAGGCAATACCGCCTGGACGTATATGATCGAAACCCCGCATGGCGAATTTGCCTTGTTCGTGGGGCAAATCGAGAACGAACAGCACAAACCCGTGCCTTTCGAGGTCTGGGTCAATGGCGCCGAACAACCCCGCGGACTGGGCGCAGTCGCCAAGACCTTGTCGATGGACATGCGCGCCAATGACCCCGCCTGGCTCAAACTCAAGCTCGACGTGCTCGCCAATACCGTCGGCGAAGAAGCGTTCGAGATGCCTTTCCCACCCCATGGCGAACTCAAGCGCGTGCCTGGAGCAGTTGCCGCCATGGCGCAAGTGATCCGTTACCGCTGCCTGCAGCTCGGCGCGCTGGATGAAACAGGCCCCACGCCCGTGATCGATTGCCTTTTCAGCCGTGACGAACCCAAAACCGGCACCGATGGCACGCTTTCATGGACCGTCGACGTCTCGAACCCCGCCTCACGCGAGGAATTCATTCTCGGCCTGAAGGAAATCACGCTGCCCGATGGCGTCACGCGCCCCTATTCGTGCTGGCTGTCCGGCAATTATCCGCGCGCGCTCGATGGCCTGATGCGCCTGCTCTCGCTCGACATGCGCGTCCTGGATCCCGCATGGATCGGCATGAAGCTCAGAAAGCTTCTCAACTACGCCGAACCGCTTGGCGACTTCATGGCGCGTGTACCCGGCTCGATGCGCCAACAAAACTGGCCCTCGACAGTGGCCTATGTGGCGCGGCTGATCATTCATCGCTATGCGATGCTCGGCATTCTCGACGAGTCCGGCTACCCGACGCGGGAAATGGGCATTCTCGAGACGCCGCGCGAAAAAGGCGAGCTCAAGCCGACCCATGGCTCGCTGTGCTCGGAATGCGGCAACATGACGGTGATCAAGAAGGACGGCTGCGATTTCTGCACGGCTTGTGGCGCAGTCGGCACCTGCGGCTGAAGCGGCTTTCTGGCGCCTCAACGGCGCCAGCTGCTCGCCAGGGCATTGCGTCAGCAAGCGTCCAACCCGCGTAAGAGATCGCGGTGGATGTCCTCGACGGCCTCGAGCCCCACAGCGATGCGCACGAGGCCCTCGCCGATGCCAGCGGCTTCGCGCTCCTCGGGCGTGAGGCGTCCATGCGTGGTGCTTGCAGGGTGGGTGATCGTCGTCTTCACATCGCCGAGGTTGGCCGTGATCGAAAGCATGCGGCAAGCATCGATGAGGCGCCAGGCCGCTTTTTTTCCACCTTCGGCCTCGAAGCTGACGATGGCGCCCCCTGCCAGTTGTTGGCGCAAGGCGAGCGCATGCTGCGGATGGGAAGGAAGCCCTGGATACCAAACTCGCCGAATCTTGGGATGCCCCTCGAGGCGGCGGGCAAGCTCCAGCGCATTGGCCGCCTGCGCGCGGATGCGCACGGGCAACGTTTCGAGCCCCTTGAGCAAGACCCAAGCGTTGAAGGGCGAAAGCGATGGTCCAGCCGTGCGCAAGAATTTATGGATTTCCTCCGTCCAGCGCCGTGCGCCACAGACGGCGCCGCCCAGCACCCTCCCCTGGCCATCGAGATACTTGGTCGCCGAATGGATCACGAGGTCGGCGCCGAGCGCTAGCGGCTTTTGCAAAATCGGCGTGCAGAAGCAATTGTCGACGACGAGCAAAGCGCCTACCGCATGGGCGAGTTCGGCAAGCGCCCCGATGTCATGGATCTCGGTCAGCGGATTCGAGGGGGTCTCCACGAAGATGAGTCGCGTCGAGGGCCGAATCGCGGCGCGGAAAGCATCCAGTTGCGTTCCCGAGACGAACGTCGTGGTCACCCCGAAACGGGGCAAGATGGCGCCGAACAATTGCTGGGTGGCGCCAAAGAGGCTGCGCGCAGCGACGATGTGGTCGCCGCATTGCAAAAGCGCCATGGCGGTCGCCAAAATCGCTGCCATGCCGCTCGCGGTGGCGACAGCGGCCTCTGCCCCTTCGAGCGCCGCCAGCCGCGCTTCGAACATGCGCACGGTAGGGTTGGTGAAACGCGAATAGACATCGCCAGGCGCTTCCCCGGAGAAACGCTGCGCGGCCTCCGCGGCATTGGCAAACACGAAACTCGAGGTCAAAAAGAGCGCCTCGCTATGCTCGCCGAACTGGCTACGCGCAATGCCGGCGCGTACCGCCAAGGTCTCTTCCCGCCAATTTTCTTCGCGCTCGCTCATTGTGCGCTCACGAGATTGAGATCAAGCTGCTCGTTGTGGGTTTCCTCTGCGCTCCTTTTGCCACGCGCATCCTCGATGCTCGCGAGATATTCTTCGCTGACGTCGCCCGTCACATAGCGCCCATCGAAACAGGAGCAATCGAAATCGAGCAAGGCGGGGTTGAGCGAACGCACCGCTTGCTTCAAATCCTCGAGATCTTGATAGATCAACGCATCGGCGCCGATCTCGAGACGAATCTCCTCGTCGCTGCGATAGGCAGCGATCAACTCCGCGCGCGTCGGCATGTCGATGCCATAGACATTGGGAAAGCGCACGGGGGGGCTCGCCGACGCGAAATAAACCTTTTTGGCGCCGGCCTCGCGCGCCATCTGGATGATTTCTCGGCTCGTGGTGCCTCGCACGATCGAATCATCGACGAGCAGCACGTTCTTGCCGCGAAACTCCTGCGCGATGGCGTTGAGCTTCTGGCGCACTGAGCGCTTGCGCACGGCTTGTCCGGGCATGATGAAAGTGCGGCCGATGTACCGGTTCTTGACGAAGCCTTCGCGGTAGGGAAGATTCAGTCGCTGTGCGAGCTCCAACGCCGCCGGCCGGCTGGAATCCGGAATCGGAATCACGACATCGATGGGTAGATGGGGATGCGTATGTCGGATGCGATTGGCCAGGAATTCGCCCATCTTCACGCGTGTAGCATAAACCGAGACGCCGTCGATCAGGGAATCCGGACGGGCGAGATAGACATATTCGAACATGCAGGGAGTATGCAGCGTGCGCTCCGCACACTGGCGCGACAGGAAATTGCCGCGCACGTCGATGAGCACCGCCTCGCCCGGCGCCACGTCGCGCAACAATCGAAAACCGAGCGCATCGATGGCCACGCTTTCCGAGGCGACCAGGTACTCAGGCCCATCGCGCGTCTCATTGCGGCCAATCACCAACGGACGTATGCCGAATGGATCACGAAAGGCGAGCAAGCCAAAGCCGGCGATCATGGCGACGACAGCGTAAGCGCCCCGGCAGCGGCGGTGAACCCCGGCGACCGCCTTGAAGATGGTTTCCGCATCGACGTGGTATTTCGTGGAAGCGACCTGCAGTTCATGGGCCAGGACGTTGAGCAAGACTTCGGAATCCGAGTCGGTGTTCATGTGCCGCAGATCCTGCAGGAACATGTCGCGCTTGAGAAGCTCGGCATTCGTGAGATTGCCGTTGTGCGCAAGCATCAGGCCGAAGGGCGAATTTACGTAGAACGGCTGCGCCTCCGCCGCGTTGTAGGCCGATCCTGCCGTCGGATAGCGGCAATGGGCGATGCCCCAATTGCCGATCAAATTGCGCATGTTGCGCGTGCGGAAGACATCGCGCACAAGGCCAGAACCTTTGTGCATGTAAAACCGGCTCCCTTGCGCCGTGGCGATGCCCGCAGCATCCTGGCCGCGATGCTGGAGCACTTGCAAACCATCATAGAGCAACTGGCCGACGGGAGTCGTTGCGACGACGCCGAGAATCCCACACATCCGCTCACCTATATCGTATTCGTTGCGCCAATGCTTCGGGCAACCATGGTTTGGCGGCGAGCGCCGCCGTTTCCAGAGGCGGCGCGAACTGCGCCTGCCGCCACCAAGGCTGCTGAGGCAACGGCGTGAGGCCTGCAAGAAGCACCAATAGCCATGCGATCAACATGCCGCGTGCGACGCCGAAGAAGGCGCCTAGCACGCGGTCGAGCACGCTCATGCCTGCCGCCTTGATCAACAGACGCAAGAGCTGCCTCGCCACGGCCACGACCAAGACCACGGCGAAGAATACCTCGAAGAAACCGGCCAAGGGCAACCATGCAGGATCGATGAGGCCAGAAAGCGTGAGCTCGCCCGCGCGCGCCCCCCACTCGCGCGCCGCGAAAAAAGCGAGGACCCAAGCAGCCAGGGCGAGAATTTCGCCGATCACGCCGCGCCAAAGGCCCAGCATGAGCGAAAGCCCCACGATGCCCATCACCGCATAATCGAAAAGCGTCAGCGCCATCGCTCACGGTTCCTCGGCTTTCAGCCTTGGCCGGCCGGCATCGTCGCGACCACCCCATCGACGCCGAGGGTCTTGATCTTGAGCCTCGCTTTCTCGGCCGTTTCGCGATCGGGGAAGGGGCCTGCGCGCACGCGCGTGCGCTCGCCTTTCGGCGTCATCACCTTCTCCGTGTAACTGGGCAACCCCAATTCCCGGAGTTTGGCCACTAGATTGGCGACACTCGCCGCATTCTGATAAGCGCCAAGCTGGACTTCCCAACGCGCAGCCGAGGATTCCTGCGCCGCAGTAGGTTTTTCCTTACCCTCCTTCACGACACCTGCCGACATTCGTTCGGGCAATGCGGTCGTCGGAGTTTTATCGCCCGACGCTTGGGGGCTGGCAGCTTCTTGCTTCGCCGCACCGGTCTGGCCTGGCGATTGGGGGGCGCCCGCAGCGTTTTGCATGGGCTCGCGGGACTCGGGCTTTTGCGGCGACGGTAATGGAGACGGTAATGGGCGCAGCGAAGCGTCGTCGGGACTGGGAATGCGCAGTTGGATTTCGCTCAATTGAGGCGGTGGACGATGGTCCATCACCAGCGGCAGCACGATCGCCGCCGCCAGCGCCAAGGCGGCTGCTCCGATCAGACGTCGTCGCGCGCGCCGCGCCAATGCTGTAGAGGCGTCGTCCGCGACTTCGTTGGGTTTCGCTGTCTGCGTCATTCTCTTCCCGCAAACGGACGCCTTTCGAGCGCCGCCGCGACCATCAGGAATGATCCGAAGACGACGATTGTATCATCGGGGCCGGCCTCCTCCAGAGCCAGCTGCAGCGCCTTGCCCGGCGTTGTCGCAATGCTCGCTCGGCCCCCACATGCCTCCACGAGACTGGCCAATTCCTCGGCGGGCGCAGCGCGTGGGCTGGGCACGGCGGCGACGAACCAGCGGTCGATGCGGGGCGCGACGATCCCGATCATGCCGGCGAGATCTTTGTCGGCCATGGCGCCAAAGACGGCAAACAAGCGCCCCGGCGTGGCCAGCGCCGCAAGATTTTCCGCGAGCGCCTGCACGGCATGGGGATTGTGGGCAACGTCGAGCACGACGCGCGGCTGTCCGGGCAGGACTTGGAATCGTCCGGGGACGCTCGCTTCGACGAGCCCCCTACGAATCTCCTGTGACGACACAGGCAGGCGCTCGCTCATCTGCGACAAGACGGCGAGCGCACAGCTGGCGTTGGCTAGCTGATGCGCACCGCGCAAGGAAGGATAGGGGAGCCCTGCATAGCGCTTGCCATGGTCATCCCAATACCGCCACTGGCCCCCTTCATCGTGATAGCCGAAGCGCTGTCCCAATCTCCAGTAGTCCGCCCCCAGAGAGCGGCAGATGTGTTCGATGGTTTCCGGCGGCTCTGCATCCCCGCATATCAAGGGCTTGTGAGGGCGGGCGATGCCCGCCTTCTCGGCCCCAATCGCATCACGCGTGGGGCCGAGATATTCGGTGTGATCAAGCGCGATGCTTGTGATCACGCTGCAGTCGGGCTCGAAGGCATTGACGGCGTCGAGCCTTCCGCCCATCCCGACTTCCATGATCACGGCATCGAGGGAATGGCGCGCAAACACTTCCCAAGCGGCCAGGGTGCCGAACTCGAAATAGGTAAGCGACGTGGCTGTCTTTCGACGTGCCGCTTCCACGCGCGCAAATGCCTCACAGAGCGGCTCGTCCTCGACCATACGCCCAGCGAGGCGCACACGCTCGTTGTAGCGGAGCAGATGGGGGGACGTATAAAGGCCCACGCGGTAGCCAGCAGCCAACAGAATGCTTTCGAGGAACGCACAGGTCGAACCCTTGCCATTGGTGCCGCCGACGACGATCACAGGGCAGAACGGTTCCTGACGCAGCGCTTCCTGGACGCGCTTGACTCGCTCAAGCCCAAGCTCGATACCCGCCGCGCCGCGGGGATGCAGCGCCTCGAGATAGGCCAACCAATCCGAAAGCGTCGAGAGAGTCAAGGCGCTGGCAGCCGCTGAAGCAACGCGAGAACCTGCGCAAGGCGCTCCCGAAGTTCCCGCCGATCGACGATCATATCGATGGCGCCTTTGGCCAAAAGAAATTCGGCGCGTTGAAAGCCTTCGGGCAGTTTTTCGCGCACGGTTTGCTCGATCACGCGGGGCCCAGCGAAACCAATGAGGGCGCCAGGCTCGGCCATGACCACGTCGGCCACAAAGGCAAAGGATGCCGACACTCCTCCCATCGTCGGATCCGTGAGCACCGTAATGAACGGTAGGCCATTTTCGGCAAGTCGATGTGCCGCCGCCGTGGTCTTACTCATCTGCAGCAATGAAAAGAGGCCTTCTTGCATCCTCGCACCGCCCGAGGCCGTCACACACACGAAGGGCAGCTGTTGTTCGATGGCCGCCTCGACGCCGCGCACGAAGCGCTCGCCCACGACAGACCCCATCGACCCCCCCATGAAGTCGAACTCGAAACACGCAACGATCACCGGAACGGTCTTGATCGCACCCTGCATCACCACGAGCGCATCGGTTTCCCCAGTTTCTTCATGGGCCGCGGCCAAGCGTTCGGGATAACGCTTACTGTCTTTGAACCTCAGCGGATCGACGGGAAGCACCTCGGCGCCGATCTCGTGACGTCCTTCCGGATCGAGCAGCCAATTCAGGCGCAACCTCGCGCGCACGCGTTGATGGTGGTTGCATTTTGGGCAAACGTTCAGATTCTTGAGGAGATCCTCCGAATAAAGCACCTCAGCACAGGCAGGGCACTTGCTCCATAACCCCTCGGGAATCGTCTTCTTGGCTCCTTCGCTGCGCTTGATGCGCGGCGGCAAGAGTTTTTGTAGCCAACTCATGCGTCATCCCCCGGGATCGCTGACCCCATCGATCGCTGCACGCAGCGAGCGCAAGAAGGCGCTTGCGCGCAGACTCGCCTCCGCGATGGGGCTTTCTTCGATGATCTCAATCAGACGGCTGCCGATCACGACGCCATCGGCCACCGAGGCAATGCGGGCGGCGCTTGCGGCGTCGCGCACGCCAAAACCGACGCAGATCGGCATGCTCACGTGGGCCCGAAGCGACGGAATGCGCTTGAGCACTTCCTCGAGATGCAAGGCCGTCGATCCGGTCACCCCTGTCAGCGAGACGTAATAGACATAGCCGCGCCCAAGGCGCGCGACGAGTGCGCAACGTTCGGGGGTCGAGGTCGGCGCCAGCAGAAAAATCGGATCGAGACCGTGGGCATACAGCAGCGCGGCAAAATCCGTGGCTTCTTCCGGCGGATAATCGACCGTGAGCACGCCATCGACGCCCGCGCGTTGCGCATCCTGCACGAATGCCTGCCATCCATAAGATTCGATGGGGTTGGCATATCCCATCAAAACGAGCGGCGTGTTTGTATCCTTTTGCCGGAACTCATGCACCATGGCCAGCACTTGGCGCAGCGACACGCCATAAGAGAGGGCGCGTTCGGATGCGCGCTGAATCGTCGGCCCGTCGGCCATGGGGTCGGAAAAAGGTACGCCCAGCTCGATGATGTCTGCTCCCGCGGCGACCAAGGCGTGCAAAAGCGGCAGGGTCGCCATCGGCGTCGGGTCGCCCGCCGTGATGAAGGGGATCAAGGCCTTACGCCCACTGTCTGCGAGTTCGGCGAAACGTTTGGCAATGCGGCTCATGACGACATGCTCATCCCAGAACGTTCGGCGACGGTGTGCATGTCCTTATCGCCTCGGCCGGAGAGGTTGACGAGAATGATTGACTCTTTGGGCAGGGTCGGCGCAAGCCGTTTGGCATAGGCGATGGCGTGACTCGACTCCAGCGCGGGAATGATGCCCTCGTATCGCGTCAGATCATGGAATGCGGCCAATGCTTCCGCATCGGTCACGGTCACATATTCGGCGCGGCCGGTTTCTTTGAGCCACGCATGCTCAGGCCCCACGCCTGGATAATCGAGGCCTGCGGAAATCGAATGGGTTGCGAGAATCTGTCCGTTTTCGTCTTGCAAAAGATACGTCCGATTGCCATGCAAGACGCCCGGCCGTCCCATGGTCAAAGAGGCTGCGTGCTTGCCGCTGGCAAGCCCCTCGCCGGCAGCCTCGACGCCCACGAGCCGCACGTCGCGATCCCGCAAATATTCGTAGAAAATCCCCATGGCATTGGATCCGCCGCCGACGCACGCGATCACCACATCGGGCTGACGTCCAGCAAGGCGCGGCATCTGTTCTCGGCATTCCTTGCCGATTACCGACTGGAAATCACGCACCATCATCGGGTAAGGATGCGGTCCGGCAACCGTGCCGATAATGTAGAAAGTCTGCGAGACATTCGTGACCCAATCGCGCAACGCCTCGTTCAAGGCGTCCTTGAGCGTCTTCGACCCCGATTCGACCGGCACCACCGCCGCCCCCAAGAGTTTCATGCGATAGACATTGGCCGCCTGGCGGCGGATGTCTTCGGCACCCATATACACCACGCATTCCATGCCGTAACGCGCGGCGACGGTGGCAGTGGCGACGCCATGCTGACCTGCGCCGGTTTCCGCGATCACGCGTCTTTTGCCCATGCGCTTTGCGAGCAACGCCTGGCCGATGCAATTGTTGATCTTATGGGCGCCGGTATGATTGAGATCCTCGCGCTTGAGGTAGATACGCGCGCCGCCGAGCGCTTCCGAGAAACGGCGCGCGAAATAGATCGGGCTGGGCCGACCCACATAGTGCGCGAGCTCCGCCGTAAATTCGGCCTGAAAAGCAGGATCCTGCTTGGCCTCTTGATAAGCTGCAGTCAATTCCTGTAAGGCGGGAATCAAGGTCTCGGCGACGAAAACGCCGCCATATCGACCGAAATGCCCGCGCGCATCAGGGAGCGTCTCCACGTGCTTGTTCATCCGCCATTCTCACTGCCGCACAAAATGCGGCGATTTTCTCCTCGCTCTTGACTCCTTTGGCGCGCTCGACGCCGCTCGAAACATCGACGGCCCACGGCCGCACCTGATGGATGGCCTGGCCGACATTTGCGGCGTCGAGCCCCCCAGACAAGATGATCGGCTTCGGCAAGCCCGCCGGAATCAATGACCAGTCGAAGGTTTTTCCGCCCCCGCCATAGCCTTCCACCCACGCATCGAGCACCAGACCGCTCGCGGCGGGGAAGCGCCGCGCGAATTCTAACAAATCGAAGCCAGGCCTCATGCGCGCCGCCTTCAAATAGGGGCGATCGAAACCGAGACAATCGGCTTCCTCTTCATCCCCATGGAACTGCAGAAGATCGAGCGGCGTCTGCGCCAGGATCGCGGCGATCTCATGACGCTCGGCATTCACGAAGAGGCCGACGCGGGCGACGAAAGGCGGTGTTTGGCGTGCAAGTTGCGCCGCAGCGGCAGGCGCCAGATAACGCGGACTCTTTGGATAGAAGACGAAGCCAATGGCGTCAGCCCCATGATAGACCGCCGCCGCGAGGTCTTCCTCGCGCGTGATGCCGCAAATCTTGATGCGTGTGCGCATGGCAGACTTACTTTGCATGCCCAGGAAGCAAGAAAGGGGTTGGAACCAACGGCAAACCCCAGCAAGGATCATAGTCGACCGCGAGCAGATAGAGTCCTTCCGCCGCATAGGTGGGCGCCGCCAAACGGCGATCCTTCATCGCGAGAAGTTCGCGCATCCAACCTCTGGGTCGTCGTCCGAGGCCCACATACACAAGGGCGCCGACGATGTTGCGCATCATATGGTGCAAAAACGCGTTGGCCGTGCATTCGATGACCACGAACTCGCCACGCCGCTCGACAGTCAGCCGATGGATGGTCTTGACCGGCGACTTGGCCTGGCATTCAGCCGCACGAAAAGCGGAAAAATCATGTTCGCCGAGCAAGTCTTGGGCAGCCTCTTGCATCGCTGCCACATCGAGAGGACGGTGGCACCACCCCACCTTCCCCTGCCAAAGCCCAGGCCTTTCTCCTCGGTCCAGCAAGAGATAGCGATAGCTGCGCGCGCGCGCCGAGAAGCGTGCATGGAAAGCGTCTGGCACCGCGTGCGCCCAGCGTATGCTCATCGTCGCCGGCAAGCCGGCATTGACGCCACGAACCCACGCCGTCATTGGTCTCTCGGCGCTCGTATCGAAATGCACGACTTGCCCAAACGCATGTACGCCCGCATCGGTGCGTCCTGCGCAAACGACGCGCAGCCGTTCGCCGGCAATTCTCGCAAGAGCAGTTTCGAGCGCATCCTGGAGGGTATTGCCGTGAGGCTGGGACTGCCAACCGGCAAATCCCGACCCATCGTATTCGAGGCCGAGCGCGATCCTTACCATTGCATCCCAACGGCCACGAGCGCCAAGAAGAGACAGGCCGCAATCAGTGCGCGGTCGAAAGCCGACAAAGGCTTTGCGCACACCCGCAAGGACTCGGGCGCCCCCTCTTCATCGCTGGGCGCAAGCCATTCCCGCCAGGAGCGCTCTTTTTTTTCTTCCAATGCATCTAGCACGAGGTGGAGTCGCACGGCCAAGGCGTCACGGATCGGCAGGGGTCCTGCCAAGCGGTAGAGCCCTGCGATCAGTCCGCTCTGACCAAGGCGCTCATGGACGATCGCAAGCGAAGAGAGCACCGCGGCGAGATAGCCAAGATGGCCCAGCGCGAGCGCGAGCCCTTCATGCGTAAAGCCGAGCCTGCCCATGAGGCCGGGCAAAAATTCGCCGGGCGTCGTCCACAGAAACAAGGCGGCAATCGTGAGGAATAACCATCGCGCCCGCATGAAGAGACGCGCACCCCGCTGGCCCGCATAGAGCGCGGCGATGAGGGTGAGCGCCAGCGCCAAGCCGACAAGCCAAGGCATAGGCAGACGATGGATCACGACGACGCCTGCCGCCCAAAGGACGATCACCACAGCCGGATGCATCGGCGAGTCAGGAACGCTTACGCGCTGATGCGGTCAAGCCGGGCGCGCGCGAGTTCGCGCTGACGGGCATTCCCTTCGTTCAGCACCTCGTTGAGCAACTCGCGCGCCCCCTCGAGATCGCCCATCTCTTCGTAGGCATCCGCCAATTCGAGCTTGGTGGCGACTTCGGCATCCTCGTCCTCCGCCGCAAAGGCTGCGTTTTGGCCTGCAAGTTCGATTCCGCTGGCAGGCATGGGCGGTTGCGTTGCGCGTTCGGCGGTTCCTTCGCGGGCTTCCTCACGGCCTTCCGCAGGAAGTTCCGTCCCGAGCGCCGGCAAAATCGATGCCATGCCTGGGCGGGCACTCGTCGTTCCCGTGGTTTCCGACTCGGCTGCTTCGAGGTCCAGCCCGAAGTCGATTTCGGGTAACAGCGATGTCGGTGCGGTCGTCGCGGTCCCAGGCTCCGACGCAGGGGCCGTGGGCGTCGGCGGCTCGAGCTCCAAATCGATGCCCGAAAAATCAAATCCCGATGCCGTCGATGCGGGCGTCTGCGACGCAGCCTCGTCTAGCCCCTCTTCGCCTCTACCAGCAGGCGCTGGCTCGAAATCGAAATCCAACTCCAAATCGAGTGTCCCTCCCCCTTTTTTCTCCTCTGCTGCCGCAGGGGCCTCTTTCGCCGTCATGGCCAGGGTCGGCTCGAAGTCGAGGTCGAAGTCGAGCGGCTGGGTCAGGGAAGCCGCCGTGTCCTTTTCCGCGCCCATGTCGATCTGGAAATCCAGGGGGGGCTTCTCGCTTTCTGCAGCCACGCCCGTCGGTGCTTCCAAGCGGGTAGTCGTTGGAGAGGGTTCGGCGGAAACCGGCCCAATCTCGAAATCGATTTCCGCCGTCTCGGCTTTTTCCACGCTCGCGGTTTCGACCGGCTTGACTAAAGACTCCGCGGGAAGAGAAGGCTCGGGCGCCGGAGCGCTGAGGCCCGAAGGTTCGGCGACCGAGGCTCCGGGCATCATCAGGGCTGCCGGCAGCCCCAGCTTCGCGGCGAGCGCCAACGCCTTCTGCCAGTCCTCTCCCTTGCCATCGCAGGCTTTGCGCAAGGCCTGCGCCACTTCGACGAAACGCGGCGTATCTTTGCGGGCTGCGTAGATTTCGAGCAGTCGTAGATGGATCGCGCATCGATCGGGCTCACGAGCGAGTGCGGCGCGGAGGATCTCTTCCGCTTGCGCATCGCGTCCATAGGCAAGCAACACCTCGGCCTCGGCCAAAGGATCGGCGAGCTCAGAAAGGGAGGAAGGTTCGCCGGTCGTCGGCTCTTGCAGGATGGAAAGCTCGGCCATTTCCTGCGGCCGCGCGGCCTTTTCCGGCGCCGCGGCCATATCCGTAGGCAGCTCTTCCGCCTGCGTCGCAGCGGCCGCTTTTTTCCGACGCCATCTCGCGTAACCAAGCCAGGCGAGCAATAATGCGATGATGCCCGCGCCTCCGGCAACCAAAGGCACATTCTCTTCGAGGAAACTCGGCGCCTCGGTCGGCGAGGGCGCCTGCGGGGGTTTGGGCGGGGCCGGGGCAGTCGGCGCGACACGCGTAGCCTCCGCAGGGGGCGCTTCGCGCGGGGTTGGTGCCGCTGGTGTGGCGGATTTTTCGGCCTCGCTGGGTTTTCCGGGCTCTGCAGGCAGCGGCGTGGGTTTGCTTTCGCCAGCCGCGGGCTGGGAAGGCGGCTCTTGCGCGGGCGTCTTCGCTGCTTTCGCCGCCTCGGCCTGTTGCTGTCGCAGCGCTGCACCTTCCGCCTTGAGCTCCACGAGTTTCTTCAAGCCTTCGAGGTTTTTCTCGAGCATCGCGATGCGCTGATTTGCCTCGGCCAAGGCTTTTTCACGCGCAATCAGCTCTTCCTCGAGCTTGGCAAGGGATGCGCTTTCGCTTTTCTCGCTTTTCACCACTTCGGTGCGCGAAACCTCGAGCTTGTCCCCCTTCGGCGCAGGCTTCGTCGAGGCCTCTGCCACGCGCGGCTCGATCCGACCCGCCGCGCTCTGGGAAGCCGGCGCCTCGGCAGCCGGCAACGCTGCCGCCACGCCCGCCAATCGTTTACGCCAGGCTTGGAAATCTGCGCCTTGCGCCACGACGAGCGTTCGTGCTCTGTCCGCATCGATGGCGGCAGCCGTCTCGGCATCGGGGAGTCTCAGGATTGCTCCGGCGCGCAAGCGATTCATGTTGCCTGCGATGAAAGCCCGCGGATTGGTCTCGAACAACGCGACCAGCATTTGGTCGAGGGTCACCGTCGTGGGCTTGTGGGCGCGCGCAATCTTCGCCAGGGTATCCCCCGCCTTGACCTGGACTTCGCTGACCGGCTCGCGCGGCTTGGACGGCGGGGCTTCCTCTAGAGGCGCGCGTGCTGCGGTGACGGGGCCTTTCTGGACTGGGGGTTCTGGCTTTCGCTTCACCTCAGCAGGAGCAGGCGCTGCAGGCGCCGCCACGGCGGGTGGCCTCGCACCAGTGGTCAGTTCCGGCGGGTCGAGCAAGAAGGTGTATTCACGGACCACCCGGCCGCCGCTCCACTCAAGCTCGATGAGCAGTTGCAGAAACGGTTCGTGGATAGGCTCCGTCGACGTGATGCGCACGAGCGGTTTGTCAGGCCGGCTGCGATCGAGCGCCAGCCGCAAGGCACCAAGGACAGGCGCATAGTCGATGCCTGCATTTTTAAACGTTTCTGGTCCCGCGAGCCGTGCGACAAGGCTTGGAAGCTCTTCAGGCGAGGCGTGGATGGCGACTTCCGCATCCAAGTGCTCGCCCAAAGCCGAGCGCGCCGTCAGTCTTCCAAGCCCCGCCGCGAGAGCCTCGCTTGCGAACAGGGAGCACGCCAAGGCCAGCGCCATCCCGATTTTTGCCGTCATACGCCTCGTCTCCACCTCGCTCCCGCGCGACCCAAACGAAAATTTTGTTCAAAATAACATCAATGGGTTATCAATGCAAGCTCAGACGTCATCTAATTTTGATATTTTGATACGCTTCTTTCATGCAAGCAAGATGCGCAACATGCGGCGCAAAGGTTCGGCCGCCCCCCAGAGCAACTGATCGCCGCAGGTAAAGGCGCCGAGGTATTCGGGCCCCATCGCCAGTTTATGCAATCGCCCCACGGGAATGTGCAAGGAACCCGAGACGGCTGCAGGCGTGAGCTCTCGCTCGCTGGCTTCGCGCTGATTGGGCACGACCTTGACCCACTCGTTGGCTGAGGCGATGATCTCCTCGATTTCGGCAAGCGGCACGTCCTTCTTGAGTTTGATCGTCAAGCCTTGAGAATGGCAGCGCATGGCGCCCACGCGCACGCAGATGCCATCGACGGCGATGCTGCCGGGGCTGCGGAAGGGGGGCTTGCCGAGAATCTTGTTGCATTCGGCGCCGCCTTTCCACTCCTCCTTCGACTGACCGAAGTCGACAGGCACGTCGATCCAGGGAATCAGACTGCCCGCCAGGGGAACCCCGCGGAAAGCCTGCGTCGGGAAATCGGCGGAACGCAAGCGCTCGGTGACTCGACGGTCGATGTCGAGAATGCTCGAAGCCGGATCGGCGAGCGCGTCTTTGACAGCATCATAAAGCGATCCCATCTGCATGAGGAGTTCGCGCATGTTTTGCGCGCCGGCGCCTGAGGCTGCCTGATAAGTCATCGCCGACACCCATTCGACGAGGTCGTGCTTGAAGAGGCCGCCTAATCCCATCAGCATTAGAGAGACGGTACAATTGCCGCCGATGTAGTTCCTGACTCCCTTCGCAAGGCCCTCTTTGATGACGTCGAGGTTGACGGGATCGAGAATGATGATTGCATCATGTTCCATGCGCAGCGCAGAGGCGGCGTCGATCCAATAGCCATTCCAGCCGGAACCGCGCAGTCGTGGATAAATCTCCTTCGTATAGTCGCCGCCCTGACAGGAGACGATGATGTCCATTTTTTTGAGCGCATCGACATCCTTCGCATCCAAAAGCGGCGCGCCCCCACCTTCGGCAGGCCCTTGCCCACCCACGTTCGAGGTGGTGAAAAACACCGGATCCAAGAGCTTGAAGTCGCCCTCCTCGCGCATGCGGCCCATGAGCACCGAACCGACCATGCCGCGCCAGCCGACGAAACCGACCTTTTTCATGATGGCTTGATCTCCTTATGCAAGGGCCGCAAGCACTGCGTCCCCCATTTCCTGGGTACCGACTTTTTTCGTTCCATTTTCATAAATATCGGCTGTCCGCAACCCCTGAGCGAGCACCTTTCTGACGGCTGCTTCGATACGCTGCGCCTCCGCTTCGCGCGCAAAGGTGTAACGCAGCATCATCGCCACAGAGAGTATCGTGGCCAATGGGTTGGCGACGCCTTGCCCAGCAATGTCGGGCGCCGAACCATGACAGGGCTCGTAAAGTCCCTTGCCTTTTTCGTCGAGCGAAGCCGATGGCAGCATACCGATCGAGCCGGTGAGCATCGCGGCCTCGTCCGAGAGGATGTCCCCAAACATGTTGCCCGTTAGCATGACGTCGAATTGCTTGGGATTTCTCACGAGCTGCATGGCGGCGTTATCCACCAGCATGTGCGAAAGCTCCACGTCGGGATATTCCCGCCCAACCTCACTCACCACGTCGCGCCAAAGCTGAGTCGTTTCCAAGACGTTCATTTTGTCGATCGAGCAGACCTTTTTGCGCCGTTTCCTGGCCGCCTCGAAAGCGACGCGCGCGATCCGACGAATCTCGCTTTCGCGATAAATCATGGTGTTGATGCCCACACGCTCGCCTCCCTTTCTTTCGATGCCGCGCGGGGTGCCAAAGTAGATGTCTCCGGTCAGTTCTCGCACGATCAAGAGGTCTAGGCCGCTCACGACTTCCGGCTTCAGCGTCGAGGCGTTGGCGAGCTCCGGATAAAGCACTGCCGGCCGTAGGTTGGCGAACAATTCCAGCTCTTTGCGAATGGCCAAGAGGCCCCGTTCAGGACGCAGCTCACGGGGGTTGCCGTCCCATTGGGGACCGCCGACGGCGCCCAGGAGAATGGCGTCGGCTTCTTGCGCGAGCTTGCGTGTCGCTTCCGGAAACGGATCTCGATAGGCATCGATAGCGCAGCCGCCGATCAGCCCTTCTTCCAGCTCCATCGGGAGATCCAGCGCCTTGAGCACGCGCACGGCTTCCCGCACGATCTCCGGGCCGATGCCATCGCCGGGCAAGATGCAAATTTTCATGGTCTCTTCATCCCATTACTCAAGCGAAAAGCCAGGGATACGCCTCACGATGACGCGCCTCGAACGCGCGAATCTCGTCGGCATGGCGCAAGGTAAGCCCGATTTCATCCCAGCCATTGAGCAGACATTCTTTACGGAACGCATCGATCTCGAAAGCGAGCACCAGACCATCGGGGCGTCGGACGGTTTGGGTGGGCAGGTCGATCACGAGCCGATAACCGGGGGTTGCCTCGACTTGCCGGAAGAGATCATCGACTGCCGCGGCAGGAAGAACGATCGGCAAGAGGCCGTTCTTGAAGCAATTGTTGTAGAAAATGTCTGCGAACGATGGTGCGATCAGGGCGCGGAACCCATAGTCGGCGAGCGCCCAAGGCGCATGCTCGCGAGAAGAACCGCAACCAAAATTCTCGCGCGCGAGCAGGATCGTCGCGCCCTCGTAGCGCGGCTGATTGAGGACGAAAGCGGGATTTTTCGGGCGCCGCGCACAATCCATGCCGGGTTCGCCATGGTCGAGATAGCGCCATTCGTCGAAAAGGTAAGGCCCGAAGCCCGTGCGCTTGATCGATTTCAAGAATTGCTTGGGAATGATCGCATCGGTGTCGACATTCGCGCGGTCGAGAGGTGCAACCAAACCCTCATGAGTCGTGAATGGGCGCATGATTCATTTCGCCGATTTCTGGATCGCAGCGCCAGCTTTTTCGATGTCTTTGCCCATGCCTTGCACGGTATTGCACGCAGGTAACATGAGGCTTATCGCCAGTAGGAAAAGCAGTTTCTTCATCATGGCTCCTTATCCCACGAATTCGCGAACGTCTACGAAGTGACCGGCGATCGCCGCCGCCGCTGCCATCGCCGGACTGACCAAATGCGTCCTGCCTCCCGCTCCTTGTCGCCCTTCGAAGTTGCGGTTCGAAGTCGAGGCGCAACGCTCGCCAGGCTCCAAGCGATCGGCATTCATCGCCAGGCACATCGAACAACCAGGCTCTCTCCATTCGAAGCCCGCCTCGAGGAAGATTCGATGCAAACCCTCGGCTTCGGCCTGGCGCTTGACCTGGCCTGAACCGGGCACCACCAACACGCGCTTGACCGAGGCGGCTTTTTTACGCCCCTTGACCACCGCCGCTGCAGCGCGCAGGTCTTCGATGCGTGAATTGGTGCAGCTGCCGATGAAAACCTGATCGATGCTGATATCGACGATGCGAGTGCCCGGCGCAAGCCCCATATAGGCCAAAGCACGCATCGCACCTTCGCGTTTGACGGGATCCTTGAAAGAAGAGGGGTCTGGCACCACGCCTTCGATGTCGGTCACCATTTCCGGGGAGGTGCCCCAGGTCACTTGGGGCTTGATCGTGCTGGCATCGAGGCTCACGAGGGCGTCAAAATGCGCGTCCGCATCCGAAACGAGCGTTCGCCAATAGGCGAGGGCACGCTCCCAGAGTTCGCCTTTGGGTGCAAAGGGCTTGTCGCGCAGATATTCGATGGTTTTGTCATCGACCGCGACCATGCCGGCGCGCGCACCCGCTTCAATAGCCATGTTGCAGACTGTCATACGGCCTTCCATCGACAGCGCAGAAATCGCCTCGCCGGCGAATTCGATCGCATATCCCGTGCCGCCCGCGGTGCCGATACGGCCGATCACGGCCAAGATCAGATCCTTGGCATAAACGCCCGGGCTTGCCACGCCCTCGAGCCGAATCAGCATGTTTTTCGATTTCTTCTGGAGCAAACATTGAGTCGCCAGCACATGCTCGACTTCGGAAGTCCCTATGCCATGCGCAAGGCAAGCGAATGCGCCGTGCGTCGAGGTATGCGAGTCGCCACAGACGACCGTCATGCCTGGCAGCGTGGCGCCATTCTCCGGCCCGATGACATGGACGATGCCCTGGCGCGGATCGCGAAAGGGGTAATAAGCGAGCGCGCCGAACTGACGGATGTTGGCGTCCAAAGTCTCGACCTGCTCACGTGAAATCGGATCATCGATGCCCCGCTCCCAATGATCGGTCGGCGTATTGTGGTCGGCAGTGGCGACAATGCTCGTTGCGCGCCACGGCTTGCGCCCCGCAAGCCGCAGCCCTTCGAAGGCTTGCGGACTCGTGACCTCATGCACGAGGTGTCGATCGATGTATATGAGCGCAGTGCCATCCGCCTCGGTGCGGACGACATGACTGTCCCAGAGTTTGTCGTAGAGCGTCTTGGGCATGTCTTCGGAAGACGATGGAAAAGCTTTTATTATTGCATAGGCCGGTAATACCTCAATGCCTCCGCCAAATGCTTCTCGATTTCGCGCTGGCGCGTCGCATCGGAAGGATGCGTCGACAGGAACTCGGGCAGGCGCGCGCCTTCCTTGGCAGCTAGCGCCATGCGCCGCCAGAGATCGAGCGCAGCGCGCGGATCATAGCCTGCTTTCGCCATGTAGATGAGCCCCATGCGATCGGCCTCGGCCTCATGCAGGCGGGAATAAGGCAACAAAAAGCCCACGGCTGCGCCGGCGCCGAGCAACCCTGCATACCAATCGCGCTTTCTTTCATCGCGCGTGCCCATGACGACCGCTGCCGTCAGGCCGGCGACCAACATCTCCTGGGACAAACGCTCGCCCCCATGGCGCGCGATCGCATGCGCAACTTCGTGGGCAATCACGGCGGCAAGACCCGCATCGTCCTGGGCAATGGGCAAAATACCCGTATAGACCGCCACCTTGCCACCCGGCAAACAAAAGGCATTGGCTTGCTTGTCGTCATCAATCACGATGAATTCCCAGTCGTAATCGGTACGTCCGGTGGCCGCCGCAATACGCCGCCCGATGCGCGCAACACGGGAGGAAAGGTCTGGATCCCGACTGACCTTTTGCTTGGCGACGATTTCTCTGAAGCTCATGAGCCCCATTTGTCGTTCCTGGGCTTCGGAGACGAGCAAAAGTTGGCTGCGGCCCGTAAGCGGCACCGTTTGGCACGCGGCAAGCCAAAAGGACAAGACGATGAGCAGGCGTTTCATGATCACGTGGCGTTTTTCAAATTCGGCTCGGCAGTCAGGCCACGCCAGATCAGGCAAGCGCCGATGGCGGCGGCCATGGCGCCGAGCGAATAGGCCCCTGCCGGCCCGATTGTGTCCCAGGCGTATCCACTCATCAAGCCCCCCAGCAACCCTCCGGCCCCAAAGGAAAGACTGCCATAAAGGCCCTGCATGCGTGAAAGCTGTGGGCCACGAAACCAGCGCGCCAGCAAGGCTACGACTGCGGCATGATGCGCGCCGAAAGTCGCCGCATGCATGCCTTGCGCAAAAACCAACACGAGCAGCGAATCGGCATACCAGCCAATGAGCAGGAAGCGGATGACTGCAAGAAGAAAACTCGCCAACAGGATGCTCCGCAACGAAAAACGCGCCGCGATCGCCGGCATGGCCAGAAAAACGAGGATCTCGGCAATCACCCCAAGAGACCAGAGCAATCCCGTCGTCGTCTTGTCGTAGCCATGCAGGGAAAGATGGAGCGAATAGAAAACATACAACGGTCCATGCGCAATGGCCATGAAAAAGCTTGCGCTCAACAAGGCCAGCACCGGTGTTTGCCAGGGATCGCCTGGCCCAGGGAGCGCGGCTTTCGGGCTCGCCGCCGGAGAATTCGGCAATAGCAGGGCGGCCGCCAGCACGCCCGCCAGGATCACGAAACACGCAGGCAAAAGGGCGCGTATGGGCAAGTAGTCGAGCAAGACACCTAGACCGAGCACGCTGGCGATGAAACCCACTGACCCCCAAAGGCGAATATGGCCATAGCGATCGACACGCCCCCCCAGATGTTCGAGCGTGAGCGTTTCCACAAGCGGCAGCGCGGCGCTCCAGAAAAACCAAACAAACGCCATCGCCACAAGCATCCACGCATATACATCCGTAATAAAAAATGGCGCGAATGCAAGGCATGCGCCGAGCGCCGAAAAACGCGTCAATTGACTGGAATGCCCGCACCGAGCCGCAAGCCAACCCCAAAAGCCCGGAGCAAGAAGGCGCATGACCTGGGGCGTGACCATCAATATCGCGATTTGCCAAGCACTCAGCCCCACATCGGCGAGATAGAGCGCGAAATAGGGCGAGAACGCGCCCACGAACGCGAAATAGGCAAAGTACCAAGCGGCGAGGCGCCACGTGGCGCCCGCTGCTCGCGACGACTCCGGAGCATCGGTCAAGCGTGCTTACCTCATCTTACGCCGCACCCTCGATAGGGCATGCCGGCTGTGCGCGCCGCCCACCGACCTTTCTTTCGCTTTGCTTCCGGCAAGGGGGAAAGGCGACAAGCCGCCACAGCCGGTTCCTGCATCCTGCTGCGCAGAAAATGCGTCAAGGAAAAAACGGCCAGGCCCTTTCGACCAGGAAGCCTACGCCTCGCACAAGCAAGCCCCCCTCATCGCCTTCCCTGGGCGCCCCTAGGCGACACGCTCCATCGAGACTAACCGCACGGCGCCACACGCGCTCATTTCTCTTGCAGGGGATGGCGCTGGCCAATGCGATAGGCAAGCAACCAATGGTAGATCTCGTCTTTGAGGCGCACGCGCGCTTTCTTCAGCTCTTCGAGCGTGAAATCGGATACCGGCATGTCATGTTCTTCGAGATCCTCGACTTTTCCGGTCAAACGGTTGTAGCGTGCGAACATGGCGGCGAAGTAGCCGTCTTCGGCGCGCAAGATATCGATGGCGTCGCGAAATTCCGGAAATTCGGAATAGAGATCGTGATGCTCGACATACATGATGAGGTCCCTTGGAATAAGACGAGAATGGATTCTAACAAGGCGCTTGTGCCGCCACGGCCGGCGTTGGACAGAAGACATCGGCGCACTGCGCACGGTGGCGGAGCGCGGCGTCGATGAGCACGAGCGCGAGCATGGCCTCGGCGATGGGTGTGGCGCGAATGCCGACGCACGGATCGTGCCGCCCATGCGTCGCGACCATCACCGGGCGACCAGCCAAATCGATGGAGCGACGCGGGATGCGAATGCTCGAGGTCGGCTTGATGGCAAGCCGTACGACGATGTCCTGCCCGGTCGAGACGCCGCCGAGGATGCCACCTGCATGATTGGAGAGGAATCCGGCAGGCGTGATTTCGTCGCCATGCTGCGAGCCACGTTGTGTCACCGCGGAGAAGCCCGCCCCAATCTCGACGCCTTTGACGGCATTGATGCTCATCATGGCATGGGCGATATTCGCATCGAGCCGCTCATAGACAGGATTTCCCCAGCCCGGGGGCACTCCCCGTGCGACGACCTCGATCTTGGCGCCGACCGAATCTCCTTCCCGCCTCAAGCGATCCATATAGGCTTCGAGTTCGGGAACCACCGCACGAGACGGGGCAAAAAAAGGATTTTCGTCGATCGCAGCCTCCTCGTCGAATGGGATCACGATCGGCCCCAATTGGCTCATCCAGCCGCGGATCGTGACGCCATAACGCTCTTTGAGCCATTTTTTGGCGATGGCGCCGGCAGCGACGCGCACGGCGGTTTCCCGCGCCGAGGAGCGACCGCCGCCGCGCCAGTCACGAATGCCGTATTTGTGCCAATAGGTGTAGTCGGCGTGTCCTGGACGAAACGTTTCCGCAAGATTGCCGTAATCCTTGCTGCGCTGGTCGGTATTGCGGATCAACAAGGCGATCGGCGTGCCTGTCGTCTTCCCCTCGAAAACACCCGAAAGAATCTCGACCTTGTCTTCCTCCCGACGCTGCGTCACATGACGGGAAGTGCCTGGCTTGCGCCGGTCGAGTTCTCTTTGGATATCCGCCTCGGTGAGCGCGAGATGCGGAGGACAGCCATCGACGACGCAGCCAATTGCCGGCCCATGCGACTCACCAAAGGAGGTCACGCGAAACAGCGTGCCCAGGGTATTGCCCGCCATTCAGCCTTGACCTCCCGTCGGTTTCTCCTCTTCCGGCCAGTCGCGAATATAGGCTTTGAGCATGCGATTCTCGAAGTTTTGCTCTTCGAGCACCGCCTTGGCGACATCGTGAAAAGAGATCACGCCCAGCAGGGTATAGCCGTCCATCACGGGCAAATAGCGCATGTGCTCGCGAATCATGAGCCGCCGTAATTGATCGACATCCATGTAGGGGTCGGCAGTGATCGGGTTGGTCACCATCACCTCACGCACAGGCACTCCGCCCCAGGCGGCGCCATGTTTGTGCAGCGCTTGCAACACCTCGCGGAAAGTCAGCATGCCTACCATGCGGCCCTTTTCGAAGACCACGACCGAGCCGAGATCTTGTTCGACCATCACGGCGACAGCCTCGTGGAGTTTCTTGTCAGGGGCGATCGTATAGAGCACCGAGCCTTTGATTTCGAGGATTTGTCTGACTTGCATGGCTGCTACTCTCACTTTTCGAGATATTTGAGCTTGTCGGGCTTGCCACGCCACTCGTCGGCATCGGGCAACGGCGCCTTCCGTTCGACGATCGGCGGCCAGATTTTGGCCAGCTCCGCATTGAGCGCGATGAAATGCCGCTGCGAGGCAGGCACGTCGTCTTCAGCGAAAATGGCTTCCGCTGGGCATTCGGGCACGCACAACGTGCAATCGATGCATTCTTCGGGATCGATGACAAGGAAATTGGGCCCTTCCCGGAAACAATCGACCGGGCAGACATCGACACAGTCGGTGTATTTGCATTTGATGCAATTTTCGGTCACCACATAGGCCATCACGATCCCCCTCGTTCCTTGGGCGCTTCTTCAAGTATAGCGAGAAGCGCGCCCATGGGGCATAAAAGCGCACGCTTCTTCGCGAGGCGCTTAGGCTTTTTCGGCGAAAGGATTGCGCCCCGTCTTGAACTGGATCGAAAGGGGGGTGCCGACGAGCCCAAAGGCCGTGCGAAAGGAATGTTCGAGATAGCGCACATAGGCGGGGGGGATGTGCTCGAGGGCGTTGCCATGGATCACGATCACCGGCGGATTGCTGCCCCCCTGATGGGCATAGCGGAGCTTGGGTCGGATCAGCCCATGGCGCGGGGGAGATTGTCGCGCAACCGCATCGCGCAATACCCGCGTCAGCTTGGGTGTGGGCAATTTCGCGTTGGCCGCACGGTGCGCTTCATCGACTGACTTCATGAGCCCATCCAATCCCGTCCCCGCCTTGGCGGAAATGAAATGGGTCTTTACAAAAGAAAGAAAGGCCAGCTTGCGCGCAAGTTCTTGCTTGACCCAGCTGCGACGGTATTGATCGGCGGCATCCCACTTATTGACCGCGATGACCATGGCTCGCCCGGCTTCCAGACAAATGCCGGCAATGTGCGCATCCTGCTCGGCCACCTCCTGGGTGGCATCGAGCAAAACGATCACCACATCCGCCGACTCGATCGCCTGCAAGGTCTTGATCACGGAGAACTTTTCGATGACGTCCGCAACCCTCCCTTTGCGTCTCAAGCCAGCGGTATCGATCAACACATACTGCCGGCCTTCGCGCATGAAAGGCGCTTCGATCGCATCGCGCGTCGTCCCGGGTTGATCGAAACTGATCATGCGCTCTTCCCCCAACAGCGCATTGACGAGCGTGCTTTTCCCGACGTTGGGCCGGCCCACGATGGCCACGCGCGGCGCACCTTCTCCTTCGTCTTCGGCGCTCCATTCCTCAGCCTCGTCCGGCATCGCCGCCAACACGTCGTCGATCAAGGTGCGCACGCCATCGCCATGGGCAGCCGAGATCACGTGCGGCGCGCCCAGTCCGAGCTCATGAAATTCCGCCCCGACCACCGCCGCCTCCATGCCTTCGGCCTTGTTGACGACCAAAAACACGGGGCGTCCCAGGCGTCGCAATTTTTCTGCGATGGCTTTGTCCTGGGCAGTCAGTCCGCTGCGTGCATCGACGAGGAAAAGCAAGGCATCCGCCTCCGCCATCGCGGTCTCGGCCTGCCGCGTCATTTCTTGCTCGATGCCTTCCTTGGCCTCTGGCATCAGGCCGCCGGTATCGACGACCCAATAAGGACGGCCTCCAAGCTTGCCCCGGCCGTAATGACGGTCTCGCGTCAGCCCCGGCCGGTCCGCGACCAATGCAGCGCGAGAGCGAGTCAAGCGGTTGAAAAGCGTCGACTTGCCGACATTGGGCCGTCCGACGAGCACGAGGGTAGGTAGCATCGTGTCGAGAAACGCGAGGAAAAAGAACCGAAACCCTTAGCGGCTATTTCACCGTGAGCGCAAACAGTCCGCCATTGGCCGTCTGGGCAAGAAAACCATCGCCATAAGGCACGAGTGGGGCGAATATCCCAGATTCCTCGGTCGCGATGCGCGCCGTGAAATCTCCATCGAAAGGATCGAGGATATGGATATAGCCTTGTTGGTCGGCCACGGCAATGCGGCGACCCAGGGCAAGCGGTCGTCCCAGGCCGCGCCCAGCTAAGCGCTCTTGTTTCCAAAGACTGCCGCCGCTTATGCGTTCGAAGGCAAGCAGCCGATCCTTGTCGTCGGCAAGGTAAATCGTCCGCTCGGTCATCGCAAGACCCGTCAAGGAGGAAACGTCGCGCGACCACAAGGGGCGCCCGCTCTCAGCGTCGAAACAAGCCAGCCGCCCTTGAAAGGCGACGGCGCAAACTTCTGCGCCAAAGACAACGGGCTCGCCCACGACGTCGGCGATGCGTTCGAGCTCGGTCGCGCCGCGGGGTAACGCCACCGTCGCTTCCCAAAGCGGCGCGCCGTTGTTGAGCGCAATCGCAACCAACTTGCCGCCAGGAAACCCCATATAGACGGCTTTCGGCGTCGCCGCCACACCCGCTGTCGAACGCAAGGAAAGCGGCGGCGTGGCGCGTTGGTAAAACCAACGACGCTTGCCATCGCTGGCTTCGAGACCAAAGAGTCGGTGGTCATTGCTCCGCACGATGACGAGGTCGCCCACGATGACCGGAGCAGAAAGGACTTCGGAACTGACCCGGGTATGCCAGAGGAGCCTCCCCTCGTCAGCGGAAAAAGCCAAAACTTCGCCTTTCGGCGTACCCACCACGACCAGCTTGCCATCGCTGCCGACGCCGCCCGACAGGATGCGTTCCCCTTTGATGCGCCAGACCTCGCGGCCTTGATCGACCCGCGCCAGCGTCCCGTCCCGCGCCGCCACGAAGACACTTTTACCCACAACGGCCGGCGAGAACACATAACCGCCCGCACTGCCTATTTCGTATCGCCAGCGCACGACGACCTCGTCGCGGGCGGAGAAACTTGGCAATTCGGACGGCTTGGCCTTGGCGCCGGCGCGGGAAAACGGGTTCAGCTTATCGACGGCGTCGCCCAGCGTGCCGCAGCCGGCAAAAAACGCGGCGCCCAGAAGGAGGAGGAAAGCACCGCGCCGTCTCATTGCGGGCTTCCCAAGACCAAACGCTTGACGGCGAGGATTTCTGCGTATTGATCCGTGGGCGCTCCGTAGAGGTCATTCCGCGACCCCATAAGCGCCTTTTCGGCTTCCTCATAAGCGCTGCGCGCTTGCGCCGACTTACCCAAGGCGGCGAGGATGTCGCCTTTCGCCTCGAAAAAGCGCGGCTTCAAAGCCGGCTGGGGCGCTTGTCGTTCGAGCACGCGCAACGCCTCCTCCAAAGCGCCGGCATCGGCCAACGCAGCCGCCTGTCGCAGCCGGGCGAGATCTTGAAGCCCCGGCTCTCGAGCATGTTCCGCAGCCCAGCCAAATTGGGCTTGCGCCGACTTGAGATCCCCACTCTCGGCCAAGACCTTGCCAGACAACAAGGCCCCCATCCCCGCATAGGCAGTGCGTGCATATTTGTCGATCAACTCGCCCGCAATCATGCGCGCGCGCTTCGTATCCTGCATCGTCACGGCTTCTTGTAAGGCCCAATAAAGAGCGCCGGCCTCCATCGCTTGACGTCTTTCCCACCATTGCCATGCCTGCCACCCCACCATGCCGATCGCACACGCCAGCAAGACGGCGGTGACCTTGGCGCCATGGAGCTTCCACCAGGTTTTCAATTCGTCGATCTTTTCCTGCTCTTCGAGGTCATAAGCCGCCATTTTTTCATTCTCCCTCGTATGAACCATCCGCGCCGTGAAGCCAACCTGCAACGTAGTCAGGAAGCTTCGCAAGCGCGACCCGACGTTGTTCTCCCGCCACGCGCAGGGGCTTCACACTCACCTCCTCATTCGCTGCCTCGTCCTCGCCGATGATCACGGCCAGCGAAGCGCCTGAAGCATCCGCGCGTCTCATCTGCGATTTGAAGCTGCCGCCGCCCATGTGCATCAGCACGTTCATCCCTATGTCGCGCAAACGCTCTGCCGCGCTAAACGCCATCGCCAACGCCGCATCGCCTTGATGCAAGACATAGACATCGACCGCAGCGGTTGGGGTGAGATTTCCCTCCTCTTCCAACAAAGCCAAAACGCGCTCGACCCCCAGCGCAAAGCCGCAGGCAGGAGCTGGCTTGCCGCCGAGTTGTGCGATCAATCCATCATATCGCCCGCCTGCGCACACGGCGCTCTGGGCGCCGAGGCGATCGGTGACCCATTCGAAAACGGTGCGATTGTAATAATCGAGGCCGCGCACCAGCCGCGGATTGACGCGGAAAGCAACGCCCGCCCCTTTGAGCAAGGCCTGTAGCGCTTCGAAATGAGCAAGCGAAGCCGAACCGAGGTAATCGATGAGTTTGGGCGCGCCCTCGATGAGCGGCGCAAGGCGCGGATTCTTGCTATCGAGGATGCGCAAGGGATTGGTATGCAGGCGACGCTTGCCGTCCTCGTCGAGCTCATCGAAATGCCGTTCGAAATAGGCGACCAAGTCGGCGCGATGACGCGCGCGCTCTTCCGGCTCGCCGAGGGAATTGATCTCGAGCGCAAGCCCCGACAGACCGAGATCATCCCATAGGCGCGCGCACATGATGATTTGCTCGGCGTCGATGTCCGGTCCTGGAAAACCGAAAGCCTCGACGCCGACTTGATGAAACTGACGATACCGGCCCTTTTGCGGACGCTCGTGGCGAAACATCGGCCCCATGTACCATAAGCGCTTGGGCCCGTCGTAGAGAAGGTTGTGTTGCAGCACCGCACGCACACAGGCAGCCGTGCCTTCTGGCCTCAGCGTCAGCGACTCGCCGCTTAGGGCGTCGGTGAAGGAATACATCTCCTTTTCGACGATATCAGTGACGGCGCCGATGGCGCGCGTAAACAACGGCGTAGGTTCCACGATCGGCGTGCGGATCGCACGATAGCCGTAAGCGGCCAGCCATGCGCGCACGATTTCCTCGAATGCTTGCCAGCGCTCCGACTCGGGCGGCAGGATGTCGTTCATGCCGCGAATAGCCTGCA
>JAOADW010000055.1 GCA_026417115.1 Rhodocyclaceae bacterium
GGCATGCGCGTGCTCGTGGTGGAAGACGACGCCGCGACCCGGCGCCTGCTCACCGGCGTGCTCGGCAATGCTGGCTTCGAGGTGCGCGACGCGGCCAATGGCGAGGAAGGCTTGGCGCTTGCCCAGGCCTGGCTGCCGGAGATCGTCGTCACGGACCTCCTGATGCCTGGGCTGTCGGGGCTGGAGCTGATCCGCGCGTTGCGGGAGAACGAAGAAGGCCGACATTTCTACATCGTGGTGATCACCGTGCTCGACGCCGCGGACAAACTCATCGAAGCCTTCAGCCTCGGCGCCGACGACTATGTCGTCAAGCCTTTGGATGCGCGCGTGCTGCTTGCGCGCCTGCAGGCGGGCGTGCGCGTGACGAAATTGCGCCAGGAGCTGATTGAACGCAACGTGCAGCTCGCGGAAGCGCTCAGGCGTGCGGAGGAAGCGGCGCTCACCGACGCGCTCACTGGGCTGCCCAATCGCCGCTATGCGATGAAGCGCCTCGTGCAGGAATGCGCCGCCGCGGAGCGCGCCGAGCGGCCGCTTTCGATCTTGATCGCGGATCTCGATCATTTCAAGGAAGTCAATGATCGCTATGGCCATGACGCGGGCGATGCCGTGCTCATCGCAGCGGCGCAGCGATTCAAGGACGCCGTGCGCTTATCCGATGTGGTGTGCCGTATCGGCGGCGAGGAATTCCTCGTCATCGCGCTCGATACGCCCTTGGAAGCCGCCATGCGCCTTGCCGAGCGTATGCGCGCCCATCTCGCGGGCAAACCGATCCTCGCCAAGGAGCACGTAATTTCCTTGACGCTGAGCATCGGCGTAGCGGAAAAAGCGATGCATGGCTGCCACGATGTCGATAGCCTGCTCAAGGCGGCCGATCGAGCGCTCTATGCCGCCAAGGCGGCCGGTCGCGACCGCGTCTGCGCAGCTAACCGTTAGGCGCGGTATTGCGCGGCGATAGTGGCGAGCTTGTCGGCCAGCCGATGCACAGCCTGCGCTTCTTGACTCGTGCGGCGCGCCGCCGCGGCATCGCTTTCAGCAGCCGAGGAAATGCGCTCCACACGATGAGCGATGTCGCGCGCCGCCTGGGCGGCTTCTGCGAGCGAGACGGCGATGGCCTCGACCGCTTCGACCGCCGCAGCCACCGAATGTTCGATCGAAGCGACGCGGTCGCCCGCTGCGCGCGCCGATTGCGCACCTTCGGAGACCTCGTGCGCGTTGCGCGTGACCTCCTGTGCGACCGCTTGGCTCGTCTGCTGGATGCGGGCGACCATGTTGGCGATCTCGTGCGTGGATGCCGAGGTGCGCTCGGCGAGCTTCCTGACTTCGTCGGCGACGACGGCGAAGCCGCGTCCCATTTCGCCGGCGCGCGCGGCCTCGATGGCCGCGTTCAACGCGAGCAGATTCGTCTGATCGGCGATCTCGCCGATGACATTGACCACGCGCCCGATTTCTGCCGAAACATGAGAAAGCTCGGCGATGCGCTTTTCTGTCTCAGCCACGACATGCGCCGCGGCCTCGATGCGCTCTGCGGTCGCGCGCGTGGTGGCGGCGCCTTGGCGCGCGATCGTGGCGGATTCTTGGGCTTTGGCGCGCGCGCGCTCGGCGTTGTTGCTCATTTCGTCCGTCGCGACCGAGAGCTCTTCGACCGCCGCGGCGATGCCTTCGAGCATGGAGGCGCGTTCGCTTACGCCCGCCTCGCTCTGGCGCGCAGCCTCATCGAGCGTCCCCGAGATCGCCGTGAGGTTGCGCGCCGCCTGCTGCACCATCGCGATCGCCTCGTGCATGCGGTTTTTCATCTTGGCAACCTGGCTGACGAGGGAGCCGATTTCATCGTCTGAATCCGGTTGCATCGGCTCGCGCAAATTGCCCGCAGCCGCCGTTTGTATCATGCGTTTGGCATTGTCTGCCTCGCGCCGTATCGCGAGGACGGTGAGAAACATCAAGCCAGCCGCGATGACTACGCCCAGTCCGGAATAGAGCAAGGCGTTCCAGCGGGCGCTGGCGACATCGGCGTCGAGGGCGCTCAAACGCGCTTCCGTGTGCTTCTCGATGCGCGCGATCTCGTCGAGCAAGGCGGCGCGCAGCTCGCGCCATTTCGGCGTTTCTTCCTTGACGAGCTGGTGTTTCGCCTCTTCGAACTTCTTTTCGGCGACGAGCGCCAAGACTTTGTCTTGGGCCTCGCGATGGGCCGCACGCAGACTCTTGAGCTTGTCGATGAGGTCATTCGTTCCCTCTTGCGCCGCGAGTTTCGCGGCAACGGCGAGCGCCTGCTCGAGCTTTTCTTGCGCGGCCTTGTGGTTTTCGTAAGCCTTCGGATTTTCGGGGTCGAGCAGGATGTTGCGCAGGGCTTGGCCCAGCTGCAGACCCTGGGCATAGATTTCCTGCATTTGCGCGCGCTGCTGCAAATCAACGGCGATGAACTGGCGGAAGGCCTCGGCGTTGCGGCTGGCTTGCCAAAGGGCGTAGCCAAATGCGCCGCTCGCAAGGAGCGCGGCGATGACGATCGCAAGCGCCAGGCGCGCGCCGATCATGAGATTGTTGAAGCGGGCGAGTAGATTGAAACGGCTCGTAGCGGAAACGACCTGCCCCCCCGCCAGGCGGAGAGTGGGGTCTTGCCGCATGCGCGCATAAAGCGCCTCCGCCTCCGCCACCTCGGCGCGCGTGGCGGGCACGCGCACGGAGGTGTAGCCCGAGCCGTCGGGCAAGGGCGTGACGGTGGCGCGCACCCAGTAATGGTCGCCGTTTTTGCGGCGATTCTTGACAAGACCACACCAGGGCTTGCCGGCCTTGATCGTGGCCCAGAGATCGCGAAACGCTTCGCTGGGCATGTCGGGGTGCCGCAGGATGTTGTGCGGCTGCCCCATCAGTTCTTGCTCGTCATAGCCGGACGCGTCGAGAAAATCGTCATTGAAGAAGACGATGCGGCCTTTGAGGTCGGTATGCGAAATGATTGCCATGTCCGGCCGCAAAGGATATTCACGTTGGGTTACGGGTTGATTGTTGCGCATGACGGTCTCCCGAAAGTTTTTTCTTGTCGGGAAATTTATCCGAAGTTGGCCGAATGCATGGCAAAAAAAATAAATAAACTTATTTACCGGCGCGCAGATACCAAAGCCAGGAAAGGCCTTGCAGAGCCAAGAGGAGGGTGAGCGCGGCGCGGAATGCGAAGGCGGTGGAAATACCCCAGGAGGAGAGCGCGTCGATGACGGCGCCGAAAGCCCATTGGATCACGAAGGCGCCGAGAAAGGCGCCGAGATTGAGCGCCGTATTGGCGCGGCCAGAAAGATGAGGAGGAAAGGCGCTCGTCAGCAAGGCATAGGCGAGGTTGCCCACCGAGAAGACGAAGCCGAGCATCGGCCAGGTCACGAGCGGCGGGAGGAGGTCGGCGACGATCGCCGCCATGCACAAAAGCCCCAGGCCCACGCCCATGGCGAGCAGACGCTTGGGCGGCAGGCCCAGCTGCGCAAGCCGCTGCACGAAAAGGGCGATGAGCACGAAACCAACGATCATGCCCAGCGCTGCTGCGCTCAACACCTGCGCCGCGGCGTCGCGGGAAAGCCCATCGACGGTCGTCATGTAAGGCAAGGCCCAAAGTCCTTGCAAGGCCATGAAACCGCCGACGGTGAACGTCGTCTGGGGGAATAAGCGCCAAAAGCGCTCGCTTTTGAGGATCGCACCCAGGCCCGCGAGCTGCGCGAGCAAGCTTTCCTTCTGCGCTGTCGCAGGCTTATCCGGCGTCGTGAAGATCAAGAAAGCAACGCCCAGGGCGCAGGCGGCCAAAGCAAGGAATATGCCTCGCCAGCCCAGCATGGGCAGAAGCCAAGCCAGTGGCATGCTGGCCGCGAAAGCGCCCAGCCCCCCTGCGGCCATGATAGCAGCATTGAGCGAAGGTTGTCGCGCGAGGGGGAACCAGAGCGTGAATGCCTTGAAACTCGCCATCAAGCAGGCGGAAAGTCCCAGGCCGATGAGCGCACGTGCGGTCGTCAAGGAGGCGAGATCCTCGCTGACGGCAAAAAAAGCGCAGCCGAGGGCGCAGACGAGCAACAACGCGGCTTCCACGCGACGCGGCCCGAAGCGGTCGAGCAGAAGCCCCAGCGGCAGCTGGAAGAGCCCAAAGGCAAGCAGATAGGCCGAAGTCAGCAGGCCCAAATCGGCATGGGTGAGCGCAAACTCGCGCGCAAGCTCTGGCGAGACGACGGCGTTGGCGTTGCGCAGCAGATAGGACAGGAAATAGCCGAGCGCGAAGGGCGCGAAAATGCGCCGCCAAGGGTTCATCCCGTGTCTCCGGCGGCAAGGCTGAAGTCCTGTGGGGGCACGCCGTGTTCCTTGAGGAATGCGCGCAGCCAATGCTCGGCACGCGCGCCGGAAAACCGCCCTTTGACTTCTCCGCCCATGAACAGAAGCACCGTGGGAAAGCCCTTGAGTCCATAACGGCCCGCGAGCTTCATGTTCGCCCCTTCGTCTACTTCGACCTTGGCCAAGCGCACGCATCCGGCGAGGCTCGTGATGACGCGTTCGAGCACGGGAGTAAGCTGGCGACAAGGGGGGCACCAATCGGCCCAGAAATCGACGAGCACGGGCGTTTGTTTCGAGGCTTCGATCACCGCGTGTTCGAAGCCCGCCAGGTCGACGTCGAAAATGAGGGGAGCGCGGGAATCAGGAGGCATCACGGCGAAAAACGCGGAGATGTTGCGAAAAGCTGAAATGATAGACGAGCGTCGAAGATCGCTAGCAGGCCTGCAAGCAGCCGTTCCCTCAGCGCAAGGTTCTGCCGCGCTTGCGCCTTTCGCGACTTTCGCCCGCAAAGGCGGCGAAAGGCCTCATGCCCAGTCGGCGACGAAGGGGTTGTTCTCGCGCTCGTCGCCGAAGGTGGATTCTGGGCCATGGCCGGGAATGAAGCGCACCTCATCTCCGAGGGGGAAAAGCTTTGCGCGGATCGAACGAATGAGCTCGGCATGATCGCCACGCGGGAAATCGGTGCGGCCGATCGAGCCGGCGAAGAGCACGTCGCCGACGAGCGCCAAGCGCGAGGGACGGTGAAAGAAACAGACATGGCCTGGCGTGTGCCCGGGCGTATGGATCACTTCGAGCGTCGTTGTGCCGACGGTGACGAGATCGCCATCGGCAAGCCAGCGATCGGGTGTTACGCTCTGCACTTTGCCGGCAAAGCCGAACATGCGCGCCTGCTCGGGCAGCATCGCGAGCCAGAAGGCGTCTTCGCAGTGCGGGCCCTCGATCGGCGCGCCGGTGATTTGCCTGAGTTCGGCGGCGGCGCCTGCATGATCGACGTGTCCATGCGTGAGCAGGATTTTTTCGATCGTCACCCCTTCTTCGCGGGCGGCAGCGAGGATTTCCTCGAGATCGCCGCCGGGGTCGACGATGGCCGCGCGCAGCGTCTCGTCCCATAAGAGCGTCGCGTTTTGGGCGAAGGCCGTGACGGGAATGGTCAAGTAGCGCATGGAAATGGGGTTTTCGAAAGACGCGCCATGTTAGCGCAAAATCCCCTGCGCGGCATGGCAAAACGAACGCATTGCTTTTGTGTTTTCGCTAGAATGAGGCGAGGGTACGACCACGAAGCGAAGGCGGGGAGCGATCATGGACGTCATCGAGCGGATCAAGGAATTCCTGCTGCCGGAACTGGAGGCGATTCGGCAGGAAAACACGGCGATACGCGAGCGGCTTGCTGCCATCGATGCGCATCTCATCGATCAAAGCCGGCGCATCGACGAGACGAACCCGCGCATCGAGGAGATGAACGCCAAATTCGATGCGCTGCATAGGGACGTCCTTCGCCGTTTCGAGGGCGTAAGCCTACGCTTCGACGGCGTCAGCCACCGTCTCGACGACCTCAACAGCAAAGTCGTCTATCAGCGGGAGGTGATCGATCTCGGCAAGCGGCTCGATCGCCTGCAGGAAGAATTCAACGCCTTTCGCAGCCGCATGGCTGCCTAAAACCATCAGCCGTGGATCTCTTGCCGCGCGGCGAAAAGCCCATGAGCTTGTCAGCGGCCAGGCGTAGAGGGGGGAGCTCGCGCGAGACGAGCAAGGCAGTCTTTTGCGTGCGAACAAGTTTTGGGCAAACCATCAGGGGGAAACAGAAAAGCGATGGATGAGGAGCATGCACCTGCGGCGGAGGTTGACCGCCGCCTGCAGTTGTTGGCATTCGATGCGACGGAGCGCGCGGCGTTAGGCACGCTCAAAGCACGGCTCGAGGCGCGACTGGCTCCCCTCGAAGCGCGTTTTTCCGCCTTCGTCGAAGGAGATGAAGCGTTGCGGCGCGTGCGCGCAATGAGCCGGCTCGCCACGCAGGCCTTCCATGCGCGTCATGCCGAGCAGCTCATTGCCTTGCTTGTGCCGGATGTAAGCGCGGCAAGGAGCGCCGCGCGTCATGCGATCGGCGTCGCGCATCAGCGCGCCGGCCTCGACCCGTTTTCCTTCATTGCTGCCTACCGGCTCCATTTCGAATATCTTTGGCCGGAGCTCGTCGCTGCCAGCGAAGGCGACCCCGAACGACTGGCGCTTCTCGCGCGCGCTTTTTTCAAATCGGTGCTGCTTGACATCGGCTTTCTCGTCGATGCCTATTTCGCCGCGGATCATGAACGCCTGCGTTTGCTCGCCAAGGTTTTCGAAAGCGATCTCGAGGCTGTCTTGATTCTCGATGCCGCGGGCGTGATTCAAGAGGCCAACCATATGGCGGCGCCCTTGCTGGGCATGCGCGGCGAGACGGTCGCGGGGAATGCATTGGCGCGCTTTTGGTCTTCGGCCAATGCCGATGCCTTTGCGGCCGTCTGGGAGAACGTCCAGCGCGGCGGGGTCTGGCAAGGAGAGATTTGGTTGCGGCCTGTGCAGGGCGAAGACTGCCGCGTGCGCATGTCCATCGCCGCCGTGGGCAATGGCGAGCTCCATTACGTCGTGGAATTGGCCGACATCACCGAAGAATGGCGCGCCGAACAGGCGCTTGCCGAAAAAACGGCGGCGCTCGAAGCGAGCAACCGCGAGCTCGAACAGTTCGCCTATGTTGCATCCCATGATCTGCAGGAACCCTTGCGCATGGTGGCGAGCTATACGCAGCTGCTTGGGCGGCGCTACAAAGGCAAGCTCGATGCGGATGCCGACGAATTCATCGCCTTCGCGGTCGATGGCGCGCAACGCATGCAGGTCTTGATCAACGACCTGCTCAAATATTCGCGCGTGGGCACGCGCGGCAAGCCTTTCGCTATGGTTTCCGGGGAAAAGATGCTCGATGCGGCGCTGGCGAACCTCAAGGTGGCGATCGAAGAAAGCGGCGCCAAGATCGCACGCGAGCCGATGCCGGAACTTTGGGGGGACGAGACGCAGCTTGTTCAGCTCATGCAAAACCTCATCGGCAACGCCATCAAGTTTCGTAAGCCCGGCATGGCGCCGCAGATCCGCGTTTCGTCCCAGCGACGCGAGCGCGCTTGGGAAATCTGCGTGGCCGACGACGGCATTGGCATCGATCCCGAATATTTCGATAGAATTTTCGTCATCTTCCAGCGGCTGCATCCGAAGGAAAAATACCCCGGCAGCGGCATCGGCTTGGCCATCGCCAAGAAGATCGTCGAGCGGCATGGCGGCAGGATCTGGGTCGAATCGCAGCCGGGTGCAGGCGCTACTTTTCGTTTCACGATTCCCGATCGTTCCAGGGAGGGCTAGCCATGAGCACCGAACTCGTCGATGTCGCACAATTCTTATTGGTCGAGGACAACCCCGGGGATGTGCGCCTGACGCAAGAGGCCCTCAAGGAATCGAAACTCAGGAACCATTTGTCGGTGGTTGGGGACGGGGAAGAGGCGCTCGCTTTTTTGCGTCGAAAGCCGCCTTATGAAAATGCGCCACGGCCGGACGTGATCCTGCTGGATCTGAATTTGCCCAAAAAGAATGGCCGCGAGGTGCTCGCCGAGATCAAGGCCGATCCCGACTTGCGTCGCATTCCCGTGGTCGTGATCACCTCTTCCGAAGCCGAACAGGACATCCTGATGAGCTACGATTTGCACGTCAATTGTTATGTGACGAAGCCGGTGGATCTCGATCAGTTCATCAAGGTGGTGCGTTCGGTGTCCGAGTTCTGGCTCACCATCGTGCGCCTGCCGCCGGCAGAAGCGACCGTATGAACGAGTCCGCGCCACATACCATCCTGTTGATCGAGGACAATCCCGGCGATGCGCGCCTCGTCGCGGAATATCTGCGCGAATGCGGCCGCGAGGCGTTCCGCCTAACCCATGTCACGAGCGTTGCCGATGCCGTGCCGCTCATCGACGCCAATGAAGCGGACATCATCGTGCTCGACCTGATGCTGCCCGATGGCGAAGGGCTCGAAACTCTGCAGCGCGTGCACGAGCTCGCGCCGCGTGTGCCGATCGTCGTGCTCTCGCATCTGGATGACGAGCGCGAGGCAGTGAAGGCGGTGCGGCTGGGCGCCCAGGATTTTCTCGTCAAGCAACATCTCTCGCCGCCGCTTTTCGTGCGCTCGCTGCACTATGCGTTGGAGCGCCGCAAGCTCGAGGAGCGGCTCTTTTACCTTGCCCATCACGATGTGCTGACCGAGCTTGCCAACCGCAAGCTGTTCCACGACCGGCTCGAGCAGGCAATCGCTTGGGCACGTCGGCACCGCCGCCTCTTGGCGTTGTTCGTGATCGATCTCGACGACTTCAAGGCGATCAACGACACCTTCGGGCACGCAGCCGGAGATGAGCTGCTGCGGGAAGTGGGCGTGCGTCTGAAAACGACCTTGCGTGCGACCGACCAGGCTGGGCGGCTCGGCGGCGACGAATTCGTCGTCTATGCGGGGGATTTGCATACTCGCGCCGATGCGCAGCGCGTCGCCGAGAAGCTCGTCGCGGCCCTCTCGCCGCCCTATCGGGTCGGCGGCAAGGCGCGGCAGATCCAGGCGAGCATCGGGGTGGCGCTCTACCCTGAGGATGCCGACGAGCCGCAGCTTCTGTTCGAGCGCGCCGATGCGGCGATGTATGCGGCCAAGCGCAACGACGGCGCGGACATCCATTGGCGTTTTTTTCGCGCCGAAGAGCATGTGCCGTCCGACGAAGAGGCGGCGTGCGAAGCACGGCTTGCCACAGCGCTTGCGCGAGGGGATTTCTTTCTCGTCTACCAGCCCCAGGTCGATCTCAACAGCGGGCGTTTGATCGGCGTAGAAGCGCTGTTGCGCCTGCGACAAGACGGCGAGGTGGTGATGCCCGCTGTTTTCATGCCTGCGCTCGAGCGCACGGGTTTGATCATCCAGGTCGGCGAATGGGCGCTCAAACAGGCGTGTCGTGAAGCGGCAAGCTGGATGGCGCAAGGGTTGCCAGCGATGAAGGTGGCCGTCAACGTTTCAGGGCGCCAGTTTCGCGACCCGTTGCTGCCGGAGCGGGTGTTCGAGGCGCTGAAGGAGGCGCAATTGCCCGGGCACTGGCTGGAACTCGAAATTCGGGAAGAATCCTTGCACGCAGACGAGGCGCTCGCCCTCCAGCAGTTGCGCCGCCTCAACGCCATGGGCTGCCGCATCGCAATCGACAATTTCCGCGGCACTCGCACGAGCCTGCGCGACCTCCAACGTTTTCCGATTCATTCGATCAAGATCGACAAGAGTCTCGTCCAGGACGGCGATGGCAAGACGACGGCCTTCGTCGAGGCGGTGATCAGCGTCGCTCATGTCCTCAAGCTCAGAAGCCTGGCCGAAGGCGTCGAAACGGCCGACCAAGCCCAACGGTTGCGACAGGGTGCCTGGGATGGCGCGCAAGGGTTCGCCTTTGGCCAGCCGCTGGATGCGGCCGCCCTGGCGGCCTTCTTGCGCACGCCCCGCACGACTCAGTGAAAGGTGAAAGCGCCGAACGGAGGCGCGTATGATGCTTATTTTTAGAACTTTCGTTTTACGGAAACCGCGTGGATATCCTGATCATTGAGGACAACCGTGGCGATGCCAGGCTCATCCGGGTGTATCTGGAGGAAGCCTGGGTGCTAGGGCGCCTGCCAGAGGGGAAGATTCACCTGGCAGAGTCTCTTGCCGAAGCCAAGGCATGGCTTGGCCGCAGCGCGCCTACGGTCGTGCTTTTGGACCTGGCGCTACCCGATTCGTTTGGACGTACGAGTCTGGAGCAGGTCGCGAGGGCCACCGACGCGCCCATCGTGGTCTTGACCGGCCAAGAGGACGAGCGGCTAGCCGAAGATCTGATCGCCGCCGGAGCTCAGGACTATTTGCTCAAAAACGAAATCGACGCCCAAATCCTCGCACGCGCCTTGCGCTATGCCTGCGAGCGCAAACGCGCCGAAGAAAGACTCAGATTGTCGGCCCAGATCCTCGATGCCGCCCTCGAGGGCATTGCCGTCGCGGATGCCGAGGGCCGCATCGTCAGCGTCAACCGCGCCTTTACCGCGCTGACGGGTTGGCATGAGACGGAAGTGGTCGGCATGCCGTTATTGAGGACTGCTTCCGGCGCGGGTTTTTTCCGTTGTGAGGGCTACCCTGAAGACGCCGAGCAGTTTCAACGCGAAGCGCATTGTCTGCGCCGCAATGGCGTCGAGCTGCCGGTCTGGTTGGGCGTGTCCAATTTGGCCGACGCCTGCGGGCGCTTGCGCCATCGCGTCGCCGTATTCAGCGACATCTCCCAGCTCAAACGCAAGGAAGAAGAACTCCGCCATCTCGCGCACCACGATCCGCTCACGGGATTGCCCAATCGCTTGCTGTTCCATGACCGCCTGGCGCAGGCGCGGCTGATGGCGGCGCGCCATGGTCGCGGCGTGGCTTTGCTCATGCTCGATCTCGACCGCTTCAAGCGGATCAACGATAGCCTCGGGCATGCATTCGGCGACGAGCTGTTGCGCGAGGCGGGGCGGCGCCTCCAGGAAGCTGTGCGTGCAAGCGACACCGTCGCGCGTCTGGGCGGGGACGAATTCGCGGTGATCCTGACCGATCTCGATCGCCCCGAGGCGGCTACGCGTGTCGCCGAAAAGCTGCGGGCCGCACTGGCAGCGCCACTCTCCTTGGCTGGCAACGAAATCGTCGTCGGCGCGAGCATCGGCATCGTCTGGCTTGCCCCCCATGAGGCGAGCAGCGAGACGGCGAGAGCCCTCGAGCAGGCCGATATGGCCATGTATCACGCCAAGCGCCAGGGGCTGCCCTATGCGTTTTTCGAAGCGAAAATGCAGGAGGGGACGCGACAGCGCTTGGCGCTGGAAGCTGACCTGCGACGCGCACTGGAGGAAAACCAATTCGTGCTGCATTATCAGCCGCAAGTGGAGCCGGATTCCCGCCGCGTGATTGGGGCAGAGGCGCTGCTGCGCTGGCACCATCCGGTCAGGGGCCTCGTGCCGCCGGCCGAATTCATCCCGCTGCTCGAAGAAACCGGCCTGATCGTGCCGGTGGGGGAATGGGTGCTGCGGCAAGCCTGCTGCCAGGCCCTTGCCTGGGATGCCGAGGGGCTTCCTCCCTTGCGCGTCGCGGTGAATTTATCGGCCCGTCAGCTGCGGCAGCCCGATCTCGTCGAGCGGATCGCCGCGATCCTCGAGGAGACGGGGCTGCCGGCGAGGCGCTTGGAATTGGAATTGACCGAGACGATGGTGGTGGATAATCCGGACATCGCGGGCCGCTTGCTCGATCGCCTGAAAGCGCTTGGTTGCCGCATCGCGCTCGACGATTTCGGCACCGGCGCGTCCTCGCTCGGCTATTTGATGCATCTACCCGTCGATACCTTGAAGATCGCGGGGGCCATCGTCTATCAGATTCGCGATCGCGTCGATGCCGCGATCGCGGAAGCCGTGATCGGGCTAGCACGCGGCATGTCGCTTGCGAGCGTTGCGGAGGGCGTGGAGACCGAGGAGCAGCTGGCGATCTTGCGCGCATCGCGCTGCAACGTGGTACAGGGCTATCTGCTTGGTCACCCCATGCCGCCGCACGAATTCGCCCAACGCCTTGCTGCCGACACCGGCTGATCAAGCGCTTCCTGGGGCGAAGAGACGCGCGCGCAACCAGGCTTCCGCCGCCGCTACTTCGAGCGGCGGCGACTCCAAATAGCCCTGATATTCGTCACAGCCGTGCGCGATGAGCCAGGCTTTCTGCGCGGCGGTTTCCACACCCTCGGCCACGGTTTCCAGCTTCAGCGTGCGCGCCAGCGAGAGGATCGCCCGTACAATGCCCTCGCCTTCGGCGGTGCCGATGCGCCGCACGAAAGCGATGTCGATCTTGAGCACCTTGACGGGCAATGCTGTCAGACGCGCAAGCGAGGAATAGCCGGTGCCGAAATCGTCCAAGGCAATGCGAAAACCGGCGGCAGCAAGTTCGCAGAGGCGCTCGCCGATCCAATGTTCTTCGCCCATCGCCGTCGATTCGGTGACCTCGATTTCGATGGCGGAGGGCGGCAAGGAAAAATGCGCGAGGGTTTGGCCGATCTCGGCGCATAACGCGGGATTGGCGAGTTGGCGCGGCGCGAGGTTGACGGCGATGCCGCCAAACGCAAGCCCTTTGGCGCGCCAGTCGGCGGCCACGCGACAGGCTTCTTGCAAGGCGAAGGCGCCGAGCTCGGCGATGAAACCAGTGTCTTCGGCGATGGGCACGAATTCGCCGGGAGAAATCGGCTCGTTGGCCGACTGCCAGCGCAAGAGCGCCTCGAAGCCCGCGGGCCGCCCATCGGCTTTCACGCGGGGTTGCAAGACGATGCGGAATTCGCTGCGCGCGAGCGCTTCGCGCATGCGGTTGGCCAAATCGAGGTAACGCGCGCTCTTCTTCGGCGTGGCGTGATCGAACAACGCCACCCCGCGGCGCAGCGAGCGCTTGGCCTGGAACATCGCGAGTTCGGCGTATTGCAGCAGGAGCTCGGCGGCGATGCCGTCTTCCGGAAAGCGAGCGTAGCCGGCGGTGGCTGAAATCGTGAGGCTAAGCGAGGGCGGCAGCGCGAACTCGACGCTCAGCAGGGCGAGCATCGCGTTGAGGCGTTTTTCGGGATCGACGCCATCGGGCAATAAAAGGACGAATTCGTCGCCTTCGAAGCGGGCCAGATATTCGTCGGCCAAGAGCGCTTCGCGCAGGCGGTGAGCAGCGGCTTGGATCAAGCGGTCGCCGATTTGATGGCCGAAGACGTGGTTGATGCGCGCCAGGCCATCGAGATCGAAACAGGCGACGACGCCGTGGCTCCCCCCGGAAAGACGCTTGCTGAGCTCTTGGAGCAGCGAATGGCGATTGGGCAAACCCGTCAGGCGGTCGAAATGCGCCACATGGAAAAGTGCCCGCTGGGCCTGCACGCGCTCGCTGGCGTCGCGTAAGAAAGCCAAGGCATGCAATTGACCGTCGATTTCGATCGGGGCGAGCGCGATATCGACGAAGACGCGTTTGCCGTCGAAGCGCTGCGCCTGCAAGTCTCGCCCTTGCGCCATGGGACGCACGTGCGGGGCGGCGAAATAGTCGGCGACGAGGCGTGCATGGTGTGCGCGCACCTCCTCGGGGATCAGATCGGTAAGTGGCCGCCCGGGTAGAGCGCCTGGCGGCGCTACGAACATCTGATGGGCGGCTGTGTTGGCGGCGACGATGCGCCCGTCTTGAGCCACCGCGAGCACGCCTTCGGGCGCACTCTCGAAAAGGGTCTTGTAACGCGCCGCGTCGGCCGCATGCGCCGCGGCGGCTTTTTCGAGCAGTGCGTAGGGCCGAGAAAAACGCGCCAAGACGATGGCGCGAAAGAACCATGCTTCTCCGGCGAACTTGTAGAGATGCCCTAGCAAATTGGCCGTGCCCGACACCTCGCGGTAGAGCGTAAAAAACGTCTCGCCGGCGGCAAGCACCAATAGGCCCTGCGCCAAGAGGCCGCTGTCTACGCCGACATCGGGGCGCCGACGCCAGAAATGGGCGGCAAGCAGCAGATAGGCGAGCACTACCCCCCCTTCGAGCGCGATCTTCTCCGTCGTAAGCCGTCCTTCTGCGTAGAAAGTCGGCGCGGGCAAGAGTTCGAAGCCGGCGGCGCAGACGAAGAGCGCCCACCCTAGCGCCGGCCATGCGAAGCGCCGCGCCAGCCACGGCCAGAGGAGGGCGAGCAAGGTCGCGGCGACGGCGAACCGGGCGCCGAGCCAGAAGACGATCGCCTTGTGCGGGGTGTTCGGCGTCAGGAAATCGGGCAGGTCTGGGTATGAGGCGAGATGCAAAAAGTCGAGCACGGCGACGACGAGGAAGCCGAAGCCGAGCGCGAATTGCCGCGCCGTGTCGCCGGGCGCGCGTAAAAGCGCCGCGACGGCGATCATCAGCGCCACGACGATCGAGACGACCTCGATCAGCAGATGCCAAGACAAGAAATAAGGCACGCGCCATTCGGGGATCGGCAGCATTTGCCAGACAGCAAGCGGCGCCGCCAGCACGGCGAGCGCCACTGCCAGGCGGGCACCGAGGACTTCGATCAACGGACGAGATGACAACAAGGAAAAACCTTTCCATTCTTATCGTTAGGGTTTCATTTATAGCAAAGTTTGGCATTGTTCCTCTGCGTGCGCTTGTCGCAGGCGTGAGGACGTGTTAGCTTGCGCGGCAATGGTTTCCACGCTTCCACTTATCGTCGAGCGCCTCGTCAAGCGTTATGATGGCCGGCCGGTGCTCGACGGCCTTTCTTTCGTCATACATCGCGGCGAATGCTTCGGCTTGCTCGGCCCCAATGGCGCCGGCAAGACCACGACCTTGCGCTGCCTGCTCGGCCATGCCGTCCCCGATGCGGGACGCATCGAGGTATTGGGGCTTTGCGTGCCGGACGAGGCGCGCAAGGCGCGCGCGCGCATCGGCGTCGTGCCTCAATTCGACAACCTCGATCCCGATTTTACGGTAGCCGAGAACCTGCTCGTCTATGGCCGCTATTTCGGCCTCTCCGACGCCGAGATCAGCCGACGGATTCCTGCTTTGCTCGAATTCGCCGGTCTTTCCGCACGCGCCCACGCGAGCACGCGCACGCTTTCCGGCGGCATGAAGCGGAGGCTCACGCTGGCGCGCGCGCTGGTCAATGATCCCGAGCTCTTGATCCTCGACGAACCCACCACGGGGCTAGACCCCCAGGCGCGTCGGCTCATCTGGGACAATCTCGCACGACTGACGCGCGAGGGCAAGACGATCTTGCTGACGACGCATTTCATGGACGAGGCGGAGCGGCTCTGCCAGCGACTCGCGATCATCGACGCCGGACGCATCATTGCGGAAGGCGCTCCTGCCGAGCTGATCGAACGCCATGCGCCACGACGTGAGAACGGCTGCCCCGGCAATCTCGAGGAGGTGTTCTTGGCATTGACGGGCCATGCGCTAAGGGATTGACGCCGATGGAATTGACCTGGGGAATGCTCGCAGTTTGGCGGCGCAATTGCTTCGTGTGGCGCAAATTGGCCTTGCCATCGTTGTTGGGCAATCTTGCCGACCCGTTGATCTATCTGTTCGGCCTGGGGTATGGGCTGGGCGCCTATCTGCCGCCGATCGCGGGCGTGCCCTATTTCGCATTTCTCGCGACCGGCACGGTGGCGGCGGCGACGATGAACGCCGCTTCTTTCGAAGCGCTCTATTCGGCTTTTGCGCGCATGCAGGTGCAGCGCACCTGGGAAGGCATCCTGAACGCGCCCGTGTCGCTTGCCGACATCGTCGCCGGAGAATGCCTGTGGGCGGCGACCAAGGCGAGCATCTCGGGGGTCGCGATCCTGATCGTCATCGCGCTTCTGGGGTATGCGCAGAGCCCCTGGGCCGTGCTCGCCGTGCCGGCGATCTTCCTCGTTGGCCTTGCGTTCGGCGCCTTGGGCCTCATTGCGACGGCGCGCGCGCCGTCTTATGATTTTTTCATGTACTATTTCACGCTCTTCATCACGCCGATGACGCTCGTCTGCGGCGTCTTCTTTCCCGCTGAGCGACTACCTGCGGCGGTTCAGGCAGTCGCGGCGTGGCTGCCGCTTTATCATGCGGTCGCGCTCGTGCGGCCACTGATCTTCGGCCAGTGGCCCGCAGAGGCGGTCTGGCACGTGATTTATCTCGTCGCCGTGACCGTGGCCGCGTTTGCCGTGGCATATCGGCTCGCGCGGCGTAGGTTGCTTGGCTGACGATCTTTTGCCATCGAAAGGAGGAGACGATGCCCCATCCACTTGCCGGCCAACCGGCTCCACGCGAGATCCTCGTCGATCTCGCCGCGCTGCTGTCGGCCTATGAGCACGTCGAGCCCGATCCAAACCGACTCGAGCAGCGCGTCGCGTTTGGCACCAGCGGTCACCGCGGCTCTTCTCTCAAAGGCAGCTTCAATCGCGTGCACATCCTCGCCATCGCCCAGGCGATTTGCGATTACCGGCGCGAAGCCGGCATCGACGGCCCTTTGTTTCTGGGAAAGGACACCCATGCCCTCTCGCGCCCGGCCGAGCAGGACGCGCTTTCCGTGTTTGCCGCCAACGGCGTAGCCGTGCGCTATCAACGCGGCGATGGCTTTACGCCCACGCCGGCGATCTCACGCGCGATCCTGGCGCACAACGCCGACGAAGCGGCGCCGCGCGCCGATGGCGTCGTCATCACACCGTCGCACAACCCCCCCGAGGATGGCGGCATCAAATACAACCCCCCTCATGGCGGCCCCGCGGACGTCGATGTGACCGCGTGGATCGAGGCGCGCGCCAACGCCTTGTTGGCGTCCGGCAACCGCGAGGTCAAGCGGCTTACGCTTGCGCAGGCGCTCGCTTCCCCAGGCATCGAGGCCGTCGACCTGATGGCGCCCTATGTCGATGCGCTCGATCGCGTCATCGACATGGCGGCGATCCGCGCATCCTCCCTTCGCATCGGCGTGGCGCCCCTCGGCGGCGCAGCGGTGGCGTATTGGCCAGCCATCGCCAAGCGCTATGGACTGAATCTGACGCTCGTCGATGATCGCGTTGACCCCACCTTCGCCTTCATGACCTGCGATCACGACGGCAAGATCCGCATGGACTGCTCGAGCCCCTACGCGATGGCGAGCCTGGTCGCGCTCAAGGATCGCTTCGACATCGCCTGGGGCAACGACGCCGATGTCGATCGGCATGGCATCGTCACCCCCGCCGCTGGGCTGATGAACCCGAACCACTATCTGACCGTAGCCATCGATTACCTGCTCGGCCACCGCGCCGCTTGGCCCGCCGCGGCCATGATCGGCAAGACGGTGGTTTCCTCGAGTTTGATCGATCGCGTCGTGGCCGCTCACGGTCGGCGACTCTATGAGACGCCCGTCGGCTTCAAATGGTTCGCGCAAGGACTCCATGACGGTGAAATCGCCTTCGCCGGCGAAGAGTCGGCGGGCGCGAGCTTTCTGGCGCGGGATGGCTCGCCCTGGAGCACGGACAAAGATGGCATCATCCTCGCGCTGCTCGCCGCCGAGATCACGGCGGTCACGGGCGAAGACCCCGGCCGCCATTACCAGCGGCTGACGACGAAGCACGGCGCCTCCTATTATCGGCGTTTGGATACGCCCATCAGCAGCGCACAGAAAGCCGCTTTCAAGAGGCTTACGCCTGAACGCGTGACGGCGCATGTGCTTGCGGGCGACCCCATCCTCGCCAAGCTCGTGCGCGCCGCGGGCAATGAGGCGCCGATCGGAGGACTCAAGGTGACGACGGCGCGCGGCTGGTTCGCCGCGCGGCCTTCGGGCACCGAAGACGTCTATAAGCTCTACGCCGAAAGCTTCGTGTCCGAAACGCATCTCGCGCAGCTGATTGGCGAAGCGCAGGCCATCGTCGCGGCCGCACTGACCTGAGGCCAGGGGAATAAATCCAGCGGATGAAGCGTCTGCTCTTCATTTCTCGCGCCGAATCCACTTCTTCTGGCCCTAGAATGCGCCCATGACGACGAACGCCTTGCTTGTGCTCACCAATTTGCCTGACGCCGAGAGCGCGCAACGCCTGGCCAAGCGCCTCATTGAGGCGCGGCTGGCCGCGTGTATCAACCTGCTGGCGCCCTGCGCCTCGATCTATCGTTGGCAGGGAGCGATCGAAGAGGCCACGGAGATTCCACTCCTGATTAAAACGACCCGTGCGCGCTATGCCGCGCTCGAGGCCATGATCCGCGCCGAGCACCCTTATGAGGTGCCCGAAATCATCGCCATGCCGATTGAGGCGGGATTTACCGACTATCTCGCTTGGCTCAGCGCCGAGACGCGCGAGGAAGGAGCATGATCGCGCGGGTCTTTTTCTTCCTGCTCTGGGCGTTTTGGCGCGTCGGTGAGGGCCTTGCTGCCGAGCCTCTCGATCCCGAGGCGGCATTCCGCTTTTCCGCGCGCTGGCTCGACGGTCAGACCCTCGAGGCGCGCTGGCAGGTGGCCGACGGCTATTACCTTTACAAGGAAAAAATCGCTTTTTCCGCCACGCCGGACAGCATCGTGCTCGGCCCCCCCGAGCTCCCCAAGGGCAAGGAAAAAGAGGATGAGTTTTTCGGACGCGTCGAGATCCTGCGGGGAGAAGTCGTGGCGCGTGTGCCGCTGCGTGCGGGTTCTCCTCCCTTCACCTTGAAGGCGACTTCGCAGGGCTGTTGGGATGGCGGCGTCTGCTATCCGCCCTTGACCCAGGAAGTCCGCCTCGAAGCGGCTGACGTCGTCACCGCCATGAGGCCGGCAACGGCGCCTCTTTCGCCTTTCGAAGGAGCGGGCGACGAATCCGGGCGCATCGCGCGGCTGCTCGCGGGCGCCGGTTTCTGGTGGGTGGTCGTCACCTTCCTGGGCTTTGGGCTGCTGCTCGCACTCACGCCCTGCGTGTTCCCGATGATCCCGATCCTTTCCGGCATCATTGTCCAGCACGGGCACGCCGTCACGCACGCACGCGCCTTCGCACTCTCCTTGGCTTATGTCCTTGGCATGGCGGTGACCTATGCGGCAGTCGGCGTCTTTGCCGGCCTCTCCGGCACGCTGCTTTCGAACGCCCTGCAAAACGCCTGGGTGCTCGGCGCGTTTGCGCTCGTCTTCGTGTTGCTCGCCTTGTCGATGTTCGGCTTCTATGAACTGCAGCTGCCTTCTGCCTGGCAGTCGAAGCTTTCGGAATCAGCCAACCGCCGGGGCGGATCTTTTGCCGCGATCGCCGCCATGGGCGCGCTTTCGGCCCTGATCGTCGGTCCTTGTGTGGCCGCTCCCTTGGCCGGTGCCTTGCTCTACATCGCGACCACGCGCGATGCTTGGCTCGGGGGCGCCGCATTGTTCGCGATGGGCTTGGGGATGGGCGCACCCTTACTCGTCATCGGCGCGCTTTCGCGCACGCTGTTGCCCCGGCCAGGCCCATGGATGGAGGGCGTGAAGAAATTCTTCGGCGTCTTGATGCTCGCGGTGGCGCTCTGGCTCGTTTCCCCCGTGCTTCCTTCCTGGCTGGTCATGCTCGGCTGGGCGCTCCTTGCCATCGTGCCCGCGATCTATCTCTCCGCGCTCGATCCCTTGCCAGCCCATGCCAGCGGCTGGCAACGCCTCTGGAAGGGCGTCGGCATCGGCCTTTTGCTCTACGGCGCCGCCTTGCTGATCGGGCTTCTCTCCGGCAGCCGCGATCCGCTGCAGCCGCTGGGGGTGCTGCGTGCTGCCAGCGCGCAGGCCGTGCAAGCCCCTCCCCTCGCTTTCCAGCCCGTCAAGAGCCTCATAGAGCTCGAGGCCGTGCTTTCTCGCACGAACAAGCCCGTGTTGCTCGACTTCTATGCCGACTGGTGCGTTTCGTGCAAGGAGATGGAGAAATTCACCTTCTCCGATGCGCGCGTGGCCGCCAAGATGAAAGAATTCGTGCTCCTCAAGGCCGATGTGACGGGAAATAGTGCGGAAGATCGAGCGATGCTGCGGCGCTTCGGCCTCTTTGGCCCCCCTGCCATTCTCTTCTTCGCGCCTGGGGGTGAAGAAATGGCGGACTTGCGCGTGATCGGTTTCGAATCAGCCGAACGGTTTCTTGCAACGCTTGCGCGCGCGTTAGGGGAGACATGAGATGTTTACCGGCATCGTCACAGCGATGGGCCGCATCGCACGCATCGAGCCACTCGAAAAAGGCCTACGGCTCACCCTCGAAGCGCCTGCGCCGTGGCTTGCCGAGGTGGCGATCGGCGATTCGATCGCCCATGCGGGCGTGTGCCTGACCGTGATCGCCAAGAAAGGAAAATGCGCCTATCAAGTCGATGTCTCGGCAGAGACGCTTGCCTGCACGACAGGCCTCGACGTCGAGGGAGCGGACGTCAACTTGGAAAAGGCGATGCGGCTTTCCGACTTCGTCGGCGGGCACCTCGTCACGGGCCATGTCGATGGGGTGGGGAGGGTGACGCGTTTCTCGCCCGTCGGCGAGTCTTTCCTGCTAGAAATCGAGGCGCCCAAGGGGCTTGCCAAATACATCGCCAAGAAAGGCTCGATCGCCGTCGACGGCGTCTCACTGACCGTCAATCGCGTCAAAGGGCGCTGCTTCTCGATCAACCTGATTCCGCATACCTTGGCGGTGACGACGCTGAAGCGGCTAGCCGCCGGTGCGCGCGTCAACCTCGAGGTGGATCTCATCGCGCGCTATGTCGCCCGCATGCTCGGCAAATGACGCAGAGCGGCGCAGATGGTGGTGATGGGCGGGATCGAACCGCCGACCTACGGATTATGAATCCGTCGCTCTAACCGGCTGAGCTACATCACCGTGAAAAGCGAAATTATCTGGGTGAGCCGCCAGCCTTGTCAAGCGGGCGGTTAGCAGCGAGAATGCGGACATGGATTTCGATGTCGTGATCGTCGGCGGCGGCCTAGCGGGCCTTTCCTTGGCTGTGGCTCTGCGCAGCAGCCGTTTACGGCTTGCGCTCATCGAGGCGCAAGAACCCGTCCGCCGGCATTGGGATGCGCGCATCTATGCAATCAGCCCCAGCAATGTGCGGTTCTTGCAGCGAATCGGGATCTGGGATCGCCTCGAGGCGTCGCTGCTCGAGCAGGTGACGCGCATGCGGGTACGGGGCGACCGCGGCGGTGAGCTCGTCTTTTCCGCATGGGAGTCGGGGGTAGAGGCGTTGGCGTGGATCGTGGAGGCGTCTTTGCTACAAGACGAGCTTTGGCAATGCGCGAAGCGCCAAGCCAATCTGACGGCCTTCGTTCCCGCGCAACCCATGCGGCTCGAAATCGGCGACCGCGCGGCAGTCTTGGAACTTGCCGATGGCCGACTCTTGCGTGCGCGACTTGTCGTCGCCGCCGATGGCGCTGACTCGTGGACGCGACGCGCTCTCGGCCTCGAGGTTGCTTTTCGTCCCTACGAACAGCGGGGCGTCGTGGCCAATTTCGTCACGGAGCGGCCGCATCTGGGAACAGCCTACCAGTGGTTTCGCGACGATGGCGTGCTGGCTTATCTGCCCTTGCCAGGCGAGCGCATTTCCATCGTGTGGTCTTGCCCTGAAGCGCGGGCCAAGGCGCTGCTTAGACTCTCTGCCGAGGAGTTTTGCGCGCAGGTGGCGGCGGCGGGCGAGCATGCCGTGGGGCGCTTGACCTTGCTGACGCCGCCGCAGGCCTTTCCCTTACGTCTGATGCGCGCGCCGCGGGTCGTGGGGCATCGTTGGGCGCTGATTGGAGATGCGGCGCATACGATTCATCCGCTTTCCGGGCACGGCATCAATCTCGGCTTCAAAGACGCCGAAAGCCTCGCCTCGGTGCTCGAGGCCTGCCCTGTCGTCGCCGATTGTGGCGAGGAGCCCTGGTTGCGCCGGCATGAGCGTGCTCGACGGGAGGAGGTGGTCTTGCTCCAGGGCGTGACCGACGGCCTGGCCAAACTTTTTGGCGTCTCGCTGCTGCCTCTGGCGTTCCTCCGCAATGTCGGCCTAAGCGGGATCGATCGCCTGCCGGCGATCAAAAACCTCCTCGCGCGTTATGCGATGGGTTGATTTTCTTTTTTTACTGTGAGGAGACGAATCATGTGGAAATCACTCGCCGCCCTCTTGGCGTGGCTCGCCACGGCAGCTTTTGCCGACGATTTGAGCGAGGTCAGAAAAGGGGTGGAGGCTTGGCTCGGCGCCAAGGGGCCGAAAGTCGAGTCGGTGCGTAAGCTCGAGGGGCTGCCGCTTTACGAGGTGCTTGTCGAGGGCGAGTTGATCTATACCGACGCGAAAGTCGATTACGTGATCTTGGGAGACATCCTCGATGTCAAGGCGAAGCGGAATTTGACCGAGGAACGCAAGGCGAAGCTTGCCCAAATCAAGTTCTCGGACCTTCCGCTCGATCTCGCGATCAAGCAAGTGCGCGGCAATGGCAAGCGCGTGCTGGTGAGCTTCGAGGACCCGAATTGCAGCTACTGCAAGAAGCTTGCGCGCGAACTGCAGAACGTGACCGACGTCACGATCTACACCTTCGTCTATCCGATTCTTTCCGCGGACTCGTTCGATAAGGCGAAGAACCTCTGGTGTGCGCCAGACCGCGCGAGAGCGTGGAATGATCTGATGCTCGAGGGCAAGGCACCCCCGGCCGCGAACTGCGCCCATCCCACCGAAAAGGTGGTGGCCCTTGGCCGCAAGCTCAACATCCGCGGCACGCCCACGCTCTTTTTCGCCGATGGTTCGCGCGTGCCTGGCTTTTTGCCCGGCGAGCTCTTGACGAGGGCGCTCGACAAAGGGAGCGCCCTGAATCTACGCTGATGCCTAGGAGGAAGGCTTGACCCGCTTTTTTTAGCGCGCCTCGGGAGATTGGTTGCGCGGCAGCAAGACCCAAAGCCGGCCTTTCTGTTTCATGCGCCCTGCCCACGCACCGGCGTGCTCCCCGCTACCCCAGAAGAAATCGGCGCGTACGGCGCCTTTGATGGCGCCGCCTGTGTCTTGAGCGAGCATCAGACGCTGCAAGGGGCGTGATGCATCGGGCCAGGTGGTGGCTAGCCACACGGGGCTGCCCAGCGGGATGATGCGAGGATCGACGGCGAGCGAGCGTTCTGGCGTCAAGGGAAGGCCGAGCGCTCCCGGCGGTCCAGCGCCCTCGACGGGCAATTCCCGAAAGAAGACGAGGCTCGGGTTGCGCGCCAGCAGCTCCTTGAGCCGCTCGGGATGGGCGAGCGCCCAGGCGCGGATGCCTTGCATCGTGGCCTCGTGAGGCGCAAGTTCCCCTTGCTCGATCAACCACTTGCCGATCGAGCGGTAAGGATGGCCATTTTGATCGGCATAACCGATGCGCAAGCGTGAGCCATCGTCGAGCTCGATCAGGCCCGAACCTTGGATTTCGAGAAAGAAGGCCGCGAGGGGGTCGTCGAGCCACACCAAGGCCTTGTCGAAGTAATGTTTTTGCTGCTCTTCCCATTCTGTGCGCGAGAAATAGGGCGTCAGGCGGCGGCCTTCGAGGCGGCCGCGCAGGCGGTAATGCTGCAATTCGGGATAGAGGGCGCCGAGCTCGACGACGATCAAATCATCGGGTGGCGCGAACATTGGCGTCGTGTAAGGGGGGGTGCGGGTGCGGCTGCCGCGCACAATCGGTTCGAAATAGCCCGTGATCAGGCCTTCGGCGTTGCCTTGCGCGTCGGCAAGCGCCCACGGGCGAAACTCCCGTTCGAAAAAAGCACGCGCCTTGCTGGCTTCGGTTTCTTGCGCGGCGGCGCAACTGGATTTCCAGGCGGCGCGTGCGCCGAGCTTCGAGCATTGGCGGCGAAAGAGCTCGAACGCTTCGGCATGGTCGTCGTCTTCCCAACCGGGCAGATCCGCCCATTGGGCCGGCGCCCATTGGGCGAGTGGGGCTTTTTCAGGGACAGGCGCCGGGCAGGGAGGATGCTGGGGCGCGAGCGCACATCCTGCCAACAGGGCCACGCAGGCCATCATGACCCCGAAGGGCAGGCCTCGGCGACGCAACCCGCCATGACTCTGGTAGATTCGTGCTTCGTTTGCCATTTCGTCATCCCGTGTGGGCGATTTTCCTCGAACTTGGTCTCGTTTGCCTACTGCTGCTGCTCTTGTGGTGGGTGTGGCCGAAACGAGCCGACGATGAAGACGATGAAGAAGGACGATAGACAGGATCTCTTGTGGGCGCGCATGCATGCGCTGCTCGACCGCCTGGAGGCGTTCTTGCCGGCGCCTGCGCCCGCGCCGGACTGGCGTGCGATTGCCTACCGCTGGCAAACGCAAGGAGGACGTGGCTGGCTTGTGCCCGTGCATGTTCCCCATCTGATACGGCTTTCCGACCTCAAGGGCATCGAAGCCCAAAAGACGGCGATCGATCGCAATACGCGTCAGTTCGTCGCGAAACTGCCGGCGAACAACGTGCTGCTCACCGGCGCACGCGGCACGGGCAAATCTTCGCTCGTAAAGGCCATGCTGCACAAGTATGCGCGCCGCGGCTTGCGTCTGATCGAGGTAGACAAGAGCGATCTCGTGCATCTCGCCGAAATCGTCGCGCTCATCGCCGGAAGGAGCGAGCGCTTCATCATCTTTTGCGACGATCTTTCTTTCGAGGCTTCGGAAGTCGGCTACAAGGCCTTGAAGAGCGTGCTCGACGGTTCGATCGCAGGGGCGCCCGAAAATGTATTGATCTATGCAACGTCCAATCGCCGTCATTTGATGCCGGAGCGCATGAGCGAAAATCTGGAGGCGCTGCGAGGCGAAGACGGCGAAATCCATCCCGGCGAGGCGAGCGAGGAGAAGGTGTCGCTCTCCGAGCGTTTCGGTCTTTGGCTTTCGTTCTACCCTTTCGATCAGGAGCATTATCTCGAAATCTGCAGGCATTGGCTGAATGTGCTGGGCGTGCCCGAGGAATTGGCGCAGGCAGCGCATCGAGAAGCCCTGCAGTGGGCCATGGCGCGCGGCGCGCGCAATGGGCGGGTGGCTTGGCAATTCGCCCGCGACTATGCGGGACGACTCGGTTTGCGCAAGCGATGAGCCCCCTGCCGGTTGCCTGCGCGATCCTTTACGACGAAACGGGGCGTTTCTTGCTCGGGAAACGCGCCTCGGGAACTTCCTACGCCGGATATTGGGAATTCCCAGGCGGCAAGGTCGAACCGGGGGAGACTCCGCGGCAGGCGCTCGAGCGCGAACTCGCCGAAGAACTCGGCATCGAAGTCGAGGAAGCCAGCCCTTGGCTGGTTCGCGAACACGTCTATGCCCATGCCCATGTGCGGCTTTATTTCTTCCGCGTCTGGCGCTGGCGCGGAACGTTGCGCGATCACGTGCATGCCGAACTGGCCTGGCAAAGGCCCGAAGCGCTGACGGTGGCGCCGCTGTTGCCGGCCAATGCGCCGGTCATGGCGGCGCTGGCACTGCCCAACGAATACGCGATCACCCATGCCTGGGAGATCGGCATCCCTGCGCAGCTTTCCGCGCTCGACCATGCGCTTTCGCGCGGCGTGCGTCTCGTGCAGGTGCGTGAGGCGGGCTTGCCTGAGCTTGCACGCGAGGCTTTTGCCGCCGAGGCGGTGGCGCGCTGCCAGGCGGTCGGCGCAAGGGTCTTGATCAATGGCGATGCGCAGCTTGCGCGCGCAGTGGGCGCCGATGGCGTGCATCTGCCCGCGCGGCAGTTGATGGCGCTCGAGCGGCGCCCTCCTTTCCCGTGGGTCGGTGCTTCGTGTCATGAGCGCGCCGAACTCAAGCGCGCGGCGGCTCTCGGCTGCGATTTTGCCGTGCTGGGGCCGGTTATGCGCACGGCGTCCCATCCGGGGTGCGAGGGGCTGGGCTGGGAGCGCTTTGCCTCGCTCATTGAGAATCTGCCGCTGCCGGTCTATGCGCTGGGGGGATTGACGCGCAAAGACCTCCCGTTGGCCTACGCGCATGGCGCGACGGGTATTGCCGCCATACGCGGCGCCTGGGCGGATTAGTCCTCGGGCGAGGAGGCAGCGGCAGGGGTGTCGTCGAGAGCCTGGCCGGGCACGCGGTAGCGTTCGCTAGCCCAGGCGCCCAAGTCGATTTGCTTGCAACGCTCGCTGCAGAAAGGGCGATAAGGGCTTTGCGGGCCCCACGCCACAGGCTTGCCGCACGTGGGGCAGGAGACGGTGTAAACAGGAGAGGCGGCTTTGCTCACAAATTGCAGAAGGTAAGCTCGAAAGGAATGTCGGCTTCCGTCTGTTTGGGCCGCATGTCAGTGTCGGGAATCGTGAAGCGCACGTTGAGCATGTATTTGTTGGCGGAAATCTCGGGCACGGCAGCCTGATCGCGCGTCAGCCGCAAGCGCAGAAGCTGCACCGTGCGACCCGAGAGCATCAGCTGGAAAGCGCCTCGCTGTGCGAGCTGCTTTTCTGGCCTGCCAGAAGCGCGCAAAAGGCGCAGGATGATGCTGAAAGCCGTCTGCATAGGCAAAAGCGGTTCGATCCAGCGAGCAAGGTCCCGTCGCCTTTGCGCCGGATCGCGATGGAGCCAGAAATGGTAGGTCGGAAGGTCGAACTCGCAAACCCCCCCCGGGATTGCGGCCCGATTCTTGATCGACATCAGCCATTCGTTGTCGCGCAAATGTTGGCCGGTGCGCCCCTGTAAGGCGAGCAGGGCGGTTGCGGCTTGTTCGATCTCGTAGAGCGCTCCCGCAAGCGCTTCCTCGGAGATTTCAGGGTTGTTGCGGAAGGAAAGCAGGATCTGACGTTGCCGTTCGAGCTCCTGCGCGAGCTCGATCTTGAGTTCCGCCCGGGAAGCCACGTCGAGGATCTCGAACATCGTCACGAGCGCGACGTGATGCTCTTGCGGCCCATCGCTCTCGGTGAAATGGAGCAGCTTGTCGAACAGATCCTCCAGCCGCAACAAGGTGCGGATGCGTTCGTTCAAAGGGTATTCGTAGGTGATCACGCGCGCGTCGTTCCGTCCGATGGGCGAATTTTTGCCGATTCCTTGACAAAGCTCAAATCGGAGCTCAGCGTCAAATTGCCGCCATTCATCGCGGATCCTCCGCCAGGAGGCGAAAACGCCGATCGAGCGCTTCGACGCATTGCCTCAAGTGCGCAAGATCGCCCGTATTCTCGATCACCTCATGGGCCGCGGCGAGCCTCTCGCTGCGCGTGGCCTGCGCGGCGAGAATGGCCTGGACTTCTGCGCAAGCGAGGTCATCGCGCGCCATCACGCGCGCGATTTGCAGGGATTCCGGGCAGTCGACGACGAGCACGCGATCCACTTGCTTGCGCCATTCTGGCCTTTCCACGAGCAAAGGGACGACGAGGATCAGATAGGGGGTGCTTGGCGGCAGCGACCGGATGCGCTTTTCTGCCTCTGCCGCGATTCTTGGGTGCAAGATGGCTTCCAGCCGCGCACGCGCCTCTCTATCGGCGAACACAAGGCGCCGCAATGCGGCGCGATCGAGCGTGCCCTGCGGTGTGAACACCGTGCGCCCGAAGGTGGCGGCGATCGCTTCGAGCGTGGGCGGATGTGTCGTCGTGAGTTCCCTGGCGATCTCGTCGGTGTCGATGACGGGAATACCCAGCGACTGGAAATGGCGGGCGACGGTGCTCTTGCCGCTGCCAATGCCGCCGGTGAGGCCAATGCGCAAAGGCCGCGCGGGCTTCATGGAGCACAGGCCTCGCTTTCGCTGCTTTCGGGCAACCCCGCGGGGAGCTTGCCCAGCGCAGATTTGGGCGCCCTGATCTCGAGGGCGGCTCGGGAGGCGGGGAGGGTTTTGGGAATGATCGTCAGGGTGCGGGCGCCTTTTTTCGTCAGCTCCTCGACCAAGGCCTGTGCGCCGCTCTGGGCGCGGAATATGCCGAGGGAAAGCGCATAGGGGCCGTGTTCTGAGGGGGGGGTGACGATCTCGACTTCCTTTGCGCCGAGGCGCAGATATTCGGTTTTTTTGCGCTCGGCAGCCAAAGCGTTCGGCAAATGCGGCACGATCACCCAATGAGCGGTTTCGCTGAGCGCCTGCACAGGGGAAAGCCGCCACTCGGCAGGAGCCTCTTTCCGTAACCGCTCGACTACGTCTGCCGGCGCGATCACACGCAGGCAGGTTTCTTCGAGGCTTGCGGGGTCGACGAGTCGAATGCGTTCCGGGGCGATTTGACGGTCAAGGCGCGCAGGCTCCCGTCCTCCCTCCGCGAGGCCAAAATATCCCTGCCCCCAGGCAAAGAGGAGCAGATTGACGAGCACGAGGACGAGGGCGAAGAGCCGCACGCAGGCTTAGCCGACTTTGGGGAGATGGGCGAGCGAAGCTTCCACGGCTTCACGCGGATACGCGAAATCCTCGAGCTTGCCAGCAAAGTAACTCTCATAGGCGGAGAGGTCGAAATGACCATGGCCCGAGAGGTTGAAGAACAGCACCTTGGGCTCGCCCGAGGCCTTGCAGCGCAAGGCTTCGTCGATCGTCGCACGAATGCCGTGACATGATTCGGGTGCGGGAATGATCCCTTCGGCGCGCGCGAACATGACGCCGGCTTCGAAGGTCGCTACTTGGGGGACGGCGACGGCTTCGATCAATTTTTCATGATAGAGCAACGAAACGATTGGCGAATCGCCGTGGTAGCGTAGTCCTCCGGCATGGATGCCGGGCGGCATGAAATCGTGGCCCAGCGTATACATTTTCATCAGCGGGGTGTAACCGGTTGCATCGCCATAGTCATAGGCATAGACGCCGCGCGTGAGCGTCGGACACGAGGCGGGCTCGACTGCGACACAACGCAGGTTCTTGGCTCTGGCGTCGCCGGCTGCCTTGTCGGCGAGGAAGGGGAAAGCCGCGCCGCCGAAATTCGAGCCGCCGCCACAGGGCGCGAAGATGACGTCAGGATAAAGCCCCAGTTTTTCGAATTGTTTCTTCGCTTCGAGGCCGATCACCGTCTGATGCAGGAGCACATGATTGAGCACCGAGCCCAATGCATATTTGGTGCCGGGCACGGTCACCGCTTCTTCGACGGCTTCCGAAATCGCGATGCCCAGGCTGCCAGGGTTGTCTGGCTCTTTGGCGAGGATCTCGCGTCCCGCTTGCGTGAGGTGGGTGGGACTCGCGACGACATCCGCGCCCCAGGTTTGCATCATGAGCCGGCGATAGGGTTTCTGTTGATAGGATACCTTGACCATGAACACGCGTACCGGCAGACCGAAAAGCTGGCCCGCGAGCGCCAGCGACGAACCCCATTGGCCAGCACCCGTCTCGGTGACGAGCCGCTTCGTGCCGGCGATCTTGTTCAGATAGGCTTGGGGCACGGCGGAATTCGGCTTGTGCGAGCCCGCGGGGGAGACCCCTTCGTATTTGTAGAAGATCTTCGCCGGCGTGCCGAGCATCGCTTCCAGTCGCGCAGCTCGGCACAGGGGACTGGGGCGCCAGAGGGCATAGACCTTGCGGACCTCATCCGGAATCGGGATCCACCGTTCGCTGGACATTTCTTGTTCGAGGATCGGCCCAGGAAAAATGGCCAGCATCTTGTCGGGAGAGACAGGCTGGCCATCCGGCCCCAGGGGAGGCGGCAGGGGACTCGGCAGATCGGCGAGAATGTTGTACCAATGGGTCGGAATTTCGGTTTCGTCGAGGACGACGCGGATGGTCATGATCGTGCTCCCTGGCGTTGAGAAAGCGCAAACTTACCGCAAGTTGCGCAATCCTTCAAAGCCCTTCTCGACGCCGCGTGAAATCTCGTCTAATCTGGGAAATATGAAAAGCAGAGCGCACGCGATGCTCTTTTTTGCTTGTGCCTTGGCTACGGCAGGCGGCTGGGCGGCCGATTTCGCCTGTCTCGAACAATGCCTGCGGCAAGGGCACGCGCGCGCCTATTGCTTCCGCGTCTGTGAGGCGCCCAGCACGGGCGGCCTCGAGAGCCAGGCAGGCGTGCCGGAAAATCCCGCGTTTCGCCAAATCCGGCCTTCGCAGGAGGCGTATTCCCCACCCCTCGAGTCCTATGACGTCAAATGCTTGGAGGATTGTCGTCGGAAGGGCCATGCCTACGGGTGGTGCCGGAAATTGTGTCGTTATTGATCAAGGGAGAGGAAGACGATGTCCGTTCGTGCCATATCGATCATGAGTCTGATGGCGGCCTGCGGCTTGGCCATCGCCCAGCCGGTTTTCGAGAGTCCTTCGCCGACGGCGGGGTCGTCGACCTCGCAAAAGGCTCACGAGATGGCCGACCGCGGCATCTACAAAGCCATCGAATATGAAAATGCGGCAAAACCTGGGCCAGCGATCATCGTGCTGCCGGGAGAGATCAAGAGCAACAACGCAACCTTCGTGCAGCGCATCACGACCAATAACATCGCAGACTTTGCCGAACTCGAGCTGGGGCGCGCCAACTTCAAGATTCTCGAACGCGCCGATCTCGGGCCACTGCTCAACGAGTTCCAACTGGCCTATACCCTTGGCGACCCGAACCAAGCGCGGAAACTTCTGCAAAAAGGAAAATTCCGCACCACCAAATGGGTGATCAAATTCGATGTGTTGAAGGCCGAGCAGGTCGCGAAGGCCGAAGAGGGCTTCCAGGGGCAGCCGCTTGGACGCATTTTCGGCATCTTGGCGGGGGGAACCGCCGGAGCGGTCGGTGAGACGGCGATAGGTTCCGTGCGCACCGGCGAGGCCACGGGGGTCTGGATCATCGGCATGCGCTACAAGCTGATCGATGCCAACACGGCGGAACAAGTGGCCACGGGCTATACCGAGGAAAAAATGGAGATCGGCGCCAAGACCCAAGCGGTGCTGGGGTTCTCCCAAGGCGCTCAGGGCGGGCTCACGCTCGATGGCATGGTGCAACGGCTCGTGCAAAAACTCGTCTGGGAAATCGATCGCCGCTACAAGTAGTAGGCAAGACCGCGGAAGATGGAGGAAAACCCCGTCGCGCGCGCGAAATCTCTTGCCGTCTCGCTGCTGCTTGCGGCGCTTTCGGCGGCGCTGTATTTCGCCTCGAGTTTGAGCGGCTGGGCTCTGCGCCTGGAAAACCTTTACTACGACGCTTGGCATCGGTGGGCGGGTCAGCGCTTCGAACCACGCCATGTCGTGCTCGTGATGATCGATGATGCGACGCTCGCCCGCTACGCGGATACGCCTTTGTCTTTTTGGACTCCCCATTTTGCACAGGCCATCGAAACGCTCAGGGCGCTAGAGACACGTCTGATCGTGCTGGATTTCTTGTTTTCAGGAAGCCCGGAACGCTGGCTGAGCCGATTGGGGGTCACCGATCTGGAGGCGGCGCGCCGCTATGATCGACCTTTTCGCCAGGCGCTCCACGGCGGAGATGTTTTCCTCGCTGGCTTCTTGGTTGGGGAAGGCAAAGCAGTAGGCGACTTCATCTTGCCCACGCCGGATGTCCTCTTGGCTTTACCGTCCCAAGACGTCGCCGGCCATGTGGGGCTAGCCAATCTCGAGCTCGATGCCGACAGCGTCGTTCGCCATTATCGCCGGCGCCTGCCGATCGGCGAAGCCGCGGCAGCCGCTGGCCTTCCCCGCTACAGTCTTGCCGGTTTGGTCGTGCGCCGAGAAAGCGGCGCGGAACTCGATACCTTGCTGCGCCCCATTACTTACGTTGGGCCTCCGGGCAGTTTCCCCTTTGTTTCCTTCGCCCGCTTGCTAGAGCCGCAAGCAGCCCAGGAAGCCAGCCTCAAAGCCCTGTTAGCCGGCAAGGTGGCGATCATTGGCGCAGGCTATGCAGGCATGAACGACGTTCATCCCACGCCGTATTCCAATACGGTCGGCGCCGGCAACCGGCTGATGAGTGGCCCCGAGATCCAAGCCAACATCATCGAAACCGAGCTCTCGGGGCGGAGCACGCGGCCTGCGCACAGGCTATTGTCGGCAACCATCGTCTTCTTGGGCGCAGGATTGATCGCGCTGATGTTTTTGCAACGTGGCCCCTTTGGGGCCTTGGTCATCTTCGCAGCCTATCTCGCCTTCGTCGCAGGAGCGTCCTATTGGGCATTTCGCCAGGCAATCCTCCTCGAAGCATGGCAAATGCAAGCATCGCCCTTGCTGGCATTGGCACTGGCGGGCGCTGGCAAATTGCGGCGTAGCGAGCGCGAACGGCGCAAGCTTGCGCAGATCTTCGCTCGCTACGTGTCCGAACGCGTGATGCATACTCTGCTCTCGAGTGGCGAAATGCCTGCGTTGGGCGGAAGCCGGCGGGATATCAGTGTGCTGTTCTCCGACATACGGGGGTTTACCACGCTCTCTGAGCAGCTTGCGCCAGAAGAGGTCGTCGAGGTGCTCAACGCCTATTTCGAGCGTGCGTGCGCCGTGCTCCTCGCGGAAGAGGCGACCATCGACAAGTTCATCGGCGATGCAGTGATGGCCGAATTCGGCGCGCCGCTTGACGAGCCCGATCATGCCGATCGCGCTCTGCGCGCCGCACTCGCCTTGCAGCGCACGGCGCAAGAATTCGCAACCTGGATGGCGTCCCGTTTCGCGGGTCGGGAGTTGCCCCCCTTCGCGATTGGCATCGGCATCCATACGGGCCCAGCGGTGGTCGGCAACATCGGCTCTGCGCGACGCATGGAATACACGGCAGTGGGCGATACGGTGAATACCGCCTCCCGTCTCGAAGGCATGACCAAGACCGTCGGCTGCCCGATTTTGATCAGTCGTTCGACCTTTGAGGCGCTCGGCGACAAGAAAGCCTATCGCTTTGGCCATTGGCATCGGCTTGCGGTCAAGGGCAGAAGGCAAGCAGTGGAAGCCCTCGAGGTTTGGCCATGATTAAGCGATTCTTCCTGATCCTTTTCTGCGCAGGGGTGCTGACGCCTCTGGGCATTTGCGGGACGATCGAAGAGGCGCGCCGCGCGATCGAACGCGGCGAGGGGCAAAAGGCCCTGCGCCTTTTGCAGCCGCTGGCGGAAAGTCATGACGCCGAGGCCTGGTATTGGCTCGGGCGGCTTTATTTCTACGACGTGCCGGGAGTGGCGCGGGATTGGCGGCAAGCGGCGCATTGGTTCCGCTTGGCGGCCGAAGCCGGCCATGCCGAAGCCCAATACAAGCTTGGTGGCATGTATTTCGCGGGCAGAGGCGTGCGGCAGTCGACTCGCCGCGCCGCCCATTGGTGGCGCGAAGCGGCATTACAGCAGCATGCCGAGGCGCTCAACAATCTCGGCGCCTTGCTGGTCACCGGTCGTGGCGTCGAACGCGATGCGGCGCTCGGCCTGGCCTTGCAAATACTGGCGGCAAGACGTGGCTCGGAAGCCGCACAGGAAAATTTGAAGAACAAGACGATCACCCGCGCCGACGACGAGCTTGCCCGCTCCCTGGAGAACAATCCTACGCTCCTAGGACGAGTGCTCGGTTCCTTGCGTTGGCGCGAAGAAAAGATGCCTCGTTGATTCGCAGGTAAAGGCGAGAAAAACTGCCGCCTATGGATTGGATGTCGCACGCGTTCTCTTCGGAAAGCTCTGAATAACCTGCTGCGCGGCCGGATGGCCGCGTTGCGCGGTGTTCGCTCCCCCGCCTCACCTCTTGTGATGTCTCGGTCGCTGCGCACCCTTGCGCCTTGCCCATCAGCCAGCCGCTCGCAACGGCTATGCAGGGTTTCCTTAGCGTCCGCCGATGGCGCCGACGCGATTGCCGGCCGTATTGCCTTGGCCGACGGCCGTGGCCGAGGTTTCTCGCGCGCGCGCATCGATGCGGGTCGTCCCCGTCACATTGACGCCACCACCCTCATTGCCTACCCGCGGCGGCGTCGATGCAGCAGGGGCGTTGCTGGGGGCTTGGCTGCCACTGGCAGTGCGCTGACGCGTCTCCTCGCTGCCGCTGTTGCTCGGCGTAGGAGGCCGTCCATCGCTGGCAATCCCACGTGGATGACTCGAACGCGGCACGGGCTCTTCCGCTGCCCATGCCAGCGAGATAAACGAGAGGAGGCAGAGAGCGATTTTTCGCATCATGCCTACGAAAAGGCGGCCTTGCGGCCGCCCTTCGTGACCCGCGATTACTTGCCGCCGATCTGGCCGACGGTGTTTTCGGCCTTGTTGCCCTTGCCGACGGCAACTGCCGTTTGCTTGCCGGCGACGGCATTGATGTTGGTATTGCCTTTGATGTTGGTGCCGCCTTTGATCGCACCAACCGTATTCTTGGCCGTATTGTCTTGGCCGACGGCCACTGCCGTTTGCTGGCCGACGGCGGCGTTGATGTTGGTGTTGCCCTGGATGTTCACGCCGCCAGCCGCGGCCTGACCACCCTGCCCTTGAGCGGCTGCCTGGGCGAAGGCCAGGGTCGTGGCGACGGAAAGCACAGCGGCGAGGACGAGCTTCTTCATGACGATCTCCTTTCAAGAGGTGGTGGCGAAAAACCCTCAACCGATGATGCGGAACTGCACCCGGCGGTTTTTGGGATCGGTTGGCTCAAGCCCGGGCAAAGGCTCCATCGGTCCTTTGCCCACGGGCATGAGCCGCATCGGATCGATGCCGAAGCGATCGATCAGAAAATTCATCACGGCGAACGCGCGCTCACGCGAAAGCGCCATATTGCGCTGGTAATTGCCGCTAATGTCGGTATGGCCTTCGATCAAGAGACGCACCGTAGGATCCTTTTGCAACAACCCCGCGATCGACTGCAAGAAAGGAATCGATTCGGGCAAGATCTGCGCGCTATTGACCTTGAATTGGATCGGGAATGCAATCGCGTTTTCCGAGACTTGAAGTGTCTGCGAAGGCTGCGCAGCCGCCGCCGGCTGCGGCGCAGCCTGGGCTGCGGGCTGGGGTGCCGCTGCGGCTGGTGCAGCCGCGGGTGCCGCTGCTGCCGAGGGTGCGGCCTCCGGCGCCTCGCCGAAGACGATCGCGCGCGTCTTGAATTTCTTCTGCCCTGATTTCTCGCCGCCGAGCAGTTTTTGCTGCAGCTCTTCGACGCTCGGCGCTTTGTCATAGACGGTGACTTCCGCGCGCGCTAGCGTGCCCATCCCCATGACCAAGGCAAGCACCAACGAAAGGCGCGGCACGATGCGGAAAGCGCGCTTACTTGCAGACATTGATGATCTCCTTCGCGGTGACGATGGTTTCTTTCGAGTCCTTGCCGCCTGGGGTCGCGCCTACATTCATCGTGCAAGTGCCTGCGCGCTTGCTGCCGATATTGACCTGCGTTTGTTGTTTTTGCATGCCCTCGGCGCCGCTTTGCAAATAGCCTTTCGCAAGCGCTTTGTTGACTTTCGATTGTCCGCGCGGATTGAGATGCGTGCCCTCGTTCAAGGCCCAGGCGGGCAAGACGAACAACGCCATCAGAAATGCCGAACGCCGTATGATCGTCATCTCTTTTCCTCTCCTTTCAGTTACAGCCATCGACGCCTTTGGTGCCAATGTTGATGCACCCTTTTTGTCCGGCGCCTCCGACGACGTTGGTGATGTTGCCGACGCCGACCGTGACATTGCCTTTGCCGCCTTTGACGACGCCGACATTGGTCTTCGCGGTGTTGCCTGCGCCGGCAGCAATCGTCGTCATATTGCCCACCGCGGCGTTGATCTGCGTCTTACCCGAGGTATTCTGCGCCACGCCGATGTTGCTTTGCGCTTTATTGCCGACACCCGCGGCCACCGTCGTTTGCGCGCCGGCTACGGCATTGATTTCGGTGCTACCGCCCGTGCTTCCTTTGACGGCGCCGACCCGGCTCTGGGCGGTATTGCCGGCGCCGACGGCGACCGACGTTTGAGCGCCGACGGCGGCATTGATCTGGGTATTGCCCTTGACGACGCCGCCCTGGGTCTGAGCCCAGCTCGTGGGGAGCGAAAACCAAAGCCCTGCGCCAAGGAAGGTGACGATCCCTTTGACGAGCACGCCGACTCTCATGGTCTCCCCTTTCATGCGATCAAGGTGTTTCATTTACTACTATGGCAAGTATTCAACGCGGATGCAAGAAAAAAGTTGACGCGGTTTCGTTTCACGGGAATGATTTGCGTTGGACAGAGCCGTTTTCTATTTCTACTATACAGAATGCAGATCATCGAAAAGGGGATGACCATGTTGAGGAAGACAGTTGGTTTATGGGCGGCAGGCGCACTCGGCATGCTGGTGGCGGGATGCCAAATCGATCCGCCGAAGCCCGAGACGGCGACGGTGTCCGCGGCAGTCAAGACGCCGGCGAGCAAGACCGTGACCAATTTCACGCCGGCGCTGCGCTGCATGGATGATCTCTTACTTGCCTATGGCAAGCGTGACATCGTCATCACGACGGCGGGCATCCCCGATTCGACGGGCAAGGTGATGGCGGGGACGAAGGAGATGCTGATTACCGCGGCATCCAAGATGTCGATCAAAAGCAAGGCCTTGACCTTCATCGATTATGACACCGAGCGCGCGGATTTGCTCGCCTTGTTCCAAGACATGCAGGCGGCGGGGGCTTTCCAACACAAATTGCCGAACTACTACATCCGGGGCGCCATCACGCAGCTCGACGAAAACGCGATCGATGCGCAACAAGGCGCGGGCATTGCGTTACCTTTCCTCGACCTCGGAGTTTCGCGCGACCAGGTTTCGTCGGTGGTCTCGATCGACATGAATGTCGGCGAGACGACTTCACGGATGATTCTGCCTGGCGTCAATGCCAGTAACTCCTTGGTGATTACGCGCACCGGCAAGGGCGGCGAACTCGGTGGACGGCTCGGCAAGGTGGGCTTTTCCTTCAACATGTCGCTCAACAAGGCCGAAGGGCTTGGTTCCGGCGTGCGCGCCTTGATCGAGCTGGGCATGATCGAGCTCGTCGGCAAATTGACGGGGGTACCGTATTGGAAATGCCTGGAAATCGAGAAAACCAATCCACTGATGATCGAACAGGCGCGCGAATGGTATGACGGCATGAAGCCCGAGGAACGCGTCAAGTTCGTGCAGCGGAAGCTTGCCGGCATGAATCTCTATCAGGGCCCGGTCAATGGCGTGACCTCGCGAGAGCTCACCGCCGCGATCGGAAAATTCCAGGCCGAAAATGGCTTGATCGCCGATGGGCGCATCAATTTCGACCTCTACTACGCGTTGCTCGACGCCGACCAGCCGCCGGCGCCGGATCCCCACGCCGGGCCGACGGCGCCCGTCGTGGCGGCGGCGCCGAAGCCGGCTGCGGGAGGGCCGCTTTCTGTCAAGCTCGATTCCGATCGGGGGCCGCGTCCGACCTATCGACCCAAAGAATTCCTGCAGGCGCGTGTGCAGCTCTCGGGGGACGGCATCCTGTATTGCTATTATCGAGACAATGCGGGCGTGATCGCACGCATCTTTCCGAATCGTTTCAGCCCGGATCCGTTCGTGCGCGGCGGAAAAGCGATGTCGCTGCCGCCCGAGGGTTCGCCGTTCAAGATCCGCTTTGACCAGCCGGGGCAGGAACAAATCGTTTGCTATGCAAGTGAGCGGGATCTGCCTTTGCCGGCGAATTTGAAGGGGGCGGACTTGACGCCTTTGAAGGTGGCCTCGCTCGAAGAAATCGCGACCGCATTCCGTAAATCCAATCCGAATGTGGCCGAAGCGAAGCTTGAAATCACGGTACGCTAGGGAAAGCGAGGGCGCCCGATGCGTTCGCGAGCAGCTTTGGGGGTCGCCTTCGGGCTGTGTTTGTGGGCGCAGAAGGCTGTCGCGGGTGAGATCATCTTCGTCGATCCCGCGCGGGAGAAGGCTCAGGCATTGCCCAAAGCGAAAGAAGGCCCAAGCCGCGTGGAGAAGCTGCTGGAGCACACCCTCGAAGAAGCGCGTATGCGCAGTGGGCGCGAACCGGTTGCACCCCCCGGCATGTCCGAGGAGACGAATTCGGCTTCCGAGCTCGCGAACGAGGCGCGCGCCCAACGCGATGGACAGGCGCTGCCGACCGCGCCGTTGATCTTGAGGAGTGGGCCGGCGCCAAGCGAAGCGACGAAAGCGCGCCAGAGCGCACGTGGCTGGGTCGCGGCGCCTCCGAGCGCCGATTCCCGTTGCCAAAGCGGAAACGTCGTCGGCAGCATCGAAGGTCAGACGCAGGGGCATACCGTCATCCAAGGGCAAGCCAGCGGCGTTAAAGCTATTTGTAAATGAAACGGGAGAGTGCGATGAGATATACACGCATCGTCATGACGCTGATGGGCTTGGGGAGTGCCTTTGCGGCAAGCGCGCAGATCAGTATTTCGGCAGGAGGAGAATCGGTGCGCATCGGCCCCAGCGGGGAAGTGAGCGTCAAAGGAAGCGGTGCAGATGTGCGCGTAGGGGCAGGCGGACAGGTTTCGGTCGGCCAAGGCAATCAGGTAGGCTCGAGCGTCGGGGAAATCGCGCCTGGTGCGAACCTCGAAGGCGTCACGATCATCAATGGCAAGCTCTGGATCGACGGGAAAGAGATTCCGCCCGGCGTCAAACGCTACACCTCGCCCAAGACCGGCAAGGTCTATCGGATCGAGCGACACGGCAAGAACATTTCCGTCACGAGCCAAGACTGAGGGTGAGGTGATGCCATGACCCGCGTTGCCCCCTTTGGTTTTCTCTACCGGACGATGCTCATCGTCATCGCGTATCTAGCGTGGCCGGCGCGCGCCGAACTGATCGTTGTCGATACTTCGGCGCCACCGGCGGAGATTTATTATGCGCATCCCACCGTGCGCTCTCTCGTCTTTGTCTCCCCCGAGATGCGCGCACAAGCGATTTTGCCGCCTTCCCCCGTGTTCGTCGCGCCACCACCACTGATCTGGCGCGCTCCCGGGACGACGCCGCTTTCGCCGCCTGGCGCGATTCTTTTGGGCGTCAATCGCGCTTGGGTGCCGGGCAATCGGGATTTGGCCGCTTGGAATATCGCGCGCGCCCATGCATTCAGCCAGGATCTCTATCGCCGTCAGGACGGCGCCGCGGCGACGACGCTCGCCGGTGGGTCGCCTGCTGTCGGCTGGCTTTGGGTGGGGTCGGCGCCGACGGCGCTGTGGCTTGCTTCTCCTTATCCGCCGCCGGCGCCGCAAGCCAGCCACCCCAGTAACCGCGACAATGCAACTTATCTGATCGAGCGCGCACATCGATTCAGCCAGGATGCCTATCGTCGGCCTTGACCGTCGGTTCGCGCTGGGCGCCTTACGCGCCTGCGCGGGTTTGCTCGTGGCGCTCGCATGGCTTGCCTGGGCGTGGGCCGAACCCCTAATTGCGGCGGTTGCCGATTTCGAAACGATTCTGGCGACGAAAAGCGAGCGCTTATGGATTCATCGCTACGCGGGCCGACAACCGATTTTCATCTTCGATTTCCCGACGCTAGGGCAGCAGGGGCGCATGTTCAACCGTGTGGGCGCGCTCACCGAGCGGCTCTGGCAAGGTCATGCGCGCGTGCTGGACGACCAGGAATTGGCGGCCTTCATCCGCAGCTTGGGCAAGACCGAATACACCTTTGCGTATGGCAATGATTTTCTCGTCTCGGAGCTCGTGGTCTTCTTCAATCTCGCCGAACAGCGCGGCGTTCCCCTCAATGAGGAAGAACGGAGCCTGAAGGCGTTTTTGCTCGAGCAAGGCTTGATGCGCGAGCGCTACGGCTTTCTGCAGGCGATCTATCCGAACGCGGTGATCTTGTCGATTCCCCAGGAAAAACCCGCAGGAGAAGAGCCCAGCGTCAATGCCTTGGCCCGGCGCACGATTCTGATGCATGAGCTTGCGCATGCCGAGTATTACACCAACCCAGATTACCGCGCCTGGTGTCGCAAATTCTGGTTCGAAACGCTCACGGAAGCGCAACGGGAGAAATTCCGTGCGTTTCTCGCAGGCGCAGGCTATGATCGTAGCAATGAGGACCTGATGATCAACGAGGCGCAGGCCTATCTTTCCTTTACGCCGGATGCAAGGGCGTTTTCTGCCCGCAGCCTCGGCGTGACGGAGTATGAGCTCATGCGCTTGCGCGAAGCATTCCGCGCGGGCGCGCCGGCCTGGCCGCT
>JAOADW010000015.1 GCA_026417115.1 Rhodocyclaceae bacterium
AGATGTGTATAAGAGACAGGAGCATAACAGTCTTAATCCCTTAGAAATCAGGGCATGGTTCAGAGTACTAGTGAGCGGCGAACATGGGTTTGCCGCCGGTCTTAATCCCTTAGAAATCAGGGCATGGTTCAGAGAGCAAGGGGCTTGAAACGCTTTTTCCATCAATGCCTTAGCAAGGGCATTCGGGAAAATCGTCATCGTCTGCCGACTTCTCCTGTAAACGTCAAAGCCCGCCTGCTGCTACAGACATTATTTTATTCTACACCTATCCTCTGCCGTTGACAAGAGGGTGCGCGGGTCCGCCAGGCCTGGCTTAGGCAAGCGGGGGCGGCAGGCCGCTCCATTGAATGCCTCGCGGCAGCACTGCGCGTCCTAGCCGCTCGCGGTGGCCACGCGAGGGCAAAGGGTAGCAACGAAGGTCGTCTTCCTTTTCGTCGATCAGCGCGGCAAGCGTATCGAGCAGGCGCGCCAGTCGCCGTTCATCGCCCGAAAAGAGAAACACGGAGTATTGCAGCGGCATTGCATGTTTCTTGAGATATCGATGGATGCGACCCAGCCGTTTGGGGTGCGTAATGTCGTAGCAGATTACATAATCGCTCATCAGGCTTCCTCTGCCGTTGCAGCTTCTTCTGCCAAAGGGGGCGCTTCGCAGGCATGGCCGATGTCTTCGGCCAAGCGTTCGATTTCGCTCGCAATGCCTGCGCGCAAGATTTCGCTGTATTGTTCGTAGGCTTTGTAGTAGCGCACTCTGCCTTCTTTGCCCAGGAGACAGCCTGCGTTCGTGGTGGAGAAATCATCGCGCGCGCTGACGATTTGTTCCTTGACGAGTCGCAGGCAGAAGCGGTCGCACAAGGGGCGTATGGCTTCGAGCAGGTCACAGGCGAGCGATTCGCGCCCAAATGTGAGTGCATGGTAGAAGCCGACATAGGGGTCGAAGCCCGCTGCATGCAGGGCGATCACGATTTCTGCATGCGCGAGGGTGTAGGTGAGTGAGAGCAGCGCGTTGAAGGGGTCTTTGGGCGGCCGGCGATTGCGCACGGAGAAGTGCCAGGATTCAGGCACCACGGCTTTGAGGCCGTCGAAGTAACGCACGGCGGCGGAGCCTTCGATGCCGCGCATCTGCGATATGGTGCGCGCACCTTCGAGGCGTAAGCGGTGTTCGCGCAAAAGTTGGTTTGCGTGACGGAGTTGATATCGCGCGCAAAGGTCGCGCGCGCCCAGCTCTTCGAACCATTCCATCTGACGGGTGAGTTTGCGCGTCAGCAGGGCGCGCGTGAATTCCAGACAAAATTCGGCTGCGAGGCTTTTCTTGATTTGTTCGACACGCCGTGCGGCATCGTTGTGTGGCCGCGCCAGCATTAGAGTGGGTTTGCCTTGGCGTCCCGAGAGGATGACGACGCCTACGCCATGTGCGCCGAGCTGACCGAGCAGGCTGGCTGTAACCCGGACCTCGCCGCGCAGAAAAACGCGCGTGAGCGGCGCCAACGGCACAGTGCCGATGCGCTCGCCATTTTCGCGGAAGACGATGGCCTGGTCTTCGAGTTCGAGTGAAATGCCACGGCGATCAACGAAGAGGCTGCTCATGGTGTTCAGCTGATGAGGAAATGGTTGTCGCTGAAATGTCGCGCCTTGCCATAGAGTTGGGGCGCAAGCCTCGGGTCGAGGCTGAGGATATGGACGCGGTCTTCTTGCGGGTCGATGAGCTGGGCCAATTGGGCGCGAATGCTGGATAGCTCGGCAGCGGTGGCCCAGATTTCGAACACCGATTTTTGTCCCGCGACTTTGAAGCCGGTGAGAAAACGACAGACGCGGTTGAGCCTCAGATCGTCGCTGACGTCATAGGCGATGAGGTAAAGCCGACGCGCTTTGTCCATTTTTCTGCTCCGATGACGATACGATCAGGATAGAAAATGGCGTTGCGCGTGCAAGGGACGACAAGCTTGCGGCGGGTGTTTGGCATTGATGCTTTCTGGCCGCTTTCAGGCGCTTGCTGCGTTGGAAACGAGACGTGTATTGCTTTGCGGCGCTTCGGGAAGCAAGCGATAACCGCCTAGGCCAAAGGTGGCTTCTTTGCCGACGTGTAACCATTGGCCGAGGTGCAAAAATGGCGTGAAAGGGGCTAGATCACCGGCGAGCGTCCATTCGCCGATCAGCCCCCCAAGGGGAAGGCGGGCGTTTTGTCGGCTGGAGTAGCGCGCAGGGTCGCACCATTGCATTCGCAGTCGGCTTGCGATGGCTTCGGCTCGTCGCGCAAGCTGGGAAAAATCTAGCACGAGCGGCCCAGAGCCGTGGAATTCGTATAGCAGCGCTACCCGCCGCACGATGGCCATCAGTAGCTTGCGCGTCGTGATTTCGTCTTTCGTTGCGCGTCGGCCATTGGTTTGCAGGCGCAAAGGGGTATGAAATTGCAGCGTGACGCTCGTTCCGAGCGATGGGGGCGGAGGTATCGCGGGTTGAGGAGGAAGAATGCGGCTCTGGGCACCTGCGAGCACGATTTCTTCTTGCAGGCCGAGATGGGTGACGCGCTTTAGTTCCGCCGTGCCATCGCTGACGCCGCGTCGGAAGGCGATGTTATATGCCGAAAGGATGAGCTCGAGGTGGGCGAGCGCACGACCGACGAGCACGAGGTGGAATACGAGAGGCTCGCCAGGGGAATAAGTGTGTTCGCCCATTGCCGGCGGCTCGATGACATAGGGGCGCGGAATCTGCGAGAAGTCTTGTAGGCTTGCGCCGCCAGCGGGTGGCCGTGTTTCGAAGATCACGACATAGGGGCATGTGGCGAGTAGTCGACATCCGTCGCATGTGGGTTGTCTCGTCAAACAGGCAAGGTGACGCAGAGCTTTGCCCCAGCCGCCTCGCAAGGTGGACCCTGCATAGGCGGGTAAGCGCAATGATTGTTTGACCTCGAATTCGAGACGATAGCGGGCAAGCGGCAGCGGCGGGAGGATCATGACGTTGGGGTGTTGGTCAGCTGCATGAGCGTCTTGTTTAGCTCTTGTTTGAGCCGTTCAGGATTTTGCATGAGCTGATGATGCTCTCTTACGGTTGGCGGGGATCCATGGGCGCAGGCGTTGCGGACGTTTTTGAGTAGCCAGTAGGCTCTGCGTTTCCAATCGGGATGTTCGCCTTCTTGGAGCGACTGCTGGAAAGCTTCATCGACTTCCTTCCGTACCTGGTAATCGAGGGCATTTCGGCCGCGGGTAGCCGCTTCGCGTGAGATGAAACTTTCTAACCCAAACACTGCCGCGCGTAAGATATCGCCACGCTCCAGTGCTTGCAAGGCGAGCAGGCGCTGTTTTTCGTGCAGGCTTGGAGCCTCGGCCCAGCGCAAGGTTTTACGCAGCCGATTACGATAAAGCTCTGAGGCTCCGCTGAGCGGTTCCTTCAAGGCATCGAGCGCCATTTGCAGATGACGGGCGGCGTCTTGCACGTTGCTGAGGACCCAATGGGTCCAACCTCGACGCAGGGCCTGGGCCGCTTCCCGGGGGAAACCATCCCGTTCGAGCAGCGCGGCAAAGCGAGAGAAATCTCCGCTGGCTTCATAAGCCGCAAAGGCCTCGGCCCACTCGAGGAGATGGGCAAGGCCATCGAGCGTGACGACGGGAGTGAGGCTTTCCCGCGTCATGTCCAGGGCGCCATAGTAAAGCCCTGTGATCTCCACTTCCTTTGCGTGCGCCAGATAGCGCGCGGCGGCAAGGCCCAGCATCGCCAAGTGTCGGTAGCCATGGGTGAGGTCGAGAGCGACTGTCTCGCGACGCCCGACGTGATTGGCGAGCCGTTCCAAGACGGCTTGTTGATCGGCAAAGCGTTCTGCATGGGGAATGATGAGCGCTTTCACTGGGCGCCCGAGCGTGCGCTCCAAGGAAGGCGTGAGCCGTTCAAGCAAGGGTTCGGTTACCGCTTCGGCACGCACGGCATCCATCAGTTCCAGGCGCAGTTCTTCCTGTGCCGCGTCGCCCGCGATGTTTTCCACGAGCATGTCCCACATGCTGGAGGCGGTGCCCAGAAGGATGACGCGCTGCGCTTGCAGGTGTTCGGCCAGGGCGAGACCGAAATAGGCCGTCTCTTGCTGGTGGCCATCGGGAAAGCAATAGCGTGCGGTGCGGTAGCCGGATTTGCTGTCAAGCTGGCTTTTGCCTAAAAAAGAAATCAGGATAGTCATCGGTGTCGCCCCGTAAGGATTTCGATCTGCTCAAGCGGCGTGGCGATGCGATAGACGCCAGCGCTGCGCTTACCCTCGGCGCGGATCAGATAAGGCTGCGCCTTGGCCTTGCCGAGCGCGCGTTCGAGCGCCTCTTTGAAGCGCGAGGCGCATTCGGAGAGAAAATTGGGCTCCATTCCCTCCTTGAGCCGCTGCACAGTGCGCGTCTGTTCATCGGCATCGGGCTGGTAGCGGCGGTAGATGCGCAGGTATTCGTCGCGGTCGCGCAGAGCTTCTTCCATTCGCGCACGCCGTCGCACTGGCCGTTCGTCGCGCTGCCTTTCGATCACCCAGACGAGAAAGCTCAAGACGGTGGGCCGCAGCCGGATCACCTGGCCACCGACGATGACGGCGCGGGCTGTGAGGTCGATACTAATGCGTTGCGGCGTGAGGCTTTCCTGCACGCGCGCCACGGCTTCGGTGAAGGCGAGGTCGCTGCGTAGCAATTCTTCCTCGCCGAGGATGCTGCGCAACCGCACGAACGGGATGTCGCCTAGCCAGACATGCGCGGCGGCGGCATCGATCATCTCGACGCCCTCTCGACTGCGCGGAATCGGGTGGCTTTGCGGCGTGGGGTAGAAGAATGCGCGATTGCTTTCGTAGGGTTCGCTCACGAGCACGTGTGATAGCCGGTCCTGCGGTCGACCGTAAAGGCTCATCGCATAGCCCAGAAAGAAGCCCATGGTCTTGCGGCCACCGGCGATGGATGCGTGGATTTCCGTTGTCGGCTCGCGTGTCAGCTGTTGCACGAGGGCGAGGATGGCGTCGCCGGCGAGCGCGTTATCGACGTCGTCGCGAATGTCGTCGAGGGCGCTGCCGTCTGGCCGGCGAATCAAATGGATATGCTGCTGCTCGTCGAAAGCGATCGGCGGCAGACTGTAATCCTCCCGCAGACGGTGAAACCACCCTTGTGCGGGGTGCAAGAGAGCAAGACGTACGTTGTCAGCGCCGCGGCTCGTGGTGATGACGCGTACTTCGTCGGGAACCCATGGCGCACGGCCGGCCGGCGGATTCACCGCCAGCGCATAGAGGGTCTCGGTCACGATCTGCGGGCTTAGGCCCGTCACACACAGCAAGATGCGGCGCATGGGGTTTGAAGGCAGCGAGAGCGTAGTCATCCGCGAATACGACCTTGCGCTATGTCTCCTCAGCTGGGCAGTTCGATGGCTATCAATGTGCCCTCGCTCACTTGCACGGTTGCCCTCACGAACTGGTTTGCTTCGATCTTGCGGCGCAGTTCCCCCGGCAGGCTCGATAAGATGGCCTCACCCCGCGGCGCCAGGGCGATGGCGGTCTTACCATTTTTTTTCGCGATCAGTGACTTGTTGGCGCGGTTGAATTTGAGCTCCGCGCCCTGCCACAGCTCGGTCGGCGTTGCTGCCTGGGCTTGGGGCTGAGCGGCCGCAGAGTCGGCAGAAGTTTCAGGCTGGCTGGTTTCTGCCGCCGCGCCTGCTGCCTTCATGGCACCGTAGCCCACCGTCGTCTTGGCGCCAAAGCCGAGCCATTGGAAGGCATGCGCGAAAGCCTCTTCGACGAGATGCTGCCAAGAAGGTCGGCCATCATCGGCCGGTGCAAGCAAGTCGGGAGCGGCGGTTTCTCGTTGCGCGATCAGGCGCGCCAGATGCGCCGTATCGCAGACGATATGGAAGCAAAAGCCAGAGCCCGGCGGCACGGTGAGGAAGGCGATGGGGTTGGGCTGACCTGAATCGTGAGGGCTTGTGCTGTTGCCACTTTTGGCTTCGCGTTTGTCCTGGTAATAGTGGGACTGGTGGGGGGTCATGATCTCGACCATAAGCGCATCGCCGGCGATCTGCGGGATCACATCCCAGAAGGCGAGCGCGCCGCGCACGGCGTTGGGGTCCCCCGGCGGCGGCTCACGCCCGAATAGCACGTCGAGCACGCTCAAACCGATGCGTTTCTTGTTGGCACCGCGGCCAACCTCGATCCCATACAAAGGTTGATCTAGCCCCTGCCAAGCCGGGTGCTTCGGCCACATCCCCGCAGCAAGCTCCTGAGCGGCTCGCTTGATCACTCCTTTGACGCCGGAACCGGGCAGATAGGGCAGGCCATAGGGCCAAAGGAAGGCAAAGCCGTTTTCTAGTGGATGCTCGTTGCCCAGGCCGGTGGCGAAGGGGGCGACACATTGGGCCTGAATCTTCCAGCATATGGCAGGCGAAAACAGCGATGCTAGTTCTTGCTGTCGTTGTAGAAGAGCCCGCATTGTGTCTTTGTCCTGGGAAGTGAGGGGCACAACCTCGTCCCAGGCCTTTCGTGCGGCAAACTCATTCTTAGTCCACAGCCGGGGCAAGCTCTTGAGTTTGTGTTCTCGACAGTATTGCTCATCGCACAAGAGGGAGATGGTACGCTCATCCCCCTCTCTTTCTATCAGCTGCCGTAAGTGCTCACCTTCACGGCTTTGGGCTTTTCTGCGTTCGTCCAGTTCCGATGTCTGATCGTGGCGGTTCGTCCAGATCGGTAAATACATGCCAAAACGCATTCCCGGCGAGGCGGCACTGAAGTTTTGCCCAAGATAGGCAGGTACAGCGGCGATGGGCATGGTGGGTAATCCTTCAAATCAGTTGATGGACATTGACATGTTTGATCGATTCTAAGCCTGACGAGCAACGGCCATCTGCCTTAGCCATTTGAGCCAGGCGAACGCCTCGGCTGTAATGGCCTGGTAGGTCTGGGGGCTGGCCTGCATCAGCGTCTGCATGAACGTCTCGAAGCCGGGGTCACGGTCGACGCGGTTGAAGCGCAAGTTGAGCCAGCGGCGCAGGTCTGAAGCCACTTTTTCATAGGTATCGCCTTTTTCGTGGCAGAAGGCCAGTACCTGCATCAACCCCGAGTTCATGATCAAGGCCGGCAGGCCCTTGGCGAACTTGGCGTGTTCTTTGGTGTAGTTGGCGCTTTTGTCCCACGCATCTTGTGCGCGCCGTTGTTCGAGCGAGGCCATTTATTTGCCCTCCATGAGTTTGGCTAAGACTAGACCACGGCCGGTGGTGGCATCCCCTCCCATCTGGAGCAACCGACTATCGAGGACGGTTTTGAGCTGAGTCATCACCGCCTCGGCCGGCAGCTCTTCGCTCTTACCGGTGCGTGTACGGCTGGCGAGCACAGGGGCGATGAGGAGGGATTCCGGCGGTAGGTTCTCGGTGTAGAACAGTCCACCGTCATCGGCCGTGCCAGTAGCATCGTTGATGCGCACATGCGACTCGACGAGCATGGCGTGCTCGGCGAAATAGGCGAAATCGGTGTCCGAGAGGACGACGAAGTCGCGCGCGAGCTTTTCGCGAAAATACGCATAGGCTGGGTTATCGGGCAGGGCCATGGCGGCGAGTTTGCTTGCGAGCGCGCCACAGTCCGAGCATTCTTGCGCCTCATACTCGAATGCTTCCAGATGCAACTTCCCTGAGGACAAGAGCTTTGGGTTGGCGACGAGACAGTGGCCCTGTTCAGGTTGCGGAAGGCTTGGCCAGCCGGACGAAACCTGTATGAGCTCGAGTAAGCGCCGTGTCCGCTCCATTGCCTGCGGACAGCTTGCATAGACATATCCCTCTTTCAGGCTGCGAATGGGGAGCAGCACGAGCTGCGCATCGCCGAACGA
>JAOADW010000027.1 GCA_026417115.1 Rhodocyclaceae bacterium
GCATCGACGCGCGCCTTCAGCCCCGTCGCCATGAAGGTGAACACATCGTGCGCGAAGGAATCGAGTTCGGCGAGCAGATTGCGGTTGGCGCGCGCGAAGGCGTTGTAGGCGACCGCGGCCGGGATCGCGACGGCCAGGCCCAGCGCAGTCATGATCAGCGCTTCGCCCACGGGCCCTGCCACCTTGTCGAGCGTGCCTTGCCCGCTCATGCCGATATGGATGAGCGCATGGTAGATGCCCCAGACGGTGCCGAACAGGCCGACGAAAGGCGCCGATGAGGCCACGGTGGCGAGGAAGGTCTGGCCGTATTCGAGGCGGGCGCGATCCTGGGCGATCGCGCGTTTCAAGGCGCGCGTGAGGAACTCGTCGGGCGTGCCGGCGTCAATCAGCCCCCGTCCGCCGTTCCGGTGCTGCTCGATCGCCGTGAAGCCATGATGCACAAGATGGGAGAAGGCATCGGTCACGCCTTGCTCGCGCAATCGCTTGGCAACGGAGTCGAGGTTCGGTGCAGCCCAAAAATCGTTGAGAAATTCACGAGCTTTTCGGCGAGCGCGCCAAAGCGAGATGCCTTTGGCAATAATCAAGTACCAAGTGCCGATCGACATGATCGCCATCAGCACGAGGATGAAGCGCGCCACGCCATCGCTACTGACAAGGAAGTGGTAGAAACCCAAGGAATTTTCCATGATTCATTTCCTCAATGAAAAAATGATCGGAACCAATACGCTTGCAGCGACTGCAACCTCCCCTTGCCGTGCAGGGATGAATTTCCAACGCTGGACAGCCTCTTGCGCTGCGCGATCGAGACGTTCCGAGCCGCTACTCGCATGCAAGGAGATCTCGATCGGAAGTCCTTCCGGAGAGACCAGCACCCGCAGGACCACCTTGCCCTCCTCACCCATTCGGCGGGCAAGGGGTGGGTAAGCGGGTCTGGGGTTTTCTAGATAATCAGCGTCGAAACGCGGATTGACAATCTGGGGTTCTCTTTGGGAGACCATAGAGGTGGCCGATGCGGTTTGAGGGGTGGCCGGTTCATAGGCGGCCGTTTGAGGCTCGATGGGCGTCGCCGTTTGGAGTGCAGAAAAATCTGTCGCGCTGGCAGCCAGCGTGTTTGCTCGCGCTGGAGTGGGTGTCGGCCGTTTGGGCAGAGGTTGCCGTGCTGGCCGATAGAGTTCGGGTTTCGGCAGATCAACCGCAGTCGGTTTGAGTAATTCAACCTTCAAAAGCTCTGGTTCAGGAAGTTTCGTGCGAGGCCTCTCCATTTTCACGAGCCCCCAGAAAGCCGCGCCGTGAATGAGAATCGCCAGCGCTAGCCCTGCCGGCGAAAAACGAGAAACGAGGTGGTTGCTCAACTCCATTGCCATCATGCCAGGGCCTTGTTTTCTGGCCGCGTACAAATCACCGTGGAGGTAGGAGGTCCAAAAAGCTTGGTTGAAGACTTGTCCTGTTCCATGAGGCACTCCGCCAATTCACTGGCGTTGTGGCGTAAGAACACATCAGCTTCCGGATCATTGGCCAGTCGTTCGAACAACATGGCTGCGTGGTAAAGCGAATGGAGACAACCGCTTTCCAAGTGTCTGGTCAAGTGTGCGAGAGCTCCGGCAACCATTTGGGCGGGCGGATGAAGATCTTGTTGATCGCGCATCAGGCTTCTATTCCCTCCGGGTCTAGTTCAACACCGAGGCTGGTTTGGTCATTGCCGACAAATCCGAGTGGTGCATCAGACTTCCCAAGTCACCCAGGCATATCGAAAGCTTGTCGCCATTGGCTGTAATGGGCTGGACTAGGAAGAAGATGCCACCGATGAACATCCTCTTGTTGTCCAGCCTTCGTCATTTGGTGAGAATCAATTTGTTTTGTCGCGTCAAACGCAAGCGGTAGAGCTCACTGCCATGGCGTATGACAATCTCTTTTTGATTCCCGAGCAGCTGATGGCTATCGTAGACAGCGATGGCCTTTTTTTCAGAACCATCTGACCGTGGAGGCATGGGGATCTTGCCTTCATTTCCACCCGATGCGGTCATAGATTTTTTGCGCCAAGGAAACGTTCTTCGCGAGCGCCGTGATCGGCAGGGTGTCGGCTTTGAAAGTGCCCATCGCGGCGAGCGCCGGATTGTCGATCTTTACGCTCGGGACGGCCGGCCATTCGTTGTTGCCGTCGGCAAAATACCGTTGCGCCTCATCGGAGGCGAGATATTCGAGGAATTTCTTCGCCGCTTCCTTGTTGGGCGCCGTCTTCAGCATGCCGCCTCCCGAGACGTTGATGTGCACGCCCGTCGTCGCTTGATTGGGCCAGACAAGGCCGATTGCCTCTACGACTTTTTTGTCTTCTGGCTTGGATGAGCGCATCAAGCGCGCGAGGTAATAGGAATTCGAGATCGTCACGCCACATTCGCCGGCGGCGACGGAGCGAATTTGATCGGTATCGCCGCCTTTGGGTGGCCGCGCGAAATTACCGAGCACGCCGCGCGCCCATTCCTCCGCCTTTTGCTCGCCCTGATGGGCGATGATCGAGGCGAGCAGGGAAAGGTTGTAGGGATGAGCGCCTGAGCGCATGCAGACTTGCCCTTTCAATTTCGGCTGGGCAAGGTCTTCGTAACTTTTCACGTCTTCAGCCTTCAGGAGGCTCTTGTTGTAGACGATCACGCGCGCGCGCGTCGAGAAGGCTGCCCAATTGGCCGAGCGCAGATGGCTGGGGATACGCTGCTCGATGAGCTTGGACTGGAGGGGGGCAAATAATCCGAGCTCGTCGGCCTTTGCCAAGCGTGCGGCATCGACGGTCAAAAAGACATCGGCGGGGCTTGCAGCGCCTTCATTCTTGATGCGTTCGAGCAATTCGTCTTCTTTCCCTTCGAGACGATTGATCTTGATGCCCGTGAGCTTCGTGAAATTCTCATAGAGCGCCTCGTCGGTTTGATAATGGCGTGCCGTGTAGAGGTTCAAGACACTCTCTGCGCAATGCGCGATGCCGGCGAGGCCAGCCCATAGTCCAAAAAAAGCACAACGAATCAATCTGACAATCATTCGATGCTCCTTTCACCCTAGAAACGACAACGAAAACGAGAACGATTATCATTTATTTTCGTCTGCGTTGTCAACATCCGTGCGGCCTGTTCGTTGCGCTCGCTATAATCGAGCGAACAAACACGAAAGGGGGTGGCAGATGGCGTTTCAGGCCTATCTGATACGTGAGGAAGCGGGCAAAGTCCTCGCTGACTTTGCCGAGATGGAGGAAGCCCAGCTCGATGCGGGCGAGGTCAAGATTCGCGTCATCTGGTCGGACATCAACTACAAGGATGCTTTGGCAGCGACGGGGGCGGGCAAGATCATCCGTCGTTTTCCTTGCATCGCCGGCATCGATCTGGCTGGCATCGTGGTCGAGAGTGCGAGCCCGAAATTTAGACCGGGCGATGCGGTGTTGGCTACGGGGTATGACATTGGAGTTGCCCATCACGGCGGTTACGCAGAACTCGCGCGTCTGCCCGCCGCCTGGGTGCTTCCTATCCCCGAGGGACTCGATCTACGCAGCGCCATGGCCTTGGGGACGGCTGGCTTCACCGCGGGCCTCGCGTTGGCGCGCATGGAATACGAGGGGCTGACACCGGACAAGGGGCCGGTCCTCGTGACTGGCGCCACGGGCGGGGTGGGCAGTGTAGCCATCGAGATTCTCGCCAAGTCTGGCTACGAGGTCCATGCCCTCACGGGGAAAGCCGATGCTGCCGATTATCTGAAGGGTTTGGGCGCGGCAAACGTGTTGTTGCGCTCCGAGCTCGATCTTTCCCGTATCCGCCCGCTTGAAAAATCCAGATGGGCCGGCGCCGTCGATAACCTGGGGGGCGAGGTGCTTTCCTGGATCGCAAGTACGATGAAGATCGACGGGGTGATTGCCAGCGTCGGGTTGGCGGCGAGCATGGAGTTCAGGACGACGGTGGCGCCCTTCATCTTGCGAGGGGTTGCCTTGCTAGGCATCGATTCGGTCAATTGCCCAATGCCGCGTCGCGAAACGGTATGGAAAAAACTCGCTTCGACCTGGAAGCCGGAAAGCGTGATTGCTTCGGCGCGCGAAATTGCTTTTTCCGAGCTGCCGACCGTCTTCGAAGATTTTCTCAGGGCGCGCGTGACGGGGCGCTACGTCGTGCGCATCGGACATGACAGCTAAGGGAGATAAAAACGATGGATTACCGTCAATTCCACCGTCGTTCGATCGAGGATCGTGAAGGTTTCTGGCAGGAACAGGCGCAACTCATCGACTGGGCGACGCCGCCAGTGAGGATTTGTGATTATTCGCGCCCGCCTTTCGTCAAATGGTTCTCTGGCGGCACGACCAACCTCTGTTACAACGCCGTCGATCGCCATGCCGCAAAGCGACCCCATGACCGCGCTTTGATCTATGTCTCGACCGAGACCGATACGGAGCGCATTTATACGTTTGCCGAGCTCAAGCAGGAAGTCATGCGCATGGCGGCCATCATGCAGACGCTCGGGGTTCGCAAGGGCGATCGCGTCTTGATCTATATGCCCATGATCCCTGAGGCAGCATTCGCCATGCTCGCCTGCGCCCGTATCGGGGCGATCCATTCGGTGGTTTTTGGTGGCTTTGCTTCGGGGTCTCTCGCGACACGCATCGAGGACGCCAAACCGAAATTGATCGTCTCTGCTGACGCCGGCATGCGCGGGGGGAAATCGGTGCCCTATAAACACTTGCTTGATGAGGCGATCCAAATCGCCCACGCCAAGCCAGAGAAGGTGCTGATGGTCGCGCGCGGCATCGATCCGGACTTCAACCATGTGTCGGGACGTGACGTCGATTACGCAGAGTTACGCGCTCAGCATATGGATGCGAACGTGCCTTGCGAATGGCTCGAGTCTTCGGAACCTTCGTATATTCTCTATACCTCGGGCACGACGGGCAAGCCGAAGGGGGTCCAGCGTGACACTGGCGGCTATGCGGTGGCGCTTGCCGCTTCGCTCAAATACATCTACACCGGCTACGAAGGCGAGACTTTCTTCGCGACTTCCGACATCGGCTGGGTCGTCGGTCATTCTTACATCATTTACGGGCCTTTGATTGCAGGCATGGCTACTGTCATGTATGAAGGCACGCCGATTCGTCCCGATGCCGGTATCTGGTGGCGCATGGTCGAGAAATACAAGATCAACGTCATGTTCTCGGCGCCGACTGCGATCCGGGTGTTGAAGAAGCAGGATCCGAGTTGGCTTTCGAAGTACGATCTTTCCTCGCTCAAACATCTGTTCCTCGCTGGCGAGCCGCTCGATGAGCCGACGCACAAATGGATCATGGAAGCGCTGGGGAAGCCGGTGATCGACAATTATTGGCAGACGGAGACCGGCTGGCCGATGCTCTCGGCGCTGCCGGGCGTCGAGAAAACGCCGATCAAATATGGTTCTCCTTCGTTCCCGGTCTTTGGTTACGACTTGAGGATTTTCCGGGAAGATGGCTCGGAATGCGGGCCCAATGAAAAAGGCGTGGTGGGCGTCGTGCCTCCTTTGCCGCCTGGCTGCATGAGCACCGTCTGGGGGGATGACGAACGTTTCGTCAAAACCTATTTCAGCCTTTTCAAGGAGCCGCTCGTTTATTCCTCGTTTGACTGGGGCATCAAAGACGAAGAGGGCTATCATTTCATTTTGGGACGCACCGACGATGTGATCAATGTCGCCGGCCACCGCCTCGGCACGCGCGAAATCGAGGAGGCCGTGCAGGCGCATCCGGCGATTGCAGAAGTCGCGGTGGTCGGCGTCCAGGATCCTCTCAAGGGGCAGGAGCCCTTGGCCTTTGCGGTGGTCAAGGATCCTGCGCGTATTGCCACACCGGAGCTCAAGGCTCAGCTTGAGGCGGAAGTCAAGAAAACAGTCGATGAGATTCTTGGCCCCATTGCGCGACCCAAACACATCCATTTCGTCACAGGCCTGCCCAAGACCCGTTCGGGTAAGATGTTGCGTCGCTCGATTCAGGCGCTCGCCGAAGGTCGTGACCCGGGCGATCTCACGACCCTCGATGATCCCTCGACGCTCGAGCAAATCAAAGCCGTTTTACAGCAGGGCTGAGCAGAAAGGCGAGCATTCTGCTCGCCTTTCCGTCTCATTCAGGCAGGCGTGAATCGAGCATCAAGGTGACGGGCCCCTCATTGACGAGCTCGACGTTCATGTCGGCGCCAAAAATGCCTGTGGGCACAGGCTTGCCGAGCAGATGCGCCAAACGCGAGACGAATGCCCGAAAGAGCGGCTCCGATCGCTCGCGTGCTGCGGCACGGTTCCAGGAAGGGCGATTGCCTTTTCGATAGGAAGCGAACAAGGTGAATTGCGAGACGGCCAAGATCTCGCCGCCCGCCTCGAGCACGCTGCGGTTCATGACGCCTTGGTCATCGGGAAAGAGCCGCAAACGCACGATCTTCCCGGCCATCCAGTCGAGGTCCTGAAGGGTGTCCGCGTTTTCGAAACCCGCCAGCACGAGCAACCCATGCTGGATCCGCGCGACTTCTCGCTCCTCGACGGAGACAGAGGCGCGTTGCACCCGCTGCACAATGACGCGCATCAAATCGCTCCAAAAATTGCGGAAGGCCTTGCCGCAACGCTGATGAGTTGAGGTAAAATACGATCAACGTTAGGCGCGTAGCTCAGCTGGTTAGAGCACCACCTTGACATGGTGGGGGTCGTTGGTTCGAGTCCAATCGCGCCTACCATTTCGATAAGAAACGGGCTTGGGTCTTCTGACTCGATCTTTTCGCCCTTTCGTCAGGGTATCTGACGGGCCCCGAAACGGGGGCATCAGCCCCCGAAAAACTCCCGTACTTTGTCCATCCAGCTTTGCGCTTTGGGGTTATGTTTTGCGGCGTTGCCGCGACTAATTTCCTCGAATTCGCGCAAAAGCTCTTTCTGGCGCTCGGTGAGGTTGACTGGCGTTTCCACGACCACATGGCACAGGAGATCGCCCGGCGTGGAAGAGCGCACGCCTTTGATGCCCTTGCCGCGCAGGCGGAAGACTTTCCCTGTTTGCGTTTCGGGTGGAATTTTGATGCGCGCCATGCCATCGAGGGTAGGGATCTCGATTTCGCCCCCAAGCGCCGCAACTGTGATCGAGATCGGCATCTCACAATGCAGATCGTCGTGCTCGCGCTGAAATACCGGGTGCGGCCGGATATGGATATGCACATAGAGATCGCCCGGCGGGCCACCGTTGACTCCTGGCTCGCCTTCGCCGGAGAGTCGAATGCGATCGCCTTCATCGACGCCGGCAGGGATTTTTACGGCCAAGGTCTTGTGCTGTTTGACGCGACCGCTGCCTTGGCACGTGGAACAAGGATCCGCGATGAAGCGTCCGCTACCATGACATTTCGGGCAGGTTTGCTGGATCGAGAAGAAACCCTGCTGGATGCGCACTTGGCCGTGTCCGTTGCACGTGGGACAAACCCTTGGCTGGCTCCCCTTTTTCGCACCGGTTCCGTGGCAAGCCTCGCATTCGGCCATCGTGGGGATGCGTATGCGGGTTTCCGTGCCCCGGGCGGCTTCTTCGAGCGTGATCTCGAGGTTGTAACGAAGATCGGCGCCGCGATAGACGTTGCTGCGGCCTCGGCCGCCGCCAAATATGTCGCCGAAAATTTCGGAAAAGGCGTCGGCGAATCCTCCCATGCCGGAAAAACCTCCGCCCATGCTGGCGGCGGTCGGATCTACCCCGGCATGCCCAAATTGGTCATAGGCTTGTCGTTTGGCGCGGTCAGAGAGGATTTCATAGGCCTCTTTGGCTTCTTTGAAAAGTTCCTCTGCCTTGGGATTATCCGGATTCCGATCCGGGTGATATTTCATCGCCAGTCGGCGATAGGCCTTTTTGATCTCTTCGTCGCTCGCGTCGCGATTGACGCCGAGTACTTCGTAGTAATCGCGTTTGGCCATGGTGAAGCATCGACAATGACGAGGAAGGGCCGCAGACGAAACGAAAGCCGTGGCGGCTGCTCACGGCCTTCGTTGCGCGTCGCCTGTTGGATTATTTGCGATCTTTGACTTCGGTGAATTCGGCATCGACGACTTCACCTTCATCGGCTTTCTGCCCAGCACTAGCGCTGCCTGTGCTCTTGGCCTGCTGCGCGAAGACCTTTTCGCTCAGCTTTTGGCTTGCCATGGCTAACGCTTGTGTTTTCGCCTCGATCGCCGCCTTGTCATTGCCCTTCATGGCTTCTTCGGCTTCTTTGATCGCAGCTTCGATCTTCGCCTTTTCGGCAGCATCCATCTGATTGCCATGCTCGGTAAGGGCTTTCCTGATCGAGTGGATCAGAGCATCGCAGTGATTGCGCGCTTCGACCAACTCGTGTGCTTTGCGGTCTTCTTCGGCGTGCGCTTCGGCATCCTTGATCATGCGTTGGATCTCTTCTTCGGTTAGCCCAGAATTGGCCTTGATCGTGATCTTCGCTTCTTTGCCCGTACCCTTGTCTCGCGCCGAGACATGCAGGATGCCGTTGGCGTCGATGTCGAAGGTGACTTCGATCTGCGGCACGCCGCGAGGCGCCGGCGGAATGTCGGTCAGATTAAACTGGCCCAGGCTTTTGTTGCCGGCAGCCATTTCCCGCTCGCCTTGCAGGACATGGATCGTGACGGCAGTCTGGTTGTCCTCGGCCGTAGAAAAGATTTGCGTCGCCTTGGTCGGGATCGTCGTGTTTTTCGGGATGAGTTTCGTCATCACCCCGCCCAGGGTCTCGATGCCGAGGCTCAAGGGAGTGACGTCGAGCAACAGGACATCCTTCACTTCGCCCTGAAGCACGCCGGCCTGGATGGCGGCGCCGATCGCCACGGCTTCGTCGGGATTCACATCCTTGCGCGGCTCTCTTCCGAAGAACTCACGCACTTTCTCTTGCACCTTCGGCATGCGCGTCATGCCGCCGACCAAGATCACATCATCGATGTCAGAGATTTTCAATCCTGCATCCTTGAGCGCGATACGGCAAGGCTCGATGGTGCGCTCGATCAAGTCCTCGACGAGGGACTCGAACTTCGCGCGCGTGATCTTCATCGCCAAGTGCTTGGGCCCGCTCGCGTCTGCCGTGATGTATGGCAGGTTGATTTCCGTTTGCATCGAAGAGGAAAGCTCGATTTTGGCCTTTTCGGCGGCCTCCTTGAGTCGCTGCAAGGCGAGCACGTCGTTTTTGAGATCGACGCCTTGCTCTTTCTTGAACTCGGTGATGATGTAGTCGATCAAGCGCTGATCGAAGTCTTCGCCGCCCAAGAAGGTATCGCCATTCGTGGCCAGCACTTCGAACTGATGTTCGCCTTCGACTTCGGCGATTTCGATGATCGAAATGTCGAAAGTGCCGCCGCCGAGGTCATACACGGCGATTTTTTGATCCCCCGGCCGTTTGTCCAAGCCATAGGCAAGCGCTGCCGCAGTCGGCTCATTGATGATGCGCTTGACCTCGAGTCCGGCAATGCGGCCAGCATCCTTGGTGGCTTGCCGCTGCGAGTCGTTGAAATAAGCAGGCACCGTGATCACGGCTTCCGTGACCGGTTCGCCAAGATAATCTTCGGCGGTTTTTTTCATTTTTTTCAGCACTTCCGCCGAAACCTGTGGAGGAGCGAGTTTCTTGCCGCGCACCTCCACCCACGCATCGCCGTTGTCGGCGCGGATGATCTTATAAGGCATCAGTTCGATGTCCCGTTGCACTTCTTTTTCTTCGAAGCGGCGCCCGATCAACCGCTTGACGGCAAACAGGGTGTTTTTGGCGTTGGTGACGGCTTGACGTTTGGCTGGTGCGCCAACGAGGATTTCGCCATCGTCGGTATAGGCGACGACAGATGGCGTCGTACGAGAGCCTTCCGAGTTTTCGATGACCTTGGGCTTGCCGTTTTCCATGACGGCAACGCAGGAGTTCGTGGTGCCCAGGTCGATGCCAATGATCTTGCCCATAGGGTGATTCCTTTTCGTAAATGATGAATGACCTAGTCGCGATATGGGGATTGACCGTTCGGCTTCAAGCGTTTTCGGCGTTTTCTTTGGCTTTGGCCACGGTGACGAGGGCCGGCCGCAGGATGCGTTCGTGCAAGCGATAGCCTTTCTGCAGCACGCTCACGACGGTGTTGGGTGCAGCTTCGCTCTCAACTAGTGCGATGGCTTGGTGCAGATGGGGATCGAATTTTTTGCCGAGCGGATTGATCTCGGCTACCGCATGTTTTTCGAAGGCGGCCACCAACTGTTTGAGGGTCAATTCGACGCCGGCGCGCAAGGCTTCTGGGCTTTGGTTTTGATCTGCCAGCGCAGCTTCCAGGCTATCCTTGACGGCCAGTAGCTCGGCGGCGAATCGTTCGATCGCGAACTTGGCCGCCTTGGCAAGATCTTCTTGCGCACGCCGACGAACGTTCTCGGTTTCTGCTTTGGCGCGCAGCCAAGCATCGTAATGCTCGGCTGCTTTGAGCTCGGCGATCCGCAGCTGTTCCTCGAGGCTGGGCAAGGTTTCTTTGTCGCTGGCGGCTTCTCCAGCGTTGCTTGCCGTTTCCGCGGTGGAAGACGTAGCTTCGGCTTCGGGGAGCGATTGAACCGTATCTTCACGTTCTGACATAAAGATCTCCTGCTGAGCTAACCTTGCTCACGATGGGGGTAAGACGCTGAAATTCAAGCTACGCCTTGGCGTAGCCCAGTTTGCCCGTCAGGTACGGAAACGACCCACTGCGCTTGCGAGCTCTTTGGCGAGGTTTTCGAGGTGTCGTGCGGATTGACTCGTCACTTGCACGGCAGCGTCGTTGTCATGCGCCATCGCTGCCACGGCCTGAACATCGGCAAAAACTTCTGCACCGATCTTTTTCTGAGCCTCGCTGGCAGCACTGATTTCATCGAGCCCCTGGCCGACCGTTTCGACAGAGCGATGGGCTGCTGTGAGCGTGTCTGCGACGATGGCAAGTGATTTTTCACTGGCCGCAATGTCGTCCAGGCTCTCGCTCAAAGAACGGCGAACGGCACCTGATTTGGCGTCGAGGGTGCGCGTGATGGCGTCGATTTCATTGGCAGAAGCGGCCGATTTTTCCGCGAGTTTGCGCACCTCGTCCGCGACGACGGCAAAACCGCGGCCCATTTCGCCGGCGCGCGCGGCTTCGATGGCGGCATTGAGCGCCAAGAGGTTGGTCTGATCGGCGATTTCTTTGACTTCGCCCGTGATGCGTGAAATGGAGCTGGTGGCGGCAACGAATTCATTGACGGCGCTTGCCATTTCATCGACAGCCTGTTTGACGCGCTGGATTTCTGCGATCAGCTGGGCGAGGTTTTCATGTCCCGCCTGCGCCCGTTCGAGGCTCTCTCGCGAGGCGTTGTGTACGCGTTCTGTGATCTCGGCGATTTCCTGGATGTGCTTTTCCATCCTTTCCACGGCAGCGGTAATGGCGCGCGCCTTTTCGTCTTGTCGGCGCGAACCCTGTTCGACGCGGTGGGAGCTCGTCACGAGTTCATGTGCAGCCTGGGCGACGGCGCGGGCGGAAGCATCGACGTGGCGCACCAAGGAGACGAATTTATCCATCATGTCGTTGAATGCTTGACTGGCGGCGCCGATTTCGTCGTGATGAACGACTTCCAAACGCCGGGTCAAATCGCCTTCTCCTTGCGCGATGGTTGCCAGACTGCGAGTCATTGCCTCGAGCGGCCTTACCACGACGCGACGAATGAAGATGTAGATGAACAACAAGAGCGGAAAGCTAATCCCGATGGCGATCAGAAACGAAAGGACGGTTTGCCGTGTGACGGCTTTTTCGACCTCATCGAGCGAGATTTTCATGCTGACGGCGCCGAGCACTGTGCCCTCCGGCGTCTGATGACAAGCGATGCAGTCCTTGCCCAGATAATTCTTTGCGGCCAGCGTGGGGCGGACCACCCGCAAGTATTCGCCCTGGGCGTCTTTTTCAATGGCGATGAATTCTTTTCCACTGGCGAGGACTTCCCGTTCGACTGCGTCGGGTTCGGCGTCGCTGGCCTTGCCAGGGCCATAGAGTTTGCTCACGGCTTCACCGCGCAACACCTTGAGATCGCGAATGACCGAAAGCTGTTTGATTTGATCGAGAAAGACTTCCCGCTGCGCGATGGTGCCCGTGATCATCATGCCGGTGAGACCGGCGAGCGTGGCTTCATGCATCGAATGAGAAAACTGCCGGGCTTGCGCGATCGCGGTGTCGCGGTTGACTTTGCTTTCCCAAAAGATCACGCTGCTCCATGCGACAATCAGCATCAACCAAATGGCGCCGGTGAGTTTGATCCAGATTTTCAAATCGTTGAGACGCATTGTTGCCCCCGCGCGACTACTGCAATCATAGTCGAGAACGCGATGTATGTCTTGCATATCCGCATTCGCTGCGAAGCGAATTCGACCGACGCCCTGGACGATGGCGGGGATTTATGAGAAACACGATTTTCATGCAGTACTCCTTGACCCTGTGCATGGTAAATGGGTTGCGCGGAGGGCTTACGCGTTGGCCCGAGAGGTCTTTTCGCTTCTTCGTAGGGAGCTCACAGCGCAGCCTTGGTCCAGCGGACGATTGCAGCGCTGTCCAGGGCGCCGGCTTGGCGGGCGATTTCATGCCCGCCATGGAACAGGATCAAGGTCGGGATGCTGCGGATCCCCAAGCGGGCGGCAAGCTGGGGCTCGGTTTCGGTGTTGATTTTCGCGAGTCGCACATGGGGCTCAAGCGTTCGCGCCGCCTGCGCGAACGCCGGCGCCATCATGCGGCAGGGGCCACACCAGGGAGCCCAGAAGTCGACGAGGAGAGGAATGTTTGAGGCGCGCAAGTGTTTTTCGAACGAGGCAGCGTCAAGCTCTACGGGCTGTCCTGTGAAGAGCGCTCCTTTGCAGCGTCCGCAATGACCCCCAGCGTCGAGTTTTTCTGCGGGAAGCCGGTTCGTCGTATGGCAGTGGGGGCAGACGATATGCAGCGTTTCAGACATGGCGGGCTCCTTCAGGATTCTGCGCATGGGGTGAGATGAATTGGGCAAGCTTGTCGAGGCAGAGGTCGGCCAATGCCGCAATCCACTCAGGACGTTCGTTGAGGCAAGGGATATAGCGGAACTCCACACCGCCGGCAGCCAGAAAGGCAGCGCGGCATTCCATGTCGATTTCTTCGAGCGTTTCGAGACAGTCGGCGCTGAAGCCAGGGCAGATCACATCGACGCTTTGGACGCCTTCACGTGCGAGCGCCTCGAGCGTTGCTTGCGTATAGGGTTGTAGCCAAGCAGTGGGGCCAAAACGCGATTGGAAAGCGATGCACCAGTCGCGTGCATCGAGCTCGAGCATTTGCGCCAAAGCCTTCGCCGTGGCATGGCATTGTTCGGCATAAGGGTCGCCTGCGGCGACCGCCCGTTGGGGAATGCCATGAAAGCTCATCACCAGCTTTTCAGCGCGGCCGTTTTTTCCCCAATGTGCGCGTATGGAGTGCGCGAGCGCGGCGAGATAGCCCTGATCGAGGAAATAATCTCGCACGAGGTGAATCTCGGCGGCATGGGGCTTTCGCGTCTGCCAGCGTTGCACCAGATCTTCGACGCTGCCCGTCGTGCTGGCCGAATATTGGGGATAAAGAGGCAACAGGAGGATGCGCTCGATTCCTTCCTGGACGAGGCGGTCGAGAACCTCTGTCAGGCGCGGCTTGCCATAGCGCATGGCCCAATCGACGAGAAGATCGGCATGACCGCGAGCGCCCAACAGGCCCTTGAGCAGCACCGCCTGTCGGCGCGTATGGACGATGAGGGGAGATCCTTCTTCGCTCCAAATCTTGGCATATTTCGCCGCTGATTTCACAGGGCGTGTGGCAAGGATGATGCCGTAAAGAATGGGCAACCAAAGCCAGCGGGGAGCATCGACGACGCGAGGATCCCCTAGGAATTCCGCGAGGTAGGCACGTACCGCCGAGGGGGTAGGCGCTTCGGGAGAACCGAGGTTTGCGAGCAGAATCGCTGTGGAAGGCGCCATCTCAATGGAGGGAAAGGGCCGAGGACAAAAGTTTGGCCGTGATATCGACGATGGGGATTACCCGCTCATAAGCCATGCGGGTCGGGCCTATGACGCCGATCGTGCCCACGATTTGGCCATTGGCTTCATAGGGAGCGGCCACGATGCTGCAATCGTCGAGCGGCGCGATGCCCGACTCGCTGCCGATGAATACCTGCACGCCTTCGGCTCGGTTCGAAAGGTCGAGCAATTCGATGAGCCGGGTTTTTTGTTCGAAAAGTTCGAAGAGTTGACGAAGGCGCTCGCGGTTGGCCGCGAGGTCTTCACTATCGAGCAGGTTCTTTTCGCCGACGATCAGATATTCGCCGCCTTTCTCGACGACCTCGCTGCTCGCTTCGACGGCGGCGTTCATCAGTTCGGCAAGGTTGGCCGACAATTGACGCAGCTCGTTTTTGAGTTTGATGCGAATCTCTGCGAAGTCGAGGCCCGCGCAATGCTCGGTCAGGTAGTTGGCAGCCATCGTGAGTTCCGCGGGCGTGTAGGCGCGCTGAGTGAGCAGCAAGCGATTTTGCACTTCGCCTTCCGCGGTGACGATGATCAGCAAGATGCGGGAATCGGTGAGGCTGATGAATTCGATGTGCCGGATCTTGGGTAATGTCCGTCGTGGCACGACGACCACGCCGGCGAAATGCGTGAGCGCAGAGATCATCTGCGAGGCTTGCTGTAAGACGCGTTGTGGTACGTCGGGGGTGATCGCTTCCTTGAGCACTTCGACTTGTTGGGGGTCGAGGGGCTGGACGGTAAGTAAGGTATCGATGAACAGGCGGTAGCCTCGTGCGGTGGGCACGCGTCCTGCCGACGTATGGGGGCTTGCGATGAACCCCATTTCCTCGAGATCGGCCATCACATTGCGAATGGTCGCCGGCGAGAGCTCGAGACCGGAATACTTTGAGAGCGTGCGCGAGCCGATCGGCTGACCTTCGACGATATAGCGTTCGATCAGGGTCTTGAGCAGGGTTTTGGCGCGTGCATCCAACATAGGAAAAAGATTGTAGCGAAGCCGTCGATTACAATGCAGCAGATTTTTTTTCTGGGCGACGAGTTCCCTTTCCATGTTGAGACCTGTGCGCGATATCGTCCGTCTCGGCCAAGTATTCACGCCACCAGACATCGTCGAGCAAATGCTCGCCTTGCGGCGCAACCGAGGGCGTACGCTTGATCCCGCCGCGGGAGATGGCGTTTTTTGCACACGCATTCCCGGTTGCGAAGCAATCGAGATCGATCCGGTGGTGGCGCCGCCTCATGCGCGGGTAATGGATTTCTTTGCGCTGCCTGAAAGCGAACGCTTCGCGACCATCATCGGCAATCCCCCTTATGTTCGCTACCAAGACATCCCGGAGCGGACGCGGCGATTGCTCGATCGGCGGATGTTCGATGGCCGCAGCAATCTCTATTTGCATTTCATTGCCAAAGCGGTGCGTCATCTCGAGCCCGGCGGCGAGTTGATCTTCATCGTGCCACGTGAGTTTGCGAAACTCACCGCGGCAAGCAAACTCAACGCCTTTCTATATGAACAAGGCGACATCACCGATTTCATCGAGCTCGGCGATGCCCGTATCTTCGGTGACTATACGCCGAATTGCGCGATCTTTCGCTTCGAGCGCGGGCGGTTTTTGCGGCGGCTGCACGATGGCCGGCGGTTTGTGTTGCACGAGGGACAGCTGTTGTTTCTTTCGAGCGACTATCGGGTACCCTTGTCCGAGCTCTTTGCCGTCAAAGTAGGGGCGGTTTCTGGCGCCGATGAGGTTTTTACCCATCCTGAAGGCAATGCCGAATTCGTCCATTCAAAGACGATCGACGATGGCTCGACACGTCGTATGATCTTCGGCATCCGCCATCCCCATCTCGAAAAACACAAGGAACGCCTGCTCTCCCGCCGCGTACGTGCGTTCGATGCCTCGAATTGGTGGCAGTGGGGGCGCCTGCATCACATCAGTGAGGCGCCGCGCATTTATGTCAACGCCAGGACGCGACGCAGGCGGCCTTTTTTCCTGCACGAATGCCGCAATTACGATGGCTCGATTTTGGCGCTGTTTCCTCGCCTTGAGGGAATGAACCTCCCGCTCGCGTGCGAGATGCTCAATGAGCAGGTCGACTGGTGCGAGCTGGGGTTCGTCTGCGACGGCCGCTATTTGTTCTCACAGCGTGCGTTGCAAAACTGCTTGTTGCCGGCGGAATTCGAAGATTTCCTGCTGCAGAAAAAAAGTCGCGCGCATGCGCAAGGCGGGGCGAGTTAGAGGCACGGCCATGAATTTTACGACGGTTGCATTGTTCGCAAAAGCCGGAAGCTTGGAAGCCGGGGAGTCTCTAAAAACCTTGGTCTCCTGGCTCGAAGCGCGAAAGCGACGGGTGCTCATCGACCGAGAAATCGCCTATGCCCTTGACTTAGCGGAAAAGTCGGCAGACGATGCGCGCCTGGTCGCCGAAGCCGAGCTCGCCATCGTCGTCGGGGGCGACGGTACCTTGCTGTCGGCGGCGCGGCGCTTGGCTGGCCATGCGATTCCGCTGGTGGGCATCAATCAAGGTCGGCTTGGATTCATGACCGACATCGCGCGCGCCGATATGCTGCCCGCGCTGGAGGATTTGCTGGCAGGTCGCTTTCATGCTGACCATCGCAGCCTGCTTGAAGCGACGGTATGGCGAGAAGGACAGCAGATCTTCCGCACCTTGGCGCTCAATGACGTCGTGGTGAATAAAGGCGATCTCGGCCGCATGATCGAGCTCGAGGTGCGGGTGGATGACGAATTTCTCTACGTTCTTCATGCCGACGGCATGATCGTGGCGACGCCGACGGGTTCAACGGCCTATGCGTTGTCCGCCAACGGCCCGATCTTGCAGCCTGCTGTGCCTGGCCTCGCGCTGGTGCCCTTGTGCCCCCATGGTCTGACGCATCGCCCGATCACGATCGCCGATCGTAGCCGCATCCGGCTTTCGTTGATCTCTCCCCAACAAGCCCGCATGCATTGCGATGGCCAAAGCCATGTCGACCTGGCGACCGGCGACGTCGTCGATATCTCCCGAGCCTCCTGCGTGATCACGCTTCTTCACCCTCCGGGTTACAGTTATTTCGCGATGCTCCGGGAAAAGCTTCACTGGAGCGCCACCCCTAGACGTCTCTAAGCCATGTTGCTGCGTTTGTCGATACGGGACTTCGTCATCGTCGATCGGCTCGAACTCGAATTTCCTTCCGGTTTCGGCGCGCTGACAGGGGAGACGGGGGCGGGCAAATCGATCCTCATCGATGCCCTCTCCCTGGCCCTAGGGGCGCGAGCGGACGCCAGCATCGTCCGCAGCGGCGCAGACAAGGCGGATATCGCCGCGGAATTTTCCTTCGCCGAGGATTCGCCGGTCAGACGCTGGCTCCTCGACAACGATTTCGAAGCGGAGACTTGCCTTTTGCGCCGGGTCATCGATCAGCAAGGGCGTTCGCGCGCCTGGATCAATGGCGTCGCCGCGACGCTTACGCAGCTGCGCGAACTCGGCGCCTGGCTCTGCGACATCCACGGCCAACATGCCCATCATCGTTTGTTGCACGCAGAGGCTCAACGACAGCTGCTCGACGAGCAGGCAGGGGCGAGCACGTTGGCGCGCGCAGTGGCCATGCATTACTCCGACTGGCGCGAAGCGCGCGCAGCGCTCGCCGAGGCCGAGCGCGATCGAGAAGCCATGGCGCAGGAACGAGAATTGCTGGCTTGGCAGATCAAGGAGCTCGAAGCGCTGGCGTTCGATCTCCATGAGTGGCGTGAGATCGAGGCCGAACAACGCCGGCTTTCCCATGCGGCAAGCTTGCTGGAAGCGGTGGATCTCGCCTTGGCGTTGATCGAAGAGGAAATGGGAGAACGAAGAGAGGCCGTGCTTGATGCGTTGCAGCGCTCGAGCGCGCGCTTGCATGAGCTGTCACAGATCGATGCCCAGCTGGCGGAACCCGCCGAGTTGCTGGCCGGCGCCTGTGTCGAACTCACAGAGGCCGCGCATGCCTTGCGGCGGTATCGGGAGCGCCTCGATCTCGATCCGCAGCGCCTGCTCGAGCTCGACCGACGCATTGAAGCCGTCGTGGATCTCGCGCGCAAGCACCGGGTTGCGCCGGAGGAGCTGCCCGAGCGCTTGGCGAGCCTACGCGCACGTTTGGACGCGCTCTCCCGTGCCTCCGACCCCGAGCATCTGGCGCGGGCGGTAGAAGCAGCAGAAGCTGCCTATCGCGAGGCAGCGGAGAAGCTTTCTCAGGCGCGGCGGGCGACCGCAGAAAAACTTGCCTCCGCGGTCACGGCGGCGATGCAGGAGCTGGCGATGGCCGGCGGCCGCTTCGAAATCGCGCTCACGCCGCTCGCCGAGCCGAGCGCCCAGGGTCTGGAAGCCGTCGAATTTCGCGTCGCCGCCAATCAAGGCCAAAATCCCCAGCCGCTTGCCAAGGTCGCCTCGGGTGGGGAATTGTCGCGCATCGGCCTTGCTCTGATGGTCATCGCCAGTCAAGCGCGCGCCGTCGAAACTATGATCTTCGATGAAGTCGATGTCGGCATCGGTGGGCGCGTAGGCGAGATCGTCGGGCGCTTGTTGCGGGAATTGGGGCGAACCCGTCAGGTTCTGTGCGTCACGCATCTGCCGCAAGTCGCCGCCTGCGCCGATTGGCAATGGTCGGTTGGCAAAGAAACGCGCGCGGGCATGGTCACAACCCGCCTCGTCATGCTCGACCACGCAGGGCGTGTCGAAGAAATCGCGCGCATGCTTGGAGGGATGAAGATCACGGACACCACGCGGCAGCATGCGCGCGAGATGCTGGGAGGCTGAGCATGGTGGGCCGTTTGCCCTTGCGTCAGCTCAATTTCAAGCATTTGCGCTACTTCTGGACGGTCGTTAAAGCTGGCTCGATCGCGCGTGCGGCGCAACAGCTGCATTTGTCGCCGCAAGCCATTTCCGGCCAGCTCAACGAGTTCGAAAAAACGCTCGGCGTTGCGCTGTTTCGCCGCGTGGGGCGAGGGCTTGAACCGACCGAAATCGGCATGCGCGTGCTCGGCTATGCCGAACAAATCTTTTCGCTCGGGGAGGAGTTGCTCTCCGCGCTTGCGCATAGCCCCCATTCCTCGAGGACCCCTTTTCGCGTCGGCATCGCCGATTCCGTGCCAAAGATCGTCGCGTATCGCCTCGTGCAACCGCTGCTTGCACCGGAGGCTTCGGTGCATCTGGTGTGCCGTGAAGGGCGGCTGACCTATTTGCTGGGCGAGCTTGCGCTCCATCAGCTCGACATGGTCGTGGCGGATCGCCCTGCGCCGGAAAACGTCTCGGTGCGCAGTTTCGATCACTTTCTCGGCGAAAGCGCCGTCAGCATCTTTGGCGCTGGAAGCCTCGCAAGACCGGCCGCTCCCTCTTTCCCCCAGGTCCTCGAAGAAGCGCCTTTTCTTTTACCCGGCGCCGAGACCGCGCTCCAGGCGCGACTTTTGCAGTGGTTCGACGAATGTCGCATCAGACCCCGCCTCGTGGGCGAATTCGATGACAGCGCCTTGATGATGGCCTTTGGCCAAGCGGGCGTCGGATTTTTCGCCGCACCGAGCGCCATCGAAGAAACGGTCATCCGGCAATACGAGGTCGCTTTGATCGGTCGTATCGAAAGCGTGCGCGAGCAGCTTTATGCAATCACCACCGAACGCCAGCTCAGCCATCCGCTGATTGCGGCCGTCTGTCGTATCGCTCAACGCGACATGTTCGGGCTCATCGAGGACACTCAAGAAAAATCGATTTATTACGCTCAATAATTGTTATTTTATTTTCGTTTCAAGTCCCCTATCTTTAGAGGTGTTTGACCCAGACGAGGAGGACGATCATGCGTAACTTCCTGTTTTCATTGATGACCATCGCAGTGGCGATGGGGATGACGCTACTCTCGCCGGAAGCCGAGGCCAAGCGTCTCGGCGGCAACAAGTCGATCGGCATGCAGCGCCAGATGACTCCGCCTGCACAGCCTGCCCCCCCTCCTGCGGCAGCCCCGGCGCCGGTGACTGCCAAAGCCACGCCCGCACCGGCTCCTGCACCTGCAGCGGCGGCGCAGGCGTCCTCGGGCGCACGCTCCTGGCTTGGCCCGCTCGCGGGTCTTGCCGCCGGCATTGGCTTGGCCGCCTTGGCCGCCCATTTCGGATTCGGCGAGGAATTGGCCGCCCTCATGCTGATGTTGCTGATTGCTTTCGCGGTGTTGGCGGTGATCGGCTTCGTCATGCGGCGTCGTTTGACGGCGCGGCAACCCGCGCTGGCGGGCGCGACTTCCATCGGCTATGTCGCCCATGAACCGGTGTTGGGCACGGCTTCCCGAGAGACAGGCGCACGGCAGGAATTCGGACATCTCCCCGCGGCTTTCGACGTCGAGGGTTTCCTCCGCAGCGCCAAGGTCAATTTCCTCCGCTTGCAAGCTGCCAACGATGAAGGCAGACTCGACGATCTGCGCGACTTCACGACCCCTGAAATGTTTGCTGCCTTGAAGGAGGATCTTGCTGGGCGGCAGGGCGCACAACGCACCGATGTCGTTCGGCTCGATGCGCAAGTGCTCGACCTCAGTGAGGAGGACGAGCGTTATGTCGCCAGCGTCCGCTTCACGGGCGTCGTGCGCGAGGACGCAGAGGGGCCGCTCACTGATTTTGACGAAGTTTGGCACCTCATCAAGCCGCGTGACGGCTCTTCCGGATGGAAGCTCGCGGGCATCCAGCAGATGCATTGAATCCTCCCGATCGGCAGGCGAAAGGCCCCTTCCCTGAGCGGCGAAGGGGGCTTTTTTTGATACTGTGCTGACTTGCCTGTAAAAGCGCCTTGGCTGGCTTTTATGGCTGGCCCCGGCTGGAGCTTTACCTGCCGGGTCTCGCCAATCTGTCCTGCCTGCTCGTGCTTTTCGTGTGCTGCGGCACTTTCCCTTAGTCGACGGCGTAGGGAAGCGGCAAAAATTCCAGCCGGATGCAGTCTGCCGCCGAAGGCGCACCCAGGAAGACGGCATCGGCTTCCTTCGCAGTGGTCGGCGCGACAGCCAAGCACTCGCTGCCGCCTTCCGGAGCTGGCGCCACGAGCACGAGAGCGCCGCAATGCTGATCGCCAAGCTCAGGAGTAAACAGTTCCGCACCCGCAGAAATCGAGCGGCGTGGGATGCGCGCACGATACATGCGCCGTTTGACCTTGCCGAGGTAATGGGTGCGCGCAACCACTTCTTGGCCCGGATAACAACCTTTCTGGAAGCTCACGCCTCCTACCGCGGGCAGTTCATAATTGACCATTTGGGGTACGAAAGCTTCTTGGGTGGCAGCGGTAATGCGCGGAATGCCGTGTGCGATCTCCACCAAACGCCACGCCGCCATGCCCACAGGCCGTGCTCGGCGACATAAGGTTTCCCAGCGAGAGCCAGCTTCCTGAGCAGACATCGCGAGCATCGCATGGTCTTGGGAAAGCCGTAACAAGGTTCCCCACGGCGTTTCGACGACGCTCATCGCGGCTTGCCCCTGCGCGAGCTCTTCCACCCACGGCCCAGCGAGGCCGAGCAAGGCTTTTTCCGGTGTGGCATCGGCGAGACGGACCTTGCTGCGCAAGACATACATCGATAATTTCTTGAGGGTGGCGGCTAGGATGTCTTTCGAGAGCACCAACAGATAATCGGCGTTTTCTCGCCAAATCTCGAAGGTAGCCAGTAGCCTTCCTTTCGCGGTGCATAGGCCCGCTCGACGCCCTTGGGCGGGGAGCAAGTGTTTGATGTCATTGGTGAGCAAATTGTGCAGGAAGGCGCCTGCCTCCTCTCCGCTTGCACGGATGAGCGCAAGCTCGGAAAGCGGCGCGACGATCGCATCCTGCCGCGCTGCGCGGAGTTCGTCGTCGAGCGCGCCAAGATGCTCCAAGCTTTCTCGGGTGAGAATGTCGTTCCAGTTCATGGCAGCGAAAGAAATTTTTCTAAAGCCGCTATCATAGCGATCTTTGTGCCATGTCATGCGACGATTGCTTCGCTTACTCGTTGTCGTTTGCGCCTTTGTGGGGCTCGTGGGTGGGGGCTTTTTCGCCTATCTTTGGCTCATGCCACTCCGATTCGATCCCCCTGAGCGCGGCAGCGTCGAATTTACCATCGCTGCCGGCATGAATTTGAAAGCCGCTGCCCAGGCCATCCAACGTGCGGGCGTCGATCTATCGCCTTTGTGGCTGGTTGCGCTCGGCCGCATCACGGGCCGCGACAAGGGGATTCAGGCGGGAAGCTATGAAATCACCAGCGGCACGACGCTCATGCAATTGTTCGCGAAGCTCACGCGCGGCGATGTCACGCTCGCGCAACTCACGATTCCTGAAGGCAAGACCTTCGCCGAGTTTCGCGCCCTGGTCGATGCCCATCCCGATCTCAGGCACGATACCCGTGGCCTGAGCGATCACGAGTTGCTCGCGCTCTTAGGTATAAGCGAAGCATGGGCGGAAGGCCGATTTTTCCCAGACACCTATCTCTTCTCGAAGCAATCGAGCGATCTGGAACTCTATCGACGCGCCTATCGCGCCATGGCGCACCGACTTGCGCAAGCTTGGGAAAAGCGCGCTGCCGATTTGCCTTTGAAAGACCCGCAGGAACTTCTGATCCTGGCTTCGATCATCGAAAAGGAAACCGGACATGCGGACGATCGGCCATTGATTGCGTCCGTATTCGTGAATCGCTTACGCTTAGGCATGCCGTTACAAAGCGACCCGACGGTGATCTATGGCATGGGCGCGCGGTTCGATGGCAACCTTCGACGGCGGGATTTGGCTACCGATACGCCGTGGAACACTTATACCCGCGCGGGGTTGCCGCCCACCCCGATCTGTTTGCCAGGTCAGGCGTCCTTGGATGCTGCTGCGAATCCGCCAAAGACGGAGTGGTTGTATTTCGTCGCACGGGGCGATGGCACGAGCGAGTTTTCGCGCACCCTGGATGCGCATCATCGCGCCGTCGCCAAATATCAATTGGGAAGACGATGAATCAGCGCGGTAAATTCATCACGCTCGAAGGACTCGATGGCGCGGGTAAAAGCACGCATTTGCGTTGGCTCGTCGACTTTTTGCGACGCCGTGGGCATGAAGTGGTCGAAGCGCGCGAGCCCGGTGGCACGCCCGTGGGCGAAGCATTGCGTCAAATCCTTCTCCACCAACCGATGCATGCGGAAACGGAAGCATTGTTGATGTTCGCAGCCCGTCGAGAGCATCTGGCGCGCGTCATCCTTCCCGCCCTGGAACAGGGCGCATGGGTGGTGTGCGATCGTTTTACGGATGCGAGTTTTGCCTATCAGGGAGGAGGACGAGGAATACCTTTCGCGAAGCTGCGCATCCTGGAAGCCTGGGTGCACGCCGAGCTACAACCCGACCTCACTTTGCTCTTCGACGTACCCGAGTCAGTGGCGCAGGAGCGCTTGCAAACTGAGGGCAGAATGCTCGACCGTTTCGAACAAGAACGCATCGATTTCCATCGACGGGTGCGGCAAGCCTATCTTGAGCGCGCACGCGAAAATCCGCAGCGGATACGCCTACTCGATGGCCGACAAACAGTTGCAGAAATTCAGAAACAACTCGAAGTTATAATTTCAAGTGTTTGAAAAAGTTATAATTCAAGAAAAGGCGTGGCAGCGGCTCATGCGCTATGGCGAACGTCTGCCTCATGCCATGCTGTTTTCTGGCGCAGCCGGTGCGGGCAAACTCGAGTTGGCGTTGCGGCTGGCTGCCAGGCTGCTCTGCTTGCATCCAGCGCCCTGGACGGAAGGAGGGCAGGCCTGCGGCGAATGTTCCAGCTGTCGTGTGCTTGCGGCGGGCAATCATCCCGACTTGCGTTTGATTCAGCCCGAGGAAGAGGACGTGGAGGAGGGCGCAGAGAGCCCGAAAAAGAAAGGCTCATATCAAATAAAAATTCAGCAAATTAGAGAGTTGGATTCGTTTTTTAATGTGACTCCTCATATCTCTTCTGCGCGTGTTTGCATCATCGAGCCTGCCGAGGCGATGAACCTTGCCGCAGCAAACGCACTTCTGAAAATACTTGAGGAACCATCCGCATCCTTTTATTTCATAATGGTTTCTCACCGTTGGCGCGAGCTGTTGCCAACGTTGCGCAGCCGTGCTCAGCACATCGCTTGTCCACCACCCGATGCTCGCGCGGCAGTGGCCTGGCTCGAGGCGCAGGGAATAAGCGAACTCGCGCATTGGCTGCCTTTCTTTGGATTTGCCCCAGGGAAGCTCTGGCAAGCGCATCTACAAGGACAACTTGGACGCCTACAAACGTTCCTGGCGGAACTAAGCCGATTGCCCGAACCGTTGTCGTTGGCGGAAAAACTCGAGGCATGGCAACGCGAGGGGCTTGAATTGCCTTTCATCGTCGAGACCTTGCAAAAATGGCTGTGCGATCTTGCCTTGCACGAGGCGATCGGGAAGAGTAGATTCTTGCCGCAACCCTACGTCTGGCCCCCAAGGGTAGGGCTCGAGAACCTGGTTCGCGTCTACCGCGAACTCAACCCCCTACGCAATCTCGCCCGTCACCCCCTGAATGCGAGGCTTTTCCTCGAGGAGCTTTGCGTTCGCGCCTTGGCTCCTTGGCAAGAACGACGTCTTTCTCCCTAAGCGGATCTCTCCCATGCCATTTGTCGATTCGCATTGTCATTTGGACTTTCCGGGTTTGCGCGAGCGCTTGCCCGAATTGCTTGCCCATATGCGGGAGCATGAGGTCGGCTGGGCGCTTTGCGCCGGCGTGACGCTGGAGCGATTTCCTTCCATGCGAGCGCTCATTGCGCCTTACGACAATCTCTTTGCGGCCGTCGGCGCGCATCCCGATGAAGCCGATGTGCAGACGCCCAGCATTGAAGCGCTCGTGCACCTTGCCCAGGACGAGAAGGTGGTCGCCATCGGCGAGACGGGGCTCGATTATTATCGACGTCAAGGGGATCTTTCCTGGCAGCGTGAGCGCTTTCGCACGCATATTCGCGCCGCCCGGGAAGTCCGTAAGCCCTTGATCATCCATTGCCGCGCCGCCAGTGCAGATACGCTTTGCATTCTTGAGGAAGAAAGAGCCGAAGAGGTGGGCGGCGTCTTCCATTGTTTCACGGAAAGCTTAGAGACCGCGCACAAAGCGCTCGAGCTTGGCTTCTATATCTCTTTTTCCGGGATCGTGACTTTCAAGAACGCAGAGGATTTGAAAAAGGTGGCGCAAGCGATCCCACAAGACAGATTGCTCATCGAAACCGATGCGCCTTATCTGGCGCCCGTTCCTCATCGCGGCAAGACCAATGAACCTGCCTATGTGCGCTTCGTGGCCGAAGAGATCGCGCGGTTGCGCCACACAACGATCGAGGAGCTTGGCGCGGTGACGACGGAAAACTTTTTCACGCTTTTCAACACGGCCAAACGATGAAACGCGCTTTCTGGGTTCTTGGCTTTCTTGCGGCGCTGACTTGTAATGCGGCGATTGCTGGTGCCTACGAAGACTTGCTGAAAGCCATCGAGCAAAATGACACCGCCACCGTGCGCACCCTGGTCGAACGCGGCATGGATGCCAACACGACGGACCCGCAGGGTTCGACGCTCCTTCACTGGGCTGCCCGCCATGGTAATTTGGAACTGACACGATTTTTACTCGCCCAGCGGGCGAATCCCAACCGCAGAAACCGCTTTGGCGACACACCCTTGATGCTGGCGGCGCTTGCCGGGCAGTTGGACGTCGTGCGCCTTTTGCTCGATCATCGAGCCAAGGTAGATCTCGGCGGATGGAATGCCTTACATTACGCCGCGTTCAATGGTCATGCGGAGATTTTGCCTTGGCTGCTTGCAGCAGGCGCCGAAATCGACAAGCCGGCGCCGAATGGAGAAACCGCACTGATGCTGGCCTCCCGCAACGGGCACTTCGAAGCGGTGCGCGTGCTCGTCGGCAGCGGGGCAAAAGTCGATTACCGCGCCCATGGGAAAACGGCGCAAGATCTGGCGCAAGAAAACAATCACCTTGAGATCGCGGAATTTTTACAACGCGCCCCCAAAGGGCAATGACGGCCAGGAGGTACGCGATGTTTGGTAAAAGCTTTCGACTAGTCGTTTTGGGGCTTATGTCGGCAACGGTCTGGGCGCAAGGCGTAGAGCGAGCTCCGCAAGGTTTTGCAGGGGCCAAGCCGACGGGTTGGGAAGGGCGTAAAGAAAGCCTGCGCAAGCGTTTCGAGCAGATCAAGGCATTGGAAAGCGAATCACACCGCGAGCGCATTCGCATCCTCCAGGAGGCCGAGGCATGCATTGACTCTGCGACCACGCCAGACGCCTACCGTCAATGTGAAGAGCGGGAAAAAATAGCGCGACAAGAACTGCGCGAACGCTTGCAACGACAACGCGAGGCGCTCCGTCAGATGAGTCTTGGGCCTCGCTTTTGAGCTGCACGATGTTTCGGCACCTGCTGGATAGGTAGTTGCTTGCGGCACGTTCGCGAACCGGAAGGCTGAAGGCCGAGCGATGGCAACCGCCGTCTCGATCTAATTTTACATAATACAAATTATACGAAGCAAAATGTATTGGGACGGCAACGTCTGCGCTGTCTTCCCCTAGGCGCCCGCGGCTGCATTCTTCTCTAGGAATCTACATAAGCCGTGGAGCGCGACATCGTCCTCGATCACCAGCTTGATCGGCATGGTGGCAAGCAATGGACGCATGCGGCCCTTATCGCAGAAAGCCGCGACGAAATTTTCGTCGAGGAAATAGCGGCGAATTTTGGGGGCAATGCCGCCTGCGATGAAGACGCCGCCTCGACTCATCGTTTTCAGCGCCAGATTGCCCGCCTCGGCGCCATAAAGCGAGACGAACCACCGTAAGGTTTCGTCGCAAAGGGGATCGCCTTGGTGCGCCCAGTGGGTGATCTGCTCTGCGGCATCTGGCTTCGTGAGATCGATTGCAGGGGGCACGCCGGCTTCCCGACAGAGATGGTCGTATAACTGGGGCAAGCCCATGCCGGAGACCACTCGTTCCCAACTGACGTGCCCATACTGCTCATGAAGCCGGCGCCAAAGGGCGAGTTCTCTTTCGTTGCGCGGCGCGAAACTCGTATGTCCGCCTTCGCAGGCATAGGGATGATGCGTGTGTCCATCCCAGTAGAGTCCGGCCTCGCCTAGCCCCGTGCCGGCTGCGATCACGGCTTGGTTGCCTTGGGCGCCGACTAGGCCTTCTTGCACCACGAGGCTCGCGGAGGCCGGTAGGATGGGAATTGCCCAGGCCACGGCTTCGAGATCGTTGAGCAGCGCACAACTCGTCCAGCGGAAGCGTTGCAAGAGCGCGTCGGCATCGATGATCCAGGGAAGATTGGTGATGCGCGCACGGCGCCCACTGACGGGTCCGGCCACCGCGAATGCCGCCATCACGCCCGCAGGAGGCGAAAAGGCGGCGAGGGCTTCGGCGGCTTCGCGAAAGCTCGCGCTGCGATAGCACTCGCGCCGGATTAGCTGCGTTTTTCCTCCCTCCTGGACGAAGAGCGCGATGCGCATCAATGTGCCGCCGATATCGCAACAAAGCAGGGTTCTCATGACCACCAGGGCGCGCTCCTATTCGCGTGGAGATTTCGTCGCCTGCCTCGGCGCATGAGTTGAGTCCCCTCTCCTCCTCCGTTGGCTGTCCGCCTACCACTTCCGGGGTTTGAATCCTTTGCGTGTAGTCAATTCGAAGACGTCCTCCCAAATACGGGCGGTAAATAGTCCGGCGGCCTGCGCCTCTTCCTCGACGCCAATGTCCCAATCGATGCCCGCAAGGATGCCCATGCGTGTCTTACCCGCCAGTTCTGGCAGGAAATCGAACAGGCTTTCGATTTGGCGGATCAGTTGAGGGATCGCATCTCGCTTGACCCGGCTTTTGACTTCGACGACGATGGCCGTGTTGGTCTTGCCATTGGCCCAGGCCAATACATCGTATTCTTGCTCTTTCTGACCCCGGCGCACGCGATGGCGAGGGGCGACGTTTTCCATATGAAAACGGCGGCGCAAGAGCGCCTCCATCGTCGGCAAGGCCATTCCCTCTGCGAAGTAACCAAATTTGTCGCCTATTCCGCCGAGTTGCCGACCCTGTTCCACGATCTGCTTCCCCTGCTCGGCGATCTGCCTGCCCTGCTCGGCGATCTGTCGTTTCAGTTCTTTGATTTGGCGATCGGTTTCCTTGCTGCGCACAGCAAGCTCGGCCAGCATGCGCTTGATGTCTGTCCAGGAGATGTCGTCGCGTCCGCCCATCGTCTTGACCCTCGATTTTTGAAAATTATGACGCCGAGACTTGTATTCGTCCAGAAAAAATCCTCGCCTAGGCGGGCGCAAGGGGTGGTTTTCACAGCCCAGGCCGCCGTGCCATAATCAAATCCATGGACAGGGCACCGCTTCTTTTCGATGCATTCGGGCGACCCATCCGAGATCTACGCATCTCGATCACCGATCGCTGCAATTTTCGCTGTGTTTATTGCATGCCCAAGACGGTGTTCGGCCGCGACTATCCTTTTTTGCCACGCGCAGAGCTCTTGTCCTTCGAGGAGATCACGCGCCTGGCGCGTCTTTTCGCGCACATCGGCGTGCGGAAGATCCGGCTGACGGGGGGAGAGCCTTTGTTGCGCCACGGCGTGGAAAAGTTGATCGGCATGCTTAGCGAAATTCCCGGCCCCGAGCTTGCCCTGACTACGAATGGATCATTACTCGAAAAGAAAGCGAAGGCATTGGCAGAGGCAGGACTCAAGCGCGTCACCGTGAGCCTCGATGCGCTCGACGAGAACACGTTCAGGCGCGTCAATGACGCTGATTACCCGGTCGCCAAGGTGCTTGCGGGCATCGAAGCGGCGGCTTCTGCGGGTTTGAGACCGGTCAAGATCAATTGTGTTGTCAAACGCGGCCTCAATGAGGGAGAGATCATTCCGCTCGCTCGCCATTTCCGCGGCAGCGGCCATATCCTACGTTTCATCGAGTATATGGACGTCGGTTCGAGCAACGGCTGGCGACTCGACGAGGTCGTGCCGGCAAGCGAAATCCTGCGTCGTATCGATGAAGTCTTTCCTCTGGAGCCGATCGATCCGAACTATCCCGGCGAAGTCGCCGAACGTTGGCGTTATCGCGACGGCCAGGGGGAAATCGGCGTCATTGCTTCCGTGACGCGCGCCTTTTGTTCTTCTTGCACGCGCATCCGGCTGTCGACTGACGGCAAGCTTTACACCTGTTTGTTTGCCAGCCATGGCCATGACTTGCGCGGCCCCTTACGCGCGGGCGATAGCGATGCCGAGCTCCTGGCCAGGATTCGCGCCATTTGGGAGCCCCGTAACGATCGCTACTCGTTGCTGCGCCTGCAAGCGACACCGGGCCTCAAAAAGATCGAGATGTCCTACATTGGCGGCTAAACGCAGCGACATCACTGGGTTGATCTTGGCCGGCGGCGCAGGTCTGCGCATGGGGGGAGCCGACAAGGGCTTGCTTACCTACCAGGGCCTGCCACTGATCGAGCACGTGATCAAGCGCCTGGCGCCTCAGGTCGAGACATTGCTCATCAGCGCCAATCGCAATCATGAACGCTATGCGCGCTATGGCTATCCTGTGCTTGCCGATGAAATACAAGGTTTCGCCGGCCCTTTGGCGGGTATCGCAACGGGGCTTGCCGCATGCCAGACCGAGTGGCTTGCCATCGTTCCTTGCGATGTGCCGGATCTGGCGCCCGATTTGGTGGCGCGGCTCTATGAAGCCGCGAGCCTCGCACAAGGGACCCTCGCCGTCGCCGTGACCGAGGCCGGCATACAGCCCACTTTTTCCTTGTGCCATCGTTGTGAGCTACCGGCGCTGCGTGACTATTTCGCTCATGGAGAAAGGCGTCTGTCTCGTTGGTGCGAAATGCGCCAGGCAGTGCGCGTGTATTTTCCAGATGCGTTAGCCTTCGCCAACCTCAATACGCCGGCCGACCTGGCCCGCTGAATCCAGCCGCGGGAGTCGGAAGTCCCGCCAAGGTTTCTCCAGGCGACGATGGAAAAGATCCGCAGCCACCATGCTTGCCCCCCATGCGAGGAGCAAGCCGATCAATGCATGGATCGGGGTGGGAGGAAACATCCGCTCGATGAAAGCGCTCGTCACCATCAAAACGGGGAAGTGAACGAGGAACAGGGCATAGGCCGTGCGCCCAAGATATTCGACGATGCGGGTGATGGCGCTGGCCGGCATGGGGTGCAGGGCGTATACCAGCGTGATCGCGACGAAAAGGGCGATGGCAAGCCGCGGTCGGGGATCCAGGATCCAGGCAAGCAAAGACAAGGCCACGAGTCCCCAGAACCACCGGCGCTGCCCGTTCGGCGCGCTAACCCAACCGCTGATGAGGCCGAGCCCATAGGCGCCAAAAAAATAGAAAGGTGTGGAATCCCAGCGCGGGTTGCGGTTGAAAAAGAAAAGCGAAAGCGCTGCCATGAGGATGATCGGCAGAAACAGGGCGGCTACGCGGCGTGTGCGGCGCGTGAGCCAGACGAGCAATACGAAAAGTGCGAAGAGCTGAAAATCGATCGCCACGTACCAGGCCCCGACCGTCAAGGATTCGACGTCCAAAATTTCATGCAAGAGCAGGATGTGAAGGAGGATTTGCGACCAGCGAGGGGGGTCTCCCAAAGCCTCATGGGGCCATTCTGCCCGCAGCACGGCAAAACACAGCAACGTCAAGGAAAGGGCGACCGCAAAAGGCAGGACGAGGCGAAAATAACGCGCTGCGATCAAAGTCATCATCCGGGGCAGCGAAACCACGCTTCCTGGAGGAACCGAGCGGGCGGCCAGGAATCCCCCAACGACGAGGAAGACGGCAACGGCATAGCGACCATGCTGGGCGAGCCAGGCGATAAGTTCGGCAAGACGCGGGCTTGATTCCGCCGCTTTGTCTGCGAGCGGACCATACCAGGTGAAATGATGGAGAAGGATCAGCTGTGCAGCGAGCGCCTTGTAAAGGTCAGGCAGAAAACAACGCATAGCCTAATGGCCTTGCCACGGCAAGGACGCGAAACCGTCGACAAACCTGGCAGCGTGGCGCCGCCGAAAAGGGAGCGCCTCTCTCCCCGTACTTGCGGCGCCTTCTGACGCAAAAAGGCGCTATTGTAAAGGCACACGGAGGTTTCTTCGCTCGCCATGTTGATCATCGAAGGGGTCAGCCGTTCGTTCTGTGGGCGCCAAGCGCTGGCGCCCGTCACCTTGCATTTGGGTGCGGGCGAATACGTGGCCATCGTCGGCGAATCGGGAATCGGCAAATCGACCTTGCTCAATCTGATCGCTGGTCTCGATCGCCCGTCGACCGGGCGCATCCTCTTCAAGGGCCTCGATTATGCTTCACTGGACGAGGTCGCTTTGGCGAAACTTCGGCGACAGCATTTCGGTTTCGTGTTTCAGGCGTTCCATATCTTGCCTCACTTGACGGTCCTGCAAAACGTCATGCTGCCGCTTTCGCTGCTCGGCCAGCGTGACCGAGAAGCGCAAGCGCCGGCACTGGCCATGCTGACAAAAGTCGGGCTTGCCGCGCGTGCCCAAGATTTTCCACAGGCGCTCTCAGGGGGAGAGCTGCAGCGCGTGGCCATTGCCCGTGCCCTCGTGCATGCGCCGACGGTGGTGCTTGCCGACGAACCCACCGGCAATCTTGATCCAGACAATGCCCAACGCATACTCGCTTTGCTGGCCGAATGCATCCGCGCTCACGGCGCGATCGGGCTGCTCGTCACACATTCCTCGCAAGCCGCGGCAACCGCCGATCGCGTGTTTAGACTTACCCGTTCTGGACTCGTCGCAGCATGAGCCTTGCCAGGGTGTTTTTCGCCTCCTTTCGACGACGGAAGTTTTCCACGGCCCTCGCCTTTCTCGCCATCGTGCTCGGCGCCACCCTGGGCGTTGCGGTACATGTGGTGCACGAAGCCGCTCTCGTCGAACTCGAGCGCGCGACTCGCGAGCTGACCGGCGAAGCGGACTGGTCGGTGCATGGCGGTGGGCAGGCATTCGATGATGCTCTCTGGAGCGAGCTCGCGCAGTTTCCTGGAGTATCCGCGGCAGCGCCGGTCATCGCCCTCGATCTGCGGCTCTTTTTGGGCGCGGATCAAGCTCCGCTGTCCGTGCCGCTTCTTGCCATCGATCCTTTGGTGCATCTCGAGTGGGCGCCTCAGCTTGCGCTCCGGCCATGGCATGAGCGTCTCGACGTCTTGGCCGAAGATGCCTTGTTCTTGTCTCCGGCAGTGCTCGAAAAGTTGATGGACCTCGGCGGCCTGCAAAGCGATCCGCAAGGGACCCAGACCGTGACGGTCTTGGTCGGCGAACGGCGCCTGGCATTGCGTGTTGCCGGCGATCTTCCGGGACTCGCGGAAAATCATCGGCTCGCCGTCATGGATGTGGCCGCCGCACAAAAACATTTTGGCTTGCAAGGCAAGCTTACGCGCATCGATCTGAAATTGACGGCCGACGCGGATCTTTCCGCTCTGCGCGCGCGCTTGTCGCCCGGTCTCGTGATGGAGAAACCGCACGCCAGCACCGCGCCGGCCGCGCGGGCGAGCCGCGCCTATCGCGTCAATCTCGGACTCCTGTCCGGACTCGCCTTGCTGACGGGATTGTTCCTCGTTTTTTCTGCCCAAGCGCTTTCTCTAGCGCGCCGGCAAACCGAATTCGCCTTTCTCCGCGCCTTGGGAATGCCGCCTTCCGTCCTCTACGCAGGCTTGCTCGCCGAAGGCGGCCTGCTTGGCTTGGCAGGGAGTCTGCTTGGCGCAGTGGGCGGACATGCGGTTGCCGCCTGGGCGCTTTCCCGGCTAGGAGGTGACCTCGGCGCCGGATATTTTGCCGGCCTTGCTCCAGAGTGGCGGTTCTCTTGGCAAGCAACCCTCTTGTTTGTGTTTTTGGGAACCCTTGCAGGGCTTCTCGGCGCTTGGCTGCCTGCACGCACCACCCTGCGCATGCACGTGGCGCAAGCGCTCAAGGCTCTGCCCACGGAACCCTTGCCCCTCGTAGCCATCCGTCCCCAGTGGGGAGCGGCAATGTTGCTGGTCGCCGCTGGCTCGCTCTTCCTCCCTCCCTGGCAGGGTCTGCCTCTCGGCGGCTATCTCGCAGTCGCATTCTTGCTTGCGGGCGCATTGATCTACTTGCCTCGCGTGTCTCAGGCGCTCGCATGCGTTCTTGCGCGCAACCGCTTTTTGCCGCCCAGCGGTTTCCTTGCCGTAAGCCGTATCGCACACACTCCCGCACAGTCCCTCCTCGCCGCTGCGGGCGTCATGACGTCGCTGGCGCTGGCGAGCGCGATGGCGATCATGGTGCATGCTTTTCGCGATTCGCTCGATCATTGGCTTGCCCAGGTGCTGCCAGGCGAACTTTATCTGCGCGCGGTCGCAGGACGCACGCCGGCTGGATTGCTCTCACCGGAACTGCAGGAGAAACTCGCTTCGATTCCAGGCATCCAGCGCATCGACTTCACTCGCCATGAACAACTCGCCTTGTTTCCTGGGCAGACTGCCGTGACTTTGCTGGCGAGAAGCCACCTCGACGTGCCGGTCGTCGGGCGAACCGCTGCCACCGAGGGCCCTACGATCTGGATTTCCGAAGCCCTAGCGGATCTTTCGGGTTGGCGCCCGGGCAACGTCGTGGAGGTGCCGCTTGCCGGCGCTCTTTACCGCTTCACGATCAAGGGGATATGGCGCGACTATGCGCGTCAGCATGGCGCGATCATCATGGAACTCGACCTTTATCGCAAGCTGACCGGCGCCCTGGGTGTGCATGAGGCGACGATCCAGCTCACTCCAGACGCCGATGAAACAAGGGTCAAGGAGGCCATTGAGCGCCTCGCGCATCCCGGAACCCTCGAAATGACGCGCACGGTTGAACTCCGCGCGAAAAGCCTCGCTTTTTTCGATCGCACATTTTTGATCACCTATTTGATCGAGGGAGTAGCCATCCTCATCGGGCTAGCTGGTGTCGCGGCCACCTTCGCGGCGATCGCGGCAGCGCGACGCCGTGAATTTGGCATGCTGCGTCATCTGGGTTTGACGCGCCGCGACATCGGCCTCTCGATCGCCATCGAGGCCGGCGTCATTGCGCTTGCCGGGGTCTCGATGGGGCTGGTGGGGGGATTTGCCATCGCCGGAATTTTGATCGAGGTGATCAACCGCCAGAGCTTTCATTGGAGCATGGATTGGGCGATTCCTTGGTTTGCGTTGGGCGTCTTTGCGTTTGCCATGATCGTTTTGGCCATTGGCGCCGCGATCGCCGCAGGCCGGGCCGCCATGCAGCCAGCCGCCGTCTTTGCCGTGCGGGAGGATTGGTGAGGCAGCGTCGTCGTTGGCTTGCGGCGTGGATGGCAGGCTTTGGCTTTGCCTTCATGCCCCCGATGGCAGCGGCGGTTTTGTTTCCGCCCGTGACGCCCCGCCGCCTTGTCTTCCCGCGTGATCATGGAGCCCATGCCGACTTCCGCAGCGAATGGTGGTATGTGACTGGCTGGTTGGATGGTCCACACTGGTCACGAGGGTTTCAGCTGACTTTCTTTCGCGTGCGCACAGGCCACGGCGAAGACAATCCGAGTCGTTTTTCGCCGCGCCAATTGCTCATCGCCCATGCGGCGATCGCCGATCCTGCGCTTGCGCGTTTGCGCCATGCCCAGCGCAGCGCTCGTGCAGATGGCCTTTATGCTGGCTTTCGCGAGCTCACGACGGATGTCTGGATCGGCGAGTGGTTCCTGCGGTTGGCAGAGGGACGCTATCAGCTTGCCGCCAAAGCCGAAGATTTCGCGCTCGCTTTGGAGCTCGATGCCGCCTCTGCTCCGCTTTTGCATGGCGCGACCGGTTTTAGCCAGAAAGCGCCCGATGCGCGCCATGCGAGCTTTTATTATTCGCGTCCGCAACTTGCGCTCCGGGGTTTGCTCACCCTAGGGCGCCACCGAGAAGCGGCAAGCGGTGTGGCGTGGGTCGATCATGAATGGTCGAGCGAGCTCTTGCCTGAAGAAGCCCAAGGCTGGGAGTGGGTGGGCCTCAATTTCGACGATGGCTCGGCCTTGATGGCGTTCCGTCTACGTCGCGCCAATGGCGAACCGCTTTGGGCAGGCGCGAGCTTCCGCGATGGCGAAGGCCGCATGCGCCTCTATGGCCCTTCCGAGATATGCTTTGTGCCGCTCAGAATCTGGCGCTCGCCGCGGACTCAGATTGCTTGGCCCGTCGAGTGGCTGGTCTCGATCGAGGGATGGGAATTGGCGCTGATGCCGCTTTTCGACGATCAAGAATTCGATGCGCGGCGCTCGACAGGTGCGATCTACTGGGAGGGGGCGGTGCGCGTCAAGAGGGGCGCGCGCGTTCTGGGTCGAGGCTATCTCGAATTGACGGGCTATGGCGACAAAATCCGCGTGGGACGCTGAATTCATCGCCGCACTTCGACGACGCCGGGCACCTCGCCGATGAGCTTAGCGACGCGTGCAAGCTGGGCGGCATCATTGAGTTCGAGCGTAAACCGCATGCGGGCAATGCCGTTTCGCGTCACTGTGTTGACCGCCACCACATTGATGCGCTCCTTGGTGAGCAACTCGGAAATGTCGCGCAAAAGCCCCTGGCGATCGTTGGCTTCGAGCGCCAGATCGCTCACAAAGCGCCCTGAGGTCTGCTCGCTCCAGGCAGCCTCGATCACGCGTTCGGGATAACGCCGCGCCATTTGGCGGAAATTCGCACACTCGATGCGATGTACCGAAACCCCTTTGCCGCGTGTAACGAAGCCGCCAATGGCGTCGAAAGGAACGGGCTTACAGCAGCGCGCGAGTTGTGTGAGCAAGTTGTCGACGCCGACGACGAGGATCTGGCCGCCTTGGGCGGGTCTTGCCGCGCGCGTGAGGATCTCTTCGGGCGCGGCGGGCGCGTGGCGCTGCAGGGCTTGGCGCAGGGCGTGCGCGCCGATCTCATTGCGAGCGGCGGCGAGAAACAAAGCATCCACGCTTTTACAACCGAGCTTCTGGGCGAGCTCTTCGAGATTGGCGCCGGCGCAGCCCATGCGTTCGAGCTCCTTCGTGAGCCAAAGCCGCCCTTGCGCGAGTGATTCTTGCTCTTCGAGACGCGCAAACCACGCCTTGACCTTTTGCCGTGCGCGCGAGGAATGCAGATAGCCCGGGGCAAGCCAGTCGCGCGAAGGCCCACCGCTTTTCGCGGCGATGATTTCGACCTTTTGTCCGCTCTTCAGGGGGGTGTTGAGCGGCACGAGCTGGCCGTCCACTTTTGCGCCGCGACAGCGATGGCCAAGATCGCTATGGATCCGATAAGCGAAATCGAGCGGCGTGGAGCCCGCCGGTAGGTCGATGACCTTACCTGCCGGGGTGACGACATAAATCGTATCGTCGAGGGCTGCCCGTTTCATCTGTTCGACCCAGGCTGCCGAGTCGGCGATTTCGTCGCGCCAGGAAAGCAGCTCTCGCAGCCAGGCGATTTTTTCGTCGTAAGCGGAATTCGCTTTGGCGCCGCTGCCCGCCTCCTTGTAACGCCAGTGAGCGGCAATCCCGAGCTCGGCATGCCGATGCATTTCGTGCGTGCGAATCTGCACTTCCAAGGGTTTGCCGTCTTCGACGATCACGGCCGTATGCAACGAGCGATAGAAATTGCCTTTCGGATGCGAGATGTAATCGTCGAATTCTCCGTGGATCGGCTGCCAGAGCGCATGCACCACCCCCAAAGCCGCATAGCAGTCCTTGACTTCCCCGACGATGATGCGCAGCGCGCGTACGTCATAGACCTCCTCGAACGAAAGGTTTTTCTGCCGCATCTTGTTCCAGATGCTATAGATGTGTTTGGGGCGCCCGTAGACCTCGGCATTTTCGATTCCCGCCTGCGCGAGTTCTTCTTTGAGCCGTGTGATCGCTGCAGCGATGAAAGCCTCGCGCTCCAGACGCCGCTCGTCGAGTCGTTTCGCGATCATCTTGTAGGTGTCTGGATCGGTGAAACGAAACGCGAGATCTTCGATTTCCCACTTGATTTGCCAGATGCCGAGCCGATTGGCAAGCGGCGCATAAATCGCCAGGCTTTCTCGGGCGATGTCGGCGCGTTCTGGGGTAGCGTGCTCTGCCAGCCACCGCAAGGTCTGCGTACGTGAGGCGAGCCTCAGCAACACCACGCGTACATCGGCAGCCATCGCGAGGATCATCTTGCGCAGGATTTCGGTCTGAGCCAAGACGTCTGACTTGCCTGTGACGGTCGCGAGCGTCAGCGGACGCAACGATTTCAGACGCGCCAAGCCTGCAATGAGCTCTGCGACGGCTTTGCCCCATTGCTTCGACAACGTTGCCTCGGCATCGGCAAGGAAATCGAAAGCAGCAAACAACAGCGCAGCAACCCGGCTGTCGGCATCGAGATCGACGCCGGCAAGGATCAAGGCCATGCCTAGGCCATGTGCGAAGGTCGTCTCGCCGGTGCCGAGTTTGGCGTCGCCATACAGCTCGCTCGCCCATTGCGCACAGGATAAAAGCCGTTGTCCTTCGCTTGCGGGCAATCCATGAATCAGGCGCTCGAGTGTCGCGGTATCGACTCCCTGAGAAGGCAACGCATGAACGACGGATACCATAGAATCTCCGAGCGCCGACTAGAATCGACGCATTCTAATTCTTCCCTTTCGCACGAAAAGAAAAACGCCCCATGGCCCTACCCGCACCTTTACCGCCAGAAGCCCTGGCCACCCATTGCGACCCTGCTTCTTTGCCTTTCGACGATACCAGCGCTTTGCCCACGTGCGCGCCGATGGATGTCCATCCGCGCGCCATCGAAGCGGCACGACTTGGCCTCGCCATCGGCAAGCCGGGCTATAACATCTTCATGCTCGGGGAGGCAGGCTCCGGCCGGCGCGCCCTCATCGAGAGATTGCTCGAAAAATACCGCAATACCGGTGCGCTTCCCGACGATTGGTGCTACGTCTTCAATTTCAATGCTGCCGCCAAGCCGAGACTCTTGCGCCTCCCTTGCGGCCGAGGCGTCCAGCTCCGCGACGACATGCAGCGTTTCGTCGAAGACGTAGGCCCGGCAATTTCCGCCGCATTCGAAAGCGACGACTATCGTCGCCGCATCGAATCCATCCAAGCCGAAGAAAAACAACGCGAAGACGCTGCCCTGCGGCAACTGGGCCATGAAGCCGTGCAACAAGGGATCGCGTTGCTCCGCACGCCCCAGGGCTTCATGTTCGCGCCTCTGAAAACGCCGGACGAGACCTACTCTTCGGAAGAATTCGCCGAGCTGCCCGAAGAACAGCAGCAGGCGCTCGGCCAAAAGATGGAGGCCTTCCACCAGCGTCTGCATGACTTGATGCACCAGTTTCCTCATTGGCGGCGTGAGATGCTCAATCGCATCCGCGCCGTCAACCGCGAAGTGCTGAAACTCGCCGTCGGTCATTTGATCGAGGAATTGCGACCCCGTTACGCCGATCTTCCGGACGTCCAAAGCCATTTGGACGCCGTGCTCAAAGACATCGTCGAGAGCGGCGAAGCATGGCGCGAAGGCGCCAGAAGCGAAGAGGAACTCGAACCGGGAACGTTTCCGAGTGGATTTTCACTTCATCGCTATCTCGTCAACCTGCTCGTCAGCCATGCCGAGCAGTGTGGCCGTCCCATAGTGATCGAGAACCATCCCACGGTGCAAAATCTCGTCGGCCGCATCGATCACCTTGTCCATATGGGCACGCTGGTCACCAACTTCACGCTCATCAAGGCGGGGGCGTTGCACCGTGCCAATGGAGGTTTCCTCGTGCTCGATGCGCTCAAGGTGCTCTCCCAGCCCTATGCCTGGGAAGCCCTCAAGCGCGCATTGAAAACCCGCGAGATACGCATCGAATCGCTCGCCGAACTCCTCGGGCTCGCGAGCGCCATGCAGATGGAGCCCGAACCTGCGCCGCTGGACGTCAAAGTCGTGTTGATCGGAGACCGCCTGCTCTACTATCTCCTCGCGGAATACGATCCGGATTTTCCCGAACTCTTCAAGATCAATGCCGACCTCGACAGCGAGATGCCGCGTACCGCCGAAAACATGGCGACCTACGCGCAGCTTTTAGCAAGCCTTGCCCATCGCAGTGGTTTGCTTCCCCTCTCGGCGCATGCCGTCGCCAAACTGATCGACCATGCGGCGCGGTTGGCAGGTGACGCCGAGCGCTTGACGATGCGTACGCGTCCGCTCGAAGACCTGATGGTCGAAGCCGATCACCATGCGCGCGGGGAAAACGCGGCGCGGATCGAAAGCCGCCATGTCGCAATCGCCATCGAGGGCTTTTATCGCCGGCATGAACGCTTGCGCAAACGCTATCAGGAAGAAATCCTCCGGGGACAATTATTGATCGCGACCGAAGGGCTTCATGTCGGTCAAATCAACGGCTTGGCGGTGATCACCTTGCCCGCTGCGAGCTTTGCGCACCCCGTCCGCATCACGGCGACGGTACGCATGGGAGAAGGCGAAATCATCGACATCGAACGTGAAGTCGAGCTCGGCGGCCCGATCCACTCGAAAGGCGTCTTGATCCTCTCCTCGTTCCTCGCCGCGCGCTATGGGTGGGCGACGCCGCTGTCGCTCAAAGCGAGCCTCGTTTTCGAACAATCCTATGGGGGCGTCGAAGGCGATAGCGCTTCTTTGGCCGAGCTTGCCGCGCTCTTGTCCGCGCTCTCGGGCATTCCCATCAAACAAGCGCTGGCTGTGACCGGTTCGGTCAATCAATTCGGCGTCGTGCAGCCCATCGGGGGCGTCAATGAGAAAATCGAGGGGTTCTTCGAGATCTGCGCCGCACGCGGGCTGACTGGCGAACATGGCGTGATCATTCCAAAGGCAAATGTCTGCCACCTGATGCTGCGGTCGGAAATCCTCGAAGCCGTGCGTGCAGGACGTTTCCACATCTGGGCCGTGGAGAACGTCGATCAGGCGCTCGAACTCTTGACCGGGGTGCCGGCCGGCGAACCCGACGAGCAAGGCAATCTGCCGGAGGGCAGCCTCAATTATCAAGTCGCCCTGCAACTTGCGACTTTCGCCGAGCTACGGCAAGAATATGGTCAGCCGAAACGACGGACAAAACGCAAAAAGAAGGCATGAATTGGCCTGGGCTTCTTGACCCAAGCCGTCCTCCCCTCCCCGCCTTCCGCGTAGAAGGCAATCGCAGCTTCACTGTGAGGTTCGTCACCCCACCCAACGCCGTGCGTTGCGAAACATCTCGAGCCACGGGGAATCCTCGCCCCAACCGGCGGGATGCCAGCTCCATTGCACGGTGCGAAAGAGCCGTTCCGGATGCGGCATCATGATCGTCACGCGTCCATCGCGCGTGGTGACGCCGGCAATGCCCTCCGGCGAGCCATTGGGGTTGTCGGGATAGCGCGTCGCGATCTGCCCCCGATGATCGATGTAACGCAGCGCAATGGGCGCTCGTTGCTCGCGAGCAAAGACGGCGCGCCCTTCCCCATGGGAGACGACGACCGGCAAGCGTGATCCTGCCATCCCCGTGAAGAAGATCGACGGCGAATCCGGGATTTCGCTCATCACGAAGCGCGCCTCGAAGCGTTCGGAACGGTTGTGCTGGAAAATGGGCCAGTCCTCGGCGCCAGGAATGATCTCGGAGAGATGCGCCATCATCTGACAGCCGTTGCAGACACCGAGCGCAAAGGTGTCGGGGCGCGAGAAAAAGGCGGCGAAGGTTTCTTTGAGCTCGGGGTGGAACAAAATGGTCTTCGCCCAGCCTTGACCCGCGCCGAGCACATCGCCATAGGAAAAGCCGCCGCATGCTGCCAACCCCTTGAATGCCTCGAGTCGGCATCGACCCGCCAAGAGGTCGGACATGTGCACGTCGACGCACTCGAAACCTGCGCGATCGAAAGCGGCGGCCATCTCGGTCTCGCCATTGACGCCTTGTTCGCGCAGGATCGCAATCTTAGGGCGTGCGCCGCCATTGACCATGGGCGCCGGATAAGGAAAGGTAAGCGCGACCGATAAGCCGGGATCGTCCACATCGAGAATGGCGTCGAATTCCTCTTGGGCGCAGTCTGGATCATCGCGCAAGCGCGCAATGCGATAGCTCACCTCGCTCCAAGCGCGTTGGAGATCGATGCGGCGCGCCGAAAACACAGGCTTTGCATTGCGCCAGAGGCGGATCTCATCGTCAGCGTTGAGATGGCCGATGACATGGCTGCAATGTCCTAGCCCATGGGCGCGCAAGACCTGCATCACCTCGCCGCGATCGGCGCGACGGATCTGCAAGACGGCGCCGAGCTCCTCGTTGAAAAGGGCGGCAAGCAAGCGCTCTTGCGCCCGTGCGGACAGGGTTTCCGGAGCGCGCTCCAGACCGTCTACATCATTCATCCATTCATCGTAACAAAGCGTATCGAGATGGAGGGAGACGCCCAGATGCGACGCAAAGCTCATCTCGCAGATCGTGGCGAACAAACCGCCGTCGGAACGATCATGGTAGGCGAGGATCTTGGGCCGCAAAGTCTGGATGGCCGCGAAAAATGCGCGCAGGAGATCGGCGTCGGCATCGGGCGGAACATCGCCAATGCAACCATAGACATATGCCAATGCAGAACCCCCGAGCCGATTGCGCCCCTCTCCCAAATCGATCAGGATCAGCTCCGTCTCGCCCTCCTCATCGGACGCCAACACAGGCGTGAGCGTCTGACGCACATCGGCGCAGGGCGCGAAGGCCGTCACGATCAGAGACAGCGGCGCAACCACTTCCTTGTCCTGGCCGTTTTCCTGCCAGCGGGTCTTCATGGACAAAGAATCCTTGCCCACGGGAATGGAAATACCCAGACTCGGGCAAAATTCGAGCGCCACGGCCTTGACCGTGTCGAACAACGCCGCATCTTCGCTACCATGTCCGGCGGCTGCCATCCAATTGGCGGACAACTTGACTCGAGAAAGCCCCTCGATCTTAGCCGCGACAAGATTGGTGAGCGCCTCTCCAATCGCCATACGGCCCGACGCTGGCGCATCGAGCAAAGCTATGGGCGTGCGTTCGCCGAGCGCGAAACACTCGCCGAAATAGCCTTGAAATCCCATCGTCGTGACAGCCACATCGGCCACCGGAGTTTGCCAACGGCCAACACATTGATCGCGCGCCGTAAGCCCTCCTACGGTGCGATCGCCGATGGTGATCAGAAAATTCTTGTTGGCGACCGTCGGCAATCGCAACACCCGATAGGCCGCCTCGGCGAAATCGATGGCGGCAAGATCGAGCGCAACCCCTGAGGTTTTCAGGCGCGTGGCTATACGCTGCATGCGGGGGGGCTTGCCAAGCAGGACTTCCATCGGCAAATCCACGGGACGATCGTGAAAAATCGCATCTTCGACGACCAAGCGACGTTCCTCGGTCGCCTTGCCGAGCACTGCGAAAGGACAACGCTCACGTGCACAAAGGGCAGCGAATTCGGGAAGCCGTTCGGGGGCAATGGCGAGGACGTATCGCTCTTGCGCCTCGTTGCACCAAATTTCGAGCGGGCTCATTCCAGGCTCTTCGACCGGAATTGCCCGCAGGTCGAACCAACCTCCTCGACCAGCGTCATGAGCAAGCTCCGGCATGGCGTTGGACAGGCCGCCGGCGCCGACGTCGTGGATCGCCAAGATGGGGTTGTCCTTGCCCAACTGCCAGCAACGATCGATCACCTCTTGGGCGCGTCGCTGCATTTCCGGGTTCCCTCGTTGCACGGAAGCATAATCGAGTTCTGCGGCATTCGCGCCGGTAGCCATCGAAGAAGCCGCTCCTCCGCCCAAACCGATCAACATTCCCGGCCCGCCCAATTGGACCAACAACGTCCCCGCCGGAAATTTGATCTTGCCGACGCAAGCAGCGTCGATGTTGCCAATGCCGCCGGCGATCATGATCGGCTTGTGATAACCACGCACCTGTGCGCCGACTTCGAGTTCGAAGCTGCGGAAATATCCAGCCAGATTGGGCCGTCCAAACTCGTTGTTGAAGGCCGCTGCGCCCAACGGCCCATCGATCATGATCTCCAAGGCCGAAGCGATACGCCCGGGTTTTCCATGGCAAGCTTCCCACGGCTGTGCGAATTCGGGCAGGTGGAGATTGGAAACAGAAAAACCGCAGAGTCCGGCCTTGGGTTTTGCTCCCCTTCCTGTGGCGCCTTCATCGCGAATCTCGCCACCGGCGCCTGTTGCCGCGCCCGGAAATGGCGAAATCGCCGTCGGGTGGTTGTGGGTCTCGACCTTGGCCAGGATATGGGTACGCTGCTCGACATAACCATAGCGCCCCTCGCGGTCCGGATAAAACCGCTGCACGACCGCCCCTTCGATCACCGCCGCATTATCGGCATAAGCGACGAGGGTCCCTTCGGGATGCGCCTCATGCGTCTTGCGGATCATCTGGAAAAGCGACAAAGGCTCTTCTACCCCGTCGACGACCCATGCCGCATTGAAGATTTTGTGGCGACAATGCTCGGAGTTCGCTTGGGCGAACATCATCAACTCGACATCGGTCGGATCACGCTCCAAACGCTGATAATTGTCGAGCAGATAATCGATTTCCTCCTCGGATAGCGCCAGTCCCAGTGCTGTATTGGCGGCAACGAGCGCAGCGCGCCCGTGGGCCAAGACAGGTATCCTCGCCAGGGGTTGCGGGGAAACATGATGAAACAGCGCATCGGCCGCATCGATCGTGTCGAGCACCGATTCCGTCATGCGGTCATGGAGTCTGCTTGCCAACGCCGATCGCGCCTCCGCAGAGAGCGAATCGCGGAAATGATAGGCGATGCCCCGCTCGATGCGGACGATCTCATCGAAGCCGCAATTGCGCGCAATATCGGTGGCTTTCGATGCCCAGGGAGAGATCGTGCCCAAGCGCGGGGTGACCAAGATCAGCGTGCCCTCTTGCACTATGCCTGGATCCGTCTGCGCCCCCAGCAAGGCCGCAAGGCGCTCCAAGCGTTGCGGATCGAAAGGGGAAGTTGCTTCGACGAAATACCAGTGCTCTGCCCTCAGCGAAAGGCCGAGAGAGCGTTCGAGACGCGCCAGGCGTGCAGGCGTCAGCGCAGGACCGCCGCGGAGTTTCAAGATTATCGACATGGTGGTCAGGAAGGAAAATGCGTGCAGGATTATAGCCGTGCTCGTCCGCTATCCGCCTACTCGACCTCAAGACCATTCATGAAAATCAATTGGTTATGCTGGCTGGCAGAAGAGAGTCCATTCACGCAGGCTCCCCAGGCATAAAAGCACAAGGAATCATGCAGAAAAGGGGAAACAAAAATGCACGCACCTATGCAGAGCATGCTTGTTTCAAGAATGGAAGATCGCATTGTTCACCATTCTGAACGCCATACTTGATTTCGAACAAGAAAGGGCATAAAGTTGAAGACAAAGAATGACCAGAGAGGAGCGGGGATTGTGAGGAAGCCGCTGGCACGTGAGTTGCCTAAAGCTGCGGTGCCTTCCGTCTTGAGAGCAGCGCGTGTGCTCGATGAACTCGCTGCCAGCGGCATTGCCTTGACCCTCGGCGAGCTAGCCGGCCGATTGCGCCTACCCAAAAGTTCAACGCTGGGGCTCTGCACGAGTTTGACTCTCTGCGGCTTGCTGAAGCGCAACGACGACGGCAGCTACCAACTTGGCGCGCATTTGGTCGATCTTGCCTACGCCTACCTCTCCCGAACCTCACTGGCACGAGAATTTGAACAAGCCCTCGCCGAACACCCCGAGCTCGTCGAAGAGGGGGCTGTCCTTGCGGTCCGGGATGGCCGTGAAGTGGTTTATGTCGCCTATCGCAGCGGAACCCAACCGCTGGGCGTCAATTACCGCATCGGTTTGCGACTTCCTGCCCACTGCACCGCAACAGGAAAGGCTATGCTCAGCACCTTGAGCGATACCGAGATACGGACATTGTTCCGTGGCCATGGGTTGAGTTGTCTTACCCCTCGCACGCATCGCACGTTGAAGTCGCTGTTAGCCGATCTCGCAGACACTCGAGCACGCGGGTATGCCATCGACGACGAAGAAACCCGTGAAGGCATGATCTGCATTGGTGTTCCGATCATCGATCCTCAAAGCAGTCAAGCCATTGCAGCCGTCGCAGTCAGCATGCTCAAGGGGGGGGTCACCGCATCGCGACAAAAACAGCTCATACAGACTTTGCAGGAGCTAGCCCGCCTCCTGCTCCATCGTATCGTCATGCTACGATGATTTCTGCGGGCTGAGCATACGGCGATCGTCAAGGCGAAAGCCGATCATGTCCAACGGCGAAGCGATGTCGCTTCGTTCATTCGAGGAGGAGTCAAAGATGGAAAAAGCAAATCTCAATAACGAGCAGAGAACCCACACTCAGCCAGCTCGTCGAAAATTCCTCAAGACTGCAGCTGCAGGGGCTGCAATCACCGGTTTCCCGATGATCTCGGTAGCACAATCTCCGATCGTGCTGAAGATGCAGGGCGCCTGGGGTGCTAAAGACATCTTCAACGAAATGGCTGAGCAATACGTGCAGCGAGTCAATGAAATGGCTGGGGGCCGGCTCCGCATCGATTACTTGGTCGCTGGATCGGTAGTCAAGCCCTTCGAGGTCATGGAAGCAACCTCAAAAGGGGTCATCGATGCCGGACATCAAGTTGCAGTGTATTGGTATGGCAAAAGCAAAGTGGCCTCGCTCTTCGGTACCGGACCGATTACCGGCTGCGATGCCAACCAAATGCTCGCATGGATCCATCGTGAAGGCTACAAATACTATGACGAATTGATGCAAAAGCTGGGCCTTAACATCGTTGGGTTCTTTGCAATGCCCATGCCGACTCAGCCACTGGGCTGGTTCAAAAAACCAATCAAATCAGCCGCAGAATTGAAAGGTCTCAAATACCGTACGGTTGGGCTGGCCGCCGATCTGATGCAAGAACTGGGTGTCAAAGTAACACAACTCCCTGGCGGAGAAATCGTACCTGCAATGGAGCGAGGGGTCATTGAGGCATTCGAGTTCAACAACCCGACTTCCGATCGTCGATTCGGGGCCCAGGACGTCGCCAAAAACTATATGATGGGTAGTTACCATCAAGCCATGGAATTCTTCGAAATCGTCTTCAACAAGAAAAAATACGACTCCTTGCCGAAGGATTTGCAAGCCATTTTGCGGTACGCTGCCGAAGCGGCATCGACTGCTAATTATGCCCTTGCGATGGATCAATATTCAAAAGATCTCCAAGAGCTCAAAGAAAAAGACAAAGTCAACATCATGCGAACCCCGCAGGATATTTTCGATGCCCAAATCAAGGCATGGGATACCATCGTGAAGCGCCTCACAGAAGAAGACCCTTTCTTCAAGAAGGTATGGGAATCCCAAAAAGCATGGGGCAAACGCATCGGTTATTATCATTTCTTCAATGATGCCGACTACAAGGCCGCATACGAACACCTTTTTGGTAAGCTTGGTTTCTGACCGACCCGATTCTGGGCGGAGCATATATGCTCCGCCCTTTTCATGGGACGCCACCTATGACATTGCAAGCTTTTTTGCACGGCATCGATCAATTGTCAAAATCAGTCGGTCATGCATTCGCTTGGTGCATCGTCATCTTGACATTAGGCACCTCCTACGAAGTCGTGGTGCGCTACATCCTGCGCGACCCCACGAGTTGGGCGTTCGACATGAGCTACATCTTATATGGTGCACTTTTCCTCATGTCGGGAGCTTATGCTTTATCACGGGGGGCGCATGTCCGTGGTGACATCTTTTATCGTTTGATGCCTCCACGAGTTCAAGCAAGTATCGAGCTCGTGCTTTATTTCCTTTTTTTCTATCCTGGCGTGTTGGCGCTCGCCATAGCCGGCTGGGCCTATGCAGCTGATGCCGTACGGATCCGCGAGGTCAGTGTCAATAGCCCTATTGGCGTGCCGATTTGGCAGCTCAAAATGATTATTCCCGCTGCGGGGATCCTTCTTTGCATTCAAGGCCTCGCCGAAGTCCTACGCTGCATCGTCTGTCTCAAGACAGGTGCCTGGCCAAGCCGTCTGTCAGATGTCGAAGAGATGGAGACAGCCATCCTACATCAAGTCGAAGACGAGCGGCGCCTGGGTTTTGAGGTGACCCAACCAATTGAAACGGTTACCTATCGTGCAACCACCGATACGGCAGGAGAACGTCGATGACCGATCCTCAAGTCGCTCTCCTGATGCTCGGCGTATTCATTTTTGTGATTCTGCTTGGCTTTCCCATCGCCTTTACCTTGATGGCGATGGGGGTCGGATTCGGCTATTACGCCTATTATCAGCCAGGCCAGAGTTTCTTCGAAAACAGGGTGTTCTACTTGCTCACCCAAAACACCTTTAGCGTCATGAACAATGACGTGCTCGTCTCGATACCACTTTTCTTATTCATGGGCTATCTCGTCGAGCGCGCCAACATTCTCGACCGCCTTTTCCATAGCCTGCAATTGGCGATGCGCGCCGTGCCTGGCGCGATGGCCGTAGCGGCTTTATTGACCTGCGCCTTGTTTGCGACGGCAACCGGCATCGTCGGCGCGGTCGTCACTTTGATGGGGCTACTTGCTCTGCCAGCGATGCTGAAAGCCGGCTATGACCAAAAACTTTCTACCGGGGTCATCGCTGCAGGAGGAACGCTGGGAATCCTGATTCCGCCCTCCATCATGCTCATCGTCTATGGCGCGACCTCCGCCATCTCGGTCGTCAAGCTCTATGCAGCAGCGATGATTCCTGGCCTACTGCTGGCCACTCTGTATATGCTTTATGTCATGGGCAGAGTGTTGGTCAACCCTGCTCTCGCGCCTAAATTACCCCCTGAGCAGATCGAGGGGGTGACTTGGCCACAAGTGTTTTTGTTGCTTGCTAAGGCTTTTGTGCCGCTCGCAGTATTGATCATGGCTGTTTTGGGGGCGATTTTGTTCGGTTTGGCTACGCCGAGTGAAGCCGCTGCGATAGGTGCCCTCGGAGGAGCATTACTGGCCGCAGCATACCGAGCTCTCACCTGGGAGCGCCTCAAAGAGGCAGTTTTCCTCACAGCTCGGACGACCGCCATGGTGTGCTGGCTGTTTGTGGGCTCATGGACTTTTTCATCGGTCTTCTCTTATCTCGGTGGAGAAGGCCTGATCAAAGATTTCGTCCTCAGCCTCGATCTCGACCAGATCACATTCCTCTTGCTTTCACAGTTGATCATTTTCATTCTTGGTTGGCCGCTCGAATGGAGCGAAATCATCATCATCTTCGTCCCGATTTTTCTGCCGTTGTTGCCGCATTTCAATGTCGACCCCATGTTTTTCGGAATTCTGATCGCTTTGAATTTACAGACTTCATTCTTGACACCGCCGATGGCCATGTCTGCTTATTACTTGAAAGGCGTCGCACCCAAGCATGTTCAACTTGCCACCATCTTCAAAGGGTGCTTGCCTTTCTTGTCGATGGTCTTTTTGGCCATGGTCTTGATCTACGTTTTCCCGCAACTCGTTTATTGGCTGCCAGACCTTTTCTATGGGAATCGATGATCTGTGTTGGATGACTGCACAAGCAGCAGCGGAAGGCATCCGAGAAGGGCTTTTTTCTTCAGAAGAACTCGTGCGTGCCTGTTTGACTCGTATCGACACACGCGAGAAAGAGGTCCAAGCCTGGGCTTTCCTCGATCCTGATTACGCCATAAGCCAAGCGCGTGCAGCCGATGCATGGCGCAAAGAGGGAAAACCCTTGGGTCCGCTGCATGGGGTACCCATAGGAATCAAGGACATCATCGACACCGCTGACATGCCCACCGAGGATGGCACCATTTTGCATGCAGGCCGCCGTCCGCGCCATGATGCCAAGGTCGTCGAGCTCCTACGTGGAGCGGGTGCCATCATTCTCGGAAAGACGGCAACAACAGAGCTTGCTTCGCTGGCCCACGGAAAAACGTGCAATCCCTACGATCTCAGCCGCACCCCAGGCGGATCGTCAAGCGGCTCAGCTGCAGCGGTCGCCGATGGCATGGTGCCATTGGCGATCGGCACGCAGACCAATGGCTCCGTGATCCGGCCTGCCAGTTACTGTGGTGTCATAGGGTACAAACCCAGCCGCGGCCTGATCTCGCGCCGAGGCATCCTGCCACAGGCCCCCACTCTCGACCAAGTGGGCGTTTTTAGCCGCTCGGTCGAAGATGCGGCGCTTCTCACAGAAGTCTTGGTAGGCTATGACGCCGAGGAAGAAAACATGCGGCCACAGGCACGACCGCCGCTTTTTGACATCTGCCGACAGGTCCCTCCCTTCTCTCCCCTCTTTGCCTGGGTAAAGACCCCCTGGTGGTCAAAAATGGCAAACGATGCACAAGAGGGATTTCAGGAGCTTCTCGATCATCTCGGGGATCGCACAAAAGAATTCCCCTTACCGGATTCCGCGACGCGCGTCGTCGAGTGGCATCGTGCCGTAATGGAAGCGGAATTGGCCTTCCATTACGCCGAAGACTATCGGCGCGGAAAGGAAAGAATGTCAGTGCTCCTTCGCGAGCAAATCGAACGCGGCCACCACGTCTCTGCAACCGATTACCTTTCTGCAAAAGCAAGAATCTCCGTGATTACCGAAGCGCTCGATGAAATT
>JAOADW010000001.1 GCA_026417115.1 Rhodocyclaceae bacterium
CTATCTGGCAGGCCATCCTTTACCGCCGCCACAGGCGCCGCGCGAATTCACCTTGGTCGCCAATGCCCGCGTCGCTGCCTCGCTGGGCATCGTGCTCGACGACATCGATCGCATCGCCGAAGAGCGACGTGCTGCCGAACGGCCATGAAAACGGACGATCTGCCTGCAACACGTTGGCATTTTCGGCTCTTGGCCATTTCCGTCGTGCCGGCGCTGTTGATGGTCATCTTGCTAGCATGGTCGTTTCTTGGCCGATATCGGGTGGACCTCGAAAGCGCCTTGGAGGTACATGCCAAGTCGCTCGTGCGGCAGATCGAGCCGGCGGCCGAATATGCCCTCTTTAGCCACGATGTGAGGATGCTCGATCGCCTCGTTCAGGCGATCGTTGCCAACGATCCCGATGTCGTCGCCCTGGCCGTCTATGACGCCGAGGGGCGTCTTTTGGCCAGCAGTGGCTCTTTGGCCTTTTCTTCATTTCCCGTCACTGGCAGGGAACGGCTCCAGCGACGGGAAGGCCGTTTGCTCGTCTTTGCACCGATTCGACGGAGCTATGCTGAACTGTCCGACGATCCTTGGAAAGACGGCTTGGAAAAACTCGCAGATGCCCCTTTCTTGGGAGGAATACGACTGGAAATTTCATTCGACCGCATCGATGCACGCGAGAAAGAAATGATGCACCTGACGCTCGCCATCGTCCTGAGCGGCGTCCTGTTGGCTGCGTGGATATCCGCACAGATTGCGCGGGATGTCCTCGCGCGTCTCGATGCTTCACGCCAAGCGATGCGCGTACAAAAAGAGCTGGCCGAATCGCTTGCACGTACAGATGCACTTACCGGGCTACCCAATCGCCGCGTCTTCGATGCGGCTTTACATCGGGAAATGCAACGTGCCCGGCGGCGAAACGAGCCATTGGCGCTGATTGTGACGGATATCGATCATTTCAAGGCGATCAACGATACGTTTGGCCATGCGGCGGGTGACGAAGTGCTCAGGGATTTCGCGCGCATCTTGCGGGAGACGGTGCGCGAGATCGATCTCGTCGGCCGCTGGGGTGGAGAAGAGTTTGTGATTCTCATGCCCACGACTTCACGAGACGAGGCGGTGCTCGTCGCTGAACGACTCCGAATGGCGGTCGAGGCTAGGCGTTTGACAGTGGCTGGTCACGCTTTGAGCTATACCGCGAGCTTTGGGGTGGCGGCTTTACAAAGGGAAGATGGGCACGCGCAAGCCCTGTTCGGCCGTGCAGACGCAGCGCTCTATCGGGCAAAGAAAAACGGCCGCAACCGCATCGAGTCTGGCTGATCAGCTCCAGCGGACCCTGTCTTGCAACCGGCGCACGATCTCGAGAGTCAGCGCCGACTGATTCAAGGTGTAGAAATGCAGGCCGGGCGCTCCGCACTCGAGCAGGCGGAGACATAGATCGGTGACGACCTCGATGCCGAAGGCGCGCACCGCTTCGGCGTCGTCGCCGTAGCTTTCGAATTTCTTGCGCATCCAACGTGGGATTTCGGCGCCACAAGCGTCGGCAAAACGCGCAAGCCGCGAGAAGCTCGCGATCGGCATGATGCCGGGGGTGATCGGCGCATCGACGCCAAGCGCACGTGCTGCGCGCACGAAATGGAGATAGGCGTCGGCGTTGAAGAAGAATTGCGTGATCGCCGCATTGGCGCCGGCTTCGATTTTGCGCTTGAAGTTGAGTAGATCTTCCTGCGGGCTCTTGGCTTGCGGATGCCATTCGGGATAGGCGGCGACGTCGATGTGGAACCAGTCTCCCGTTGCTTCACGAATGAAGGCGACAAGCTCATTGGCATAACGAAATTCGCCGGGGTCGCGCATGCCGGAGGGCAAATCTCCTCGCAGGGCGACGAGACGCCGAATGCCGTGACGGCGATAATCATCGAGCTGAGTCTGGATCGAGGCGCGGGTGGCGCCAATGCAAGAGAGATGGGGGGCGACGGCATGGCCCTCGGCGGCGATTTCGAGGACTACTGCGCGCGTGCGCTCGCGCGTCGACCCACCGGCGCCATAAGTGACGGAGAAGAAGGCAGGGGCAAGCGTGGCGAGCTCGGCGCGCACCGCGCGCAGCTTGTGTAGCCCTTCCACCGTCTGCGGCGGAAAAAATTCGAAAGAGAGTTCGATTTCAGGCATGACGGAGATGAACGAAGAATTCGCGATTGCCCTCAGCACCTGTGAGGGGGCTTTCGAACCAAGCGCAAACGACAAGTCCGTGAGCGCTGGCTACCGCGGCAATCTTTTCCTCGACTGCTGTGTAAAGTGAGGCGTTGCGCACGATGCCGCCTTTGCCGAGACCTTGCGCGCCGACTTCGAATTGAGGTTTGACGAGCAAGAGTGCATCGCCTTGGGGCGCAAGCAATGGCGGCAAGCGGGGGATGATCAGCGTGAGCGAAATGAAGGAGAGATCGGCGACGACGAGGTCGAAACGGCGCCCGCCCAGCTGCGAAGGCTCGAGGAAACGAGCATTGACGCCTTCGTAATGTTCGACGCGCGCATCCTGCGCGATGCGCGCATGCAGTTGTCCATGCCCCACGTCGATGCCAACGACATGACGAGCGCCCTGTTGCAGCAGGCAATCGGTAAACCCGCCAGTGCTTTGGCCGATGTCGAGGCAGGTTTTGCCGGCAACGGCGAGACCTGTCTGAAGCAAAGCGCCCGCAAGCTTGTAACCGCCGCGCGAGACGTATTCAGCTGAGGCTGTGGGGCGGACGGCCAAGCGAGAAGGGTCGGCGACCCACTGGGTAGCCTTGGTGACGGCCAAACCGGCGAGCGTGACGCGGCCGTCTTCGATCAGGCGCCGCGCCACGGTCCGCGAAGGCGCAAGCCCCACCGCCACGAGCGCGGCATCCACACGCCACCCTGGTGGTTTGTCGGCGGCGCGCTCGGAGGACGGGCGCCGCGGGCGCGGCGCTCGCGCATGGAACGAGTTCATGCTCATCAGTAGCGATAATGCTCCGCTTTGTAAGGGCCGTCGACGGGCACGCCGATATAGGCGGCCTGCTCGGGCGTCAGCCGCGTAAGCATGGCGTCGAAACGCGTCAATTGCAGACGCGCCACTTTCTCATCGAGATGCTTGGGCAGGCGATAGACGCCGATCGGGTATTTTTCGGCATGGTTGAAGAGCTCGATCTGCGCGAGCACTTGGTTCGCGAACGAGGAGGACATCACATAGGAAGGGTGCCCCGTGGCGCAGCCCAGATTGACGAGGCGCCCCTTGGCGAGCAGGATGATGCGGTGTCCGTCGGGGAAGATCACGTGATCGACCTGCGGCTTGATTTCTTCCCAACGGTATTTCTCCAGGCTAGCGACATCGATTTCGTTGTCGAAATGGCCAATGTTGCAGACGATTGCATTGTTTTTCATCTTCAGCATGTGTTCATGCGTGATCACATGCCAATTGCCGGTCGCGGTGACGAAGATGTCGGCCTTGTCACAGGCATAGTCCATGGTCACCACGCGGTAACCCTCCATCGCCGCTTGCAAGGCGCAGATGGGGTCGATCTCGGTGATCCAGACTTGTGCGCACAGTGAACGCAGCGCCTGGGCAGAGCCTTTGCCGACATCGCCATAGCCACAGACGACGGCGATCTTGCCTGCGATCATCACGTCCGTGGCGCGCTTGATGCCATCGACGAGCGATTCGCGGCAACCATAGAGGTTGTCGAACTTGGATTTGGTCACCGAATCATTGACATTGATCGCTGGCGCCTTGAGCTCTCCGCGCTCGTGCATCCGATAGAGACGATGCACGCCGGTCGTGGTCTCTTCCGTGATGCCTCGGATTCTTGCTAGCCGCCGCGAATACCAAGTGGGGTCGGAAGCCAGCCGTTTCTTGATGGCGGCGAAGAGGATTTCTTCCTCATGGCTTGTGGGCTTGGAAAGCGCATCGGGGTCGCGCTCCGCCTTGGCGCCGAGATGCAACAGGAGCGTCGCATCCCCGCCATCGTCGAGGATCATGTTGGAATACCCGCCGTCGGGCCACTCAAAGATGCGGTGGGTATACTCCCAATACTCTTCGAGCGTTTCGCCTTTTTTGGCGAAGACGGCGACTCCATCCTTGGCGATCGCGGCGGCTGCATGGTCCTGCGTGGAAAAGATGTTGCAAGAAGCCCAGCGGACCTGGGCGCCGAGCGCGATGAGCGTTTCGATCAACACCGCCGTCTGGATCGTCATGTGCAGACTGCCCGAGATGCGCGCGCCCTTGAGCGGCTTTTCTTGTGCGAATTCAGAGCGGATCGCCATCAACGCGGGCATTTCGCTTTCGGCGATGGCGATCTCCTTGCGTCCCCAATCGGCCAACGACAAATCGGCGACGACGAAATCGGCAGACATGGCGGCATCGGTCACAGCGTTCATCTAAGACTCCTCTTGTGACCGGTGGGACGGGCCTCGCCCCACCGGAAGTTGGTTCGGGCGAGCGCCGTTGTTCTTGCCGAGCCTGGGGGGAGGACCCTTGCAGCGCTCCTCGGCATAATGAAAATTATAACGCTGACTGATCCAAATCAAGGTGCCCTCTGGGTGCGCCGGTAAGATGAAAACATCGAGGCTGACGCCATGAAAAAAGCGGCATGCGCGTTTTTCGCGCTCGTCTGTCTGGTCCTAACGTCTAGCGCCTGGGGAGAGCCCGTGGGCGGCGCAGAAGTGCGAGCGCTTGGATTGCTCAATGGCGAGGCGCTGGCGTGTGGCCAACTGGCTCTCGTCGAGCGCATTCGCAGTCATGTCGTGTACGAGGCGGCGAAGACGCGCGCAATCGGAGAAATCTTCGAAGCCGCCACCCAGGAGCGCTTCCTCGAGATGGGCAAGGGCGAAAGACCCTGTATGGATGCGCGCACCTTGGCGCAGCAGATCGAGGAGGCGGTTGCCGCATTGAAACGCGCTTACGCGTCCAAACCATGAAATGCAGGGTAGCTTGTGCAAGCGCTGGGCTGATCGTCGGCTGCCTGTTTTGGTCACCGCCTGGCTACGGCGAGCATGATCTCAGCGTAGGCGAGACGCGCGAGATCATCCCCCGTTATTTGCTGCAGGATGCCAATGGCCGCGCGGTGATGACCGAGGATTTTCGTGGCTATTTTCAGCTCCTGTCGTTTGGGTATACCCACTGTCCGGATGTCTGCCCTATGACACTCGCCGAGATGGCGGCAGTGCTGGCGGAACTCGGTGAGGCGGCGCAGCGCGTCAAGCCGCTCTTCATTACGCTGGATCCGGCGCGCGACACAGCAAGGGTGCTCGTCGAATACGTGCGCTTCTTCGATCCGCGCATCATTCCCTTGCGGGGGTCGGAAGCCTTGGTGGCGCGCGCTGCGCAAAATTTCAAAGTGCGCTTTCAAAAAGTGCCGCAGGGCGAAGGCCAATATGCGATCGACCATTCGGCCGGGCTGTTCGTGCTGGGGCCAGAGGGCGCCTTCGTGAAAAAATTCGCTTACGGCACGAAGCCCGCCGAGATCGCCGCGTGGTTGCGCGAGGCGATCTCACAGGCGGGCAATCCTCGCTGAGATCAGAGCCCGGCGTCAGAGGCGAGCACTTGCGCTTTGTCGATCGCTTCCCAGGTGAATTCCGGTTCTTCGCGCCCGAAGTGGCCATAGGCCGCAGTCTTCTCATAAATGGGGCGCAACAGGTTCAGGCTATTGACGATGGCGCGCGGGCGCAAATCGAAATGTTTCTTCACGAGCTCGGCGATCGTGGCGTCGGAGACTTTGCCCGTGCCAAAGGTGGTGACCCAGACGCTCGTCGGATGGGCGACACCGATCGCATAGGAAACCTGCACCAGGCATTTTTTCGCGAGCCCAGCGGCGACGATGTTCTTGGCGATATAACGTCCCGCATATGCGGCCGAGCGGTCGACCTTCGACGGATCCTTGCCGGAAAACGCACCGCCTCCATGAGGGCAAGCGCCGCCATAGGTGTCGACGATGATCTTGCGCCCCGTGAGGCCACAATCCCCCTGCGGGCCTCCGATCACGAAACGGCCGGTCGGATTGACGAAGTATTTGATTTCGCCTTTCACCAGCTCTTTCGGCAGAATCGGCTTGATGATCTCCTCGATCACCGCTTCGCGCACGGCTTCCAACGAGACGTCCGGCGCATGTTGGGTGGAGAGCACGACGGTGTCGATGGCGGCAGGCCGCCCCTCGACGTAACGCACCGTCACCTGGCTTTTGGCGTCTGGCCGTAGCCAGGGCAGCCGACCATCTTTGCGCAGCATCGCCTGGCGTTCGACGAGGCGATGGGAGAGCCAAATCGGCAAGGGCATCAAGACGGGCGTTTCATCGCAGGCAAAGCCGAACATCAGACCCTGGTCGCCGGCGCCCTGGTCGAGGTTGTCGTCATAAGCAGCATTGACGCCCCGCGCGATGTCGGGCGATTGCTTATCGTAGGTGACGAGTACGCCGCAGCCTCGGTAGTCGATGCCGTATTCGGTATTGTCATAGCCAATGCGCTTGATCACGTTGCGCGCCACTGTCTGATAATCGACGACGGCGGAAGTGGTGATCTCTCCGGCCAGCACGACGAGGCCCGTCGTCACGAGCGTCTCGGCGGCGACGCGCGCAGATCTGTCTTGGCTGAGGATGGCGTCGAGAATGGCGTCGGAAATCTGATCGGCGACCTTGTCAGGATGGCCTTCCGAGACGGATTCCGAGGTAAAGAGATACTCTTGGCTCATGCCGGCTCCTTTGATGACTCCCCACGCACTTGCCGTCGAACCGGCTCTGGGGAGGGAGCTGGCGACGCTTTAGCAGCATTTATAGTCCGCCCTGCAAGTTGTCCTCGCGAAGCAAAAGCCTCGATTAACTCGGCGGAAGACGCGGATAATAGCGTCTTTTTACGACTCGTCAAGCCGACGTGATCACGCTGTTTCGCCTTCTTTCCCGCTTGCCGCTTGCGCTGCTGCACAAACTCGGCGCTATGGCCGGTTGGGTCGTTTATGGGCTCTCGCCTACCTATCGACGTCACCTCGAAGAAAATCTCGCCCAGGCTGGGCTGACCCAATGGCGCAAGGCAGCCATCGCAGAAGCCGGCAAACTCGTTTGCGAATTGCCCAAGATTTGGCTGCGGCCCGCGGCTGAAGTCGCCCGTCAGGTCGTGGCCGTCGAGGGTTGGTGCCTCGTGGAACACGCGTGGGCGCAAGGCAAGGGAATTCTCTTTTTGACGCCCCATTTGGGCTGCTTCGAAATCACCGCTCAATACTATGCCGCCCATCGGCCGATCACGGTGCTTTACCGTCCAGCCCACAAAGAGGCCCTCAACCGCTTGATCGAAGCAGGGCGTGGCGCCAATCTGCGGCTCGCGCCGGCAGATCTTTCCGGCGTGCGCAAACTGCTCTCCGCCCTCAAACGCGCAGAGGCGGTGGGGCTGCTTCCCGATCAAGCGCCCAAAGCGGGAGAAGGCGTCTGGGCGTCATTTTTTGGTCGTCCTGCCTATACCATGACTTTGGCATCGCGTTTGTCGGCCATGGGGGTTGTCGTGATCCTCGCCTGGGCAGAGCGGTTGCCCAAAGGACGAGGCTATCATCTCCACTTGTATGCGCCGAGTGCGGATCTTTCCACCCCCGAAGGACTCAATCGCGAGCTCGAACGCATGATCCGCGAAAAACCCGCGCAATATTTGTGGGGATATAACCGTTACAAGCGGCCGGCAGGCGCTCCGCCGCCGACGGAGCTGCAGCCATGACCCGCTTGGCATTGGCCTTGATGTGGCTGCTGCATGGGCTGCCCTATGCCATGCTCGCGGGGTGTGGCCGCTGGTTTGGCCGCATTTTTTGGCTTCTCAGCCGGGAGCGGCGCGAAGTGGCGCTCACCAACTTGCGCCTTTGTTTTCCGCAATGGTCCGAAAGGGAAAGAGTCGCCCTCGCCAAGAGGCATTTCGAAGCATTCGGCAAGAGCTTTTTGGACCGCAGCATCCTTTGGTGGGCAAGCCCCCGTCGCATCCGCCGGCTCGTCAGCGTGCGAGGGATGGAACATCTCGAGGCGCAGAAAGGCAGGCCCGTGTTGCTTTTGGCGCCTCACTTCGTGGGGCTCGACATGGGCTGGACGCGGCTTGCACTGGAACTCGACATGGTCAGCCTCTATGCCAACCAGAAAAACCCGTTGTTCAATGCCGCCCTCTATCGGGGGCGCACGCGTTTCGGAAGGAGCGAGCTGCTTTCGCGTCAGGAAGGCTTGCTGCGCGCCATTCGCGCCATGAAGTCAGGAAAACCCTTTTACTATCTTCCCGACATGGATTATGGGCCGCAAGACGCTCTCTTCGTGCCTTTTTTTGGCGTGCCAGCCGCCACGATCACGGGGTTGTCGAGGATTGCGCGCATAACGGGCGCCGTCGTCCTCCCCGTGATCACGCGGCAGACGGCCGCAGGCTATGAGGTCGAGATTCAGCCGCCCTGGTCAGACTTTCCTGGGACGAGCATCGCAGAAGACACACGGCGCATGAACGCGTATATCGAGGACGAAGTGCGCAAGATGCCGGAACAGTATTTCTGGCTGCACAAACGCTTCAAGACCCGTCCTCCGAAAGATGCGCCGGTTTATCGCCGATAATCGCAGTGCGCCGGAAGAAAACAAGCGGCGTATGATGGCGTCCATGAAGATACGCTTCGCCAAAATGCACGGCCTGGGCAACGATTTCGTCGTGATCGACGCCGTGCGACAATCTTTTCACCCGACGCCTGCATTGGTGCGCCGTCTGGCCGATCGTCACTTCGGCATCGGCTGCGATCAGCTGCTGCTCGTCGAACCCGCGACGATCGAATCGGCCGATTTCCGCTATCGCATCTTCAACGCCGATGGTTCGGAAGTCGAGCAGTGCGGCAACGGGGCGCGGTGCTTCGTGCGCTTCGTGCACGAGGAAGGCTTGACCGACCGGCGCGAGATTCGCGTCGAGACGGCAGCGGGCTTGATCACCCCCCGGCTCGAAGACGACGGTCGCGTCACCGTCGAAATGGGCGTGCCGCGTTTTGCGCCGGCCGACATCCCCTTTCTCGCCGATGGAGAAGCCATGACCTACCGGCTCGAATACGCCGGGAGAGCCGCCGAAATCGCCGTCGTGTCGATGGGCAATCCCCATGCCGTGCAGTTCGTCGACAATGTCGATACGGCGCCCGTTGCTCGCGATGGACCCTTGATCGAAAGTCATCCACGCTTTCCCAAGCGCGTCAATGCCGGCTTTGCGCAGATCGTGGACGCCCATACCGTGCGTCTGCGCGTTTATGAGCGCGGCGTGGGGGAAACGCTTGCCTGTGGCACAGGCGCCTGTGCCGCTGCCGTCATTGGCATCCGGCTCGGCCGTCTCTCTACCCCCGTACGGGTGATCATGCGGGGGGGCGAGTTATCGATCGCCTGGGCAGGGGCCAAACATCCGGTCTTCATGACGGGGCCGGCGGAAACGGTTTTTCATGGCGAAATCGATATTCCCGAGGGCACAGCATGACGTTATTGGCGCAAGAGGTCGCTCAGTATCTCAAAGACCACCCTGAATTTTTCGCGCAGTACGCCGAACTCTTGACACAACTCGTCATCCCCGATCCGCATGGTGGGCGCACCGTCTCGATCACCGAGCGTCAGATCGCCGCCCTGCGCGAGCAGGTCAAGCGACTGGAAACGAAACTTGCCGAACTCATTCGTTTTGGCGAGGAAAACGACGCATTGCTCGCCAAAGCGCATCGCCTGACGCTGGCGCTGGCTGGCGCCTCAGAGACGACGGCTGCTCTTGCGGCCCTGGAAGATCACTTGACGGGCGATTTCGCCATTCCCCATGTGGCCATTCGGCTGTGGGCGAAAAGCCCCGAGTCGACACCGACCGTAGCCGAAAGAGAGCTCATCGCCAGTCTCGTGCACCCCTACTGTGGCCCCGCGGCGGCAGTGCCCGAAGCCTTGGCATGGTTTGGGGAAGCCGGCGCGCACATTCGCTCGCTTGCCCTCGTCGTCTTACGCCATGGCGGCACACCGTTCGGGGTGCTCGCGCTGGGCAGCGAAGAGGGGCAGCGTTTCTATCCTGAAATGGGTACGCTCTATCTCGAGCGGCTCGGCGAAGTGGCTGCCGTAACACTCGCGCGCACACTCGCGCTGGACTAAAGAAAGCAAAAACGGCTTATGGCATGAGCGAAACGCTGCGCGACCCGGACGCTCTCCGCTTCTGCGCTGAAAATCGGCACCAGCGTCGCCTGGCCGACGCCACCCTTACGGCCTATGCGCGGGATCTTGCGCTGCTTTCCCGCATACATGCCGATTCCCCGCTTGCCAACCTCACGCACAAAGACCTCCGTGCCGCTCTCCTGGCGTTGCATGCGCAGGGTCTCTCGGCGCGGTCCTTGGCGCGCGTGATTTCCGCCTGGCGCACCTTCTATCGCTGGCTTGTGCGCCAAGGTCGTATCCCGAGTTCGCCCGCCGAGGGATTGACTGCTCCGAAACGATCCCGCTTGTTGCCCAAAGCGCTCTCGCCAGACCAGGCGGCCGCTCTGCTCTCCATGCCCTTGGCGGAAAGCGATCCCTTGCGGGTGCGAGATTGGGCCATGGCCGAACTGTTCTATTCTTCAGGCCTACGGCTTGCCGAACTTGCCGCGCTGGATCTTTCGGCAACCTCGGCATTGGCGACGGGAGAGATCACCGTCGTGGGCAAGCGGGGCAAGCGGCGCACGATTCCTGTCGGCGCGCAGGCTCGGGCCGCCTTACAGCGTTGGCTGGCATGCCGCGAAACCTTGGCCGCGGCCGACGAAACCGCGCTTTTCGTCGGCCGCCGCGGGCGGCGGCTCGGTGCGCGCGCGATCGAATTGCGCATCGGTCGCTTGGCGCACTTGCGGGGGCTGCCCATGAAGGTGCATCCCCATATGCTGCGTCATTCCTGCGCCAGCCACCTCTTGCAGTCGAGTGGTGATCTGCGCGCCGTCCAAGAGCTGCTCGGGCATGCGAGCATCACGGCCACCCAGATCTACACCCATCTCGACTTCCAGCATTTGGCCAAGGTCTACGATGCTGCCCATCCGCGGGCGAAGGGAAAATCCTAAAAATCCTCATTTCTAGTTGACTGGTTTGGGGAGGTGGGTATAATGGTGGTCTTTCCTCGATTGAGGCGGAAGTCTTGATGGGGGATGATCTTTAAGAAGGTGGGAGCAGCCGATAGGTGTAGATGCTTGCCTGGTAGCC
>JAOADW010000033.1 GCA_026417115.1 Rhodocyclaceae bacterium
CTGCGTGCCAGATGCCGGTTGCGCAGCATCCCGCGAACGTGCAGGTCTTCGATGCAGATGGTGTGGAAGCGGCGCGTGAGACGCGTGGTGAGCTTATGCAGCGCATCCTGCCGGATGCTGGCAATGCGCACATGCAGCCGCACAAGCCGCATCCTGGCCTTGGCCCGGTTCTTCGAGCCCTTGCGCTTGCGCGAGAGGCTTCTGGAGAGCCTGCGCAGGCGCTTGAGCAGCGCAGTGTGGGCCTTGGGGCCGGGGATGATTTCTCCCGTCGAGAGCGTTGCCAAGGCGGACACGCCCAAGTCCACACCCACCGCGCCTTGGTTCTCGGCGCGGCATAAAGGCACATCTTCGGTATCCACCGTGACGCTGGCTGCGTATTCCGAGGCAACGTGACCGCTGATTCCGAAAAGGTGAGACCGCTGGTTCCGAGAGCGTGACCGGTGATTTCGAAATAAGCCCAGATTGTCCACTGGAACGCGGCGGTGCTCGCCGGCGAGGGCGAGTCGATGCGCGCTCGGGCGACGAGTCCATAGCGTTGCCTCTGAACGAGGAGCACGGGCGCGTAGATACCGCCCGCAGCCCGAGCGCCGCCGCGTAGGGCATTGGGAATGTCGTTGAGTTTCTTCATAGATCGTCTGCCCGATCTAATGGACAATCTGGGTTGAACACCACGCATCCGCCTTTCCCCAGCGGTCACGTTCATCGGTGCGGTCGGTCACGTTCGTCGGAATGCGCACTTCTTCGCACAGGGGGTCAGTTCTTCTTGTCGACAGGGGGTCAGTTTAGGGTGTCGTCTGACATCAACTAGTCGGTCTTAGCTTATCCGACTGTCCAAAAAAGCGGAACCGCCGCAAGCACAACGGACAGCGGGCGGTCATAAAACACGCCGATGGAAGTTTCTCGGTACGAGGAAAGTCCGGCATGACAGCCGGCCATCTGTGGAGGGTCAGGAACGCATGGATTCTCCAGATGCATGCCTCGCCGCCGGAGAGCTTCTCGACAGCGAAAGCAGCGAAAGCCGCTGCAATTGAGTGCGCCTTGAGGTATTAAGAGGCGCTTTCATCAATCCATGCGGGTGCGCTGTGCCCGCATGGGCACGGCTCCGCAAATCAGGAGCATCACATGACTCACAACCAAGAACCATGGCTCGTTGCTCGCGCTAACGTGGATGGCGTCGAGATCGTAAGTGCTGACGGAACCGTTGTCTATATCGAAGACTTCGGCGGCATCCCAGATGAGGCCACTTCAAGCTTGCGCGAGGCAATCATTCGCCAAGGCATCCAAAATGCCCACAGGATTGTCGCTTGCATCAATTCCAATTTTTTGCCCTACCATTCATCGCCCCCAAGCCTTCGCCAGTTCGGCAGCGTTCTTACCGAGCCATTCTCCGAGCGATTCCGGCGGGTCCTCCCTTACAGCGGCGAAGATCGCATCGATTTCCTCGCGTTTCCTCAGGTCTGCCGCCACCAGAATCTCTTTGCCGTCCAGGAATGCTGTCCAGTTGGCGGCGATGGCATCCGGCAAATCCTGGAGGGTAGGCGGTCGACGGTTAAGCAGCTGCCATACGGGGCGGACCAGATCGATGTAGCGTTTCTGGGTCAATGGCTGCAGGCTCCGCGCCGCGCAAAGCCATGACAAGCTTGCCAATCGCTTGCGCGTCTCTTCATTCTCCACTTCATTTTGCCCCGAACCCTCCGCCGCCTCCCTGGCTAGCTTGCTTAGCTGGGGCAAACCAAGCGCCTGCCCGGCCTGGATCATGAACGCCACGAGCGCCCCGAGCAGAGTATCCGAATCGGGCAGCGTATCGCTAACACTAAGTTTTATCGATGAGTTCTTGATCTTTTGCCAATCCGCCTCGCCGATGGCATTTTTCGATCTGGCCAGGCGGACGAAAAGCTTGCCAATCTCGCGCTTCAATGATGCAATTTGCCGTTCATCGAGATCTGTCAGCGCGCCGAACAGATTGACCGCGCAATCGCCGCCATTGTATGGCCCCAGAGCTTGCTGCTCATCGCCAAGGGCAAGGAGCAACGACCAAAACACGCCCAAGACGTTGAGCGTGACGCGGGCGCGCACCACTGCGGGCTCGGCGCGGCCGCCTCGCCGCAGCAAGGCGACGCCGGCGTTGAAGAAGGCCGCGGCCACATCTTTTGCATTGTTGGTGTCCGGCTCGCGCAGGCGTGCCCGCGCACAAGCCGCGCGGGCAGAAAACCAGGCCTGGCGCAGATAGCGAAAATCGAATGAATCGCTCCCAACCTGCTGAAAGGCAAGAGGCGTATTGCCGAGTTCATCAAGCGAAACGAGGCGGCGGCGCGCGCCAGACCAGGCACGGCGCTCTTCGATGGCATCGCCAGCCAACAAATGCAGGCACGCAGCAGCCGCAGCCGCCTCGACCGTCGCGCCTGCCGGATTTCTGCCCGCCAGTTCGTCGAAAATGCTCACCAGATTGTTGGCTGCGCCGCGGATGAGATCGGCGGGATCGACTGTTTGAGACTGCGGCCCGAGCTCCTTGATCAATGTCTCATAGGCCCTCGCGGCCAGCACCTGCGCATCGCCTCCTTTCGTCCGCACGAAAAAGTCGCCAAAGCCACGTACCGTTTTCCAATAGCCGATGTCTTTTTCCTTCTGGGATTGCAGCAGCCGCCACAGGCGAACGCCAAAGGCGACAAACGCCGCGGTCGAACGCGGCGTCGGCGATGGATCAGCGCCCAGAGGCCCCAATAGGAAATCGGCGATCTGTTCCGGTGTTGCGCTTTTTTCCTCCTCCCAACGGCGCAGGGTAGACGCGAGCATATAGTAGATCAGCGCGGCGAGCCGCTTAGGATCGTAAGCCGTATCCCGCACGAGCCGCCTTGCCCTGAGGGTGGCTTCAGAAGGATTGCCCGGCAGAGGCACCCCCTCCTCTGCGACGTAGAGCAGATCGTCGAGATCGTCCAGACGATTTTTATCAGCCCAGTCGAGAAAATGCTGACGCACGTCTCTATCGGTGCTGTCGAGCTCCCGAATGGGATCACCATCGCCGTAGATTTTCATTAGAACATTCTGCCAAGCGAGCGACTCGATGGCGGGGAGGATGTTTTGTAGTGCCCCGCCATCCGAGATGTACAGCTTGTCATAGAGCCACTTTTCGCTCAGGGACAGCTTGTTCGTCTTTACGATTTTCTTGTCGTCTTCCCAAGCCATCTTTTTCAGCTCTCCGCGTGCATCATGGCCTCGTACCAGGCCGCCAGCGCGGCGATGGCTGCCAAGAAGCGTGCCGTGGCCTGCAGCGACAAATCATACTTTGGCAATTTTTCAGTGACCAGAAGATCGAGAACCTCATCAAACCTATCGAGAACGATGCTCTTCGATCTTATCTTTTCTAATCGCGAGACAGTCGGGGGAACAACGACTGACTTAACATCTGAACCTAGATCAGCGGGGACCCCTTCCAGCAGGCGTATGTAATAAGACTCGAAATGGCGCAAATGGCGCACGGTAAGTTTCGGATGGTAGTGGGTGACTGCATGGTGCACTACCTCACGCGCCTCATCCTCCTCCATATCTGCCAAAAGAGGGAACTTTGCTTTCGCCAGGTGGAACAGGCTCGGCTTTTTCGTGATCAGCGCCGCGATGTCCTTGCTGGAATAGACGCCGATATCGACGCGATAGCCGCCCAGGTATTTTTCGCTGAAGCGGCGGTAGAGGCGATTGCGCCGATGCTCGTCGAACATGACGAAGCGGCGCAACCACTGATCTTTCTGCCAGTCTGCCAGCATGCTTTTGGCGCTGGACTGGCGTGATGCATCGTACGAGGGTGGAGGGGACTCGACAGGCGTTTCCTCCTTGCCGCCGATCGCCTTTTTTCTTTCTTCGGCGAGCAGCTCCTGCTGCAGCAGGCTTTCCAGCGTGCCTTCGAGATCGGGTGGCCCCGGCTCGAGGGGATTGAAGGCCTTGGTCCAGAGATGCTCCTGCACATAGGGCAGAATGACCGTCATACCGGGTAGCTTGAACGAGCGTTCCGCACTCACGATCGCATGGCGGGTGACAGCTGGCGCGGCGCGGTCAATTTCTTCGAGAATCACCACCACGCCAAAACCGCGCCGGCGCATGCGGTGGACGATCCATTCGACCTGATGTTGCATGGTCAAGGGAAACAAGGCATCGGGCCGCAGGCTCATTTCGGCCTCTGCATGGGAATTCCTGAACGCCAACCGTAGCGAGCGTACCATGCGGCCTAGCAGGAAGGCGCGCGGCAGAAGCCAGGGCAAAGCCAGCCAGCATTCGCGAAAGACGGTCGGTGCATGCAGCAGCGCCTCATAAAAGGCGCGGTGTAGATCGTCGGCCGTCTCTGCGCGCCAGACGTTGATCCACACCGCCGCGAAACGCTGCTCGGCACAAGCTTCCAGCCTCTGCACCAGTCGGCGCAATATGACGGTTTTGCCCATGCCCCAACTACCCCGCAAGGCAACGATGCGGCCGTCGAGCGCGTTGGCAGGCATCAAGTAACTGATGAGCCGCTCGATGGCGTTTTCCTGCTGAGGCAGTTCGACGATTTCGCCGCTATCCGATGCGCCGCAAATCGCATCATCGCGACGCTGACCATGCTGCCAGACAAGCCAGGCGCGAGAGCTCCACCAGAGCGAGACGAAGCCTGCCGCGCCCCAGCGCAGTGCATCGAACGCCCAGTGCGGCGTAGCGAATCCTGCCAGCAACACGATGTCGAGCAGGACAACGACAAGCCCCAAGGCCCAGACCCATCGCCAATAGTAGCTCATTTCGTCATCCTTGCACGCCGACGAAGACGCTTATCCATTGCCACGGCGACAAAAGGCAGCAAGAATGTCAAGGCGATCGTCAGCGAAAATGACACCGAGGGAGAAAAGGAGATCTGCAAATTCGTAATCCATTTATTGGACTTGATGACTTCAGGGCGAGGTGGCGGTTTATCGCAGGATTGCGCCGAGACGGTTTGAATAACCGTCGTTCCTGTCCCACCAGTCGCCGGTGGCGGCCTTTCGGGGCAGGAAACTTGCACATCTACCTTGGTAGTGGTCTTGTGCTTTTTCACAGGCGGATGCGGGGGGAGATTCATCGTCTGCTGCGGGGCGCAAGTCACATGCAGCGGTCCTGTCGCAAGGCAGGCGGGCGAGGCGGAATCAACAATATCTTGCTGCTTGACGCAAGCGTGGGGGGACACCTCGCTCGCGACGCACTCGGTTGCGGCGGAAAGAGACGCTAAGCCAAAAGCGGCAGCTCTGATGACGTTCAGCGTTACCAATCACCCCTCCAGCAGACGGACGAAATCTTTATGCACTCGCAATAAGCCATTGCCCCCACAGCGCCAAGACGTCAGGAACTGTTGGTCCCTCCAGACCCTCGATGCCACCCCGAGCCGCTTCGCGCGGAGCCAACTTCCCGGCAGAAGATAGCGATCGCGCTCGCTCATGTCCACGATGAGCTCGTGCGGACCTCCAGCGGGGCCGAGCATATCGTCCGCCACGGCCAGTTGCAGCAGTTCGCGAACGTAGGCGCGGTCTGCGATCACCGGCACGGTCGCGACGGTGTGGCCGAACGCCTTGGACAAAGCCGATACGAAGATTTCCACGAGATACGCCCGACGCTGCCAGATAAAGGGAGCATCAGCGACTGGCTGGCCGACGGTACCGACGTACCGGCGGCGCACACACGGTCGAAAAAGATCGTGGTCGTCTCAAGGTCGGATCGGATGGTCCGCACACCCCCGGTACGCTCCACCGCTCCGGCAGCGTCGAGCACCAGCACCCAGTCGTCCTCGGCGATAGTGCAACTTCTTTTCTGTAAATTTCCGTGCCGGTGGTCATGACGCCTGGGTTACGGGTTGAAGCTGAGATAGACCTTGCCGGTCATCCATTCGTCGTCGAGTTCGGCGAGGATTGCCGAGACGAGGCGCAGGCAGG
>JAOADW010000009.1 GCA_026417115.1 Rhodocyclaceae bacterium
AGCAAGCGCCTGGCGAGGGGTCAGCTCGTCTGGCTCGAGCTCTGCAAGGGCCGCGAGTATGGGATGAGGCGGCGAAACAGTCGCAGGACGATCGCTGGAAGCCGAAACGAAGAGATCGTTTTGGTGTGTTTTCGAAAGGGCCTGATTTTCCAAGTTCACGAGCCGACGCTTGGCTTCCTGGATCACGCTTTTCGGCACGCCGGCGAGTTTGGCCACTTCAATGCCATATGATTGTGAGGCGGGTCCTGCCTCGACGGCGTGGAGAAAGGTTATGCCCCCCGCATGCTCGACCGCTGAGACGTGGACGTTCGCGCATTCGCTGTAGTCGAGTGCAAGCTGGGTCAGCTCGAAGTAATGGGTGGCGAAAAGAGTGAAGCAGCGGATCTTCTCGAGGAGATGGCGCGCGATGGCGAAGGCCAGCGCGAGTCCGTCGAAAGTCGAGGTGCCGCGGCCGATCTCGTCCATCAAAACGAGCGAGCGCTCGCTGGCTTGATTGAGGATCACGGCGGCCTCGCTCATCTCTACCATGAAGGTGGAGCGTCCGGCGGCGAGATCGTCGGAGGCGCCAATGCGGGTATGGATCGCGTCGAAGGGGCGCAAGCGACATGTCGTGGCCGGGACGAAGCTGCCGCACTGGGCAAGGAGCACGATCAACGCGGTTTGACGCATGTAGGTCGATTTCCCGCCCATATTGGGGCCCGTGATGAGCAGCATGCGCCGTTTGGGCGAAAGGGTGAGGTCGTTGGCAATGAAGGTTTCGACGTGCCGTTCGACGACGGGATGGCGGCCGCCGCGAATCTCGAGACAGGGATAATCGACGAATTCTGGGCGACGGTAGTCATAGCGCCGCGCCGAGTCGGCGAAGGCGGCCAGGCCATCGATTTCCGCAAGCGCTTGCGCGATGCGCTGAAAGTCCGCGAGTGCAGTTTGCAAGTCGGTGAGCAGTTCCTCATAGAGGCGCTTTTCCAGGGCGAGCGCCCGCTCGTTGGCGGAGAGCGCTTTGTCCTCGAACGCCTTGAGCTCGGGTGTGATGTAGCGTTCCGCGTTTTTCAAGGTTTGGCGGCGGCGGTAGTCAGCGGGGACTTTGTCGGCTTGGGCATGGGTGACTTCGATGTAAAAGCCATGCACCTTGTTGTATTCGACTTTCAGGTTGGGGATGCCGGTGCGCGCACGTTCGCGGGCTTCGAGTTCGAGCAAATAAACGCCGCAGTTTTCTTGCAGCGCGCGCAATTCGTCGAGTTCGCTGGAAAATCCGGCGCGAATGACGCCCCCGCTCACGAGAAGAGCAGCCGGCTCTTGGGCCAAGGTGTGCAATAGCCGCTGGTATGCAGCCTCGGGCGTTGCTAGTCGTGTTGCGAGCCACCCAAGCCGCCCCTCTTTCCCTTGTAAGAGCCCTTTCAGTTCTGGTAGCCGCGCGAGGCTGTCGCGCAATGCGGCGAGCTCACGCGGTTTCGCGCTTTTCAACGCAATGCGGGCGGCGATGCGCTCGATGTCGGCGATGCCTTTGAGACGCAGGCGCAAGGCGTCGAGCAGCGAAGTGTCATCAAGGAGGAGAGCGACGGCGTCGTGCCGCTCGCGCGCAGGCTCTGCACTGGCGAAAGGGTGTTTGAGCGCAGTGCGCAGCCAGCGGCTGCCTGCAGGCGTGATCGGATCAAAAAGCGACAGAAGCGTGGGCGCCTCTTCCCCTCGCAACGTTTCGGTGATTTCGAGATTGCGTTGCGTGGCTGGATCCAGACGTAGCCATGCGCTTGGGTCGTCGACTTCGAGGCGAACGATGTGTTGCAAGCGGGAGAACTGGGTTTCTTGGGCGTAGAGTAGCAAGGCGCCCGCCGCGCCGATCGCGCTTTCCAAGCGTTTGCCTGGGGGTAGATAGGCGGCAAGATCGCGTGTGCCGAAGTGCTCACAAAGTCGTCGTTGAGCGGCATGGGGGTCGAAGTGCCAGAGAGGCCGACGTTTGAGCAATGCACTTGCCAACCCTTCCAAGGGCATTCCTTCCGCCACGAGAAGCTCAGCCGCGTCCAGACGCGCGAGTTCGCGTGCGAGCTCATCTAGGGCGATTTGCATGATGCGGAATTCGCCGCTGGCGAGGTTGAGCCAGGCGATGCCGACGTTGGTTCCCACGGCATGAAGGGCGACGAGTAGGCTGTTCCGCCGCTCTTGGAGGAGGCCGGCGTCGGTGAGCGTTCCCGGCGTCACGATGCGCACGACCTTGCGCTCGAGAGGACCCTTGCCGGGCGTGGGGTCACCGACTTGTTCGCAGATGGCGACGGATTCCCCGAGCTTGATGAGTCGCGCGAGGTAGGATTCGAGCGCATGTACCGGAACGCCGGCCATGGGGATCGGCGCGCCGGCCGATTCCCCCCGACGGGTGAGGGTGATGTCGAGCAGCCTGGCTGCTTTTTCGGCATCCTCGTAAAAGAGCTCGTAAAAATCACCCATGCGATAAAAAAGCAGGGTGGTTGGATATTGCTCCTTGATGCGCAAATATTGCTGCATCATGGGCGTATGAGCGGAGAGATCAGGGCCCATGCGCAGAGGGGATCAACCGCGAGGCGCCAGAATCAGAGCAGCCAGCGGGGGTAAGGTCAAGGAAAGCGATTGGGCGTGACCATGACTGGAGAAAGGCTCAGCCTCCAGCCCCCCGCCGTTGCCTACCCCGCTGCCACCATAAACGACGGCGTCGCTATTGAGCAATTCTTGCCAAAAGCCGCTTCTCGGTACGCCCAAACGGTAACCATGGCGTACGACGGGGGTGCAATTGAGCACGACGAGCAGCGGCTCTCCATGGGCGCCATAGCGGAGATAGGAAAGAACGCTTTCCTCGTGATCGTGGCAATCGACCCAGGCAAAGCCCTCGGGGCTGAAATCCCGTTGATGAAGCGCGGGGTGGGTCTTGAGCAGACGATTGAGATCGCTTAGCCATTGTTGGATGCCTCGATGCATGGGATATTCGAGCAGGTGCCAATCGAGACTTTGGTCATGGTTCCATTCGCGCCATTGGGCGAATTCCCCGCCCATGAACAAAAGCTTCTTGCCGGGATGCGTCCACATATAGCCGAGCAGCAGCCGTAAATTGGCGAAGCGCTGCCAGTCATCGCCCGGCATCTTGCCGATAAGCGAGCCTTTGCCATGGACGACTTCATCGTGAGAGAGCGGCAACATGAAGTTTTCATGGAAGGCATACCACAGGCTGAAGGTGATTTGCTCATGATGATAGCGGCGGTAGATCGGATCCTTCGCGAAGTAATGAAGCGCATCGTGCATCCAGCCCATGTTCCATTTCATGCCGAATCCCAGACCACCTAGCCAGGTCGGACGTGAAACCATGGGCCAGGCGGTAGACTCCTCGGCGATTGTCTGCACGTCGGGAAAGTCACGATAGATGGCTTCGTTGAGTTGCCGCAGGAAATGGATTGCCTCGAGGTTTTCTTTGCCGCCATAGCGGTTGGGCACCCATTCACCCTCTTTTCTCGCATAGTCGAGATAGAGCATCGAGGCCACGGCATCGACGCGGAGGCCATCGGCATGATATTTGTCGAGCCAGAAAAGCGCCGAAGACAAGAGGAACGAACGCACCTCATGGCGGCCATAGTTGAAGATCTGGCTAGCCCATTCGGGGTGATACCCTTGGCGGGGGTCGAGGTGCTCGTAAAGGCCTGTTCCATCGAACCAGGCAAGGCCGTGCGCGTCGTTGGGAAAATGCGAGGGCACCCAATCCAAGATCACGCCGATGCCATTTTGATGAAGATGATCGATCAGATACATGAAGTCCTGCGGACTACCATAGCGCGCGGTGGGGGCAAAATAGCCGGTTACTTGATAACCCCAGGAGCCGTAGAAAGGATGCTCCATGACGGGTAGGAATTCGACGTGGCTGAAGCCCATCTGCAGGCAATACTCTGCCAGCATCGGCGCGATTTCCCGATAGGAGAGAAAACGATCGGGTGTGCGGGGATCACGTCGCCAAGAGCCCAAATGCACCTCATAGACCGAGATCGGCGCATCGAGCGCATTCTTTTTTCGTCGTATGCGCATCCAATCGCCATCCTCCCACCCATGGTTGAGATCCGTGATCACTGAGGCCGTATGGGGTGGGCATTCGGCGGCGAAAGCGAAGGGGTCTGCTTTGTCTACCTGATAGCCGTGGAAATTCGACTCGATATGGTATTTGTAGCGATGACCCGCAAAAGCGCCTGCGATGAATCCTTCCCAGATGCCGGAACCATGGTGGATTTGGCGCAAAGGGTGGCGGTGGGGATGCCAATCATTGAAATCGCCTATGACGGAAACAAACCGTGCGTTCGGCGCCCAAACGGCAAAATGACAGCCTAAGACGCCCTCCCGCGTGCCGAGATGGGCGCCGAGACGATTGTAAAGGCGCGTATGCGTGCCTTCATGGAAAAGATGCAAATCGAGATCAGAGAGGGCGCTGCGATCGGTGATGACGTCGCTCATCGTGTTTGCTCTCATAGACAGGATTAGGGCATGGCATGGTGTTCCACCGTGAGCGCCAGCGCGCTCATGCCCTGCCAGTCATCGGCGCCAAGCCGGAATACGGCGCGGATGCGCGGCGGCAGGGGTTCGCTCCAGTTGAAGCGAATCGCGGAATAGTTCACGCCGTTGTGTTTCAAGACGAGCTTCAAGTGTTTTTCTTTCAGTAACTTTTGTTCGACGACTTCAAACACGTCGTCGAACAGGGGGGGAGGAAATCCTTGGCCCCAGACGGTTTCTTCGAGCATGCGCACGGTGGTGAGATTGTAATAGGCGTCTTCGAGGGCGTCGTCGGTATGGACGGTGCGCGTGAGTTCCTCGGGAGCGAGCAACTGACGCGCGATGTCTTCGAAAACTTCCTCGAAAAGGGCCAAATCTTCGAGGCGCAGCGAAAGTCCAGCGGCTTGCGCATGGCCGCCAAAGCGCAAGAGCAGGCCAGGGCAGCGCTTGGCGACGAGATCGAGCGCATCGCGCAGATGCAAGCTCGGGATCGAACGGCCGGAACCTCGTAGAAGCCCTTCTTCTGCCGGTGCGAATACAAAGGTTGGGCGATGGTAGCGATCTTTGATGCGCCCGGCGAGGATGCCGATCACACCAGGGTGCCAAGAAGGGTCGTATAACACGAGGCTGGCGCGATCATTGGGCGCGAGACGGTCGATGAGGCGCTCGGCTTCGAGGCGCATGTCGGCTTCGAGTTCGCGGCGGTCGCGATTGATGGCGTCGAGTTTTTGCGCTAACGCCAAGGCCTTGGGCATGTCTTGGGCAAGCAGGCATTCGATGCCAAGGGTCATTTCGGCAAGCCTGCCCGCCGCATTCAGACGCGGCCCGATGAGAAAACCGAGATCCTGACTCGTTGCGCGTTCTGGGGGGCGGCCTGCGAGTGCGAAGAGAGCGAGAATCCCGGGAGTCGATTGGCGGCGGCGGATGCGTGCGAGCCCTTGCGAGACGAGAAGACGATTGTTACGGTCCAGGGGCACGAGGTCGGCGATGGTCCCTAAGGCGACGAGGTCGAGCAGGGAAGCGAAATTCGGCTCGCGGCGTCCTTGGAAGCGCGCACGTCGGCGCAATTCGGCGCGCACGGCCAAGGCGACATAGAACATGACGCCTACGCCCGCGAGCGCTTTGCTCGGAAATGGGCAGCCTGGCTGGTTGGGATTGACGATGGCGTCGGCTGGGGGAAGCTCATGGGTCGGGAGGTGATGGTCGGTGACGATGACTGCCATGCCTAGGCGTTTGGCCTCTGCGACACCCTCGACGCTGGCGATGCCGTTATCGACGGTTACGATGAGGGTAGGATGCCGTTCGCTGGCGAGCCTTGCCAATTCGGGCGAGAGACCATAGCCCAAACGGAAACGATCCGGCACCAGGTAGTCGACATTTGCGCCCAAGGCGTGCAAAGCCCGCACGCCAAGTGCTGTGGCCGTCGCGCCATCGCAGTCGTAATCGCCAATGATGAGGATTTTCTCGCCTCGCTCGATGGCGTCGGCCAGCCGGTGGGCCGCATGGTCGACGCCTTTGAGGAGACAGGGCGGCAGCAAAGAAGACGGGTGGGCATCGAGTTCTTGGGCGTCGATCACGCCGCGTGCAGCGAATAGGCGAGCGAGCAGTGGATGAATGCCAGCCTGTTCGAGACTGAGGCGCGCGCGCAAGGGGACAGGTCGCCGTATGAGTCGTGTCATGTCATGAGCAGGGAGAGCGCGCGCGGCTTGCGCCAGAAACGCCAGAGGCTGGCAGGGGTGATGCGCAGTGTAAGGCCGGCTTCGTCTTGGGCATCGGTAAGGATGAGCTCAAGGGAGCGTAATGCGCCGCGCCGGAGCGCGACGAGGAGGGGAACAAACCAGTTTTTTTCCAAGCGCACGAGTGCGTGGCGCCAGCCCAGCGCATCCCGATTGCGTGCGCATTTGGCGAGCTCGTCGAGCACGACGAGCCAGCGTCCTTTTAAGAGCACAAACTCGGCCGGCGGCGCAGAATAGGGGATACCCACGAGCCGGCACAGGCCTGCGGTTTCTACATCCCGGGCAAAGACACCGGCGAAAGGGGAGAGAAGCGCTTCACCCTGCTCGAGGGCGCCGCCTCCCCAAGGCCAAAGGCTTGCGATGCGCGGGAGGCTTTTCTCCTCGCGGCGTCGAGAAACGGGATGGGCGTGGAGGAGGGTCTCCGCTTCCACCAATCGTCGGCGGAATGCCTGCGCATCTTCGCCTTGCAGGTGTTCTGGACGCACTGCTTGACCGATGAGCATCGGCAGAGGGCAAGCGGTAAGGACGAGCGGACGCCTCAATTGGAGTTCCCAGCGCCCGGGTTGAGAACTCTCGAGCCTTCCCCATGTTGCGAAGAGAGGCGCAATGGCTTGCCGTAACGAGACATCTTCTTCGGGCGTGAGCGCGAGTGCCTCAGGGTCAATCAAAAACACCCCTTCTCGACGCACTTCGAGGGGAATGGGATCGAGACAGAGCCATTGCCCTCTTGTTTCGAGCGCGAGCGCATGGCGACGTAGGATGGCGGCCGGCCAGTGACGAAGAGCGAAGAGACGATTCATGGTTGGCCCCTGCCAGCGGCGTTGCCGGCTACGTGCGAGCAAAAGCGTCAGCGATGGGGTCTCAAGGCCATGGGCGGTATCGGAAAAGACCTCACCCGGCAACAGAAAGCCGGGCAGAAAAAGGACGAGATGCATAAGACGATGTTAACATGCAGAGATGGCCGCTGCCTTACCCTTTGAGTTCTTCGTCGGCTTGAGATACGTGACTGCCAGGAAAACAGGCGGTAATCGCTTCGTCTCTTTCATTTCGCTGATTTCGATGCTCGGCTTGACGCTCGGAGTGGCGGCGCTGATTGTCGTGCTCTCGGTGATGAATGGTTTTCAAAAGGAGCTGCGCACTCGCATACTGGGTGTGGCAGCCCATGCGCAGATTTCCGGCCTCGATGGAGAACTCGATGATTGGCCGCACGTGGTCGAGGCTGCACACCGCCATGCGCGCGTGCTCGCAGCTGCCCCCTATGTCCAACAGCAAGCGCTTTTGTCCTCAGGCGAAAACGTCAAGGGGGCTGTGATCCGCGGCATTCTCCCTTCCTATGAAGAACAGGTGGCGGATTTTTCCCGCTTCCTGCGTGCTGGCGAGCTGGCGGCGCTAGAGCCAGGCAGTTATGGCATCGTGCTGGGCAGCGAGCTTGCCTGGGCGTTACGCGTACGCGTGGGCGACAAGGTCACCGTGATTGCCCCTCAGGGCGTGACGACCCTCACGGGCGTGTTGCCCCGTATGAAGGCGTTTACTGTCGTCGGCATTTTTGAGGCGGGCATGTTCGAGTATGACAGTGGTCTTGCTTTGGTGGCGCTTGCCGATGCACAAAAGCTCTACCAAATGGAAGCGCGCGTCACAGGCGTGCGTTTGAAGGTCGATGATCTCTTTGCGGCGCCGCTGATCGCGCGCGAACTGGCCGCCGGCATGCCTGGCGAGTGGCGTGTTTCCGATTGGACGCGTAATCACGCCAATTTCTTTCGCGCCGTACAAATTGAAAAGAATATCATGTTTCTGATCCTGATGTTGATCGTGGCAGTGGCGGCGTTCAACATCGTCTCGACGTTGATCATGACCGTGCAGGATAAACGCGGCGACATTGCCATCTTGCGGACATTGGGCGCATCGCCGCTGAGCATCATGGGCATTTTCATGATTCAGGGCGCGGCGATCGGCACCATCGGGCTCGCGTGTGGGATTGCCGGCGGTGTGGCGCTCGCGCTCAATGTCGAAACCGTCGTCCCCGCTATCGAGCGGGCATTGAACATTCAGTTTCTTGCCAAGGACGTCTATTACATCAGTGAACTTCCTTCCGATCTGCATTGGAGCGATGTCTGGACGATCGCCTCGACTTCTTTTTTGCTCACGCTGGCGGCGACGCTTTACCCCAGCTGGCGTGCTGCTCGCGTCGAGCCAGCCCAGGCGCTGCGTTATGAGTGATGGCTCCAGAGGGGCCTTCTGATCGGGACATTGCTTACCGCCCGGACATGGCATGGGGGTAGAATGATTGCGGGGACAGAGCGGCGGCGCCATGCAATGTGCCGAGGAAAAGATCATGGGCGGACGAGACGAAATCAGTTGGGCTGAACTCAAGCGCATGATTCTTGCGCATGCGGAGCAACTCGAGCGGACGGCGCAGCTCATTCGCGAGTTGCGGGAAGCAGGAATGGAAACCGACCGTCGCATGCAGGAGACCGACCGCCGCATGCAGGAGACCGATCGACGCATGCAGGAGACCGATCGCCGTTTTGCGCAGCTGCAAAGAGAGCTCGGGCGCTTGGGGAATCGCTTGGGCGACTTCGTCGAAGGTTTTGTCGAGCCTGCTGCAGTTCGGCTCTTCCGCGCGCGTGGTCTGCCCGTACGCGAGGTCGTGCGTGGGTTGGAGGCTGTCGATGAGGAAGGTCGGGTGATCGCCGAGGTGGATTTGCTGGTGATCGACTCGGATACCGCGGTCGCGGTGGAGTGCAAGAGTCATGCGGGCGTTGCAGAGGTGCGCGAGCATTTGCGCCGGCTCGAAGAATTCAAAACGCATTTTCCTCGCTTTGCCGATCTGAAGGTGCAAGGCGCGGTGGCGGCGATGCACTGGAGCCGGGAAGCTCAGCGGTTTGCTTATCGTGCGGGTCTTTGGGTTTTGGCGCAGAATGGGGAGTCTGTCGAGGTGAAGAACGATGCCCGCTTCACGCCCAAGATTTGGTGAGCGGATGCAAGAGGTGGGCAAAAAGCGACGGCCCTGTTTCAGGAAGGGGGAGAAAGGGTTCTCTAGGGCATGAAAGCGAAGATGCCGTGGATCCGATGAATAAGCGCGCAAAGGCCCACGATGGGCAGCGCCGCAATGGCTTGAGCTCAGCCCCTCATCATCTCGTGCTTGCGTGCCAAGGACTGACGAAGACCTTTCGCCAAGGCGAAACCGAGGTGCGGGTGCTGCTGGGCATTGACTTTTCTGTCGGCCAGGGCGAATCCGTCGCCATCTTGGGCGCGTCTGGCTCGGGTAAAAGTACGTTTTTGCATCTGTTGGGAGGACTCGAAAAGCCGACTGCGGGCAGCGTGACTCTGCTCGGCGTGGATCTCTTTGCTTGCGATGAACGGAGCCGTGGCCGTTTGCGCAATACTGCCCTCGGCTTCGTGTATCAATTCCATCATCTGTTGCCGGAATTCACAGCGCTCGAAAACGTCGCCATGCCGTTGTTGATCCGGCGTGCCCCCCCGCAGCAGGCATATGCGCGGGCGGCCGAATGGTTGTCCGAAGTCGGCTTGTCACATCGCCTGACTCATCGCCCGGCAGAACTGTCAGGAGGCGAGCGTCAGCGCGTGGCGTTGGCGCGCGCGCTCGTGACCGAGCCGGCCTGCCTTTTGGCGGACGAGCCAACCGGTAACTTAGACCGACACAACGCCGAGGCGATCTTTCGTCTGATGCTCGAACTCAACGCTCGCCGCGCGACGAGCCTCGTGATCGTCACCCATGACGCCGAGCTCGCTGCCGCCTGCTCACGGCGACTTTTGCTGCGGGATGGCTTGCTTGCGCCGCTTGCGTCTGCGATGCCAGGCGCGCACCAGCACGATGCGCCAGAGAATGCGCACGAGGACATAGCCGATGAGCGCTAGGATACAGGCAAGCGCTATCAATCCAACCGCCAGCGGCATGCCGAGGGAGAGCAACCAGTTGATCAACGCCTCGATCCAGACGATGAAGCCTTGCTCGCCATAGTCGGGGGGTGGGGAGAAGCCGCCATTGCCGCCGGTCAAGGCGAGTCCGAGCGTATAGGCCACCATGTAGAGCGGCACGATGGTCAAGGGATTGGTGTAGAGCGTTACGAACATCGCCAATGGCAAATTGATGCGAAAGATCACGGCACCGATCGCGGCGCTGATCATTTGGAAAGGGCCTGGGATCAGGCCACAGAATAGGCCCACGGCGACAGCGCCGGCCGCCGAGCGGCGGTTGAGGTGCCATAGCCGTGGGTGGAGGAGGGTATTGGCGAAGGGCTTGAGCCAGCGGTGTTCGGAAATGGCCACATGGTCGGGCATGTGGCGGCGCAGCCAGTGTTTCATAGGGCCATTGTAATGCGCGAGGCGGTCTTTGCATTCACAGTGGGCGTGCTCTTGTTGCAATGGCAGCCGCAGTTGCCGGAAGGCTACTGGTTTTGGCTTCTCGCGGCCTTGGGTGTCGCCGCTTGCGCCTTTCAACGCTTTGGCCTTTTTCTGCTTGGAGCGGCGTTGCTTGGCTTCGCCTGGGCGGGTTTGCGCGCTGAAGCGAGGCTTGCGGATGCTTTGCCGCTTTCCTGGGAAGGACGAGAGATGATCGTGGTCGGCGTCGTCGAGGACTTGCCTCAGCCATCGGAGCACGGCGTTCGCTTTGCCTTCCGGGTAGAGCAAGCGAGCGGTCCGGCGCCGACGCGGCTTGCCCTGACATGGCGATATGGGGAGCCAAAAGGGAATGAAGAAGACGCGCCGCACTTAGGCCAGATGCGCTTGAAGGCGGCGCCCAAGGCAGGCGAGCGATGGCGGCTGTCGGTACGCCTGATGCGGCCACAGGGTACACTCAATTTCCATGGCTTCGATTACGAAGCGTGGCTTTTCGAACGCGGCATCCGCGCAACAGGTCTAGTGCGTGAAGGGGCAGAGAATCGGCGTCTGGCGGCTGGCCCCGTAGGAATGCGTGGCGCAATCGACTGCATGCGGGAAACCGTCCGCGCACGCATCTTGGCTGCCTTCCCGGGGGTGGCCGGCGGTATCCTCGCAGCCTTGGCCATCGGTGATCAGAATGCAATTCCCCCTGAGTATTGGCAGCTTTTCGCGGCCACGGGCGTGACGCATCTGATGTCGATATCGGGTTTGCATGTAACGCTTTTCGGCGCCCTGCTGGGATGGGGCGTTTTTCGACTCTGGCGGCGACATGCGCGTTTGCCGCTCGTCATGCCGGCAGCGTCTGCTGCCGCCATCGCGACGTTCATCGGCGCAGGCGCCTATGCTGTCGTCGCTGGATTCGGTATTCCCGCGCAGCGTACCCTATACATGCTGGGCGTTACGGTAGTCGCCATGCTCAGTCGTCGCGCCCTGGCCTCTGCCGACATTTTGGCTTTGTCGCTTGGGGTAGTGCTGCTGATCGATCCATGGGCGGTGTTGGCAGCGGGGTTTTGGCTTTCGTTCGGCGCCGTTGCCTTGCTGCTCTTCATCTCTTCGGGACGCCTGGTTTCTCGACATTGGTTGCGCGAAGCAGTACGCGCCCAATGGGCGGTCACGCTGGGTTTGATTCCGGCGCTCCTGGTGTTGTTTCAACAGTTTTCCCTGGTGTCGCCGCTGGCCAATGCCGTCGCCATTCCCGTGGTGAGCTTTTTCATCACGCCGATGGCGCTCGTGGGTGGACTTGCGGGCGTTGAGGTTTTGCTGAAGCCGGCGGCGTGGGCAATTGAATTTTTGCTCGATTTCCTGCGTGCCTGCGCCTGGCTTCCTTTCTCGCTTTGGCAACAAGCCGCGCCGCCTCTCTGGGCGATTTCCCTTGCCGTGGTGGGCGTTCTATGGTGGCTGATGCCGCGCGGCTGGCCAGCACGTTGGTTGGGAGGCGTTTTTCTCTTGCCTGCGCTTGCCTATGTGCCAGAGCGCCCTGCTTTCGGCGAAGCATGGGTTACCGTGCTCGACGTCGGACAAGGACTCTCGGTGCATGTGCAGACTGCGCACCATGATCTCCTTTACGATGCCGGCCCTGCTTCTGCAGCCTTCGATGCCGGCAGCCGTATCGTTATCCCAAGCCTGCGCGCGATCGGCGTGCGCAGACTCGATGCAATGATCATCAGCCATGACGACCGTGATCATTCCGGCGGTGCGATCTCTGTGCTTTCCGCCCTGCCGGTGGATGTGCTGCTTGCGCCGAAAGCCTATGGCTCTACCCATGAGGCGAGGCCATGCCTTGCTGGACAAAGTTGGGTCTGGGATGGCGTGCGATTTCATCTCCTCCATCCGCCCAGCGAGGATTTCGGCATGGGCGCATCCGACAATACTCGCAGCTGTGTGGTGAAAATCGAGACGCCTCTGGGCGCAAGGGCGCTCTTGCCAGGGGATCTCGAGGGCGCTGCGGAAAGATTCTTGCTTGCCCGCGAGCGGGAAAGCCTGGCCGCAGAGCTCTTGATTGCCGCGCATCACGGTGCGAGAAACACGGCTTCGGCGGATTTTCTTGCGGCCGTGCGCCCCGAGGTGGTCGTGATCCCCGTCGGCTATCGTAACCGCTTTGGGCATCCCCATCCGGCCACATTGACGCGTTTCAAAACCTATGCGCAGCAGGTGCTGCGCAGCGATTGGCATGGCGCCGTGCGCGTGCGCTTGTCTGCGCGCGCGGAAGTCGTTGCGCGTGCGCGCGACGAACGCCGCCGTTACTGGCACAATGCCCATGAATCCGCAGTCTATGCTTTTGCTTCGCCATGAAAGAGCCGATCATCCAAAGCGTTTTGTGTCTTTCTCCGGCTGGCTTCCATCGTATGGTCTATTACGAATGGGGGGAACCAGACAATCCGCGGCTGCTTCTCTGTGTCCATGGTTTGACGCGAACTGGGCGTGATTTCGATAGGCTGGCGCAAGCGCTCGCCGATGGCTATCGGGTGGTTTGTCCGGACGTCGTGGGTCGGGGTCGCTCCGACTGGCTGAGGGATGCGCGCCATTATGCATTGACGCAATATGCACAGGACATGACGGCGCTGATTGCCCGTCTCGGCGTCGAGAAAGTCGATTGGCTTGGCACTTCGATGGGGGGCATGATTGGCATGTATCTCGCCGCCCAAGAGGGGACCCCCATCCGTCGCCTGATCCTCAACGACATCGGCGGGGTAATTCCCGCCGCCGCCTTGCAACGGATTGGCGAATATGTCGGCAAGGAAATAAGCTTCGCGACGAGGGAGGAGGCCGAAGCCTATCTACGCGGCATTTGCGCTTCTTTCGGCCGACTCGACGCCGAGCAATGGCGACATTTGACGCATCATTCGCTGCGCCATGATGCGGATGGACGTTTGCGCTTTTGCTACGATCCCGCAATCGCTGCGCCTTATCGCAGCATGGCGCAGGGGGAGGGTGGTTTCCAAGACATCGTGCTCTGGCCGCTTTATGATTCGGTGCGCTGCCCAACCCTCGTGATTCGTGGCGCACAATCGGATCTGCTGTTACCCGAGATCGCGCGTGAGATGCAGAGTCGCGGACCTCATGCCGAAGTCGTCGAAGTTCCCGATGTCGGACATGCGCCGATGTTCATGACGGAAGCCCAAATCGCCATTGTGCGCGAGTGGCTCTCGCGGCCGTGTTAGACTTCGCTCTGGCGGGTCTCCCCGCAGCGTAGGGTGGTGAACCTGGTCAGGGCCGGAAGGCAGCAGCCATAGCCATTGACTGCGCGTGCCGGGGGTCAGGCTCGCCTTTTCTTTTCGTTACATTTGGTGCGGCGCAAGCAATAATCGATTTACAGCCGCGCGTTGTAATGTCCTCCGTGTTCAACGCAAATGGAGGATCTCATGATGAGCAAGAAAATCACCGTGGGTGTTGTGTGCCTGATGCTGGCGGCGACGAGCTGGGCTGGTCCAGGACGGGGCTGCCAGGGGCCCTTTGCATGGGAAGACATGCCGATGGGCCGGGCCGTCGCTCGCCCCGGAGACCCTGTTCAACGTATCGACCGTCATCTCGCCTATCTCAAGGATCAGCTCGGCATCACGGCCGAGCAGGAGCCGCTCTGGCAAGCCTATGTCGAGAAAGCGAGAGCCGAGCTTGGCAAAGGCAGGGCCTTGCAATGGGACGCCGCCGCCGAGAGCCTTCCGCTCCCTGAGCGCTTCGCACGCATGGAAAAAGCCATGGAAGATCGGTTGACGGCGATCAAGGAAGTCCATGCGGCGTTTTTGCGCCTCTATGAAACGCTCAGCAGCGAGCAAAAGGCGCGTGCTGACCGTCTTTTGGGGCAACGCATGAGGCGCGCGCCCGCCCCTCTGCCGAAAGGCTGATCACGCGGGCGGCGTTTCCTCGACGAGCGCGCGAATCGCTGCCTCGTCGAGGGTTTCTTTCTCGAGGAGCAGTTTGGCGCCGCGCTCGAGCAAAGCGCGTTTGGATTCGAGGATTTCGGTCGCCCGCGCGAAGGCGCTCATCACGATCGCACGGATTGCAGCGTCGATGCGATGCTGGGTGGCTTCCGCGACCTTGCAGCCGCCGCTCGTGAGCTCTGGAACATCCAAAAAGCGCGGACGTTGCGCTTCGAAGGCGATGAAGCCGAGATCCTCATCGAAACCGAAGCGCGTGACCATGTCGCGCGCGATGTCGGTGGCGCGGGCGATGTCATCCGCGGCTCCGGTCGAGTATTCGCCGAAGATGAGTTTTTCAGCGGCGCGCCCTCCCAGCAAGACGGCGATCTTATTTTCGAGATCGCGACGCGTCATCAGATAGCGATCTTCAGTCGGGCGCTGGATCGTATAGCCCAGTGCGCCAATGCCGCGGGGAACGATGGAAATCTTATGCACGGGGTCGGACCCAGGCAAAGATAAAGCGACCAACGCATGGCCCATCTCGTGATAAGCCACGGTTTCGCGTTCGCGTGGCGAAAGCATGCGATTCTTTTTCTCGAGCCCGGCGATGATGCGCTCGATCGCCATCGTGAAGTCCTGCATTTCCACAGCGCTGCCGCCGCGGCGAGTAGCGGCAAGCGCGGCTTCATTGACCAGGTTGGCGAGATCGGCGCCGGAAAACCCGGTGGTCAATCCGGCCACCTTGTCGAGATCGACATCGGGCGCAAGGCGTATTTTCCTGGCATGGACGGCAAGGATCTGCGCGCGTCCTTTTTTATCGGGTCGATCGACGAGCACTTGTCGATCGAAACGGCCAGCACGCAGCAGCGCAGGATCGAGGATCTCTGGCCGGTTGGTGGCTGCGAGGATGATCAGACCGACTGAGGAATCGAATCCATCCATTTCGGTGAGCAATTGGTTCAACGTTTGCTCGCGCTCATCGTGTCCACCGATCGGTCCCGCGACCCCTCGCGCGCGGCCCAATGCGTCGAGCTCGTCGATGAAGATGATCGCCGGTGCTTTTTGTCGCGCCTGCTCGAAAAGGTCCCGCACGCGGGCGGCCCCCACGCCCACGAACATTTCGACGAACTCCGAACCCGAAATCGAGAAAAACGGCACGCCGGCTTCGCCAGCCACGGCTTTTGCAAGCAAAGTCTTGCCGGTGCCTGGGGGACCCACGAGCAATACGCCTTTCGGGATGCGAGCGCCTAAGCGTCCATATTCTTGCGGGTGCTTGAGAAAATCGACGATCTCGGCGAGTTCTGCTTTCGCTTCATCGACGCCGGCGACGTCTTCGAAAGTGACGCCGGTGTCTTTTTCCACATAGACCTTGGCTCGGCTCTTGCCAATCGTCATGAAACCGCCCATGCCTTGCTTGTCGACGAATTTGCGAAAGAGAAAGAACCAGACTGCGAAGAAAACCACCACCGGCACGATCCAAGAGAGAAGGTCCCGGAGAAAGGTGCTCTCGACGACACGGGTATACGGCACATGGTATTGCGAGAGGCGTTCGGCGAGATCGGGTTCGACACGATTGGCGATGATTACCGTCTTGCCTTTCGCATCGGGCGCCTTGAGTTTGCCGGTCAGGGTGCGATCGGAAACGATGACCTCCGCGACCCTGCCTTGAGCGAGGGCTTGTTCGAACTCGCTGTAGGGCACTGCTTCGATCGTGCGCGCAGTTTGCCACCAATCTTGCAGCAAAAGGATCAGGAAGAAAGCAAACAGCCAATAGGTGAGGTTCCAGCGGGCTTGTGGCTCCATAGTGTGGCCTTTCGCAATCAGAAAAGTATTTTGTTGGAAAGATGGCGGCGGAAAGTCGGCGTGTCAATGGCGAAGAGTAAAATAATTCCATGAGCTACCTCGTTCTGGCGCGCAAATGGCGGCCCAAATCATTTGATGCCCTGGTTGGGCAGGAGCATGTCGTGCGCGCTCTCACCCATGCCCTCGAAGAGGGGCGGCTGCATCATGCCTATCTTTTCACCGGCACACGCGGCGTCGGTAAGACGACGATCGCGAGAATCTTCGCCAAGGCGCTGAATTGTGCGCACGGCGTGACTGCCAAGCCCTGTGGCGCTTGCACTCCCTGCGTCGAGATCGATGCCGGGCGCTTCATCGACTATGTGGAAATGGATGCGGCGTCTAACCGCGGCGTCGAGGACATAGCGGCCCTGTTGGAAAAGGCGGCCTATGCGCCCAATAGCGGGCGCTATAAGGTCTATATGATCGACGAAGTGCATCAGCTCTCTGGCCATGCCTTCAACGCCATGTTGAAAACGCTCGAGGAGCCGCCCGAGCACGTGAAATTCATCCTGGCCACGACCGATCCGCAAAAAATACCGGTCACGGTCCTCTCCCGCTGTTTGCAGTTCAATTTGAAACACCTACCGCCGAGCCTGATTCAAGAGCATCTGGGCAGAGTGCTCGCCGCGGAGGGAATTTCCTTCGAGGCCTCCGCATTGGCGCAGTTGGCCAAAGCGGCAGCAGGCTCCATGCGCGATGCGCTCTCTCTCTTGGATCAGGCCATTGCGCATGGCGGCGGGTGCGTGCGCGAAGCAGACGTGCGCGCGATGCTCGGCGTCGCCGACGAAGAACGATTATTCGCCATGCTCTCGGCGCTCGCGGAGGGGAAGGCTGCCGCGCTGCTCGCGATCGCGCAGGAAATGGAATCGACAAGCTACGATTTCGGTCTTGCGCTGAACGAGCTGGCGACCTTGCTGCATCGCATCGCCCTCATGCAATTTGCGCCCGAGGCGATCATCGACCCCGTCGAGCGAGAAAAGCTTGCCCCTTATGCGCGGCGTTTCGATGCAGAAACACTCCAGCTTTATTACCAAATCGTCGTGCATGGCCGTAAGGAGCTGCCGCTTGCGCCCGACGAAGCGAGCGGGTTCTCGATGACGCTCTTGCGCTTGCTTGCCTTTCGTCCCGAAGACGCGCAGCGTGGGGAAAAAAGCGCCGACGTGAAGACGCCCTGCCGGCCGGAAGGAAGCCAGCAGGGAGCAGAGGAAGGCATGATGCCGGCGAATGCCCAGTTTGCCCCGGCGCCAGAGGAAGCGACGCAGACGAGTGCGACTCCAGAAGACGCCGGAGGCGGAGATTGGCATGCCTTGGTTGGGCGGCTTGGGCTTTCTGGGACAGCGCGCCAGCTTGCCAACCATTGCGAACTCGTGGAGCGCGTCGGCGACCGCATCGTCTTGCGTTTGTCTCCTGCCCACAAGTTTTTGGCTGGAAAGCTGCAGCAAGACAAGTTGCGGGAAGCGTTGAGTCACTATTTGGGCGTACCCATCTCACTCGACATTCAATTGGCCAAACCCCAGGGAACGACGCCGGCGGAGCAGCGCCGGAAAGAGCAGGAGGCCCGTCAAGAAAAAGCCATCGCAGCCATCGAGGGTGATCCCTTTGTCGCTGAGGTCTGTGATCTTTTCGACGCGGAGATCATCGATTCGACCATCAAACCCGTAGAGTAGAGGAGTACGATGCTGAACAAAGCCGGTCTCGCGCAGCTCATGAAGCAAGCGCAAAAGATGCAGGAAGCGATGCAAAAGGCCCAAGAAGAACTCGCAAGCCTCGAGGTCGAAGGGCAGTCGGGCGCTGGAGCCGTCAAGATCGTGATGACGGCCAAACACGACGTCAAACGCGTGAGCATCGATGCCTCGATCATGGACGACAAAGAAATGCTCGAAGATTTGATTGCGGCGGCCATCAATGACGCCAATCGCCGGGTCGAAGCATTGATTTCTGAAAAGATGGGGGCGTTCTCGGCAGGGTTGTCGTTGCCGGCAGGCATGAAATTGCCGTTCTAGCCGTGACGGAACGGATCTTGTTCGTGTGCATGGGCAACATCTGCCGATCTCCGACGGCAGAGGGGGTGGCCCGGGCCATGGCCCAGAAATGGGGGCTAGATCAGTGTTACGAATTCGATTCCGCCGGCACCCACGGCTATCACGTCGGCAGCCCGCCCGATCGCCGCGCCCAATGGGCTGCGGCCAAGCGGGGTTACGATCTTTCAGGACTGAGGGCGCGACAGGTCGAAATCGCCGATTTCCATCGCTTCGACCGCATTCTCGCGATGGACTATGAAAATCTCTCCCAGCTTACCCATCTTTGCCCGCCGCAGGAACGGGGCAAACTCGGACTCTTGCTCCATTATGCGAAGACCGGGCTCGAAGAAGTGCCAGACCCCTATTACGGCGGTCCCGAAGGCTTCGAATACGTCCTTGATCTGATCGAACAAGCGATTGCGGGGCTCTTGGGACGTCCTGTGCGCAGCGCTTATGCGCCAGGGTCTCGATGAATTCGTCCTCTCACGTGGTGGTAGAGGGCCATGCTTGCCTCTTCTCTGCGCAACAGCCAGCGTGCGCGGCTATTCGTGCTGCGTGCGGAAATCTTGGCCAGCGTGCGCAGGGTGATTTCTACAGCATTGCCTTTGCGATCCAAGCTTGCGTGAAGTCTTGCGACGCCGGCGCCGGCGCGAAAGCCGTCGTCGGCGCCGCGGATTCTTACAGCGTCGAGGGGGCGGTGCTGCGCCGGGTTTCCACTTGGATGAGCGGGCCTTCCTCGAGTTTGGGCTGTAGCTTGGGCTTGCGTCCCAGCCGAGGCGGATCTTCGCTGCGTTGGAGACGAGCGCCGGGCTTGGTTTCGACGAGGATGAGGCCAGCTGCGGCGAGGGTTGCTGCAAGATCGATGGCCGGACTGATGGGCGCTGTGGTCGCCAACGAGGGAGAAGGGGGAGGGTTTGCAGCCTCTGTCGTTGTAGCCTGCTCGGAAGAGGCGGTTATCGCCGTCGGCACTTGAGGGGCCAAAAGCGCGCGCAGCTCGTCGGTCAAAGGCGCCGGTGTAGGCCACGGCAAGGGTTTAGGCGCAAGCGGCGGTTCTACCTCCACGGTCGATACGGTCTCGGAAGGCTCGGCCGTGCTCGTCGGGGTTGCGGGAGGGGGGACGGAAGCAGGAAGGGGCGCAGGGCTGGGCGCGACTTCGGGGCTGCGCTCTCCACGGCGACGCCCCCCACGTCGTCCGCGGCGACGCCCGCCTTCTCCTGCTTCAGCTGCCGGCGTGGGCGGTGAAACTGCGGTGGCCGCAGCCGCGCCGAGGGAAGTAGCGACAGATGAGGTGGGCGCGGCGCTCGCTTCGCTTTCTATGCGCGTTTGTCGTGGATGCATCTCCTCGACAGGGCGGGCGGAAGCGACGTCTTTGCGCGCTTCGGCCTTGATGCGCTCGCTATGGCGCTGGCGCACGCCCTCCTCTCGTCTTTTGCCATTGCGCCGCTCGCCTTTGGCAGGGCGACCTTTCTCAACTTTGGACTGCGCGGTTTTCGTGACTGGCTTTTCTGAAGCGAGACGGCCCTTGAACCAGGCCAATAGGCGGGCGAGTAGTCCAGTCTTGGGTGCGTGGGTTTTGGGTTTTTCCTCGGCGGGCGGCACGACGGGCGCAGGGCGCTCGGGCGTGATCCCTTTGACGGCTGCTTCCTGGCGGACGGCTTTGACCTCGCCACTGCTGCCGGGTAGAGACACCTCTTCTTCGGGCCGGAGGGCCATCTGGTAGCTGGGTACGCCGATGCCTTCCTGATTGAGCTGATCGTGGCGCAGGCGGGTGATGTCGTGTTGGGGGGTTTCCAGATAGCGATTAGGGATGATCAGGAGGTTGACGCGATGGCGGGTCTCGATGCGCGCGATGTCGAGCCGTTTTTCGTTGAGAAGATAGGTGGCGACGTCGATCGGCACCTGCACGTGCAAAGCGCCCGTGTTTTCTTTCATGGCTTCTTCTTCGAGAATGCGCAGGATGTGCAGGGCGGCCGACTCGGTGGAGCGAATGTGACCCGTGCCCGTGCAGCGGGGGCAGGGGATATAGCTGGTTTCTGCAAGGGCGGGACGCAATCGCTGACGCGACAGCTCCAAGAGGCCAAAGCGCGAAATCTTGCCCGTTTGGATGCGCGCACGGTCGAAGCGCAGGGCTTCTTTGAGGCGGTTTTCCACCTCCCGCTGGTTTTTGGCCGACTCCATGTCGATGAAATCGATCACGATGAGGCCGCCTAAGTCTCGCAGCCGCAATTGCCGCGCGATTTCATCGGCGGCTTCGAGGTTGGTTTTGAGGGCCGTTTCTTCGATGTCGGCGCCTTTCGTGGCGCGTCCCGAGTTGACGTCGATGGCTACCAATGCCTCGGTATGATCGATGACGATGGCCCCGCCGGACGGGAGGGTGACCTGGCGCGCATAGGCCGATTCGATTTGATGTTCGATTTGGAAACGAGAAAAGAGCGGCACGTCATCCCGATAGCGTTTGACCCGCGCGACATAGGCGGGCATCACGTGGCTCATGAACTGGCGCGCCTGTTCGAAGATGTCGTCGGTGTCGATCAGGATCTCGCCGATGTCGGGCTGGAAATAGTCGCGGATGGCGCGGATCACGAGGCTCGATTCCTGATAGATCAAGAAGGGGGCAGGCTGCGCTGCGGCGGCATTTTCGATGGCTCGCCAAAGCTGCAAGAGATAGTTGAGGTCCCATTGCAGCTCTTCGAGCGTGCGGCCGATGCCCGCCGTGCGCGCAATGAGGCTCATGCCCGCGGGCACCTCGAGTTGCTCCATGAGTTCGCGCAGCTCTTGACGCTCTTCACCTTCGATGCGGCGGGAGACGCCGCCGCCGCGAGGATTGTTCGGCATGAGGACGAGGTAGCGTCCGGCGAGCGAGACATAGGTCGTGAGCGCAGCCCCTTTGTTGCCGCGCTCATCTTTTTCCACCTGAACGATCAATTCTTGACCGACCTTGAGCGCGTCTTGGATCTTCGCGCGCCCCGGTTCAGCGCCAGGCTGGAAATAGCTTTTGGCGATTTCCTTGAAAGGCAAGAAGCCGTGGCGTTCGGCGCCATAATCGACGAACGCTGCTTCGAGGCTGGGTTCGATGCGGGTGATGACCGCTTTGTAGATGTTGCTCTTTCTTTGTTCTTTGGCGGCCGATTCGATGTCGAGATCGATCAGTTTCTGACCATCGACGATCGCGACGCGGAGTTCCTCGGCCTGCGTCGCATTGAATAGCATGCGTTTCATCGGTGCTCCCACGCGCGAAAGCACAGGGCACGCTCGGAGCCTGCCGCTCAGGTTCCTAAGGGTTCGGTTGGCTGGAGGACATTGGATTCATGCTATGCCCAGCGTTGAGCGGAAGGTGGAAAGCCGTTTTGGAGCACCGAGCGAAACGTGCTTGCGCCGGTGCGCCGTGAAAGCCTGTGATCTCGCGCGTCAAAAAAGTCTTCGAACAAGTGTAGTAGCATCGCGCCCGCACGGGAAGAACGAGTCCATGCGGCAGTTGCGCTTGCCTGTCGTATTTTCATCCTGCGCCGTCAGTCCCGCCGATCGATTGGAAACATGCTGCGAGCGATGAAAATCCGGCATTCGCCGCCGGCTTGGGCGCCGCTGATGAAATGCGACGATTCCTTCCGTGGCGACCCCTGCGCAGAGACCTCGCGGCCGCCTCGGGCCACGGGCGTCCCGTCTCCGTCTCGGGAGGGCAAGACAGGAATATTATAAATGAAGAACTTGAATACGATACGTCAGATTGCGGTGAAAGAGGACGAGGCCGGCGATCGGTTGGATCGCTTTCTGAGCCGACATTTTCCCGGCACGCCGAGAAGTCATATTTACAAAATCATCCGCAGTGGCGAGGTGCGTGTCAATATGAAACGCGCGGAGGCGGCTTGGCGTCTGCGGGTGGGCGATCTCGTACGGGTGCCGCCGCTTCTGCCTCCCCCAGACGAGGAAAAGAAGTCTGTCCCGCCTCGGCGTTTCCCGACGATTTTCGAGGATGACTCTCTGTTGGCGATTGACAAACCCGCGGGTGTGGCCGTGCATGGCGGAAGCGGCGTCTCGTTTGGGGTCATCGAGCAACTGAGATCCGCGTGTCAGGAGGCGCATTTTCTCGAACTCGTCCATCGCTTGGACAAAGAGACCTCCGGCGTTTTGCTCTTGGCGAAAAAGCGTTCGACGCTCAAAGCGTTACACGAGCTTTTTCGCCGCGGTCAAGTGGAAAAGCGCTATTTCGCATTGGTCCTGGGTCGCTGGCGCGCGCCGCTACGCCACATTCGCCTTGCGTTGGAAAAAATGCCCGCCAAAGAGGGGGGGCAACGCGTTCGGGTGGCGGCGGAAGGCAAGCCGGCCGAAAGCACGGTGCGCTTGCTGAAACGCTGGGATCGCACCCCTTGGGGGGCTATGAGCCTGGTCGAGGTGGACTTGAAGACCGGGCGGACCCATCAAATCCGGGTCCATCTTGCGCATCTTGGTTTTCCCCTGGCCGGCGATCCCAAATATGGTCATTTCGAGCTCAATAGACGCTTGCAAAAAGGGGGGTTGGCGCGCATGTTCTTACATGCCGCGAGGCTTGCGTTCAGGCATCCGGTCAGTGGCGAGCGGCTCGAGTTCGTGGCAGAGCTGCCGAGTGATCTGGCGGAATTTTTGGCGTCTTTGGGGGATGGGGATGCGGTATGAGCTGTTGGTTTTCGATTGGGATGGCACGCTGATGGACTCGGCGGCGCTGATTGTCGATTCCGTCCAGCGAGCAGCCATCGATCTCGGCTTGGAGCCGCCTCCGGAATCCCTCGCGCGCCAGGTCATCGGGCTCGGCCTGGAAGATGCGTTACGCCATGCCTTGCCGACTTTGCCAGAAGAGCGCTATGGCGAGCTGGCGATGCGTTATCGTCATTACTATCTGGGGCGTGATCACGAACTGGCTTTGTTTCCGGGCGCAAGCGAGCTCATTGCATGGCTTGCCGAGAAAGGGTATCGGCTTGCGGTGGCGACCGGTAAATCGCGCCGAGGGCTGGAGAGAGCGTTGGTGCACAGCGGATTGGGCGAGTTTTTTCACGCCAGCCGCTGCGCCGACGAGTGTTTCTCGAAGCCTCATCCGCAAATGCTTGAAGAGCTGATGGAAGAATTCGGCGTCGAGCGACAGGCGACGCTGATGATCGGCGATACCACCCATGATCTGCTGATGGCGCGCAATGCAGGCGTGGATGCCGTCGCGGTCGCCTATGGCGCCCATGAGGCCGAGCGCCTGCTCGCCCATGAGCCGATATACTGTGCGCACTCATTGGGAGATCTTGCGGACTGGATGAAAAGGCATCTTTGAGGGCACATGAGCGAAGAAAACTGGGAACGCAAGACGATCGAAAAGCTGGCCATGGCTGCGCTGATCGAGCAACGCCGAGCGCGGCGATGGGGGATTTTTTTCAAGCTGCTCGGCTTTGCCTACCTCTTTTTGCTGCTGGCGGCCTTGGTCGACTGGGAAGACCTCGCCAGCGGCGCGGAGCGCAGGCATTCCGCGCTCGTTGACATCCATGGCGTGATCGAGGCGCAAGGCGACGCCAACGCGGACGACGTCATTTCGGCGCTCGCCGCCGCCTTCGAAAACCCCCATTCGGTCGGTGTGATCGTGCGCATCAATAGCCCGGGAGGGTCGCCGGTGCAGGCCGGCATCATCCATGACGAAATGCGCCGTCTGCGCGCCAAATACCCCGACAAACCCCTCTATGTGGTGGTCGAGGACATTTGCGCCTCGGGCGGCTATTATGTGGCTGCGGCGGCGGACCAGATCTACGTCAACAAGGCGAGCATCCTTGGCTCGATCGGCGTGCTGATGAATGGTTTCGGTTTCACCGGAGCGATGGACAAGCTTGGCGTCGAACGGCGCCTGCTGACTGCGGGCGAGCACAAGGGGTTTCTCGATCCATTTTCTCCTCAGAACGACAAGCACCGGGCCCATGCGCAAGGCATGCTCGAGGAAATCCATCGCCAATTCATCGCCGTGGTGCGTGAAGGCCGTGGGAAAAGGCTCAGGGAAACGCCCGAGATGTTTTCGGGCTTGATGTGGACGGGCGAGAAAAGCGTCGAGTTGGGCCTAGCCGATGGTTTCGGCACCGTCGATTCGGTGGCGCGCGATCTCCTCAAGGCTGAGCACGTGCGCGACTATACGGTCAAGCCCAATCTTGCCGAAAAGTTTGCGCGCCGCATCGGCGCAGGAATGGCGGAAAAATTCTCCGCGCTTTCTGGATTCATTCTTCGCTGAACAGCGAAAACACCGTCGGCCGCCGCAAGAGATCGACGCTGCCTGCTTGCCGCGCCTGGATGCGCCAATCGGCGATGCGCCGGGTGCATATCGTTTCGCGGGGTTGGCTTAAGTCGGTGGCGAGCGAAAGCCAGGTGTGCGGCGCGCAGACTGCAAGAAGCGTGCCGAATAAGGCCTGGTTGCGATAGGGCGCCTCGATGAACAGCTGGGTTTGCCGGTTTCGCCGTGATTCGGCCTCGAGTTCGCGAATACGCTGGCTGCGCGCGGGCTCTCGGATCGGAAGATAACCGTGGAAAGCGAAGCGCTGTCCTTCTAGGCCCGAGGCCATCAAGGCGAGGAGAAGCGAAGACGGGCCCACGAGGGGCTTGACGGCGTGGCCTTGCTGATGCGCGGCGCGCACCACCAAGGCGCCCGGATCGGCGACGGCAGGGCAGCCTGCGTCGGACAGGAGGCCGAGATCGAATCCTGCGGCGAGTGGCTTGAGCAAATGTTCGCAGTCCTGCGCCGTCGGGCGGGCAGGCAGCGGGGTGAGGGAAAGTTCGGTAAGCGGTCCCGGATGGCCTAACCATTTCAGCGTGGCGCGCGCGCTCTTCGCGTTTTCGACGATGAAGTGCCGGAGGCGACAGGCGACTGCCTGCGTGGCAGCAGGAATCACCGAGGGCCATAAGGCCTCTTGGCCCAGAGGCGCCGGCAACAAATAGAGCGTGCCCATGCCGTCAGGGGAGCGCCACGCCTTCGGCGCGCAGCATCTCGCAGAGTGCGATGAGCGGCAGACCTATGAGCGCCGTCGGATCGTCGCTTTTGATCCACTCCACGAGCGCGATGCCGAGGCCTTCCGAACGGGCCGAACCGGCGCAGTTGAGGACATCCTCTTGCGCAAGATAGCGTTCGATCTCGGCATCTGTGAGCTCGCGGAAACGGACCTCGGTGGCGACGCCCCGTTGGTGTTGCCGGCCGGTGAGGCCATTGATCAGCGCGAGACCCGAATGAAAGACGACCGTCTGCCCGGAAAGCGCTCGGAGCTGCGCGCGCGCGTTATCGAGGGCGCCTGGTTTGCCGAAACGTCGGGAACCGCAATAGGCGACCTGGTCGGAGCCAATGATCAACGCATGCGGATGGCGCTTTGCCACGGCCAAGGCTTTAGCGAGCGAAAGCCGTTCGGCGGTGGCCCAAGGGGGTTCATTGGAAAGAGGCGTTTCATCGACCTCTGGGGAAACGACGGCGAAAGGAAGCTTCAGGCGCGCCAACAGCTCGCGCCGATAAGGAGAACTCGAGGCAAGAATCAGAGGTGGATGAGACATGGGCGAAACCTTTTTGACCCGCGGGGGCGGGCATGATAACATTCGCGCCCTTTATGTCGTTGACCGCTATGCCCAATCTCGTTGACGCCGCCGTCGATGGCCATGCATTCGCCGCGACAGGGGGAGCCTTGGTCGGCCATTTGATGTTGGCGGATCTGCCGCGGCTTGCCGATCTTTTGTTGGAGCGCGAAGGATCGCTCGCATGCATAATCCGCGGCGAGGAAGGGGTTGACGCGAGCGGACGACGCAGAGCCTATCTCAGCCTCGAAATCGCGGGCTCGCTCGTCCTGCAATGCCAGCGCTGCCTGGAGCCGCTGAGCTTCGAGTGCTGCTTGCGGCGGCGACTCATGCTCATCAGGCCTGGCGAGCCGTGGCCGGAAGATGAGCTCTATGAAGATGGCTTCGACGCCATCGAGACGACTGAGGCGCTCGGGTTGCGGGATCTGATCGAGGACGAAATATTGCTCGCGCTGCCGATAGCGCCACGCCACGAGACCTGCCAGCCGCCTGCACGCTTCGAGGCTGGAGGAAGACCGACGCCCTTCGCCATCCTGGCTGGTTTGATGAGCAAACACTGAACGCAAGAGGAGTATCCCTATGGCCGTCCAACAGAACAAAAAGTCCCCTTCCAAGCGAGGCATGCACCGCTCACATGATCGCCTCTCCGCTCCGCCTTTGGCCATTGAGCCGGTGTCTGGCGAGGTGCATTTGCGCCATCATATTTCTCCCTCGGGCTACTATCGCGGCAAAAAGGTCATCAAGACCAAGGGCGAATGAGGCACGGATCCCGTCCGCAGCCAGACGGCGAGGGCGTAAAGCGCGCTGACCTCGACGAGAAGGACGGTCGATGAAGGTGACACTGGCCGTCGATGCGATGGGCGGCGACCATGGTCCCGTCGTGACCGTTCCCGCCGTCATCGAGTTTCTTCAGCAGGATACGGAAGCGCAGGTGATCCTCGTCGGGCAGCCTCCCGCGTTGCAATCCCTGCTTTCGGCTGCACCGACGGAGCTTGCCAGCCGCTGGCGCATCGAGCCCGCGAGCGAGGTGATCGGCATGGACGAGCCCGTCGCTTCGGCGATGCGCCTGAAGAAGGATTCCTCGATGCGCGTGGCGATCGAGTGTGTGCGGGAGGGGCGCGCCGATGCCGCCATTTCCGCCGGCAATACGGGCGCGCTGATGGCAATCGCTCGTTATGTGTTGAAGACGCTGCCGGGAATCGATCGGCCGGCGATCGCCACGGCGTTGCCGACCCTCAAGGGGCATTGTTACGTGCTCGATCTCGGCGCCAACGTCGATTGCGCCCCCGAGCACTTGCTTCAATTCGGCATCATGGGCGCCTTGCTCGCCTCGGCGCTTGACCACAATGAGCGCCCGAGCGTGGGTTTGCTCAACATCGGCGAGGAAGAAATCAAGGGCAATGAAGTCGTGCGCCTCGCCTATGAGCTCTTGAAGGAAAGCGGGCTCCATTTCGTCGGCAATGTCGAAGGCGACGGCATCTACAAAGGCGCGGCCGACGTCATCGTCTGTGACGGTTTCGTCGGCAATGTCGCGTTGAAGACGACCGAAGGCTTGGCGCAGATGGTGCGGGTTTTTCTGCGCCAGGAATTCGAGCGCAATCTTTTCACGCGCTTGGCGGGGCTTGTCGCATTGCCCGTGCTCAATCGTTTCAAAGCGCGCGTCGATCATCGTCGTTACAACGGCGCCTGCTTGCTCGGTCTGAAAGGAGTGGTCGTGAAAAGCCACGGTTCGGCCGATACCTTTGCTTTTCGGCATGCTTTGATGAGCGCTGCCGAGGCCGCGCGCGAACGGCTTCCCGAAAAGATCGCACGACGCATCGAAAACGCGGGGAGTAAGACGTCATGACCCGCTATGCGCGCATTACCGGCGTGGGGGGGTATTTGCCCGGCGCACCGGTGAGCAATGAGGCGCTGATCGCCGAGCATCGCCTCGAATCTTCCGACCAGTGGATCGTCGAGCGCACGGGCATTTGTGCGCGTCATTTCGCCGCCAAGAATGTCGCCGCGAGCGACCTTGCGCTGCCTGCCTGCCAAAAGGCGCTCGCCGCCGCGCGCCGAAAGCCTGACGACATAGACTTGATCATCGTCGCGACCTCGACGCCGGACGTGATCTTTCCGAGCACGGCGACCATTCTGCAGGCAAAGCTCGGCATGACCAATGGCGCGCCCGCTTTCGATCTCCAAGCGGTGTGTGGGGGGTTCGTCTATGCGCTCGCGGTCGCCGAGAAATTCATCCGCACGGGTTCGGCGCGCTGCGCCCTCGTCGTGGGCGCCGAGACATTCTCGCGCATACTCGATTGGCGCGATCGAACCACTTGTGTATTGTTTGGCGACGGCGCCGGCGCAGTGGTGCTGGAAGCGGCCGATACCCCTGGCGTGCATGCGAGCGTGCTTCATGCCGATGGACGCTATGGGTCGATTTTGGCGACCGCCGGCCATTTGTCGGGCGGCGTGCCGATCGGGGATCCTTTTCTGCGCATGGATGGGCAAGCCGTGTTCAAATTCGCCGTCAAGGTGCTTGCGGAAGTGGCCGAGGAAGCGCTCGCCTTGGCGGGCATGCAGTCTGCCGATATCGACTGGCTGGTGCCGCACCAGGCCAATGTCCGCATCATGCAGGCGACGGCGAAAAAGTTGCATATCCCCCCCGAGAAGGTCGTCGTCACCGTCGATCGCCATGGCAATACTTCGGCGGCCTCGATTCCCCTGGCGCTCGATGCGGCGATTTCCAGCGGACAGATCCAGCTTGGCGATACGGTGTTGTTCGAAGGGGTTGGCGGCGGTTTCACCTGGGGCGCCGTCGTCGCCACGCTATGATCCATAGGAACGATCAACGACTTCCTTGTGACTTGCCATGAAATTCGCATTCATTACTCCTGGACAAGGATCCCAGTCGCTGGGCATGATGGCGGCCTATGGCGACGCGCCCGTGATTCGTGACACCTTTGCCGAGGCTTCCGAGGCGTTGGGACGCGACCTTTGGCGGCTGGTTTCAGAAGGGCCGGCGGAAGCGCTCTCCCAAACGGTCAATACCCAACCGTTGATGCTTGCCGCCGACGTCGCCGTATGGCGGCTCTGGCGCGCTCTCGGCGGGCCAGATCCGGCCTATCTCGCAGGTCACAGCCTGGGCGAGTATGCGGCTTTGGTGATGGCGGACGTCCTCGATTTCCCAACCGCCATACGGCTCGTAGAGGTGCGCGCCCGCGCCATGCAGGAGGCCGTGCCCGAGGGCGAAGGTGCCATGGCGGCGATTCTCGGCCTCGACGCCGAAAAGATAGCCGCGTGTTGCCGTGTGGCCGCGCAGGGCGAAGTGGTCGAGCCGGTCAATTTCAATGCGCCGGAGCAAACCGTGATTGCAGGTCACAAAACCGCCGTCGAACGGGCGATGGAGGCTTGTCGTCAGGCAGGTGCGAAGCGCGCGGTCGCCTTGCCGGTTTCCGCACCTTTCCATTCTTCGCTGATGGCGCCGGCTGCGGCGCGCCTGGCTTCTGCGCTTGCAGACGTCGTCATGGCGCCGCCACGCATTCCCGTGATCCACAATGTCGATGTGGCGGTCCATCAGGAACCGGCGGCGATCAAGGACGCGCTAGTTCGACAAGCCGCCCAGCCGGTGCGTTGGACGGAAACGATGCGCCTGCTCGCAGACCGTGGCGTGACCCATGTCTATGAGTGTGGGCCGGGCAAGGTGTTGATGGGGCTCACCAAACGGTGTGCGCCCACGCTATCCGGGATCGCGTTGGCCGATCGCGCGAGCTTGGAGGCGGCGCTAGCCGAAGTACGGGGAGGAAAGAATGCACAATAAAGTTGCTTGGGTCACGGGCGCATCGCGGGGCATTGGTCGAGCCATTGCGCTTGCGCTGGGGCGCAAAGGCGCCATCGTGGTCGGCACCGCCACGGGCGAGGAAGGCGCTGTCCGCATCACGCAATTGCTTGCCGAGGCGAATGTGCGTGGCCGGGGCGTCGTGCTCGATGTCACCGACGCTGCCGCATGTGCGCGCGTGCTCGAAGACATTGAAAAAGAATTCGGGCCGGTGTCCATTCTCGTCAATAACGCCGGCATTACGCGCGACAATCTCGCCTTGCGCATGAAGGACGAGGAGTGGCAGGCTGTGTTGGAAACCAATCTCACGGCCGCGTTTCGTCTCTGCCGGCTCGTCATGCGACCGATGATGAAGGCGCGCTATGGCCGCATCATCAACATCACCTCGGTCGTGGCGGCGAGCGGCAACGCCGGCCAAGCCAATTATTGCGCCGCCAAAGCCGGCGTTGCGGGGATGACGCGCGCGCTCGCGCAAGAGCTGGGCAGCCGCAACATTACGGTCAATTGCGTGGCGCCTGGCCTCATCGACACGGATATGACCAAGGCCTTATCCGATGCGCAGCGCGAGGCCATGATCAAGGCCATCCCGGTCGGACGGATCGGCACGCCAGAAGACGTCGCCGAGGCGGTGGCGTTCCTCGCCAGCGAGGGTGCGGGCTTTATCACTGGCGTCACGCTGCATGTCAATGGCGGCATGTACATGGCTTGAATTAGAAGTCGCCGAAAAGGGCTTTGCCCATTTTTCGGGTTTGGTAAACTGCGCGGGTCTTCAATACCCGCCTCCATCAGGGAAGGAGCACTTCATGGAAAACGTCGAACAACGCGTCAAGAAGATCGTGGCCGAGCAACTCGGCGTCAACGAGGCCGATGTCAAGAACGAATCGTCCTTTGTCGATGACTTGGGCGCCGATTCGCTCGATACGGTCGAGCTGGTGATGGCGCTCGAAGAGGAATTCGAGTGCGAGATCCCCGACGAGGAAGCCGAAAAGATCACGACCGTCCAGCAGGCGATCGACTATATCCTCGCGCACAAAAAGGCCTGACCACGCAATCATCATAAGGGGGTTCGCTTGTCGCGTCGCAGAGTCGTCGTCACGGGTCTCGGGGCCGTTTCGCCGGTCGGCAATACGGTCGCCGAGGCATGGGCCGCCATCGTGAGCGGCAAGAGCGGCATCGGGCCGATCACGCGCTTCGATGCAAGCAACCAGAAGGTGCGCATCGCGGGGGAAGTCAAGGGCTTCAATGTCGGCGACTACCTTTCCGCCAAGGAAGCACGCCGCATGGACGTTTTCATCCATTACGGCATGGCTGCAGGCATCCAGGCGATCCGCGACGCAGGCCTCGAGATCACTGAGGAAAATGCCGATCGCATCGGCGTCAATATCGGCTCTGGCATCGGCGGCCTGCCGATGATCGAAGCGACGCATCACGATTTCTTGCAAGGCGGGCCACGCAAGATCTCGCCCTTCTTCATTCCGGGCACAATCATCAACATGATTGCGGGCCATTTGTCCATCATGTACGGCATCAAAGGCCCGAATCTCGCCGCCGTGACCGCCTGCACCACCGGTCTTCATGCCATTGGATTATCTTTGCGATTGATCCAGTATGGCGATGCGGATGTGATGATCTGCGGCGGCGCCGAGTCGACCGTCACGCCGCTCGCCATTGGCGGCTTTGCCTCGGCGCAGGCGCTCTCTACGCGCAACGACGATCCTACGACCGCAAGCCGCCCTTGGGACAAAGAGCGCGATGGCTTCGTGCTCGGCGAAGGGGCAGGCGTCTTGGTTCTCGAAGAATATGAGCATGCCAAGCGACGGGGCGCGAAAATCTACTGTGAGCTTGCCGGTTTTGGCATGAGTGGCGACGCCTATCACATGACCGCTCCCGATACCGACGGGCCGCGTCGCAGCATGGTCAACGCCATGAAGGATGCGGGGGTTTCCGCCGACGAGGTCGATTACATCAATGCGCATGGCACCTCGACGCCGCTGGGCGACAAGAATGAAACCGACGCCATCAAACTCGCGCTCGGCGAGGCGGCGAAGAAAACGCTCGTGAGCTCGACGAAGTCGATGACCGGACATCTGTTGGGCGGTGCAGGCGGGCTCGAGTCGGTATTCACGGCGTTGGCCGTGCATCATGGCGTCGTGCCGCCGACGATCAACCTTTTCACGCCGGATCCCGAGTGCGATCTCGATTATTGTGCGCATACGGCGCGAGAAAAAACCATTCGTGTCGCGCTCAAAAACAACTTCGGCTTCGGCGGCACCAACGGCACATTGGTATTTCGCAAGCTTTGAACGAGCGCTTGCATGCGCTTGCCGCTTAGCCTTGCGTTGCCTTATCCCCGACGCTTGGCCGGCTGGCTCGTCGTCGCGTATGCGACGGCGCTGGGCGCCGCTGCGATGACGTCGCTGGCTTGGCCCTGGCGCGCGCTCATCATGGCTATGCTGATGGCGAGCGCCGTGGGCGTTGCACGACGGCTCAGTGAGCAGGCTGGACGGCGCATGACGCTCGGAAAACGAGGCGAAATCGAGCTCGATGGGCAGCCTGCGCAGCTGACCGCCGACGCCGTGGCATGGCCGTGGCTCGCCATCCTGCCCCTGCAAAGCGGCGAAAAGCAATGGCAGCTGATTATCACTTCCGACATGCTGCCAGACCCGCAATGGCGTGGGCTGCTCGCCTGGCTGCGCTGGCGTGCGCTCACCGGCGATGACGCCGCGGGGTGAGCACGGTGTTCTTGGGCTTGGGCAGGGTCTCGGGATAGTCGCGGGAGAAATGCAATCCTCTGCTTTCCTTGCGGCGCATCGCACAGGCGACGATCAAGTGGGCGGTGAGCACGAGATTGCGCAGCTCGATGAGGTCATTGCTGACGCGGAAATGCGCATAGAACTCGTCGATCTCGCGTTCGAGCAGACGGATGCGATGCATCGCGCGCTCCAAGCGCTTGTTGGTGCGCACGATGCCGACATAATCCCACATGAAGCGCCGCAGCTCGTCCCAATTGTGGGCGATGACGACTTCTTCGTCGGCGTCGGTGACGCGAGATTCGTCCCAGGCGGGCAGTGCAGGGATGCGTACAGCGGGCGCACGCAGGATGTCTTCGGCGGCGGCTGCGCCGAAGACGACGCATTCCAGGAGCGAATTGCTGGCCAGGCGATTGGCGCCGTGTAACCCTGTGCAGGCAGCCTCGCCGAGCGCATAAAGGCCCGGGATGTCGGTGCGGGCGCAAAGATCGACGACGATGCCGCCACAGGTGTAATGCGCGGCGGGCACGACCGGGATGGGCTGGCGAGCGATATCGATGCCCAGCTCCATGCAGCGTGCGTAGATGTTCGGAAAATGCGAGCGCAGAAATGCTTCGCCCTTGTGGGTGACGTCGAGATAAACACAGTCGAGACCATGTTTTTTCATCTCGAAGTCGATGGCGCGCGCGACGATGTCGCGCGGCGCAAGCTCGGCGCGTGCATCGTGGCGGGGCATGAAGCGTGTTCCATCGGGCAGCCGTAAGATGCCGCCTTCTCCGCGCATGGCTTCGGTGATCAGGAACGACTTGGCCTGCGGATGGTAAAGACAGGTTGGATGGAATTGGATGAATTCCATGTTGGCGACGCGGCAGCCGGCGCGCCATGCCATGGCGATCCCATCGCCAGTGGCCGTGTCGGGATTGGTCGTATAGAGATAGGTTTTTCCTGCACCGCCCGTGGCGATCACGGTGTTTTGTGCGCCGATCGTCAGCACGCGCTGATGCGCGAGATCGAGCACATAGGCGCCCCAGCAGTGCGACTCGGGGAGGCCGAGTTTGGCGGCCGTGATGAGATCGATGGCGAGATGCTGCTCCAGCACCGTGATGTTGGGATGCGCGCGCACACGGGCAGAGAGCGTTTCTTGTACGGCGGCGCCGGTCGCGTCCGCGACATGGATCACGCGGCGCGCGCTGTGTCCGCCTTCGCGCGTCAAATGGTAGCCATGCTCGTCGCGCGTGAAAGGCACCCCTTGTGCGATCAGCCATTCGATCGCCTTGCGTCCGTTTTCCACGACGTAGCGTGTGACTTTCTCATCGCACAATCCAGCGCCGGCGATGAGCGTATCCTGGATGTGCGCCTCGATCGAATCGGCGGAATCGAGCACGGCGGCGATGCCGCCTTGCGCCCAACGCGTCGCCGTATCGTCGAGGGAACGCTTGGCCAGTATCGCCACGCGCAAGCGATCGGCAAGGCGTAAGGCGACGGTCTGGCCAGCGAGTCCGCTGCCAATCACCAGCACATCGAAGCTGAGATGAGATGATGATTTCGTCATGGACTTGGAGGGATCTTTCGCTGTGACTATAGCAGATTGCCAGCCAAACGGCGCTTTTTCCCCACGCATGCCCGACTGGGTCGGGAATGACGCTTTGTCTTGGCGGCCGGACGGAAATCTTTGAGGAGCGCCGTGCAATGGGGCAGTCGGGAAAGGTTTCTGGATATGACTGGGCTATACTGACGCTGGAAGAGAACCCCGCTGACGGTTCTCGCAAACGATGCTTATCTCGATCCGATTTCCACGCAGGCGATGGGTGAGCGCGAAGCGGACCTCTTGCTCGTCGAACGCGCCCAGAGGGGCGACCGGCACGCTTTTGGGCTTTTGGTCGCCAAATATCAGCGCAAGCTCCTGCGCTTGATTCAGCGGCTCGTGCCTGATCCCGCCGCCGCCGAGGACGTCGCTCAAGAGGCCTTCATCAAGGCCTATCGCGCCCTCCCCAATTTTCGGGGCGAGAGCGCTTTTTATACCTGGCTTTATCGTATCGCCGTCAATGCTGCCAAGAACTGGCTTGCAAGCGAGGGGCGCACGTTGACCGCGGTCAGCGAGGCGGCCGACGAGGAGGGCGAAGAGGAAGAAAATCACGCGCTGTGGCGTGACGAGGAAACCCCGGATCGTCTGTTGCTGTCAAAAGAAATAGGCGAGACAGTGAGTCGCGCCGTCGAGGCCCTGCCGGAAGAGTTGCGTATGGCGCTCATTCTGCGGGAGATCGACGGCCTATCCTATGAGGAAATCGCCCAAGTGATGGATTGCCCGATCGGCACCGTGCGCTCTCGCATCTTTCGGGCGCGAGAGGCCGTCGCGGCGAAGCTTAGACCTTTGCTCGACATTTCGGGCGATCGACGCTGGTAAGAGGAGAAAAGCCAATGCAGGATGTCCGCGCACGATCTGATGAGAGGCTTTCGGCGCTTTATGATGGCGAAATCGAAAGCGATGAGTTCGCCGCTCTGGCGAGACGACTCGGCGACGAAATCCTTCAACGCCAATGGGTCTCTTATGTGATGATCGGGGAAGGGCTGCGCGGCAAGCCAGCATGCTGCGACGACTTCACGGCGAAGGTCATGGCGCGGCTCGAACACGAGCCGATCGTATTCGCGCCTCATCCTTTGAGGCCAGGATCGAGCCGGCCACATCCCTGGCTTGCGCTTGCCGCTTCGGTCGCAGGCGTCGCCGTCGTGGGGTGGCTGGCTTGGATTCATGGGCTGGAAGAGCCGCGTAGGCAAAGCGAGGCCGTACTCGCCACGGCCCCGGTCCTCGCCCCGGCCGCGCATATGCCGTCAGGACAGACAAAGGAGAAGAAGCCCACGCGGGTGGAACTCGTCGACTATGTGGTCGCGCACCATGTGGAAGCGCCTGGGATCGGCGTCTCGCTGGGCGGTAATGTGCATCACGTGCGCACGGTGTCGATGATCACGCATAGCGAGCGGCCATGATGCGCAGATGGTTCCTCATGGGCGCCCTTTGTGGCGGCGGACTCATCGCAGGCGCTTGCGCGCAAACTCCTCTGTATAAAGACGAAGGCCTCCAGTGGCTGCAGAAAGCCGCGATGGCCGGGCAAAGGCTGAGTTTTAGCGGCGTATTCGTCTATCGCGCGGGCGCAAAGACGGAAACGACGCGTATCACCCATCTTGCAACCCCCAAACGCCGCATCGAACGCCTGGAGACCCTCGATGGCAGCCCGCGCGAGGTTCTGCTCGTCGACGACGAAGTCAAGTGCTATTTGCCTGAAGATCGTCTCGTCGTCATCGAACAACGTGCTGCCAATCGCCGCAGCTTCCCGGCCCTGGCTTTGTCCCGGCTTCATCAACTCGCCGAGCATTATGCGATCCAAGACGAGGGGCCCGCGCGAGTGGCAGGGTTCGAAAGCCGTCGCATCGTGCTTACGCCGCGCGACGCCTGGCGCTATGGACGGCGTTTTTGGCTGGAACGCGAAAGCGGTCTGTTGCTTAGGGCCGAAATCTTCGCGGGCCCGCGCGAGGTTCTCGAATCGGTGGCTTTTACCGAACTCAGGCTCGGCGCGCCGCATCCATCCGAGATGCGCTCGCTGTTTGCCGAAGCGGCGAGCGACAAGCAAGCGCCGTGGCAAGTGCGCCAGGCGCGTGCGCGCGAGGTGCGCGAGGAGACGTCTTGGCACATGCGCACGGAGATTCCAGGCTTCAGGCGGCAGGCTGCGCTCGCGCGTACGGTGTCTTCCCCGGATGGACAGCTGCGTGAGATGCTCCATTGGATTTATTCTGATGGCATGTCATCGTTCTCGGTCTTCATTTCGCCCTTGGGCGGCGAAGAAGCCGGCAGCGAGACGTCGCCGACGACGATGGGCGCCATCAGCATCGCGCGACGGGTGGTCCAAGGACATCAGGTCGTGGTCATGGGCGAAGTGCCGCCGGCGACGATTCAAAAAGCGATTGACAACATTGGGATACGGCCATGAACGAGGTCGAAGGCACGGTCGTGCGTGTGGCGAATGGTGTGGCCTGGGTGAGGATTGAGGACGCAGACCAGGCGTGCGGCGGCTGCCAGGAGCGCACAAACGGTTGCGCGCTGCGGGCACGGAAGGCGGGCCAAATCGTGCCCGTGGCGTCGGCGCTCGACGTGAAGGAGGGCGATGCGGTGAGGGTGTGCGCGCGCCAGGGCGCCGTCTTGCGGGCCGTGCTGTGGGCTTACTTCGTGCCGTTGCTTTGCGCCCTCGGCGTCGCAGCGATCGCCTTTGGGGTTTCGGCGAGCGAGGCGTGGGCGTATGCAGGACTCCTGCTGGGCCTGGCGTTGGGCTTTCTGCTTGCACGCTTGAGATTCCTGCCGAGGGAACCCATTTTGTCTCTGCGTTTCAAAGACGACGATTGAAATCGAAAAAGGAAAGGAAATACAGGCCATGAAACGGCAAGTGTGGGCGCTTTGGTTGATCTTGTGGTGTGCGTGGGCGTTTGCCCAACTGCCCGACTTCAGCGAGCTCGTAGAGAAACAGGGACCGGCGGTCGTCAACATCAGCACGACGCAGGTGATTCGAGGACGCGCGCTGCCTGGTCTTCCTTTCGATGAGGACGATCCGGCGTTCGAGTTTTTCCGACGCTTCGCGCCCCATCTATTTCCGCGCATTCCCAATATGCCAAGAGAGTTCGAGTCGCGCTCTCTCGGTTCCGGCTTCATCATCAGCTCGGACGGCTATATCCTCACCAATGCCCACGTCGTCGATGATGCCGACGAGGTGATCGTGAAGCTCACGGACAAGCGCGAGTTCAAGGCCAGAGTCATCGGCGCTGACAAGCGCACCGATGTGGCATTGATCAAGATCGAAGCGCGCAATCTGCCGGTCGTGACCCTAGGCGACCCCAATAAGCTCAAGGTCGGTGAATGGGTCGTCGCGATCGGTTCGCCTTTTGGCTTCGAAAATTCCGTGACGGCAGGCATCGTGAGCGCGAAAGGGCGTTCTTTGCCCTCGGAAAACTATGTGCCGTTCATTCAGACCGACGTGGCGATCAACCCTGGCAACTCGGGCGGTCCTCTGTTCAACATGAAAGGCGAAGTGGTGGGCATCAATTCCCAGATCTATAGCCGTTCTGGGGGCTATCAGGGCATCGCGTTTGCGATTCCGATCGACGTGGCGATGGAAGTGCAGGCTCAATTGCGCACGCATGGCAAGGTCCATCGCGGTCGTCTTGGCGTGATGATCCAGGAAGTCAGCAAGGAGCTGGCCGAATCTTTCGGCCTCGACCGGCCACGCGGCGCCCTCGTGGCCTCGGTGGAGAAAGGAAGTCCAGCCGACAAAGCGGGGGTGGAAGCCGGTGACGTGATCTTGCGCTTCAATGAGAAGGAGATCCTTTCTTCGAGCGACCTACCGCGCCTGGTGGGGAACACGAAGCCAGGCACGAAGGCAAGGCTTACTGTCTGGCGTCAAGGCGCGAGCCGTGAGCTCACCGTGACCGTCGGGGAGATGCCCGATGAGGAGGCGAGCGCGCGCAACCCCCGCCGCGGCAAGCCCTCGAGTGGCTTCGAAGCCAATCGCCTCGGTTTGATCTTGTCCGAACCCACCGCCGAACAGAAGAAACAGCTCGGTATCAAAAACGGCCTCATCGTCGAAGAAGTGAGAAATGGCCTGCGCGGCGACGTGCGTGTCGGCGACGTGCTGCTCGCCGTGATCCAGCGCGGCGTGAGAACCGAGCTGACGAGCGTCGAGCAGTTCAATCAGCTGCTTTCGAAAACCGAGAAGGACGCGCCGATCACGCTGCATATCAAGCGGGGAGAAGGGCAGAGCTTCGTGACGCTGCGGGCAGCGGAAAAGTGAAGCTGACTTTTTACGGGCGCGCGGGTTGTCATCTTTGCGATGACATGCTCGCAGCGCTCGAGGAATTCGCGCCAAGCATGGGCTTTGCGCTCGAGATGCGAGATGTGGATGCCGATCCAGAATGGCGCGCGCGCTTCGGTGCGAAAGTGCCTGTCCTGATGGCGGGGGAACGCGAGGTTTGTCATTATTTCCTCGATCTGGGCAGGCTTTGTGAGGCGCTGCGCGATGGCGAGGCGCACGACGGCCAGGCGACGGTGATGAGCGCCCCGGCGGCCGGAAAGCGAACGGAGGGCGCCTGAGCCGGCCATCTCTTGTGCCTGCTTATTCTGGGGCATTGGGAGGAAACTCGCCTCGAGAAAAGCAAAGCGCCTTGTTTTTAGGCGTCGATGCTCAGACCTCGGAAACGAGGCGAAAGGGTGCGGATCGAAGGGCCGTTTTTCTCGTCTTTCGCCCCAGATCGCGATGTCGACTTCTGGATAGGCCCGCAGGACGATGGGGCGAAAGCCCCCGCTGGCCGCCGATTTTTCCGATCTTGGGCGCCCTGCGCGTGCACATCCTTCCGGAGACTGCGCCGCGCCTTAGGAGACGTCGGGATTCCGCGCGCACAGCTGCTGCCTGGCGACGAGGAGCTGCCCGCGCAGGGCGAAAAGGCGCGTCATCCCCTTCCTGCGCGACGAGACTTCGTCCAGAATTGGCTAAAATCGCGGCGATCTCATTCGTCCGCAAGGCGCGCTGTGCGCCTTTGTTTTTTGCTGCGACCGTGAAGCACATTCGCAATTTTTCCATCATCGCTCATATCGATCACGGCAAGAGCACGCTCGCCGATCGCATCATCCAGCGTTGCGGCGGACTTGCCGAGCGCGAAATGCACGACCAGGTGCTCGATTCGATGGACATCGAGCGCGAGCGTGGCATTACCATCAAGGCGCAAACGGCGGCGTTATGGTATGTGGCGAAAGATGGCCAGCGCTATAACCTGAACCTCATCGACACGCCAGGCCATGTGGATTTCTCCTATGAAGTCTCGCGCAGCCTGTCCGCATGCGAGGGGGCGCTCTTGGTCGTCGATGCCTCGCAAGGCGTGGAAGCCCAGACGGTCGCCAATTGCTATACCGCCATCGAACTCGGCGTCGAAGTGCTACCGGTGCTTAACAAAATGGACCTGCCCCAAGCCGATCCTGAGCGCGCGCGCCATGAGATCGAGGAGGTAATCGGCATCGATGCCCGAGAGGCGATCCCGTGCTCTGCGAAGACGGGCATGGGCATCGACGAGATTCTCGAGGCGGTGATCCAGAAGGTGCCGCCTCCTCAGGGCGATCCAGCGGCGCCGCTCAAAGCGTTGATCATCGATTCTTGGTTCGACAATTACGTGGGCGTGGTGATGCTGGTGCGTGTGTTCGACGGCGTGTTGCGCGCGAAGGAGAAAATCCGCTTGATGTCTTCTGGTGCCGTCCATCTCTGCGAACAAGTCGGCGTATTCACGCCCAAATCGCAAGTACGTGAGGCGCTCACCGCGGGCGAGGTCGGCTATGTGATTTCCGGCATCAAGGAACTGAAAGCCGCGAAAGTCGGCGATACCGTGACCCATGCCGATCGGCCGGCGCAGACGCCGTTGCCGGGTTTCAAAGAAGTCAAACCCCAAGTCTTTGCTGGCCTCTATCCGGTCGAGGCGAATCAATATGATTCCTTGCGCGAGGCCTTGGAGAAACTCCAGCTCAATGACGCCTCGCTGCGTTTCGAACCCGAGGTCTCGCAGGCCCTGGGGTTTGGTTTCCGCTGCGGTTTTCTCGGTCTCTTGCACATGGAGATCGTGCAGGAGCGGCTCGAACGCGAATTCGATCAGGACCTCATCACGACCGCGCCGACGGTGGTCTATCAAGTGTTGCTGCGCGATGGCACGGAGCTTCTCGTGGAGAATCCTGCCAAGCTGCCAGAGGTGCAAAAAATCGCGGAAATCCGCGAGCCCATCATGACGATCCAGATCTTCGTCCCACAAGACTACATTGGGCCGGTGATCACCCTCTGCGAAGCGAAGCGCGGTCGGCAGGTCGATATGCGTTACCATGGCCGGCAGGTGCATCTGATTTACGAGATGCCGCTTTCCGAAGTCGTCTTCGATTTCTTCGATAAGCTGAAATCGGCCTCGCGCGGCTATGCTTCGCTCGACTATGAATTCAAGGAATATCGGCCGGCCGATGTCGTCAAACTCGATATCTTGATCAATGGCGAGCGGGTCGATGCCTTGTCTGTGATCGTCCATCGTTCCAATGCGCAGTCCCGCGGTCGAGAATTGGCGGCCAAAATGCGCAGCTTGATCCCGCGTCAGATGTTCGATGTGGCGATCCAGGCGGCGATTGGATCGACCATCGTGGCGCGCGAGAACGTCAAGGCAATGAGAAAGGACGTGTTGGCCAAATGCTATGGCGGGGATGTCACGCGCAAGAAGAAACTGCTCGAAAAACAAAAGGCGGGCAAGAAACGCATGAAGCAGATCGGCCGCGTCGAGATCCCCCAGGAGGCATTCCTCGCCGTGTTGCGCGTGGATGAAAAATCATGAATTTCGCACTGATTCTCTTTCTCTTGTTGGTGGCGACGGGCGTGCTCTGGTGCGCGGATCGACTTTATTTTCGCAAGCGGCGCGAACCCGGCGCGAAAGAGCCACTGTGGGTGGAATATGGCGCGAGTTTCTTTCCCGTCATCCTGCTCGTTTTCCTGCTGCGCTCCTTCCTCGTCGAGCCCTTCAAGATCCCTTCCGGCTCGATGATTCCGACGCTCCTCGTGGGTGACTTCATCGCCGTCAATAAATTTGCCTATGGCATACGCTTGCCCGTGCTCGACAAGAAAATCATCGAGATTGGCAGCCCTCAGCGCGGCGACGTGATCGTCTTCCGTTATCCGCCCGATCCTTCGCTCGATTACATCAAACGGGTCGTCGGCTTGCCAGGCGACCACATCGTCTATCGCAACAAACGGCTGACGATCAATGGCGTGCCGGTCCCCTTGCGGCGCATCGAGGATTACTTCGATAGTGAGCGGCTTTATTACACGCCACGCTATCTCGAGCGCTTGGGAGAAGTCGAACACATGATCCTCATCGAGGACGATGCGCCGGCGTTCGTGACCCATGCGATGGAGTTTCCGGGCCGCGAGAATTGCCAATACAATAGTGAGGGGTTCGCCTGTTTCGTGCCGGAGGGCCATTATTTCGTGATGGGCGATAATCGCGACAATTCCCAGGACAGCCGCATCTGGGGGTTCGTGCCCGACGAAAATCTGGTGGGTAAGGCGTTTTTCATTTGGTTCAATTTTTCCGACGTCAAACGCATCGGCCGTTTCCAATGAGTGGGGGGCGCCATGACTGAGCGGGAACGCGGATTGACCTTGATGGGTCTGCTGGTCGTTTTGTTGGTCTTTGGCGCGATCGCCCTTCTCTCGATGAGGATGATGCCGGCGATCGTCGAATATTGGCAGATCAAGAAAGCGCTGGCAGCCATCGTTAAGGATCCCACGGCGAAAGAGAGTCCTGCCGCGCTTCGGAAAGCATTCGAGCGCCATGCCGTCGTCAGCGACATTCGCTCGATTTCGGCGCACGATCTCGAGATCCGGCAAGAACAAGGCCGCTGGGTCGTCTCTTTCGCCTACGAAAAGCGTGTGCCCTTGGCGGGGAATGTGAGCCTCTTGTTCGATTTCCAGGGCTCGATGCGGGAAGATTAGGAATTTGACGGAAAGACTCGAAGAGCGACTCGGCCATCGCTTCACCCAGCCCGCATTGCTGCGGCAGGCGCTCACGCATCGCAGCCACTCCACCCCCCATAACGAGCGCTTGGAGTTTTTGGGCGATGCCCTGCTCAATTGTGTGATCGCGGCGCTGCTGTATGAGCGCTTTCCGCAGCTGAGGGAAGGGGATCTGTCAAGACTGCGGGCGAGCCTCGTGCGTAAGGAAACGCTGGCCGAGCTCGCCACTGAGCTGGAGGTGGGCGATTATCTCCGCCTGGGGGAAGGAGAACTCAAGAGCGGAGGGTTTCGCCGTCCCTCGATCTTGGCCGATGCGCTCGAAGCGATGTTGGCAGCGCTCTATCTGGATGCTGGTTTCGCGAAGGTCGAGGAGGTGGTGCGGCGGCTCTTCGCACAGCGTATCGCGGCCATCGATCCTGAGCGCGCTGGCAAAGACGCTAAGACGGCGCTGCAGGAGTGGCTCCAAGGCCGCCGTTTGCCTTTGCCCCTCTATACGTTGCGTGCGGCTCATGGCGCTGCGCATGCGCAGGAATTCGAGGTTGCTTGCGAAATCCCCGCCTTGAAGATCCATGTCGTGGCGCGGGGGGCGAGTCGTCGCGCCGCTGAGCAAGCTGCCGCGCGTTTGGCGCTCGATGCCCTCGAGGCGAAGTCATGAATGCCCCTTGCTATCGTGCTGGCTTCATCGCCCTCGTGGGCCGCCCCAATGTCGGCAAATCGACGCTGATGAACCATCTGTTGGGGGTGAAGCTTTCCATCGTCTCGAAGAAAGCGCAGACGACCCGCCATCGCATTCAGGGAGTGCTCACGCGCAAGGATGCGCAATTCGTCTTCGTCGATACGCCGGGTTTTCAAACGCGACATCGTAACGCCCTCAACCGGGCGATGAATCGCGTGGTTACCCATGCGCTGGACGATGTCGATGTGATCTTGTTCGTCGTCGAGGCCGGGCGTTTTTCGGAAGACGATCGACGCATCCTCGCCCTCTTGCCAAAAGGGAAGCCGGTGATCTTGGCGATCAACAAAATCGACCGTTTGCCCCGACGCGATCACGTGTTGCCCTTCATCGCCGCCATGGCGGAGCATGGTTTTGCCGAGATCGTGCCCATTTCTGCAGAGAAGGATGACAATCTCGACGAGCTCCTGAAGACGATCGCCCGCTATCTTCCCTGCCAGCCGCCTCTTTTTTCGGAAGACGTGCTGACCGATCGCTCCGAGCGATTCCTCGCCGCCGAGCTATTGCGCGAAAAGCTTTTTCGCCATCTCGGCGACGAGGTGCCCTATGGCGTCGCGGTCGAGGTCGAACGCTTCGAGGAAGAAAGCGGCAAGCGACGCATTTGGGCGACCATCCTCGTGGCACAGGAATCGCACAAGGCGATCGTGATCGGCAAAGATGGCGAACGGCTCAAGACCATTGCGCGCGCTGCGCGCGTCGAGATGGAGCGTTTGTTCGACGCCAAGGTCTGGCTCTCCGTCTGGGTCAAAGTCAAAAGCGGCTGGGTAGAGGACGAGCGGGCGCTGAAAACCCTTGGCTACTTATGAGCGGACGGCAGCGGGTCGAAGGAGCAGCCGCTTTTCTGCTGCATGAGCACCCTTATTCCGAATCGAGTCTGATTCTGGAGGTCTTTGCTCGCGATTACGGCAGGCTTGCCTTGCTGGCGCGTGGCGCACGACGCCCGCGCGCGCAATTGCGCGGCGTGCTCATGGTTTTTCAGCCCCTCTTACTTTCTTGGTTTGGCTCGGCGGAAGTCAAGACGCTGGCGCGCGCCGAGTGGATCGGCGGTTTGCCGTTCTTGCGCGGCGAAGCTTTGCTGCTCGGCTATTACCTGAACGAATTGCTGCTGCGCTTGACGCCACGCGAGGATCCCCACCCGGCGCTTTATGAGGCGTATCTCGAGATCGTCACGCGCATCGCCCAGGCCGCAGGGTCGGCCGCGCGGGCGCGCGAACTTCGGCGGTTCGAGAAGATCTTGCTCGCGGAACTCGGCTATGCGCCCCGACTGACGATCGACGCCTTGGGGGCTCCCGTCGTTGCCGAGCGATCCTATCGCTATCAGATCGAGCGCGGACCCGTGCCGCATGAAGAAGCGGAAGGCGGCATCGAGATCAGTGGCGCCTCGCTCTTGGCATTGGCGCATGACGAGCTTGAAGACGCACGCGCACTTGCCGAGGCCAAACATCTGATGCGCGCGCTGATCCAACACCAACTTGGCGATCAACCCTTGCGTACGCGCCGGGTTTTCATCGAGTTGCAAGATCTTTGAAACGAGCGCGGGGACGAAGAGGGGAAAACAGGATGGTTTATCATCGCGTCGTGTCGGCACATGAGACGAAACCATACCATCCTTTCGATTGCAACAAATCCATATGGCTGAACTCGGCGTCAATATCGATCACGTCGCGACGTTGCGCCAAGCGCGGCGCACCTATGAGCCCGATCCGGTTTGGGCAGCCGTCGAGGCAGAGCTCGGCGGCGCCGACGTCCTCACGATTCATCTCAGGGAAGACCGTCGTCATATCAATGACCGCGATCTCGAGCTCTTGCGGCAAACCGTCCAGGCAAAACTGAACTTGGAAATGGCGGCGACCGAGGAGATGGTCGCGATTGCTTGCCGGCAAAGGCCACAGATGGCCACCCTGGTTCCCGAGGGCCGACAAGAGATCACGACCGAAGGGGGGCTCGATGTGGTTGGCGAAGAAAGTCGCCTGCGCGACGTCGTTGCGCGCCTGAAGGGCGCGGGCATCTTCGTCAGTCTCTTCGTTGACGCCGATTTGCGCCAGATCGAGGCGGCGGCGCGGGTTGGCGCAGATGCCTGCGAGATCCATACCGGCCCTTATGCCGAAGCCTTTCATTGCCATGGGCGCGACGCCATGGCGCCCGCCATTGCGAGCGAGATCGAGAAAATCGCTGTTGCGGGCGCGGCAATTCGGGAGCTCGGCATGCGTTTCAATGCCGGTCATGCGCTCAATTATCACAATGTCGCCGCGATCGCGCGCCTGCCTGGACTTGCCGAGCTGCACATCGGCCATGCGATCGTCTGCCGCGCAGTGTTCGTCGGCTTGCGGCAGGCAGTCGCCGAAATGAAGGCACGTCTCTCGTGATCGCCGGCATCGGCGTCGATCTGGTCGAGATCGCGCGCATGGACGCGCTTTGGCGTCGCCATGGGGAGCGGGCGGCCAGACGCATCCTCGCAAGAGAAGAATACGCCGAATTATTCGCCACGAAAGAACCCGCGCGCCTACTCGCCAAGCGTTTTGCCGCCAAGGAGGCGCTTGCCAAGGCCCTGGGCATGGGTTTGCGCGCTCCTGTCTCACTCTCCGCGATCGCCGTGCGCCATGCCTCATCGGGGAGGCCGTTTTTCGCGTTTGCGCCGGAATTGCAGCACTGGGTGACACAGCGCCGATGGCAATGTCACCTCTCCCTGGCCGATGAGGCGACGCATGCGATCGCATTCGTCATCGTGGAGACGAACCCATGAGCTTGGGGCCGCTGATGATCGATCTCGCCGGCGTCGACCTCGAGCCCGCAGAACGAGAAATGCTCCGGCATCCTTTGGTGGGCGGCGTGATCCTCTTCTCGCGCAATTATCAGGACCGCCAGCAGCTCTTGCGCCTCACCGCGCAGTTGCGTGCGCTGCGCGAGCCGCCGCTCTTGATCGCCATCGATCATGAAGGCGGGCGCGTGCAACGTTGCCGGGAAGGATTCACGCGCTTGCCGCCGATGCGTCGGCTGGGTCAAGGGTGGGAGCAAAACGCCGCCGAGGCGATCGCCGCGGCAGAAGGCATCGGGTTCGTCTTGGCTGCGGAGCTCCGTGAAGTGGGCATCGATCTTTCGTTCGCGCCGGTGCTCGACCTCGACTACGGCGCAAGCACGGTGATCGGCGATCGCGCTTTCCATCGTCATCCTCAAGCGGTGATCGCGCTGGCCTCTGCCTTGATCGAAGGGATGCGAAAGGCAGGTATGGCTGCATGCGGTAAGCATTTTCCCGGCCATGGCTATGTGCCGGCAGATTCCCACCTTGCCTTGCCGGTCGATGCGCGCAGCCTCGCGGAGATGGAAGAAGATCTCGCGCCTTATCGTCATCTATCGCTGCCTGCAGTGATGATGGCGCATGTGCTCTATCCCGTCGTCGATGAATGGCCCGCGAGTTTTTCGCGGCGTTGGGTCGCCCTGTTGCGCGAGCATATCGGCCACCGAGGAGTGATTTTTAGCGATGATCTTTCCATGGCCGGGGCTGCCAGCATCGGCGATGTCGTTGCGCGTGCGCAGTCTGCCTGGGAAGCAGGATGCGACATGTTGCCCGTCTGCAACCGGCCACAGGACGTCGTCCAACTGCTCGATCATTGGCGCCCCGCAAAAAGACCACTTCCTGCGATGCGTCTTTCCCCCCTGTATGGAAAGGCCGTGGCGTCGGCGCTGCGCCAATCGCCTCTCTATCGCCGGGGTGTGGCGGCGTGCGCACGGCTTGCTTGAATGGACGTTCCACCTTTTGCGTTCCTTTTGGGCGATCAGGGGCCTCTGGCCAAATGCTTAGCCGGCTTTCGCCCCCGCCGTCAACAGATCGAAATGGCCAACGCCGTCTGGCAGGCGCTCATAGACCACCAGGTTGTGGTGCTGGAGGCTGGAACAGGAACGGGCAAAACCTTCGCCTATCTTGCGCCGGTGCTGCTCTATGGCGGTAAGACCATCGTCTCGACGGGCACCAAGACCTTGCAAGACCAGCTATTCCATCGGGACTTGCCTCTCTTGCAAAAGGCGCTCAAGACGCCAATCACGGCGACGGTCCTCAAAGGACGCCAGAATTATGTCTGTCATTATCACCTCGAACGGGCGATTCTTTCTGGCCGCCTGCATTCGCGCGCCGAAGCGGCCTATCTCGCCCAGATCGCACGCTTCGCGAAAAGCACACGACGCGGCGACAAAGCCGACTGTCATGGCGTGCCCGAGGATTCGCCCGTCTGGCGGCTGGCGACCTCGACGCGCGAGAACTGCCTAGGGCAAGACTGTCCGCATCAGCGCGAATGCTTCGTTCTCGCTGCGCGGCGAGAAGCCTTGGCGGCCGAGCTCGTGATCGTCAATCACCATCTTTTCTTGGCCGACCTCGTGCTCAAGGACGATGGACTTGGCGAATTGCTGCCGGCGACCCATGCGGTGATCTTCGACGAGGCGCATCAATTGCCGGAGGCTGCCGCGCTGTTCTTTGGCGAAAGCGTTTCCAGCGCACAGCTTCTCGACCTGGCGCGCGATGTCCAGATCGAGGCGGCTATCAGTGCTCGGGATCAGCCGACATTGCTCGAGGCGGCGCGCGACCTGGAAAAAAGCGCCCGTGATCTGCGCCTTCCTTTTGCGGGCGAAGCTCGCCTCAATCTCGCTCAGTGGCGAAGCCGCCAAGAAGCCGTCCAGGCCCTGGGGGAGGCAATAAAGCGACTAGCGTGGCTCGCGGGACTCCTCGAGAGCCAGGGCCAGCGTTCTGAAGGGCTTGCCCATTGTCTGCGTCGAGCAAACGAGCTCGAACGGCGGCTCGCCGATTGGCTTGCCAGTGCGGAAGGGGAAGCTTCTGCCTCCTTCGCGGCGGAAAGCATCGTTTGGGCTGAAGTGGCTGCCCACGCGCTGATTTTCCACCGTACGCCCTTGTCGGTTGCGCCGGTCTTCCAGAAGCAGATGGAAGGCCATCCCCGCGCGTGGATCTTTACCTCCGCCACCCTTGCGGTAGGCGACGATTTTTCCCATTTCTGCGCCTCACTGGGCCTTGTTGCCGCCAAGAGTCAACGTTGGCAAAGTCCTTTCGATTATGCGCGTCAGGCTTTGCTCTATTGCCCGAGCGGCATGCCGGATCCCAACCACCCTCATTATGCCGACGCCGTTGCCGAGGCGGCCTGGCCGCTCATCGAAGCGGCGGGAGGGCGTGCTTTCGTCCTCTGCACGTCGTTGCGAGCGATGCGGCGAATCCACGCACGATTGGCAGAAAAGATGGCCGCCCGGGGGATACCCTTGTTGTTGCAAGGCGAGGGGACGAAAACGGAATTGCTCGAGCGCTTTCGTCGTTACGGCAATGCAGTGCTCGTCGCAAGCCACAGTTTTTGGGAAGGAGTCGATGTGCCGGGCCAAGCGCTTTCGCTCGTGATCATCGATAAGCTTCCTTTCGCTCCGCCGGATGATCCGGTGGTTTCCGCCCGCATCGAGCGGCTTGCGCGCTTGGGGCAAAACGCTTTTTGGCTCGAGCAACTACCGCGCGCTGCGATCCAGATGAAACAAGGGGCGGGGCGCTTGATCCGCACCGAGACGGATCGTGGCGTCCTCATGGTGTGCGATCCGCGCCTTTTCGAAAAACCTTACGGCGCACGGATCTGGCAGACCCTCCCCGCGATGCGGCGAACGCGGGATTTGGCGGAAGCGCTGGCCTTTTTTCGCGAGATGCCGACGACTGGACAGGGCAATGCAAGCTCGGTAGCATGACCCTTGGCATCCGAGACAACTTCCGATTTCACGGCGCGAGAGCATGTTGTGGGCTTTCTTGCAGCGGGAACGCGTTGAGAAAAAAAACGCATCTTCAAATATGCGGTTAGACGCCGTGCGGCTAGCCTTGCTCGATAAGTATTTCCCCATCGGGCAAAAATTGCGTTATTACCCCGAATATCATCGCAACATCTTGTTTTACACCATTATTTTGGGGTATCGCGTCAACGGCCATTTTCTTTATTCGCGAGATCGTCTGCGCATGACCCAAACGGGCGAGCTTACTGGTTTCGTGCTGCAGGATGCGGCTTCTTCTTTTCTGACCCTTTCCGAGGTTTGGCAATGCGAATTGTTGGTTCCCGACACGAGTGAATCGGAGCGTTCCCTCGATTATGTACGGCGAGCAAGCATTGGGCGAGCGGGGCAATTCCAGCGCGGCAACCTCATCACCTTGCTTGGGGCGGCGCTGCAAGGAGGCTCGCCGCAGCTGGAAACGCGGGTAGAGCGCCGGCTTGTGCTCAAGGAAGGACCTTATGCCGGCGAGCCCCTGGTGTTCTTGGCGCCAGTGCTCGAAACCTTGACGATCGCCGATTTGCGACAAAAGCAACGGATCAAGACGTCGCTGCCGGCCGATCTTTTTCTAGCCGAAGACCTGCCGCCTTTTCGCTGCCAACTCCTCGATTTTTCCGAACATGCCATGCGCCTCGGCCCGGGGGGCGGGCAGGCTGAGCTACCGCTACTTACCCTCGATGAGCGCGTAATCGTCAAGTTATATCTGCAGGGCGAGAAGCGATCGTGTCGATTCAAAGGCGCTGTACTGCGCACCACGGAGAGGGAGTGTGTGATCAGAATCACTCACTTGTATCGGGAGGAAGGCTATGTCAGGCCCTCCTTACTCGACTTGCTCGAAATCAAGACGGCATTGATCAATCGGCAAGCGAGCAGATGGGACCGTCAATAGGCGGTTTCGGCGCGGGCGTAAGCAGTGGGGGAGCACGATGAGACTGGCCGACTTGCCTGACCAGTTGCTCGCCAGCCGCCCCCACCTCTTTTCCCCTTATGTGGTGAAGGTTTCCCGGGATGATTGGGCCTTTTGTGAGGCTTTGATCGCCGCCATCGAGTCGTTGCTTTCCAAAGCGCCTTTCTGCGCCGAAGAGCAGGCAGGAGCGGAGAACGATCCAGCGAGTGGCGTTTTTTTCGCCTATGACTTCCATTTGACGCCGGCAGGCCCGCGGCTGATCGAAATCAACACCAATGCGGGCGGGGCGTTGCTTTCTGCGCTGCGCGAAGAGCGTGAAGACGTCTTGGCCGATTTCGTGGCGATGTTCCGCGCGGAAATGGGCGAAAGATCCTTACGAGCGCTCGCGATCGTCGATGAAGCGCCCAGCACGCAATATCTTTATCCCGAATTTCTCGCTTTTCAACGCCTCTTTGGCGAGGCAGGCATTCTTGCGGTGATTTGCGACCCCATGGAGCTCTTGCTCTGTCATGGCGGGCTCTGGCATGAGGACACTCGGCTCGATCTCGTCTATAACCGTCTGACCGACTTCTATTTGCAGCGCGATGCGCATTGCATCGTGCGTGAAGCCTGGAAATCAGGCGCTGCCGTGGTTACGCCCAATCCGACGCATTACGCACGCTATGCCGACAAACGGCGGCTGATCGCCTTGACCGATGAGGCATGGCTCATCGCCCAGGGCGTGCCGGAGTCTTCACGCAGACTCCTCTTGTCGGGCATCCCGCGCTGTGAAAAAGTGTCCCTTGAGCGGGCGGAAGAGTTTTGGCGCCATCGGCGCGAATATTTCTTCAAACCGGCGACGGGATACGGTAGCCGTGGCGCTTATCGAGGCGAGAAAATCACCCGTCGTGTTTTTGCAGAGATCCTCGCGAATGATTATCTCGCCCAGCGTTATGCGCCGCCTTCCACGATGTCCACTCCGGATGGGGAAATGAAAGTAGACTTGCGTCTGATCGTCTTCCGCGGCCGCATCCAATATGGGTTTGCCCGCCTCTATCAGGGACAGACGACCAACTTTCGCACGGTCGGCGGGGGATTCGCCAAGGTGGTGGTGACGTGAAAGCATTCGGTTTCGCTGGCTATTCTGGCGCAGGCAAAACGACGCTCATCGAGCGATTGATTCCGCGCTTCAATGCGCTCGGTCTGTCCGTCTCCGTGATCAAGCATACCCACCACCATTTCGATCTCGATCGGCCCGGCAAAGATTCTTGGCGACATCGACAAGCGGGCGCAAGAGAGGTGCTGCTTGCTTGTGATGCCCGCTGGGCGCTTTTGCATGAACTGCGGGACGCGCCCGAGCCGACCTTGGAAGAGCAACTCGGAAGGCTTTCTCCCTGCGATTTGGTGTTGATCGAAGGATTCAAACAAACGCCGGTAGCCAAACTCGAAGTCTTCAGGCCTAGCCTAGGAAAGCCGCCGCTGTGGTTAGATCATCCCAGCATCGTCGCCGTGGCGTCGGATGTCCCGATCGCATGCCCCATACCGCGCTTCGATCTCGACGATGTGGCAGCGATCGCTCGTTTCATCCTCGATTATCTTGAACGACCATGCTAAGTTTCGAAGACGCCCTCGAGCGGCTGTTGGAGGCCGCACGCCCCGTCAGCGAAATCCGGGAACTCCCCTTGACCGCTTGTCGGGGGCGCGTTTTGGCGAAAAGCCAGGTTGCCGCATTGACCGTGCCGCCGCTCGACAACTCCGCGATGGATGGCTTCGCCGTTCGTTGTGCTGACGTTTCTGCGCCTGGTGTGACGCTTCCGATTTCGCAGCGCATACCAGCCGGCAGCCTTGGCGCGCCGCTTTCCCCGGGGACGGCGGCCCGCATCTTCACGGGGGCGCCCATTCCTGCCGGCGCTGATGCCGTGGTCATGCAAGAACTCTGTGAGATCGGCGCAGAGGGCCATGTGCGGATCAATACCATTCCCAAGCCTGGCGATAACATCCGTCGGGCAGGCGAGGACATCCTGGCCGGCAGCGAGATCCTCGCCGCCGGCACGCGATTGCAGCCCGCCCATTTGGGGCTGGCAGCGTCTGTAGGGCTTGCACGCTTGCCCGTTTTCCGTCGCTTGCGCGTTGCGTTGCTGACCACCGGCAACGAGCTCGTCGAACCCGGAGAGCCGGTGGCCGCGGGAAAGATTTACGACGCGAATCGCTATTTCCTGACTGCCCTCCTCGAAGGATATGGCTGTGAAGTGATCGACTATGGCCGCATCGAGGACACGTTTGATGCTACGCGCGCGGCGCTTTTGAAGGCGACGGCAGCGAGCGACCTCATCCTCACCACGGGCGGCGTCTCGGTGGGCGAGGAGGATCACGTCAAGGCCGCCCTCGAGTCGCTTGGGCAGCTTGCACTTTGGCAAATCGCATTGAAGCCTGGCAAACCGCTTGCTTTCGGCACGCTGCCCAGAACCACGCCGGCAGAGGGCGAAGCGCAGCGCGTGGATTTCATCGGTCTTCCGGGCAATCCGGTTTCAAGCTACGTCACGTTCCTCTTGCTCGTGCGCCCTTTCCTCTTGAAGCGCATGGGGGCAACGGCGCTCATCCCACCCCGTCGGCGTGTCATTTCCGCGAGCGCCTGGCGCAAGCCGGCGCCGAACCGCCGCGAGTTCTTACGCGCGCGTCTGACGGCCGATGGCCGCGCCGAGCTTTATCCGAACCAAAGCTCAGGGGTGCTGACCTCCTGTGTCTGGGCCGACGGCGTCATCGACAACCCGCCCGGGCGCGCATTCGATGTCGGCGATACCGTCGAATTCATCGCGTTTTCCGACCTGCTCTAGCGCCGCCATGGTCATCAAAGTGCTTTATTTTGCAAGCCTGCGCGAAGCCATCGGTATGCCGATGGAGATCGTGCCCTTGCCTTCGGGGGTTACCACGGTGGGGGCTTTGCTGGCTTTGCTCGCCGAACGACATCCTGAACTCTTGACGACGAAAAATCTACGCTGCGCCGTCAATCAGACCATGGCGACGAAGGAAACGGGGATCGCCGACGGCGATGAAGTCGCTTTTTTCCCTCCTGTGACGGGAGGCTAAATGATCGAAATTCGTGTGCAAGAAGCCGATTTCGACATGAGCGCCGAGATGCTGGCGCTCTCTCGAGACGATTTCGCGGCAGGGGCGCTGGCAAGCTTCGTGGGGCTCGTGAGAAGCGAAGGCGAAGTCTTGGCGATGACCCTCGAGCATTACCCCGGCATGACCGAGAAAGCATTGGCGGAAATTGCCGAGGAAGCTAAACGGCGTTGGCCGATCCGTCGAGTTTGCATCGTGCATCGCATAGGCCGACTCCTGCCCGGAGAGCGGATCGTCTTTGTCGGCGTGACGGCGGGTCATCGCCATGATGCATTCGCGGCCTGCGAGTTCCTCATGGACTATCTGAAGACGCGCGCGCCTTTTTGGAAGAAAGAATACACGCGCGCGGGCGAGCGTTGGGTCGAGGCGCGCCTAAGCGACGATGAAGCGGCGTCGCGCTGGCGACTCGACGGGTGATGCGCCAGACGCTTCTGTTTCTCTTGAGGCAAGGGCAAGAAGCCCTTGCCTGGCCGTTACTTTCTTTTGCTTGCGCTGTCAGTGTTGGCGCGAAAAGCCGCGACGGCTGCCTGCGTCATTTGCTCGAAAGTGCGATTGGCCGCCGCCATCGCCTGCTGCATGGCTTCGACGACGGGCTGTCCTTCTGCGGGAAAATTCTGCCAAAACCCTTGGATGGCGTCCGCCATTTCCTGACTGCCAGCGGCAAGCTGCTCGGTCATCAAGCGGGCGAATTCGCTGCGGGCGGCGTTGCCGAGCTCCGCAATCTTCTGCGTGGCGGCCAGGATTTTTTGCGCGACCGCTTGGGCCTGCTCGTTGCGGAGCCGGATGACCTCGTCCGGCGATTGGGCGCTGGCGAGCGCTTGCGCATGTTCGAGATTGAGGCGTAAGAGTTCTTGCGCCAGTTGATTCTGGATGCCGATCATCGTCAGAGAATTGCTCATCGTCGCTTGAGCGAGCTGAAGAGCAGCTTCGAGATTCTTGCGCTGGAGTTCTTTCCAATGTTCTGCTTTGCCTTGCGCCATGTTTGGTTCCCCCACAGTGAGTTGGACAATGCTGGATCAATACCCGTGCGTTTGATTCTAACGGCATTATTCAAAATGCACCCTAGCATTTCAAGCTGACGCTTCGCTGACAGCACGGCGCGCGATGCCCATGGGTCCCGTCGCATAGAGGCGGGGATCGCTGAAACGGGGCGGCCGCGGCATCAGTGGGGTGAATTCCATATGCGCGAGGACGTCTTTTTCGAGATCGATGCCGGGCGCGATCTCCATGAGCTCGAGTCCCTGCGCATGAAGGCGAAAGACGCATCGCTCGGTGACATAAAGCACCTCCTGCCCACGGCGGATCGCTTCCCGGCCGCTGAAGGTGCGGTGCTCGACGCAACGCACGAATTTTTTTTGTCGCCCTTCCCGCACGATCTGTAAGCGGCCCTCTTCGATCGCGACGACGAGCCCGTCCGCGGTAAAAGTGCCGACGAAGACGACCTTCTTGGCGTTCTGGGAAATGTTGATGAAGCCGCCAGCGCCAGCCAGGCGAGAGCCGAACTTGCTGACGTTGAGGTTGCCCTCTTCGTCGGCCTGCGCAAGGCCCAGGAAGGCGATGTCGAGTCCGCCGCCGTCATAGAAATCGAATTGGTTGGGCTGGTCGATGATGGCCTGGGTATTGGTGGCGGCGCCGAAGTTCAGGCCGCCCGCTGGAATCCCGCCGATGACCCCAGGCTCAGCGGTGAGCGTGATTTGATCGAGCAGCCCCTCTTCGGTGGCGACGGCGGCGATGCCTTCCGGCATGCCGATGCCGAGATTGACGATCGCGCCGGGCGTGAGCTCGAAGACGGCACGTCGCGCGATCAGCTTCCGCTCTGACATCGGCATCGGAGTGAGCGCCGAGAGGGGCGCGCGGATTTCGCCAGAAAAAGCCGGATTGTAACGTTCGGCGAATGTTTGCATGTGGTATTCCGGCTTTTCGGCGACGACGACGCAATCGACCATGACGCCGGGAACCTTGACCGCCTTCGGCGGCAAGGTGCCGCGTTGTGCGATGCGTTCCACTTGACAGATGACGATGCCTCCCGAGTTATGCACGGCCATTGCGATGGCCTGTGCTTCCAAGGTCAGGGCTTCTCTTTCCATCGTCACGTTGCCGTCTTCGTCGGCGGTCGTGCCGCGGATGAAGCCGACATCGATCGGAAAGGCCTTGTAAAACAAATATTCTTGTCCGTCGATTTCCATCAAACGCACGAGCTCTGTCGAGGTGCGCGCATTGAGTTTGCCGCCTCCATGCCGCGGATCGACGAAGGTCGAGAGGCCGACGCGTGTCAGCGTGCCCGGCTTGCCGGCGGCGATGTCGCGAAAGAGATGCGTAATCACGCCCTGGGGCAGATTCCAAGCTTCGATGCGATTGGCGATGGCGAGCTCGGCCAACCGCGGCGCCAATCCCCAATGACCTCCAATCACACGCGCAATCAGTTCCTCATGACCGAAATGGTTGAGGCCACGGCTTTTGCCGTCGCCCTGGCCAGCGGCATAGACGAGGCCGAGGCGGCGTGGCGTACCCGTTTCCAGGAATCGTTCCTCGAGGGCGACGGCAAGGTTTTCGGGAAAGCCGATGCCGACGAATCCTCCGGTAGCGATCATGTCGCCGTCTTCGATGAGGTCGATGGCTTCGCGCGCCGAGACGATCTTCCCACCGCGGCGGGCATAGAGCTGCACGAGCTTCTTCCGTTTTTCCGCTTTCATGGCTTCCTCTCCGCGGGTAAGGTGGACCCGTTGAAAAGGCCGACGTCAACCCAATGTTGCCATCAGTGCTATTTTGGAGGCAAAACCATGCGTTTCGACAAATTTACGACCAAATTCCAACAAGCGCTCGCCGATGCGCAAAGCTTGGCGATCGGCCACGACAACCAGATCATCGAGCCGCAGCATCTGTTGCTCGCACTGATCAACCAGGAGGACGGAACGACGGCCTCCCTGCTTTCTCGCGCCGGCGTCAACGTCCCGGGCCTGAAGCGAGCGCTGGAATCCGCGATCGCGCGCTTGCCGCAGGTCTCGGGACATGGCGGGGAAGTGGCCATCGGTCGGGATCTCGCCAATCTCTTGAATCTCGCAGACCGCGAAGCGCAGAAGGCGGGCGACCAATTCATCGCCTCGGAGATGTTTTTGCTGGCTTTGACCGAAGACAAGGGCGAGACAGGGCGTCTTTTCAAAGAGCATGGCGCTGCGCGCAAGGCCCTGGAAGAGGCGATCCGCATCATTCGAGGAGGACAAACCGTGACGAATCCGGAAGCCGAAGCAAGCCGGGAAGCGCTCAAGAAATACACGCTCGATCTCACCGAGCGCGCCCGCGCCGGAAAACTCGATCCCGTGATTGGGCGCGATGACGAAATTCGTCGCGTGATCCAGATCCTGCAACGCCGCACCAAGAACAACCCCGTCTTGATCGGTGAGCCCGGTGTTGGTAAAACCGCCATCGTCGAGGGACTTGCCCAGCGCATCGTCAATGGCGAAGTGCCGGAAACCTTGCGCGACAAGCGCGTGCTGGTGCTCGACATGGCAGCGTTGCTCGCCGGCGCGAAGTATCGTGGCGAATTCGAAGAACGCTTGAAGGCGGTGTTGAACGAGATCGCGAAAGAAGAAGGACGCATCATTCTCTTCATCGACGAGATCCATACCATGGTCGGCGCGGGCAAGGCCGAGGGCGCGATCGATGCGGGCAACATGCTGAAACCCGCGCTGGCCCGCGGCGAGCTCCACTGCATCGGCGCCACGACGCTCGATGAATACCGCAAGTACATCGAGAAGGACGCCGCTCTCGAGCGTCGCTTTCAAAAAGTGCTCGTCGAGGAGCCGAGCGTCGAGGCCACGATCGCCATTCTGCGTGGCTTACAGGAGCGCTATGAGCTGCATCATGGCGTCGAGATCACCGATCCGGCGATCGTGGCTGCGGCAGAGCTCTCGCACCGTTATATCACGGATCGATTCTTGCCCGACAAGGCGATTGACCTGATCGATGAGGCGGCGGCGCGCATCAAGATGGAAATCGACTCGAAACCCGAGGCGATGGACAAGCTCGAACGTCGGCTAATCCAGCTCAAGATCGAGCGTGAGGCGGTCAAAAAAGAGAAAGACGAGGCTTCCCAGAAGCGTTTGGCGCTGATCGAAGAAGAAATCAAGCGGCTCGAGAAGGAATATTCCGATCTCGAAGAGATCTGGAAGGCCGAGAAGGCGATGATCGCCGGCGCTGCCCACATCAAGGAGGAAATCGATCGCCTCAAAGCGCAGATGGCGGATTATTCGCGCAAAGGACAGTTCGACAAGGTGGCGGAAATCCAGTATGGCAAGCTGCCTCAGCTCGAGGCGCAGCTCAAGCAGGCGGAGGCTGCAGGGACGACCAAGCGCTCGTTCAGGCTGCTGCGCACCCAGGTCGGCGCCGAGGAAATCGCAGAAGTGGTTTCGCGCGCGACCGGCATTCCCGTCGCCAAAATGATGGAAGGCGAACGCGAGAAGCTGCTCAAAATGGAAGAGAAGCTGCACGAGCGTGTGGTCGGCCAGGACGAGGCGGTACGCTTGGTCGCTGACGCCATTCGCCGCTCGCGCGCAGGGCTCTCCGAAGAAAACCGGCCGTATGGGTCCTTCCTCTTCTTGGGTCCCACGGGGGTGGGCAAGACCGAACTCTGCAAGGCGCTCGCCGAATTCTTGTTCGATGCGGAAGAGCATCTGATTCGCATCGACATGAGCGAGTTCATGGAGAAGCACTCGGTGGCGCGCCTCATCGGCGCCCCGCCTGGCTATGTGGGGTATGAAGAGGGCGGCCATCTGACCGAGCAAGTGCGGCGCAAGCCGTATGCGGTGATCCTTTTCGACGAGGTCGAAAAAGCGCATCCCGATGTCTTCAACGTGCTCCTACAAGTGCTCGACGATGGGCGCCTGACCGATGGCCAAGGGCGCACCGTGGATTTCAAGAACACGGTGATCGTCATGACCTCGAATCTGGGCAGCCAGATGATCCAGCAGATGACGAGCTCGGGCTCGGACTATCAGCTGATCAAGCTTGCGGTGATGGGCGAAGTCAAGGCGCATTTCCGGCCAGAATTCATCAACCGCATCGATGAGATCGTCGTATTCCATCCGTTGAGCGAGCAGCACATCGCGAACATCGCGAGGATCCAGCTGCGACGGCTTTCGCAGCGCTTGGGGAGACTCGAGATCGGCCTGGAGGTCACCGACGAAGCTTTGCGCGAGATCGCCAAAGCGGGATTCGATCCCGTCTTCGGCGCGCGCCCCTTGAAGCGGGCGATTCAGGAACGCATCGAGAATCCGCTGGCGAAAGCCATCCTCGAAGGCAGGTTTGCGGCCAAAGACACCATCAGGGTCACGGCGTACGGTGGGCAAATCACCTTTGAGCGGGCGTAAGAGGCCTCACTCCCTCATGCCTCCTGATTCCCTGCCTGTGACGGATGATGCGGGCAGGCGAGGAGATGGTCATTGACCATGCCGGCCGCCTGCATCAGCGAATAGACGATGGTCGCACCGACGAAGCGGAAACCAAGCTGCTGGAGACGCCGAGAAAGCTTCTCTGCGAGCGGAGTCGTCGCGGGGATTTCTTCATGGCAGCGCCAGTGATTGATCAGTGGCCTGCCGCCGACGCTTTCCCACAGGAGTGCATGCAGGGTTCGACCTTGTTCGCGCAAGCGCAGATAGGCGCGGGCGTTGTCGATCGCCGCGGTGAGCTTGCGACGATTGCGGATGATCGCAGGGTTGGCAAGGAGCCGCTCGAGGTCGTTTTCGCCCAGGCGCGCGAGGCGCTGCGCATCGAAAGCGCATAGGGCGTGGGCGAGCGCAGGGCGCTTTTCCAGCACCGTCAGCCAGGAAAGCCCCGCCTGCATGCCTTCGAGCAGCAAAAGCTCGAAAAGGCGTCGTTCGTCATGGCAGGCACGTCCCCATTCCTCGTCGTGATAGCGCGCATACAGTTCGAAGCGCTGGGCGCTGCGCGGCGAATGGTTGAGGTGGAAGCGTGCTGCCGCGGCGCGGATTTCCGGCGCCGCGCAAATATGGCACCAGTGCGGCTGGGCGCCGAATGAAAGCGGCGTTATGACAGCCGGCTTTCTCATTGCAGCACGAGGACGCCACGGCGGATGCCGGGATCCTCAGGATGAGGAGTGAGCTGGAAACCGAGCCGTGTGACGAAATCGATCATACGGCGATTTTCCGTGAGGAAATCGCCGTTCATGTATTTGAGGCCGCGCGCACGCGCGGACTCGATCAACTGGTTCATCAGCCGCCTGGCCAGGCCTTTGCCCTGCCAGGCATCGGCGACCACGATGGCGAATTCGCAAGACTCTCCATCCGGGTTCATCGCATAGCGCGCGACGCCGATTTCGATCTCCCGCCCGTTTTCTTCGATGAGCGCGATGAAAGCCATCTCCCTATCATAATCGATCTGCGTAAGACGTGACAATTGGGCGGGAGACAGCTCACGCAGCGTGTTCATGAAGCGGAAATATTTCGTTTCGGGGGAGAGCCCGCGTACGAATTCTTGCTCCAGCTCGGCGTCTTCGGGTTTGATCGGGCGAATCACCACTGTCTTGCCTTCGGCGGTCTGCCAGGTCGTGACCAAATGCGAAGGGTATGGGTGAATCGCCATGTGGTCGTAAGGCGCGAAGCCGATGGGCAAATTGTCGATGGCGATACGTGCGTCGACGGCCACCGCCCCATGCTCATCTACGATCAAGGGATTGATCTCGATTTCGGTGAGCCACGGCAGTTCGCAGATCATTTCCGAAATGCGCAGCAAGACCGCTTCGAGGGACGCGTGATCGATCGCGGGCATGGAGTCGTGCGCTTCGAGCAAGGGGGCAAGCGGCGAGGAGTGGATCAAATCCGCCGCCAAGAAGCGGTTGAGCGGGGGCAAGGCGACAGCCCGACGACGGCTCGGATCGAACGTCGATCCGCCGGCTCCAAAGACGATGACGGGGCCGAACACAGGGTCGCGCACCATGCCGACCATGAGTTCGCGTCCATGCGCCTTTTGGATCATCGGCTCGATGGCAATGCCATGGATTGCTGCATCTGGACGCTTGCGCTTGACCTCCTCGATGATCTGAGCATAGGCGTCGCGCACCGCCGTCAGACTATCGAGGGCGAGCCGTACCCCGCCGGCATCGCTTTTCTTCGTGATCTGCGGAGAATCGATCTTCATGACCACGGGAAGCCCGATCTCTTCGGCCAACACCATTGCTTCGGCAGGCGAGCGCGCGATGACCGTTTGCGCGATCGGAATGCGGAAGGCGGCGAGAAGCGCCTTGGACTCCATCTCGTTGAGCCGCTTCCTGCCCTCGGCGAGCGCAGTTTCGATGACCAATTTCGCCGACTCGGTGCGTGGCGGCAGGTGGTCAGCGACGGCGGCGGGGGTTTGCATCAGCAATTGCTGGTTGCGGTAATAGGCGGAGATTTGCGAGAAGAGCTCGACGGCGGGCTCGGGCGTGCGGAAAGTGGGAATGCCAGCCCCCCGGAACAAAAGCCGCGCTTCTTTCACCTGGCTTTCGCCCATCCAACAGGTGACGACCGGCTTGTCGCTTTTTTGGGCGGCTTCGATGACGACGCGCGCGGCTTGGGTGGGATCGGTCATGGCTTGAGGCGTCAAAATGGTCAGGACCCCATCGACGTTGGGATCGGCCAGGCAAGCCTCGAGTGCAGCGGCATAGCGCTCCGGCGTGGCGTCGCCGACGATGTCGGCGGGATTGCCGCGCGACCACGTCGGCGGCAGCACGGCGTTGAGCTTGGCGAATGTTTCTTCGCTGAGCATGGCGAGCGGAATGCCGAGATCAGCGGCATGGTCGGCGGCCATCACGCCCGGCCCGCCGCCATTGGTCAGAATCATCAGGCGGTTGCCACGCGGATGGAAATGCGAGAACAATGCCGAAGCAGCGGCATACATCTGCCCTAGATTGGCGAGGCGGACGACGCCCGCACGCCGTAACGCGGCGGCATAGACGTCGTCGGCGCCGACGTGCGCGCCCGTATGCGAGAGCACGGCCTGGCGCGCAGCCGGATGGCGCCCCACTTTGATCAGGAGCACGGGCTTGGCGCGTGCGGCGGCGCGCAGGGCGCTCATGAAGCGGCGCGCATTCCTGATGCCCTCGATGTAGAGAAAGATGCTTTCCGTCTTTGCATCCGCGACCATGTATTCGAGCACTTCGCCGAAGTCGATGTCGCCTTCGGCGCCGAGCGAGACGACGGTGGAAAAGCCAACGCCATTGGGCTGCGCCCAATCGAGGATCGCCGTACAGAGTGCGCCGGATTGCGAGATCAACCCAATCGTGCCCGCATTGACCGAGCCATGCGCGAAAGTGGCGTTGAGCCCTGCCCACGGCCTCATCACGCCGAGGCAATTGGGACCGAGGATGCGCACGTGATGGCGTCGCGCCGAAGCCAGTGCGCTTTCGAGCAGTTTCGCGCCGCGCACACCCAGTTCTGCAAAGCCGCCGGAAATCACGATGGCGTTGCGGGTGCCGGCGCGGCCGCAGGATTCCACGATGTTGGGCACGGTCTCCGCGCGCGTGCAAATCACGGCGAGATCGAGTCTTTGCGGCACCTGCTCCACGGACGCATAGGCGCGCTGCCCAAAGATGGATTCATGGCGGGGATTGACGAAATAGAGCTGGCCCGTGAAGCCGCCGTCGATGAGGTTGCGCACCAGCACTTCGCCGATCGATCCGGCTCGCTCGGAGGCGCCGACGATGGCGATCGAGCGGGGCTCAAACAAAGAAGAGAGATAATGACGGTCGAAGTTCATTCGCGTAGACTCCTACGTCGAAGGCTCCTACGGGAGCAGGCATCCGAGTGGGGGCGCAGAGAGACCCCGCACGCGATGCTGCACTGCACAAATCATAACATTTTCTTGAGCACTGTAAGAAGAAACGCTGATGTTTGCCTCGTCGGAAATCCGATGTTGACAAAAGTGTGGCTCTGTTTTTGTCGCAAGCAGCAACACGCAACTCATCCTGGGCGGAATCCAGCATGGCGAACGATACCCCTGGCAATTTGACGCCGTCTTCTTGGATCGTGCGCTTTGCGCCCTTGATCGCACGCGGGGGAGAAGTGCTCGATCTCGCCTGTGGCTATGGTCGCCATGCGCGGTATTTGGCGAGCCTCGGTTATCGCGTCGAGGCCGTCGATCGCGATGCCGATGCGCTCGCGAGCCTTGCGGGCATTGCCGGCGTCACGCCGCGCGTGGCCGATCTCGAAAGGGGGCCTTGGCCTTATCACAACCGCTGCTTCGAGGGCATCGTCGTCTCCCGCTATCTCTGGCGGCCGCTGTTGCCGATGTTGATCAACGCCTTATCGATGGGCGGCGTCCTCATCTATGAGACTTTCATGGAGGGGCAACAGATCTACGGCAGGCCGACCGACCCCGCCCATTTGCTCCGGCCGGGAGAACTCTTGGAAATGGTGCGCCGGCGCCTGACGGTGGTGGCATTCGAACAAGGCGAAAGCGAAGACGCCAACGGAGGTCTATACGTCATACAGCGCTTGTGCGCGCGGCGCGGTCCGCCAGGAAGGCTGCCCCCGCCTCTTGGCTGATGCGCTCGGCCAGCTCGCGCAGGGTGGGCTGCTCCAGGTCGCCCACGGCGTAAAGACGCGCCTGGTCGAATTGGAAATGCTTCTCTTGGGATCGTCGATAAAGGGGGTCGTAATGCCGTTCCAAGAGCTCTAAGACGAGCCGCTGAAAGTCGCCGGCTGCGATCAGCGCTCGCCAGCTTGCGATCGTTTCATGGCCGACCAAGGGCAAGAGATGGCCGAGCTGGGCCGATAGCCATTCTGGGCGTTCGAGGAAATAGGCGTAATCGCTGATCAAGAAGGCGGCGCGCGCCGAACGCGGCGCTTCGATGCATAGACAGGGGCTCGCGCGGATCGCTGCGATGAGGGCGGAAGGCACTTCAAGGCGCCCGATCTTGCGGCTTTCCGCTTCGACAAAGACGGGACGGCGAGCGTCGAAGCCTTTGAGCGTCTGGTAAATCTGGGTTTCGAACCACCGTTGGGCAGGCTGCGGAGAATCCGGCAAAATGCCGAGCACCGACCCCTTGTGGCCGGCGAGCGCCTCGAGATGCAAGACTTGTTCGCCGAGCGACGCCAGGATTTCCAAGAGTCGGCTCTTGCCGCTGCCCGTGGCGCCCGCAATCACGCGAAAGGAAAAGCGGGCAGGCAACTGCGCCAATTCTGCGAGCACGTGGCGCCGCCAGGCTTTGTAACCCCCTTCGAGCCGATGCGCGTCCCAGCCGACCTCGCGCAGGATGTGGGTGAAAGCGCCCGACCGCTGGCCGCCGCGCCAACAATAGACGAGAGGCCGCCAACGTTTGGGTTTGTCGCGAAATAGCCGTTCGAGGTGATCGGCGATGTTGCGCGCCATCCAGCTCGCGCCGATCTTTTTCGCCTCGAATGCTGAAATTTGCCGATAGATCGTGCCTACTTCGGCGCGTTGTTCGTTACTGAGCACCGGGCAGTTGAGGGCGCCGGGAATGTGGTCCTCGGCGAATTCGGCGGGCGTCCGCGCATCGATCAGCACGTCGAATTCGTACAATTGCGCAATCGTTGCGACCCCTTTGGGGAGAACACGTTTGGCGTCATCCATGGAAGAGATCAAACTCACTCGTCTAAGTCACGGCGGCGGCTGAGGCTGCAAGCTTGCGTCGGCCGTGTTGTCGCGCATTATCGCCGAATCGCCGCTAGCGCAAATGCCAGCGGATCTGATCGTGGGCAGTGAAACTGCCGACGATGCCGCCGTTTATCGTCTGAACGACGAGCAAGCGATCGTCGCGACGACCGATTTTTTCATGCCCATCGTCGATGACGCTCGTGATTATGGCCGTATTGCCGCGGCGAACGCGCTTTCGGACGTCTATGCGATGGGCGGCAAACCGCTCTTTGCGCTCGCCGTCGTGGGCATGCCGATCGCGAAGCTGCCTGAAGAGACGATACGCGCGATTCTCGCAGGCGGCGCCCAGATGTGTGCCGAGGCCGGCATTCCGATTGCCGGCGGGCACTCGATCGACGCGCCGGAGCCGATTTATGGTCTGGCCGTCATCGGTCTCGTCCACCCTGCGCAGATCAAGCGCAACACCGGCGCTCGCGCCGGCGATGTCCTGATCCTCACCAAGCCGTTGGGCATCGGCATCTTATCGGCAGCCCTGAAAAAAGGGGTGTTGAGCGCCGCAGGCTATGCCAAAATGGTGCGTTGGGCCACGCTGCTCAATCGCGTGGGGACTCGCTTGGCCGAGCTTCCGACCGTACATGCGATGACAGACGTGACGGGCTTTGGGCTGATTGGGCATCTGTTGGAAATCTGCCGCGCCTCCCAGGTTGCCGCCGAGATTGAATGCGCACGCCTTCCGTTGATCGCGGAGGCGGTGACCCACGTCCAGCAAGGCCTCATTCCGGGGGCGGCCGCGCGCAATTGGGCCAGTTTCGGCGCGGACGTCTCTCTAGCGCCCGAACTTGCCGAATGGCAGCAGAAAATCATTGCCGATCCGCAGACCTCCGGGGGGCTGTTGATCGCTTGCGCGCCCGAAGCGAGTGCAGAGGTCTTGGCGCTCGCGCAGGCGGACGGCGCCAGCGAAGCCAGGGTCATCGGCTGCTTCAAGGCTGGCGCGCCGCGCCTTTCGGTACGTTGAGCAGAGGCTGCAGCGCTTGCCAAACATGCGCAAAGATCAAAGGCTGCGCCTTTTCCGTCGGGTGCAGGCGGTCGGCCTGGAAGGCCGTGTCATCCAGTGCGATCGGCTCCAGCAAGAAAGGCAGCAGGGGTACGTTTTCCTCGCGCGCGAGGGCTTGAAAAAGCGCGCTAAAGCTTTCAGCATAGGCAGGGCCGTAATTGGGCGGCAGCTTCATGCCGATCAGGAGTATCGTCGCCTTTTCTTTTCGACTCATGCGAATCATCGCACGCAGATTTTCTCGTATATGTTCGATCGGCAGGCCTCGCAAGCCGTCGTTGGCGCCTAAGGCAAGCACGACGAGGTGCGGACGATGACGCTCCAACAAGGCGGGCAGGCGGCTTTTGCCGCCGGCGGTGGTCTCGCCGCTCGTACTCGCATTGATCAAACGATAGGGCGGGTTGTGGTCGGCCAGACGCTGTGCGAGCAAACTGGGCCATGCCCGTTCACGCGCGATGCCATAGCCGGCCGACAAGCTATCGCCCAGCAAAAGCACATGGAGAGGGAGAGTTTGCGCGCACCCCACAAAGCTCGCGAAACAGAGCAATGATGCGAAAATCCATTTCATGAACGCGATTCTCGTGGCAGAAAAGTTGGGCAAGACCGTCGTAAGCGGCGGCGCGCCCCTGGTCATTCTCGCCGATATTGAGCTCGCGATCCAGCCAGGCGAAGCGGTCGCCATCGTGGGCGCGTCGGGGTCGGGGAAATCGACCTTGCTTGCGTTGTTGGCCGGCCTCGATGTGCCGACGGCGGGCAAGGTCTGGCTTCTCGGTCAAGATCTTTCGCTCCTCGACGAAGATCAACGCGCCGCCTTACGCGGGCGCAGCGTCGGCTTTGTGTTCCAATCCTTCCACTTGTTGCCCCCGCTCACGGCGCGCGACAACGTGATCCTGCCTCTCGAATTGCTGGGCTTCCAAGATGCGCGCGAGCGCGCAGAGGCCATGCTCGCCCGCGTCGGCTTGAGCGCGCGCATGGGGCATTATCCGCACCAGCTCTCCGGCGGCGAACAGCAACGGGTGGCGCTCGCGCGCGCTTTTGCGATCGAGCCGAAAATCCTCATGGCCGACGAACCGACCGGAAATCTCGATGCCCTCACGGGCGCGCAGATAAGCGAACTGATGTTCGCGATGAATGCCGAGCAAGGGACGACGTTGCTTTTGGTCACTCATGATGAATCGCTTGCCCAGCGTTGTGGGCGACGTCTTCGACTCGTGGCGGGGCGCCTGTCGGGGGTAGAAAATCTCAGCGCCTGAGGCGCGCGCAGGCGGAGGGATTTGGGTAGAATCTTCTGTTCTTCCGAACAAGCGAGAGTGGCGGAATTGGCAGACGCACTGGATTTAGGTTCCAGCGGGGCAACCTGTGCGGGGTCGAGTCCCGCCTCTCGCACCATGGATTTCCCGCATCTATCGCAAGGATCAACGCATGGAAACGACCCAGGACGCCGCGTCGTCCAGCACGACGACGACCGAGCCGGCTTCGGCTCCCGCCAACCCTTTGTTGCGTAGCCTCGATCTCACGGTCTCGCTTGCCGATGTCGAACAGGAGGTGGAGCGTGAGCTCAAGCGCATCGCCAAGACTGCGAAAATGCCGGGATTCCGTCCTGGCAAGGCGCCGCTGAAACTCATCGCCCAGCATTATGGCAGCCAGGCGCGGGTCGATGCGATCGGCGCCGCCCTCGAAAAGGCCTTTGCCGCTTTGGTCCGCCAGCAAAACCTCCGCGTCGCGGGGGCGCCCAAGGTGGAGGCGAAGCCTTCGACTGCCGAAGATCGGCTTGCCTTTACGGCGACCTTCGAGGTGTATCCCGAGATCACGCTCGCCGATCTTGCCGGCCGCACGTTGGAAAAGCCGGTCTTGACCATCACCGATGCGGAAATCGATCGCACCCTCGAAATCTTGCGCAAGCAGCGCCAGCGCTATGTCGCGGTCGAACGGGCGGCGCAACGGGGGGACCGCGTGATCATCGACTTCGTCGGGCGCAAGAACGGCGAGGATTTCCCCGGCAACAAAGCGGAAAACTATGCGGTCGTGCTCGGCGCCGGCCGCATGCTCGCCGATTTCGAGGCGGCTTTGGAAGGCATGCAGGCGGGGGAAGAAAAAACCTTCGATGTCGCTTTTCCGGCCGACTATCATGCCCCAGAGCTTGCGGGCCAAACGGTGACCTTCACGGTCAAGGTGACCAAAGTCGAAGAGCCCAGGTTGCCGGAGGTGGATGCGAATTTCGCGCGCGAGCTTGGGATTGCCGATGGCGATCTTGCGCGCATGCGCGCTGAGGTCAAGAACAGCCTCGAGCGGGAAGTGAATAAGCGCCTGTCCGCGCGCCTCAAGGCGCAAGTGATGGATTTGCTGTTGGAGGCGCATCCCATCGTCGCGCCCACGGCCCTTGTCGAGGCCGAGGCGCGGGAAATGGCGGAAGGTGCGCGCGCCGAATTGAAAAACCGCCATTCGCAGCTCGCGCAATTGCCTGTCGAGCCCTCGTGGTTCCGCGATCAGGCCGAGCGGCGCGTCAAACTGGGGTTGATCATCGCCGAATGCGTGCGCGCCAATAATCTTGCTGCCACGCCCGCCCAGGTGCGCGCCGTCGTCGATGAATATGCAGCGGCATTCGAGGATGCGCAGGAAGTCGTGCGGTGGTATTACGCCGATCCGCGCCGCCTCGCGCAGGCGGAAGCCTTGGCGCTCGAAAACAATGTCGTAGACTGGGTGATGAAACAGGTGACGGTCGTCGAAAAACCGATTGCTTTCGAAGAGCTGATGGGGAGCGAGGCATGACGCACACGATGCGCCCTGATCCCGAGCGGCTGGCGCCTGAAGCTTATGCATTGGGCCTGATCCCGATGGTCATCGAGACCACGGGCAGAGGAGAGCGCGCTTACGACATTTATTCTCGGCTGCTGAAGGAGCGCGTCGTCTTTTTGGTCGGCCCGGTCAATGACGCGGTAGCCAATTTGGTGGTGGCCCAATTGCTGTTTCTCGAATCGGAAAATCCCGACAAGGACATCCATCTCTACATCAATTCTCCGGGCGGCTCGGTTACCGCGGGGCTTGCGATTTACGACACGATGCAATTCATCAAGCCCGATGTCTCGACGTTGTGCATCGGCCAGGCTGCTTCGATGGGCGCTTTCCTGCTCGCGGCGGGCGCCAAAGGGAAACGCTATTGCCTGCCCAATTCGCGCGTGATGATCCACCAGCCCATGGGCGGCTTCCAAGGGCAAGCGTCGGACATCGAGATTCACGCGAAAGAGATCCTTGCCCTCAAACAGCGCCTGAACGAAATCCTCTCCAAGCACACGGGACAACCCATCGAACGCATCGAACGGGACACCGACCGCGATACGTTTCTTTCCGCCACGGCGGCCGTAGACTACGGCCTGGCCGACAAGGTCTTGGAAAAACGAGAAAGCGCATAATATAGGCGTTACCGAAGACTCCCATAGCAGCGAAAGACGATGGCCGAGAAAAAACGTTCCCAGGAGAAGCTTCTCTATTGCTCTTTCTGCGGCAAGAGCCAGCACGAGGTCAAGAAACTGATCGCGGGCCCCTCGGTGTTCATCTGTGACGAATGCATCGATCTGTGCAACGAGATCATCCGCGACGACTTGGCAGGGGACTCTGGGCAACGCGCTACCCATGATTTGCCTACGCCCGTCGAGATCCGTAAGGTGCTCGATCAATATGTGATCGGCCAGGAGCAGGCGAAGAAGGTGCTTTCCGTCGCCGTCTACAATCATTACAAGCGCCTGCGTAGCGAGGTGCGTGGCAAAGACGACGTGGAGCTCGCCAAGAGCAACATCCTCCTGATCGGCCCCACCGGCTCAGGCAAGACGCTGCTGGCGCAGACGCTTGCACGACTACTCAAAGTGCCTTTCGTGATCGCCGATGCGACGACGCTCACCGAGGCGGGGTACGTCGGCGAAGACGTCGAAAACATCATCGCCAAGCTTTTGCAGACTTGCGAGTTCGATGTCGAAAAGGCCCAGCAGGGCATCGTCTATCTCGATGAGATCGACAAGATCTCGCGTCGCAGCGAGAACCGTTCGATCACGCGGGACGTCTCGGGCGAGGGCGTGCAACAGGCGCTGCTCAAACTGATCGAGGGCACGATCGCTTCGGTGCCGCCTCAAGGTGGACGCAAGCATCCGAACCAGGACTTCATTCAAGTCGATACTTCCAACATCTTGTTCATCTGTGGTGGCGCCTTCGACGGCTTGGACAAGATCATTCTCGAACGCTCGGAAAAAACGGGCATCGGCTTTGGCGCCGAGGTCAAGAGCCGCAGCAGCGCCACGCTCACGCAAGTGCTTTCGCAGGTCGAACCCGACGATCTCGTTCGTTACGGCTTGATTCCGGAGCTCATCGGCCGCCTGCCGGTGGTGGCCGTGCTCTCCGAGCTCGACGAGGCGGCGCTGACGCAGATTTTGGTGGAACCCAAGAACGCGCTGGTGCGTCAATACCAGAAACTCTTCGCCATGGAGGGAGTCGAATTGGAAGTGCGGCCGGCGGCGTTGCAAGCGATCGCGAGAAAGGCGATCAAACGCAAAACCGGCGCACGTGGCTTGCGCACGATCATGGAAAACGTGTTGCTCGATACGATGTTCGAACTGCCCAGCATGACGGGCGTGAAAAAGGTCGTGATCGACGAAAACACGATCGAATCAGGCGGCAAGCCGTTGTTGATCTATGCCGACCAGCAAAAAGTTGCGGGCGGCCATTGAAAACGAAGCTTTCCGGCGTCCTGAGGCGGGCGCCTGAGGATCCTTGCGTCAAGGGGCAGACTGGATGCCGCGCTGTCAACTGCATCTCGAAGCGAGCGCAATCTCCGCGCGCCACTTGATTACCGTCCGAAAGTCCCCACGTGGGAAAGGACACATCAACACGAGGCACGCTCATGTCCGATTTATTGCCAACGACTGCCAATACCCTGCCGCTTTTGCCGTTGCGTGACGTGGTGGTTTTCCCCCACATGGTGATCCCGTTGTTCGTGGGACGCCCAAAGTCGATCAAAGCGCTCGAGGCCGCGATGTCGTCAGACAAGACGATCCTCCTCGTGGCACAAAAGTCGGCGGCGAAAGACGAACCCGAGACAAACGACCTCTATGACATCGGCTGCATCTCCAACATCCTGCAGATGTTGAAGCTGCCCGATGGCACGGTGAAAGTTCTCGTCGAAGGCGTGCAGCGCGCACGACTCGATCACATCGAGGATCGCAAGTCCTTGTTCGTCGCTCAGGTCACGCCGATTGCGAGCACCGAGCGCAACGCCAACGAAATCGAGGCGATGCGCCGCGCCATCCTGTCCCAGTTCGACCAATACGTCAAACTGAACAAAAAGATTCCGCCCGAGATCCTGACCTCGCTTGCCGGTATCGAGGATCCGGGCCGGCTTGCCGACACAGTGGCCGCCCATCTGCCGATCAAGCTCGAACACAAGCAGGCCATTCTCGCGCTTGCATGCGTCGATGAGCGCCTCGAAAAATTGTTGGCCCAGCTCGAAACCGAGCTCGACATCCTGCAGGTGGAAAAACGCATCCGAGGCCGCGTCAAGCGCCAGATGGAAAAGAGCCAGCGCGAGTATTACCTCAATGAGCAGGTCAAGGCGATCCAGAAAGAGCTCGGCGAAGGCGAGGAAGGCGCCGATCTCGATGAGCTCGAGAAGAAGATCAAGGCGGCTGGCATGAGCAAGGAAGCGCTCAACAAGGCCCTGTCGGAGCTCAAAAAGCTGCGCCTGATGTCGCCGATGTCGGCGGAAGCGACCGTCGTGCGCAACTATCTCGACACGCTGGTCTCCCTGCCTTGGAAGAAAAAGACGCGCGTGTCCAAAGACCTTGCCGAAGCCCAGAAGATCCTCGACAAAGACCATTATGGCCTCGAAAAGGTGAAAGAGCGCATCGTCGAATATCTGGCCGTGCAACAGCGCGTCGATAAGGTCAAGGCGCCGATTCTTTGCCTGGTAGGGCCTCCTGGCGTGGGCAAGACCTCCTTGGGACAATCGATGGCGAAGGCGACGAATCGCAAATTCGTGCGCATGGCCTTGGGAGGCGTGCGGGACGAGGCCGAGATTCGCGGTCACCGGCGCACCTATATCGGTTCGATGCCCGGCAAGATCCTGCAGAACATGATCAAGGTCGGCGTCAAGAACCCCTTGTTCTTGCTCGACGAAGTCGACAAAATCGGCATGGATTTCCGCGGCGATCCTTCCTCGGCTTTGCTCGAAGTCTTGGATCCCGAACAGAACCACACCTTCCAGGATCATTACGTCGAAGTCGATTTCGATCTTTCCGACGTGATGTTCGTGGCGACCGCGAATACCTTGAACATCCCGCCGGCGCTTCTCGACCGCATGGAGGTGATTCGCCTGTCCGGCTATACCGAGGACGAAAAGATCAACATTGCAGAGCGCTACCTGCTGCCCAAGCAGATGAAGGCCAATGGCATCAAGAAGGACGAACTCTCGGTGACCGAGGAGGCGATTCGCGACATCGTGCGTTACTACACGCGCGAAGCGGGCGTGCGCTCCCTCGAGCGCGAGATTTCCAAGATCTGCCGCAAGGTCGTCAAGTCGCTGGTGCTCAAGCCCCGCAAGCACAAAATCGTCGTCAATAGCAAAAACCTCGAGAAATATCTCGGCGTACGGCGTTATACCTTTGGCGTGGCCGAGAAGGAAAACCAAATTGGCCAGGTCACCGGTTTGGCCTGGACCGAGGTTGGCGGCGAGCTCTTGACGGTGGAGGCCGTCGCAGTGCCGGGCAAGGGCAAGACGGTGACGACGGGGAAACTAGGCGAGGTGATGCAAGAGTCGATCCAAGCCGCGCTCACCGTTGTGCGCAAGCGCGCCAAGTCGCTGGGAATCCCCGAAGACTTCTATCAGAAAAACGACATCCACATCCACTTGCCCGAAGGCGCCACGCCAAAAGACGGCCCGTCCGCAGGCATTGCGATATGCACGGCGATCGTCTCGGTGCTCACGGGCATTCCTGTGCGGGCCGATGTGGCGATGACGGGAGAGATCACCTTGCGGGGCGAGGTGCTCGCGATCGGCGGTTTGAAAGAGAAGCTCTTGGCGGCGGTGCGAGGCGGTATCCGTCAGGTGCTGATCCCCGAGGAAAACGTCAAGGATCTCGCCGAGATTCCCGATACGGTCAAAAATCGCATCGAGATCGTGCCGGTGAAATGGATCGATAAGGTCTTCGAGCTCGCGCTCGAAAGGATGCCACAGCCTCTTCCCGAGCCTGCGGCCGAGCCTTTGCCGGCGCCTGCCGAGCCGGCTGCCGAAAGCACGGCCTTGCTCAAGCACTGAGCCTGTCTCTGCCGCTGGGCAAGCCGGCTGGGCCTGCCGGGAATCGCCGGAGGGGGCCGGGAGGCCCCTTTCCCGATCGCCGTGGCAGCGGAAAGCACAGAGATGTCTGCAGCCCGTGGGATGAGCATGCTCAAGCGCGGCAAGCGCCGTCGTGACGAAAAAAGAAAGCGTGAAAAGCGGGGCCTACGGCGCTTTTTCGAGGGCAGTGGGGAAAACGGTGACGCCATAGCGTGCGCGTAAGCCAGCAACCCAGCCGCCGAGTTCGATCTGGGCGACGGTCTGGCCATAGCGCTGGCGGAGCGCTTCGGCGGCGGTCGCAAGGCTGCTGTCTTGGACGTCGTAAGGCGCCACCTGCTCGATGCGATATAGGCGGTAGCCTTCTTGCCCTGCGATGCCGACGTAGGCGGGGAGCTTGTCCGCTGGCTGAGAGAAGATCGCTCGTTTGGCCTGGGCCTCGAGATGAGGCGAGAGCAACCAGCGCACGCTTTGCGCAGGGCCCCAAGAGAGTTCGACCTTTTCCCCGTTTTTGAGCTTGCGCAAGGCTTCTTCGCCGGCGGCAGTTGCGGCGGCTCGCTGGCTTTCGCGCAGGAGCGTGCGGACGATGGCGTCGCGTACCGCTGAAAGCGGTTTGGCCTCGGCAGGCCGGTGTTCGATCACCCGTGCGGCGACGAGCCGGCGGTTGCCGAGGTCGATGGCCTCGGTGTTGCGCTTCTTCTCGATTGCCTCTTGCGAGAAGATGGCTGCCTGCAGCTTGGGATGGGCAAGCACGCCTTCGGCAGCGCCTCCTTTGACGATCCATGCGCTCGTTTCAAGGGTCAACCCATATTTTTCCGCCGCGGGTTTGAGACTGTCGGCCTGCTCATAGACCAGGTTGGCGAAGCCCTCGGCGGCTTCGGCAAAACGGCGGGCGGCGATTTCGCGCCGGATTTCTTGAGCGACTTCTGAACGCACCTCTTCCAGGGGACGGATACGCTCAGGACGCACACCGGTGAGCTGGATGACATGGAAGCCAAAATCGCTGCGGATGACTGGAGAAATTTCTCCCTCCTTGAGAGCGAACACGGCCTCTTCGAAGGGCCTAACCATCATGCCACGCGTGAAAAAGCCGAGATCGCCGCCTTTCGCAGCCGAACCGGGGTCTTGCGAGTGTTCCTTCGCCAGGCGCGAAAACTCGCTGGGTTTGGCGAGCGCTTGCTGACGCAAGGCTTCTGCCTTCTGGCGCACAGCCTCGATTTCCCGCTCGGACGCCTGTGGGGAAAGGCGCAAAAGGATATGGCTTGCGCGCCGCTCTTCTGCTTTTTTGAAGCGGGAGAGGTGGCTTTCATACCACTGGCGGATCTGTTCCTCGGAGATCTCGATGCTTTGTAAAAATCGGCTTTCGTCGAGCACCAGGTATTCGACCCTCACCGCCTCGGGCTGTTCGAATTCTGTACGTCGGCTTTCGTAGTAGCGGCGGATCGCTTCCTCGTCCGGCGGACTGCCTGCGTAACGCTCAAGAGGGAAGAACGCCTCGCGAACCTGCCGCGCTTCGAGTTGGGCGGCGACCCAGCGGTCGGCGGAAAGTTTGCCTGCATAGCCGTTGGCGACCGCGGCAAGCGGCTGCTGGCGCATCAGATCCTGGCGTAGGCGCGCTTCGAAGCCCTCTACCGTCAAGCCTTGGGCGGCGACGAGCGCCTCGTAGCGTGGGCGTGAGAACTTGCCGTTTTCCTGCAGGCTCGGCTGACTCGTGATGAAGCTCGCAAGCTGGGCATCGCCGACAAACGACTTGGCGTCGAATGCGAATTGCAGCAACAGCCGTTGTGTGATCAGATTTTCGAGCGTTGCCCGCTTGACCTCGGGACTTGCGAGCAAAGCGGCGTCGATCTCGCCCAATTGGGCGCGCAATCGTTCCTGTTGCTCGCGCAACGCCTGCTGAAATTCAGGCATGGCGATCTTGTGTTTTCCCACCGTCGCCACCGCGTCCGCATCGCTTGCATAGCGAATATATGAATCGATTCCCCAGAGCGCGAAGGGGATCGTGATCAGGGCCAGGATGATTTGGACGATTCTTTTGTTGTTGCGAACGAGGTCAAACATGGCCGGTGCAAGACGTTGGAAGAGCCAGAAAGCCGCATCGGCCAAGCAGCGGGCGATACGGGCAAAAACTCGCGGCGCGCGGAGAGCTGGTGGGCGCTGACGGACTCGAACCGCCGACATTCGCCTTGTAAGGGCGACGCTCTACCAACTGAGCTAAGCGCCCGCCGCGTGCCGCCTGCGTGAGGGTCGAGGCGCAGCGACTCCTGGCCAGATTCTATCAGTCTTGAGGGAGATGCGGACGGATCTCCTAATGACGGAAGGCAGTCTGAACCTCACTGCCCGGAAAACGGCTCGGGATTTCCCATCGCCGTGGTATGCGTGCCGCCATCGACATAGATCGTTTCGCCGGTGATGCCGCTGGCGAGGTCGGAAAGCAAGAAGGCGGCGGCGTTGCCGACTTCATCGATCGTGACGTTGCGGCGCAGGGGGGCATGGTGGGCATTGTAGGCGAGCAAACGGCTGAAATTGCCGATGCCCGAAGCGGCGACGGTCTTGATCGGGCCAGCAGACAGCGCATTCGCGCGTATGCCCTTGGGCCCGAGGCAGAAGGCGAGGTAGCGCGTCGCGGCCTCGAGACTGGCTTTGGCGAGTCCCATGGTATTGTAGTTGGGCATCGTGCGCTCGGCGCCGAGGTAGGTGAGGCACAAGAGCGCCGGATTGTTGCCCTTGTAGAGCAAGGGGCGAGCAGCCTTGGCGAGCGCAGGAAAGCTGTAGGCCGAGATTTCGTGCGCGATCAGAAAAGAATTGCGCGAGAGTCCGTCGAGGAAATCTCCCTCGATCGCTTCATTCGGCGCATAGGCGATCGAATGCACGAGCCCATCGAGCCCCTCCCAGCGTTTGGCGAGCTCGACGAACACCGCTTCGATTTGATCGTCATAGGCGACGTCGAGTGGATAGACCATGTCGCTGCCGAATTCGGCGGCGAATTTGCGAATGCGCTCTTCGAATCTTTCGTTCTGGTACGTAAAGGCAAGCTGCGCGCCCTCTCGGTGGCAGGCCTTGGCGATGCCATAGGCGATCGAACGATTCGACAACACGCCAGTGATGAGGATGCGTTTGCCGGCGAGGAATCCCATGCCTGTCTCCTGTCGATGGTCTTTGATTTTTTCCCATGCGGGCATGTCGATTATAGCGAGAGCCTTTTTGCGCTCAGACGTCTGGGCAAAGTTCCCTTACACTTGCGCCATGCGACGCTGGATTTTCATGGCTGCCTTGATCGCGACCGGCTGCGCGCCGGTGTGGAACGATCCTTACCCGGCGCAGGAGCGAGGCGCAAACATCCTGTATACCGCCTTTACGGAGCGCCCCAAGCACCTCGATCCCGTGCAGTCGTATAGCGAGGATGAGATCGCTTTCACCGCGCAAATCTATGAGCCGCCGCTTCAATATCACTATCTGAAGCGTCCTTATGAGCTGATGCCGGCGACGGCGACGAAGGTGCCGGAGCCGATTTATCTGGCCGCCGATGGCTCGATTCTGCCCAAGGATGCGCCCGCGCAGCGCATCGCCTATACCGACTACGTGATCGAGATCAAGCCGGGCATTCTTTATCAACCGCATCCAGCCTTCGCCGAGCAGCCCTCTGACGCCTTCGCCCGCGCGCAGAAACTCGCCGACTTTCCCAATCGCGCGACGCGCGAACTGGTCGCCGAGGATTATGTCTATGGCATCAAACGATTGGCGCATCCGCATCTGCACTCGCCCATCCTGGGCCTCATGAGCGAATACATCGTGGGGCTCGCCGAGTTCGCCAAAGAGCTCAGAAAAGTCGCGCCGCATGATAAAGGCTGGCTGGATCTGCGGGCGTATCCCCTCGCAGGCGTGACGGCGATCGATCGCTATCGTTATCGCATTCGCATCAAAGGCAAATATCCGCAGTTCCTTTACTGGCTCGCCATGCCTTTCTTCGCGCCGATGCCGTGGGAGGCCGATCGTTTTCATAGTCAGCCCGGCATGGCGGAAAAGAATCTGACGCTCGATTGGTATCCCATCGGCACGGGCCCCTATATGCTGACGGAGAACGACCCGAATGCGCGCATGGTGCTGGAGAAAAATCCCAATTTTCGTGGTGAGACATATCCCTGCGAAGGCGAGGAAGGCGACGCGGAGCGGGGGTTGCTCGCCGATTGCGGGAAGCCGATTCCCTTCATCGACAAGGTGGTCTTCACGCGCGAGAAAGAGCAAATTCCCTACTGGAACAAATTCCTACAAGGCTATTACGATGCTTCGGGCATTGCTTCCGACGTCTTCGATCAGGCCATCCAGCTTTCGGGCGCGGGTGAGGTGACCCTGACGCCGGCGATGCGCAGCAAAGGCATCGTCCTGATGACGTCGGTGGCTGCTTCGACCTTTTACATGGGGTTCAACATGCTCGATCCCCTCGTCGGCGGGCTTTCGGAAAAAGCGAGGAAATTGCGGCAAGCGATCTCGATTGCGATCGACCAAGAGGAGTTCATTTCGATCTTCATGAACGGCCGGGGCGTGGTGGCGATGAGTCCTCTCCCGCCGGGAATCTTTGGCCATCGTGACGGGAAAGAAGGCGTCAATCCCGTCGTCTACCAATGGACGGCCGAGGGTCCTCGCCGCAAGGACATTGCCGAAGCGAAGCGACTCCTGGCCGAGGCAGGATGGCCCGATGGGCGCCATGCGCAAAGCGGCGAGCCTTTGATCATTCACCTCGATACGACGGCGACAGGCGTTGGGGCGAAATCGCGCATCGATTGGCTCATCAAGCAGTTTCAGAAACTCGGCGTGCAGCTGGTGGTGCGCAGCACCGATTACAACCGTTTCCAAGAAAAAGTGAGAAAGGGGGCGGTGCAGCTTTTTTATTTGGGGTGGAACGCCGATTATCCCGATCCGGAAAACTTTCTCTTCTTGCTCTATGGTCCACAAGGCAAGGTGGCGCAACAGGGAGAGAACGCCGCCAATTATGCGAATCCGGAATACGATCGCTATTTTGAAGCGATGCGGGCGATGGACAACGGCCCCGAGCGCCAAGCATTGATTGACGCCATGGTGCGCATCCTCCAAGAAGATGCCCCTTGGGTATGGGGTTTTCATCCGCTCGACTATAGCTTGCGCCATGCTTGGCTCTTGAATCGCAAGCCAAATCGCATCGCGCACAATACGCTCAAATATCAGCGCATCGATGTGGGGCTCAGGGAGCGATTGCGCACTGAATGGAACCGGCCAGCGCTCTGGCCTTTCGCGCTCGTGGCCGCAGCGCTTCTTGCCTTGGCTTGGCCTATCTGGCGGCTTCATCGTCGGCGCGAGCGGCTCGACGCCTATGGACGTGTGCGTTGAGGAGAGGCCTTGCCATTGCCGCGAGGGATTCCTAGGCGCCGGCGCGGCGAGCCCGGAACGGTATTTTTTGCCGTGCTACGGGCGTCGGCAGCGCAGCAAGTAGTTGACGCTGACATCGCGCGAAAGGCGATAGGTTTTCGTCAAGGGATTGTAGCTCATGCCCTTGAGCTCGCAGACTTCGAGGCCGGCTTGACGGCAGAACTGGGCGAGTTCGGCAGGGCGAATGAATTTTGCGTATTCGTGCGTGCCCTTGGGCAACAAGCGTAGAAGATATTCGGCGCCAATGATTGCGAACAAATAGGCTTTGGGATTACGGTTGAGGGTGGAGAAGAAGACCTGGCCGCCGGGCTTGACCAGCTGGGCGCAGGCTGCCACCGTGGCAGCCGGGTCGGGCACGTGCTCGAGTAGTTCGAGGCAGGCGACGATATCGAAAGCGGCAGGTGTTTCTGCAGCGAGCGCCTCGGCGGATATCAACCGATAATCGATCGTCAGACCGCTTTCCAGGCGATGGAGTCTGGCCACGCCCAGCGCTTTCTCGGATAAATCGATGCCGGTGACGCGTGCGCCCAGGCGCGCCAACGCTTCCGCCAGCAAGCCGCCGCCGCAACCGACGTCGAGCACGTCCTTGCCCGCGAGGTCGACGCAGCGCGCGATCCACTCCACGCGCAAGGGGTTGATGTCATGAAGCGGTTTGAACTCGGACTGAGGGTCCCACCAGCGATGAGCGAGGTCGCTGAATTTGGCGATTTCTTGCGGGTCGGCGTTGGCGGAAGGGCTCATGGCTTCTCCAAAAGAAAAAGCCCCTCCACCGAGGGGCTTTTGATCATGGCGATGCAACTGCTTATTTCGCTTCGGTCGTGCCGATGACCTCGATTTCGACACGGCGGTCAGGCTGCAGGCACTCGACGAGCTTCTTGTTCGAGCGATGCTCTTTGCCCATGTTCTTGCACTTGTCGCCCGTGACCGGCTGTTTTTCGCCCTTGCCTTCCGTATAGATTCGGTTGGCTTCGACGCCCTTGGCGACGAGGTATTCCTTCACGGCGGCGGCGCGGCGCTCGGAGAGCTTCTGGTTGTATTTGTCCGTGCCGATGCGATCAGCGTGGCCCACGGCAATGATCACTTCGAGCTTGACGTCTTTCATGTCGGCGACCAGTTTGTCGAGAGCGGCTTTGCCGTCCGGACGCAGCACGGCCTTGTCGAAATCGAACAGCGTATCCGCCGAGAGCGTTACTTTCTTGGCCGCGGGCTTGGGAGCGGGCGCAGGGGCTGGTTGCGCCGCAGGCGCAGGGGCCGGCTGGGGCGCAGCGGCCTTGGGTTCCTCTTTCTTGACGAGGTCGGGATCGCATTCGGCAATCGCCATGGCCGGCGTCCAATAGCCGGTGCGCCAGCATAGACCGGCGCCGCTCTTGGCGACGAAGCCGCGCTGATCGATTACATAGCCGACCGTGCCTTTGAGGTCGATGCCTGGGGTTTGCGCCTCGACGGCGCCGATGCCGAGCAATGTCACGGCGAACAGGATTTTTTTGGCGTTCATGGGTTCCTCGTTTTTTGGCGGGTCTAACCAGGATGCGTTTCCGTGTTGGCCTCTGACCGAAACGCTTCGGCCATGGGGCCATCCAGAAACAAAGCGCTCAGTGTCGCAAAACATTTTGCCATATTTTGACGGAGGAAAGCAAAAAAGAGAGTTCCTCGTCCACGGGCTTTCCGTTGTCGATGCGCAACTGGCCCGCGACCCAGACATGACTGACGGCCTCGCGGCCGAGCACATGGACGAGATGCGAGGCGGGATCAAAGTAGGGAGCGTGCCACCAATCCGTCAAACGCACGGCGATCACGTCGGCCTCTTTGCCGACGACGAGCGAGCCGATGCGATCGTCGAGCGCGAGCGCGCGCGCACCGCCAAGAGTGGCCATCGCCAACACTTGATGCGCGGGCAACGCACTGGGATCTTCGCTGGCGACTTTGGCGAGCAAGGAGGCTGCGTGCATCTCGCGGAACAGATCGAGCCGGTTGTTGCTCGCGGCGCCATCACTGCCCAAGCAGACATTGACGCCCGCTTGGGCTAGCCGAGAGATCGGGGCGATGCCGCTGGCGAGTTTCATGTTCGAGGTGGGACAATGCGCGACATGACAGCGATTCTGCGCCAAAAGCTCGATTTCCGTTGCTTCGAGATGCACGGCATGGACGGCGAGCAGACGTGTATCGACGAGTCCGAGGCGTGCAAGCCGGGCGAGTGGCCGACAGCCATGGCGTTGTAGGCTTTCTTCGATTTCGTGGCGGGTTTCCTGCACGTGGACATGCACAGGCACATCCATTTCGGCGGCAAGCCATGCGATACGCTCGAAAACGGCGTCGGAGACGGTGTAGGGCGCATGGGGCGCAAGCGCGAAGGTCATCAGCGGCTCATCCCGCAAGGCATCGCGGGTGGCCAGGCCCTTGGCGAGATAGTCGTCGGCGTCATGCGCATATGCGCTCGGGAAGTCGATGACGGTGATGCCGAGCACGGCGCGCATGCCTGCCGCTCGCACGGCCTCGGCGGCGTTCTCGGGAAAAAAATACATGTCGTTGAAACAGGTGATGCCGCCCTTGAGCATTTCCCAACAGGCAAGCAGCGTGCCGTCATGGACGAAGCGTGGCGAGACGAAACGCTTTTCCGCTGGCCAGATGCGTTCGGTAAGCCAGGTCATCAGCGGCAGGTCATCGCCATAACCGCGCAAAAGGGACATTGCGGCATGGGTATGGGCGTTGACCAGCCCAGGCAGCAGCACGTGTTCGTCAAGTCCAAGGCGCGCTTTCGCTTGATAACGTTCCCTTGCTGCGCGCTGTGGAAGGATGTCGTGGATGCGCCCCTGATCGATCACGAGGCTATGGTCTTCGAGGACGACGCCGGTAGGCTCGATGGGGATGATCCAACGCGCATCGAGGATCAGGTCGACGGGGGATGGCAAGTTCTTCTCGTTCATGGCTCCGAATAACATATCATGAAACCCCGAGCGGAAAAGAGGCGGGCGCACGGACGGCGAAAGAGTGGCTAAACGGCGCCGCAGAAACGGCGCGGAAGAAGGGGAAAGCGGCGCGGTGGGGGGATGTTAGAATCCGGCGTTTCGATCACCCTTCGCCGGATGCGACTCGATGACTGCCGCTTTCGCGAAAGAAACCCTACCGATCAGTCTCGAAGAAGAGATGCGCCGTTCCTATCTCGATTACGCGATGAGCGTGATCGTGGGGAGAGCGCTTCCCGATGCGCGCGATGGCCTGAAACCGGTACATCGCCGCGTGCTCTATGCGATGCATGAACTGGGCAACGACTGGAACAAGCCCTACAAAAAGTCCGCCCGCGTGGTGGGCGACGTCATCGGTAAATACCATCCTCATGGCGACGCTGCCGTCTATGACACGATCGTGCGTATGGCGCAGGATTTCTCGTTGCGTTACCCGTTGATCGACGGACAAGGGAATTTCGGCTCCATCGATGGGGACAACGCCGCCGCCATGCGTTATACCGAAGTGCGCATGGCGCGCATCGGCCATGAGCTCCTTGCCGACATCGAGAAGGAAACCGTCGACTTCGGCCCCAATTACGATGGCTCCGAGCGTGAGCCCTTGGTCTTGCCGACGAGGATTCCCAACCTCCTGATCAATGGCGCGGCAGGCGTCGCCGTGGGCATGGCGACCAACATTCCGCCCCACAACCTGGGGGAGATCGTCGATGCTTGCTTGGCCTTGCTCGAGAATCCGGAACTTTCCATCGAAGCGCTGCTTCGCTATGTGCCCGCGCCGGATTTCCCGACGGCGGGCTTGATCTATGGGCTTGCAGGCGTGCGCGAAGGTTACCTGACTGGCCGCGGCCGCGTCGTCATGCGCGCGCGTACGCATATCGAGGAACTCGACAAAGGCGGACGCCATGCGATCGTCGTCGATGAGCTGCCTTATCAGGTCAATAAGAAAACCCTCCAGGAAAAGATCGCCGAGCTCGTCAAAGAGGGCAAGCTCGATGGCATCGCTCACATCCAGGACGAGTCGGACAAATCGGGCATGCGCTTGGTGATCGAACTCAAGAAAGGCGAATTGCCCGAGGTCGTGCTCAACAATCTGTTCAAGCAGACGCAGCTGCAAGAGACTTTCGGCATGAACCTGGTCGCGCTCGTCGATGGCCGTCCTCAGCTGCTCAATCTCAAGCAATTGATTGCGTGCTTCCTCGAGCATCGGCGCGAGGTCGTCACGCGCCGGACCGTTTTCGAACTCAGAAAGGCGCGCGAGCGCGGGCATGTGCTCGAAGGTCTGGCGGTGGCTTTGTCCAATGTCGATGCGATGATCGCGCTGATCAAGGCGGCGGCCACGCCTCAAGAGGCGAAGCGCGCATTATTGGCGCGCGCGTGGCCATCCGCGCTGGTCGCCGAGATGCTGGCGCGCGCCGGCGCCGAGGCGGTGCGGCCAGAAACCGCCTCCACGGAAGAAGGCCTCACGGGCGAGGGTTACCGTCTGTCTGAAACCCAGGCGCAAGCGATCCTCGATCTTCGCCTGCAAAGGCTCACCGCACTCGAACAAGACAAGATCGTCGCCGAGTATCGCGACACCGTCGAAGAGATCCTCGATTTGCTCGACATTCTCAGCAATCCTTCCCGCATCACCGAGATCATCGCCCAAGAGCTACGCGCCATCAAGGATCAGTATGGCGACGCCCGGCGCTCGGAAATCGTCATGGAAAATGCCGAGATCGACATCGAGGACTTGATCCCGCGGGAGGACGTCGTCGTGACCTTGTCCCATGGCGGCTATGTCAAACGCCAGTCGCTTGCCGATTACCGCACCCAGAAGCGGGGCGGACGCGGAAAGAAAGCTGCCGAAATCAAGGAAGACGATTTCGTCGAGCGCCTTTTCATCGCCAATACGCATGATTATTTGCTGTGTTTTTCCAATCGTGGCCGCGTCTATTGGCTCAAGGTCTATGAAGCGCCCGAGGGCACACGCACAAGCCGCGGCAAGCCGATCATCAACCTCTTCCCGCTCGAAGAGGGCGAAAAGATCACCGCCGTCTTGGCGACGGCGAGCTTCGACGAGAATCACTTCGTCTTCATGGCCACTGCCCTGGGTACGGTCAAAAAGACGCCGCTGACGGAATTCGCCAATCCTCGCAAAGCCGGCATCATTGCGGCGAGCCTCGATGAGGGGGATTATCTGATCGGCGCGGCGATCACCGATGGCCGTTGCGACGTGATGCTTTTTTCCGACGCGGGGAAGGCCGTGCGTTTCAGCGAAGACGAAGTGCGCCCAATGGGGCGGGTCGCACGCGGGGTGCGTGGCATGCAGCTCGATCCCGGTCAGCGCGTGATTGCGATGCTGGTCGCCGAAGGTGAGGACTGGGAGGTGCTCACGGCCACCGAGAATGGTTATGGCAAACGCACGCCGATTTCTGAGTACACACGCCATGGGCGCGGCACCAAGGGTATGATCGCCATCCAAACCAGCGAACGCAATGGCGCATTGATCGGCGCCGTTTTGGTCAAGGAGGAAGACGAGATCATGCTGATTTCGACGAACGGCGTCTTGATTCGCAGCCGCGTCGATCAGGTGCGCGAGACCGGCCGCTCGGCCCAAGGCGTGCGCTTGATCCAGCTCGACGAGGGCACCCGGCTCGCCGGCGTGGAAAAGGTCATCGAAACCGAAGAGGAGTGAAGAATCATGTCCCGTGTCTTCAATTTCAGCGCCGGGCCTGCGTGCTTGCCGGAAGAAGTGCTGCGGCAGGCGGCGGAAGAGATGCTCGATTGGCATGGCTCTGGTCAATCGGTGATGGAGATGAGCCATCGCGGTAAAGAGTTCATCTCCATCGCCCAACAAGCAGAGGCCGATCTGCGCGACTTACTGGGCATCCCGGCGCACTACAAGGTGCTTTTCTTGCAGGGCGGCGCGTCATTGCAGTTCGAGATGGTGCCGATCAACCTCTTGCGCGGCAAACCCATCGCTGACTATGTCAATACCGGCGAGTGGTCGAAAAAAGCGATCAAAGCAGCGAAGAATTTCTGCCATGTCAAGGTCGTCGCTTCTAGCGAGGACAAGAATTTCACTTATGTGCCGGATGTTGCGACATGGCAGCTGACTGCTGGCGCCGCCTATGTCCATTACACGGCCAACGAAACCATCGGCGGCGTGGAGTTCGATTTCATCCCCGAGACCGGTGACGTTCCACTCGTCTGCGACATGTCCTCGAACATCCTCTCGCGACCGATCGACGTTGCCAAGTTTGGCCTCATCTATGCGGGCGCACAAAAGAACATCGGTCCTGCCGGGCTGACGATCGTCATCGTGCGCGAAGATCTCGTCGGTCAGGCGCAGCCCAAGCCGCCAGCGATGCTCGATTACAAGACGCACGTCGATGCCGAGTCGATGTACAACACGCCGCCGACTTATGCGATCTACATCGCTGGCCTGGTGTTCCAATGGCTCAAGCGCCAAGGCGGTGTGGCGGCGATCGAGGCAAAGAACGTGGCCAAGGCCCAGATGCTCTACGATTATCTCGACTCTACCGACTTCTACCGCAACCCGGTGGAAAAGCGTTTCCGCTCGCGCATGAACGTTCCCTTCACGTTGGCCGATCCGGCGCTCGACGAGGAGTTTCTCAAAGGCGCCAAGGCGCGTGGACTCGTGCAGCTCAAAGGGCATCGTTCCGTCGGCGGCATGCGTGCGTCGATCTATAACGCGATGCCGATCGAGGGGGTGGCTGCCCTCATCGATTACATGAAAGATTTCGAACGGCAAAAGGGATGAGCCATGGGTGCGCTCTATCGCGTGTTGGTCCTCAACAACATTGCCGCCAAAGGGCTCGCACGTTTGCCGGCCGAGCGTTTCCACTGCGCCAAGGAGCTTGCGGAGCCCGATGCGATCCTCGTGCGTTCGGCCGACCTCCACAGCATGGAAATTCCGCATACGGTGCTTGCAATCGGGCGCGCGGGTTCGGGCACGAACAACATTCCCGTTGCCGAGATGAGTCGCCGTGGCGTGCCGGTGTTCAATGCCCCGGGCGCCAACGCCAATGCCGTCAAGGAGCTGGTGATCGCCGGCATGTTGATGGCTGCGCGCAACCTCCCGGCCGCGATGCGCTTCGTCGCCAGTCTCGATGCGCTCGACCCTGCCATGGAGGAAAAGATCGAAGCGGGCAAGAAACATTTTGCCGGCTATGAGCTTGCGGGACACACCTTGGGCGTTGTCGGGTTGGGCAAGATCGGCTGCTTGGTGGCCGATGCGGCGATTCGGCTGGGCATGCAGGTGATCGGTTTTGACCCGGAAATCACGGTCGATGCGGCGTGGAGTCTGCCTTCCCAGGTCAGACGGGCGAGTTCGCTGACAGAGGTGATGAAAAGCGCCCATTTCGTCACCCTCCACGTGCCGCTGGTCGAATCCACGCGCCAGATGATCGATGCTTCTGTGCTCGCTCATGCGCGTCAGGGCGCGGTCTTGCTCAATTTCTCGCGCGCGGGCGTGGTCGCCGAGCACGATGTGTTGGCCGCGCTCGAGGCGAAGAAGCTCGCCTACTACGTTTGTGATTTTCCTGCGCCGGCCATTCATGGCCATGCGCAGGTAATCGCCTTGCCCCACCTCGGCGCCTCGACTCGCGAGGCGGAGGAAAATTGCGCGATCATGGTCGCCGAGCAACTGCGCGACTATCTGCTCGACGGCAACATCGTCAATGCAGTCAATTTCCCCAACGTCGTGATGGCGCGTGAATCGCCTTATCGTTTGGCGATCGCCAACGCCAATGTGCCGAATATGGTGGGCCAAATCACGGCCGTCTTGGCCGCGGCGGGGCTCAACATCCACAACATGATGAACAAATCGAAGAAGGAGCTTGCTTACACCCTCGTCGATGTGGATAGCCCCATTCCGACGGAGACCCTCGCGGCAATCGAAAAGATCGAGGGCGTTTTGTCGATGCGCTACATTCCCGTCGCGGCAGGACAATGACGAGAGCGCACGAACAGGCCTGCGAAGACGAGCTCATCCGGCTGCGCCAGCGCATCGATGCAGTCGATGGCGAAATCCTGCGTTTGCTGTCGGAACGAGGCAAGATCGCGCAGCGAATCGGCGAGATCAAGCAGGGCAATCTCTATCGTCCGGAGCGCGAGGCGCAAGTTTTGCGCCGCATCGCGGCGATGAACGCCGGCCCCTTGCCGGAAGCGGCGGTGCGCACGATCTTTCGCGAAATCATGTCGGCATGCTTGGCGCTCGAACAGCCATTACGCATTGCTTATTTCGGCCCAGCGGGCACATTCACCGAGAGCGCGGCCAAGAAGCATTTCGGTTCGGCGCCGGAGTTTTTCCCTTATCTCACCATCGATGAGGTCTTTCGCGCCGTCGAGGCGAACGAGGCCGACTATGGGGTTGCGCCGATCGAAAATTCGAGCGAGGGCTCGGTGGGCCGCACGCTGGATCTGTTGTTGCAAACCCCTCTCAAGATTTGCGGCGAGATCAATCTGCGCATCCATCAGAATCTGATGTCGAAGGCGGAGTCGCTGGCCGCGCTCACGCGCTTGTATTCGCATGCGCAATCGCTCGCCCAGTGCCATGAATGGCTCAATAGAAACCTGCCGCATTTGCCGCGCGTGCCCGTTGCGAGCAACGCCGAGGCCGCGCGCCTGGCCGCCGAGGATGCGACTGCCTGCGCGATCGCGGGCGAGGCGGCTGCGCGTCTTTATGACCTCAACATCCTTGCTGCGAACATCGAAGACGACCCCGCCAACACGACGCGTTTCGTGGTCTTGGCCACGCATGACGCCGGCCCGTCGGGCAATGACAAAACTTCCTTCGTCTGCTCGGCGCAGAATCGTCCTGGCGCGGTGCATGACCTCCTAGCGCCGCTCAAGGAACATGGCGTGTCGATGACGCGCTTCGAGTCACGACCTGCGCGCGGCTTTGGCGGCAGCCGCTGGGAATATGTTTTTTTCATCGACGTCGAGGGGCACCGCACCGATGCAAAGGTGATGGCGGCGCTCGAAGGCATGAAACCCTGCGTCGGCTTCCTCAAGGAGCTCGGCTCTTATCCCAAGGCGATCAACGATTGAGGCGAAAGCGATGAGCATCGCAGAACACGCTCTTCCTTATGTGCGCGCGATTTCCCCTTACGTGCCGGGCAAACCGATCGGCGCGTTGGCGCGCGAATTCGGCCTCGAAGAGAGCGAAATCGTGAAGCTCGCTTCGAACGAAAACCCGCATGGCATGAGCCCGAAGGCGCGCGCCGCTGTGGCGGCGGCTCTTCAAGAGGCCTATCGTTATCCCGATCCTTTCGAGCTCGTCGCGAAGCTCGCCAGGCTGCACGGCGTCGCTGCGAATCAAATCGTGCTCGGCAACGGTTCCAACGACGTCTTGGACATCGCCGCGCGCGTGTTTCTCGCGCCAGGGCGCTCTGCCGTGATCTCGCAATATGCATTCGCAGTCTATCCGATCGCGACCCAGACCTGCGGCGCCGAGACGATCGTCGCATCGGCCCATCATTATGGGCATGATTTGGCCGCGATGCGCGCTGCGCTGCGCAGCGATGTGCGCATGATTTGGATCGCCAACCCGAACAATCCGACCGGCACGTTTTTGCCTTTCGCCGCCATCTATGATTTCCTAAAGACATTGCCGCGCGATGTCGCCGTCGTGCTCGATCAGGCTTACGACGAATATCTGGCGCCTGAGGAACGCGTCGAGACAAGCGCGTGGATCGCCGAATTCCCGCATCTCATCATTACACGCACGTTTTCGAAAATCCATGGCTTGGCAGGGTTGCGCGTGGGCTATGCAGTGGCCTCCGCAGACGTCGCCGATCTGATGAATCGCGTGCGCCAACCTTTCAATGTCAATAACTTGGCGATCGTCGCTGCACTGGCGGCGTGCGAAGATCATGCCTTTCTCGCCGAAAGCTATTTGGCGAACCGGCAGGGCATGCAACAAATCATTGCTGGCCTCAAACGCCTGGGGCTCGAACACATTCCCTCCCATGGCAATTTCGTGACTTTTGCCGTCCCTGATGGAGCCCGCGTCAACCAGCGCCTGTTGCGCCAGGGGGTGATCGTGCGGCCGCTCGCAGGCTATGGCCTGCCCAATCATCTGCGCGTGACGATCGGCACGGAACGCGAGAACGCGCGATTCTTGGCGGCGCTCGAAGAGGCCATCCGATGAAGCCGGCGTCGAGCAAAGTGGTCATCGTGGGCGTCGGGCTGATCGGCGGCTCGTTCGCGCTCGCGGCGAAGGCTGCGCTCGCCCAGCAAGCCAATGCGCCGCACGTGCGCTTCGTCGGCATGGGGCGCACGCAAACCGCACTCGATGAAGCCTTGCGCCTGGGCGTGATCGATGAGATCGGACGCGACTGGCCTTCCGCCCTCCGGGATGCCGACCTCGTACTCATCGCCACTCCCGTCGGGCAGATGCCATCGGTATTCGCGGCCGTCGCCCCCCATCTTGCCGCTTCGACCCTGATCACCGACGGCGGCAGCACCAAGTGCGACGTCATCGCTGCAGCGCGCATGCATTTGGGCGCGAAATGCGCGCAGTTCATACCCGCCCATCCGATTGCAGGCGCCGAAAAAAGCGGTGCAGCCGCAGCGCGCAGCGACCTCTTTCAAGGCCGCCGCGTCGTGCTGACGCCCTTGCCCGAAAACCGCGCCGAAGATGTCGAACGCATACGCACCGTGTGGCGCTTCTGCGGCGCGGAAGTCGATGTCATGTCTGCTGAGGAACATGACCGTATCTTCGCTGCCGTCAGTCATTTGCCGCATCTTCTCGCCTATGCGCTCGTCCATGAGCTCGCCCATCGCGACAATGCAGAGCAATTGTTCGGCTTTGCCGCAGGCGGCTTTCGCGACTTCACGCGCATCGCCAGCAGCCATCCCGAGATGTGGCGCGACATTTGCCTTGCCAACCGGCGCGCGCTGATGCAGGAGCTCGACGCCTATATGGTGGAGCTCATGAGAACGCGGGCGCTCTTGGCCAGCCGCGATGCGGAGGGGCTGATGTCGATGTTTGCAGCAGCGCGTGCGCGCCGCGAGGCTTGGCTGTCAGCCCAAAAAGGAGGCGCGGAGTGAGCGTCTTTTTCGACATTCCGCCGCTCATACGCGCGTCTGGCGAGGTCAGATTGCCAGGATCGAAGAGCATTTCGAATCGCACGCTGCTGCTGGCGGCGATCGCCGAGGGCGCAACCGAAGTCCATGATCTACTCGATGCGGACGATACGCGCATAATGCTCGCTGCGCTTGCGCGCTTGGGGGTGAGCGTCACGCAGCTTGGGGGCCATTCTTGGCGCATCGAAGGATGTGGCGGCGCTTTTCCCGTCAAGGAAGCCGAGCTCTTTTTGGGCAACGCGGGCACGGCCTTTCGTCCCTTGACTGCGGTCCTGGCGCTCAGCGGCGGGCGCTATCGATTGCGGGGAGTGGCGCGCATGCACGAGCGGCCCATCGGCGATCTCGTCGAAGGTCTACGGCAACTCGGCTGCGACATCCGCTACCTCGAGCGGGAAGGTTATCCGCCGCTCGAAATCCGGCCTGCATCGCTCCAGGTGGCGACGCCTATCCGTTTGCGCGGCGATGTGTCCTCGCAATTTTTGACAGCCTTGTTGATGGCCTTGCCTTTGCTTTCCGAAAGCGCGCAGATCGAGCTTGCCACCGAATTGATTTCCAAACCCTATGTCGAGATCACGCTCAAGTTGATGGCGCGTTTTGGCGTCACCGTCGAGCGCGACGATTGGCGGCGCTTCTTGCTGCCGGCCGGCCAGCGTTACCGAAGCCCTGGCCTCATTCATGTCGAGGGCGACGCCTCGAGCGCTTCTTACTTTCTTGCCGCAGGCGCTTTGGGCGGTGGCCCGGTGCGCGTCGTCGGCGTGGGCAGCCACAGCATCCAGGGCGATGTCGCTTTCGCCAAGATCCTCGCCGATCTGGGCGCGCAGATCGAATGGGAAGAACATGCGATCGTCGCGCGTGCGCCCGCGACGGGCAAGCTACGCGCTTTCGATCTCGACCTCAACGCCATACCCGACGCGGCCATGACGCTTGCCATCCTTGCGCTCTTCGCCGACGGCCCGAGCGTGCTGCGCAACATTGCGTCCTGGCGCGTGAAGGAAACCGATCGCATCGCGGCGATGGCCAAGGAGCTTGCCAAGATCGGCGCGAAGGTCGAAGAAGGCGCCGACTGGCTTGCGGTTTCTCCGCCGACGACTTTCGTCAGCCATGCGGCGATCGCCACCTACGATGACCACCGTATGGCGATGTGTTTTGCGCTCGTCGCCTTCGCCGGCGTGCCGATCCGCATCCTGGATCCTGCGTGTGTGGGCAAGACCTTTCCTGGCTTTTTCGATGCCTTGGCGCGTATCGCCGCGCCGGTGATCGCCCTCGATGGGCCTTCTGCGTCCGGCAAGGGTACGGTGGCCGCACGACTGGCGCGCGCATTGGGGTTTCATTTGCTCGACTCGGGCGCGCTCTATCGGCTGGTGGCGCTCGCTGCGTTAGAAGCCGGCGTTTCCCTCGAGGACGAAGCCGGCCTGGCGGCTCTCGCGGCGGCGTTGCCTGCGCGGTTCGATGGCGAGCGCGTCTTCTTGGCCGAAAAAGAGGTGAGCGTGGAGATTCGCCGTGAAGAGATCGGGCGCGCGGCTTCGCAGATCGCCGCCTATCCCAAGGTGCGTGAAGCGCTTCTCGAACGACAGCGAGATTTCCGTCGTTTCCCAGGACTCGTGGCGGACGGTCGCGACATGGGTTCGGTGGTGTTTCCCGACGCCGCCGTCAAAGTGTTTCTCACCGCAAGCCCTCGAGCGCGCGCCGAGCGCCGATATAACCAGTTGATCGAAAAAGGTATACCTGCTAACATGCTTCCCCCTTTGACGGTGTTGGCTCAGGAGCTCGCGGAACGCGACCGACGCGATGCCGAGCGCCAAGTCGCGCCGCTCAAACGTTGTGAAGATGCCGAGCTTTTGGATACGACCGAGCTGGGCATCGAAGAGGCCGTGGCGGCGGCGATGGCGATCGTCCAGCGCCGTCTGCCGTTCATCAACCCACCACCCGTCGCGTAAGCGACGTTTTTTTGGAAAACATCAATCTATGTCCGAAACTGCTGCTGCCGTGCATGCCGCTCCCGCCGAATCGTTTGCCGCTTTGTTCGAAGAAAGCCTGTCGCGCCAAGAGATGCGCGCCGGCGAGGTGATCACGGCCGAAGTGGTCCGCGTCGATCAAAACTTCGTGGTCGTCAATGCGGGTCTGAAGTCCGAATCCTACATTCCGGTCGAAGAATTCAAGAACGACCGGGGAGAAATCGAGGTCAAGCCAGGCGATTTCGTCCAGGTGGCGATCGAGATGCTCGAAGATGGCTATGGCGAGACGCGCCTGTCGCGCGAAAAGGCCAAGCGCATCGCGGCCTGGAACGAGCTCGAAAAGGCGCTGGAAAGCGGCGCATTGGTCAAGGGACTGGTGACGGGCAAGGTCAAGGGCGGCCTGACGGTGATGACGAACGGCATTCGCGCCTTCTTGCCAGGCTCCTTGGTCGACATTCGTCCGGTCAAGGACACTACGCCCTATGAAGGCAAGGAATTTGAATTCAAGGTCATCAAGCTCGACAAGAAGCGCAACAATGTGGTGCTTTCGCGCCGCGCCGTGCTCGAAGAGACGATGGGCGAGGAACGTCAGAAGCTCATCGAAACCTTGCAGGAAGGCGCCATCGTCAAGGGGGTGGTGAAGAACATCACCGACTACGGCGCGTTCGTGGATCTCGGCGGCATCGATGGCCTATTGCACATCACGGATCTCGCCTGGCGTCGTGTGCGCCATCCTTCCGAGGTGGTCAATGTCGGCGACGAAGTGACCGCCAAGGTGCTCAAGTTCGACCAAGAAAAGAATCGCGTCTCCTTGGGGCTCAAACAGCTCGGGGAAGATCCCTGGATCGGCATCGCACGCCGCTATCCCGCAGGGACGCGGCTTTTTGGCAAGGTCACCAACTTGACCGACTACGGTGCGTTCGTCGAAATCGAGCCGGGCATCGAGGGTCTCGTGCATGTGTCCGAAATGGACTGGACCAACAAGAACATTCATCCGTCGAAGGTGGTGCAGATCGGCGATGAGGTCGAGGTGATGATCCTCGAGATCGACGAAGAGCGCCGCCGCATCTCCCTCGGCATGAAGCAATGCAAGCCCAATCCGTGGGAAGACTTCGCGATGAATCACAAGAAAGGTGACAAGGTGCGCGGCCAGATCAAATCGATCACCGATTTCGGCATCTTCATCGGATTGCCGGGCGGCATCGATGGGTTGGTCCATCTTTCCGACCTCTCCTGGTCACAGCCCGGCGAAGAGGCCAAACAAAACTACAAGAAAGGCGACGAGGTGGAAGCCGTGGTGCTCGCCATCGATGTCGAGAAAGAGCGCATCTCTCTGGGCATCAAACAGCTCGAAGGCGATCCTTTCACCAGCTTCATCGCCACCCATGACAAGAACAGCCTGGTGACGGGGACGGTGAAAAGCGTCGATGCGAAGGGCGCCGTCATCGATCTCGGCAACGAGGTCGAAGGATATTTGCGCGCCTCCGAGTTTGCGCGTGAGCGCATCGACGATTTGACGCAGCACGTGAAGGTCGGCGATACCATCGAGGCGATGATCATCAACATCGATCGCAAGTCGCGCTCGATCAATCTCTCGGTGAAAGCGAAAGAGCAAGCCGAACAGAGCGAAGCCTTGGAGCGCCTGGCTGCCGAAGCCCAGGCGGCGACGGGTACGACGAGCCTCGGCGCCCTGCTCAAGGCGAAGCTCAAGCAATCCTGAAGCGGCTAGGGCACGATGACGCGTTCGGAACTCATTGCACGGCTGGCGGAGCGTTTCCCCCAGCTGGTGTTCAAAGACGCCGAGCTGTCGGTCAAGGTGCTGCTCGACGCGATTGCCGGGGCGCTCGCTCAAGGCGAGCGCGTCGAGATTCGTGGCTTTGGCAGCTTCTCTTTGAATTTTCGGCCGGCGCGTCAAGGGCGCAACCCGAAGACGGGCGAGCCCGTCACCGTGCCGGCCAAGTATGCGCCTCATTTCAAGGCTGGGAAAGAACTCCGGCAACGTGTCGATCGGGGCGGTATGACACAATGAAGGCCTTCGCCTGGTTCTTGCGTGGCCTATTGTTTGTCTTACTGCTGGTTTTAGCGATCAAAAACGTCGGCGAAGTCGAAGTCCGTTTCTTCTTCGACCACCATTGGCGGGCACCCTTGTCGTTGGTGCTTCTCGTCGCTTTGGCGGTGGGCGCGGCCTGCGGATTGTTAGCCACGGTGCCAACGCTGATTCGGCTGCGGCGGCGCTTGACTGCGCTAGAAAAGCAACGCGCACCGGGTTCCTCCGAGACGGCCGGCATGCCCCTTCCGCCTGCCTCATCCGAGAGGTGAGTGATGGAGATCGAACCTTGGTGGCTCCTGGCGCTGCCGCTTTTTTTCGCGCTTGGCTGGTTAGCGGCGAGAATCGATCTCAAGCAACTGATCGATGAATCGCGGCGTTTGCCGCGTTCTTATTTCGCCGGCCTCAACTTTTTGCTCAATGAGCAGCCCGATCGCGCCATCGATGCCTTTCTCGAAGCCGCGCGCGCGACGCCTGACACTGTCGAGCTTCATTTCGCACTCGGCAATCTCTTCCGGCGCCGCGGCGAGATCGACCGCGCGATTCGCATCCATCGTCATCTCCTTGAACGGGCCGAGACGCTGTCCGAGGAGCAGCGCCTAGCGGCATTGGCCGAGCTCGGCCACGATTACCTCAAGGCGGGTCTGCTCGATCGCGCTGAAGAGACCTTCCTTGAGCTCCGTATGACGGCGCGCCACGAGGAAGCCTTGCGCGCCTTGCTCGAGATCTATCAGCAAGAGAAAGAGTGGCGCAAGGCGCTTCGACTGGCGCAAGAAATGCCGTCGGGCGGCAGTCATCTCTGGCAGAGGGAAATCGCACATTTCCATTGCGAACTGGCCGAGCGGGCAATCGTAGAAGGTCGTCACGAGGAGGCGGAGGACGAACTCAAGGCGGCGCTTTCGGCGCATCGGCAATGTGCGCGCGCGACGCTTTTGTCTGGGCAACTTGCCGCCCGACGCGGCGATCTCGAGGAAGCGCTCAAGATTTGGCAGCGCATCGAGCAGCAGAACCCCGCGTATCTGGCTTTGGCAGCGCCCGATATGCTGGGAGCCTGGCGCGCTCTGGGGCGCGAGCGAGAGGGGGTACATGCGCTCAAACATTACCTCGAGCGCTATCCGTCGCTGGATTTGTTGGATCTCGCTTTCGAGGCGGCCTTGGCGGGCGAAGGCGTCGAAGCCGCTTATCTGATCGTGAAAAACGAACTGCGTCGCAATCCGACGCTCTCTGGCCTTGACCGGCTGTTGGAAGCGCAGGTCCTATTGGCCCCCCCTGAACGGCGTCACGATCTCGAACTGATCAAATCGCTGATACACCACCACACGCGGCGCATCGTGCGGTATCGCTGCCAGGAATGCGGATTCAAGGCGCGTCAATTCCATTGGCGTTGCCCTGCCTGCGCGAGCTGGGAGTCGTTTCCGCCCTGCCGTCATGAAGAACTCGAGGCTTACCCATGAGATGGCCAGACACTGCGCTTGCTCGCATCCTCGTCGTTGGCGACGTGATGCTCGATCGTTATTGGTTCGGCGATGTCGCGCGTATCTCACCGGAGGCGCCGGTGCCGGTGGTCAAGGTGGACCGCACCGAGGACCGCCCCGGGGGCGCAGCCAATGTCGCGCGCAACGTCGTCGCCTTGGGCGCTCGCGCCCTATTGCTTTCCGTCGTCGGGGCCGACGAAGCGGGCCAGACCCTGGCCAAGCTGCTCGTGCAGTCGAACATCGACGCTTCGCTGCATGAAGATGCGCAGCTGTCGACCACCGTCAAGCTGCGCGTGATCGGGCGGCAGCAGCAGCTGTTACGCATCGATTTCGAAACATGGCCGACCCATGAAGTCCTGCAAGCGAAGTTGGCGGAATTCACGGCGCGGCTGCCGGAATGCAATGCGGTGATCCTTTCCGACTATGGCAAGGGAGGGCTTGCCCATATTCGCGAGATGATCCGCCGTGCGCGCGCGGCGGGCAAGCCCGTGTTTGTCGATCCCAAGGGGGATGATTACAGCCGCTATGAGGGCGCCACGGTCATTACCCCCAATCGGGCGGAGCTGCGCGAGGTCGTCGGGCGCTGGCGCGACGAGGGCGATCTGACCGAGCGCGCGCGCCGCCTGATCGCAGAACTGGGATTGGAAGCCTTGCTGCTCACCCGCTCCGAAGAGGGTATGACGCTTTTCACGCACGATGACGTCGTGCACGAGGCGGCGCAGGCGCGCGAGGTTTATGACGTCAGCGGAGCAGGCGACACCGTGATCGCAACCCTGGCCGTGATGCATGCGGTTGGCTGCGACCTCGTCACGGCGATGCGGCTGGCCAATCGGGCGGCGGGCGTCGTCGTCGGCAAGCTTGGCACGGCGACCTGCTCTCAAGATGAACTCATTGCGGCTTGCCGCTAGAATCTTACTTTGGCATACCACTTGGGCTCTTGGCTATGTATTACGTCGTTACGGGTGCGGCTGGCTTCATCGGCGCCAACCTCGTCAAGGCGCTGAACGAGCGTGGCATCCAAGAAATCCTGGCCGTCGATAATCTCACGCGCGCCGACAAGTTCAAAAATCTCGTCGACTGCGAGATCGCAGACTATCTCGACAAGCACGAGTTCTTGGAGCGTCTGCAGGCAGGAGATTTCGATGGCGGCATCGAGGCGGTGTTCCATCAAGGCGCCTGTTCCGATACGATGGAAAGCGACGGCCGCTATATGATGGAAAACAATTACCGCTATTCCGTCGTCTTGCTCGATTTTTGCCTCGACCACGAGGTACCTTTCCTCTATGCCTCTTCGGCGTCGGTCTATGGTGCTTCCAAGGTGTTTCGGGAGGCGCGCGTGCATGAAGCGCCGCTCAATGTCTATGGCTATTCGAAGTTCCTCTTCGATCAGGTGGTCAGGCGGCGATTGGCAAACCAAGACCCGTCTTCTCAAGTCGTCGGCTTTCGCTATTTCAATGTCTATGGACCCCGTGAAAGCCACAAAGGGCGGATGGCGTCGGTAGCGTTCCACCATTTCCAACAATATCGGCAAGAGGGCAAGGTCAAGCTCTTCGAGGGTTGCGACGGCTATGCCCATGGCGAGCAGCGGCGCGATTTCGTCTATGTCGACGACGTCGTGAAGGTGAATCTGTTTTTTCTCGAACATCCCGAGAAATCGGGGATCTTCAATCTGGGAACGGGGCGAGCGCAGCCCTTCAACGACGTCGCCCAGGCGACCGTCAATGCCTGCCGCGCGCTCGAGGGCAAGCCGCCGCTGTCACTGGCGGAAATGGTTGAGGCTGCGGTGATCGAATACATTCCTTTTCCTGAGGCGCTGCGTGGCAAATATCAAAGCTATACTTGCGCCGACATCACCGCCTTGCGCGAGGCAGGGTACGAAGCCTCCTTTGATGACGTCGCGACAGGGGTGAGCAAATACGTCGCCTGGTTGGCCAAGTCATGAACGTCCCCATTCTCGAGGCCTATGTCGGCAACACCCCCCTTGTCCGGCTGCAGCGTCTGCCGGGAGACGAAAACCTGCGCCGTAACAACTGCATTCTCGCCAAACTCGAAGGCAACAACCCTGCAGGTTCCGTCAAGGATCGCCCAGCCTTGTCGATGATCCGGCGCGCGGAAGAGCGCGGCGAGATCAAGCCCGGAGACACTTTGATCGAAGCGACCTCGGGCAATACGGGCATCGCGCTCGCCATGGTCGCGGCGATGCGAGGCTACCGCATGATCCTCGTGATGCCGGAAAATCAAAGCGTCGAGCGACGTCAGTCGATGCGCGCCTATGGCGCCGAGCTCGTGCTCACCCCCAAGGCTGCGGGCATGGAGGGCGCGCGTGACGAGGCCGAGCGACTGGTCCGCCAAGGCGTGGGCGTCATGCTCGATCAATTCTCCAATCCCGACAATCCCCGCGCGCATTACGAAGGAACCGCGCCTGAAATCTGGCGCGATACCCAGGGGCGCCTCACCCATTTCGTCTCGAGCATGGGCACCACCGGCACGATCATGGGGTGTTCGCGCTTTTTCAAGGAACGGAATCCGGCCATCCAAATCATTGGCTGTCAGCCAGAAGAAGGCGCGCAGATTCCAGGCATCCGCAAGTGGCCGCCCGAGTATCTGCCCAAGATCTGCGATTTCTCGCGGATCGACCGCATCGAATATGTCTCCCAGCGGGAAGCCGAGGAGATGACGCGACGGCTGGCGCGAGAGGAGGGCATTTTCTGTGGCGTTTCTTCCGGGGGTGCAATGGCCGTGGCTCTGCGCGTGGCGCAGACGGTCGAGAACGCGGTCATCGTCTCGATCGTCTGCGATCGCGGCGATCGCTATCTGTCGACCGGCGTGTTTCCGGCGTGATCCCGGTACTTTGCTTTGATATCGAAACCATCCCGGACATTGCGGGGATTCGCCGGCTTTATGACCTGCCGCCATCCCTGGCCGAGGAAGAGGTGGCGGAGTTCGCTTTTCAGAAACAGCGCGCAAAAAGCGGCTCCGATTTCTTGCCTCACCATCTGCAGCGCGTGATCGTGATTTCTTGTCTTTTACGCAGCGATGAGGGGGTGCGCGTATGGTCGCTCGCCGAACCGAAGTCCTCGGAAGCCGAAATCATCCAGCGCTTTTTCGAGGGCATCGGCAAATACACGCCGCAGCTCGTTTCCTGGAATGGGGGGGGATTCGATCTGCCGGTCTTGCACTATCGGGGCCTCATCCATGGCGTTACGGCGGCGCGGTACTGGGACATGGGCGAGGAAGAGCGGGAGTTTCGCTATAACAACTATGTCAATCGCTATCACATGCGCCATCTTGATCTCATGGACCTGCTTGCGCTCTATCAGCCGCGCGCCAATGCTCCCCTCGATGAGCTCGCGAAGTTGATGGGTCTGCCAGGCAAGCTCAGCATGGACGGCGCCGCTGTCTGGGAGGCCTGGTGCGCCGGTGAAATCGACGCCATTCGCGATTATTGCGAGGTTGACGTCGTCAATACCTACCTCGTCTTTCTCGCTTTCCAGAAAATGCGAGGACACCTGAGCGCCCAGGAGCACTGCGAGGAAATCCATCGAGTGCGTGCGGAATTGGAAAAATACGGGCAAAATCACTGGCGTGAATTCCTTTCCGCGTGGGGGGTGAAGGCGTAGCATGAAGACGCCTTAGAAAGAGGAAGGGGAAAAATGAGCTTGAACAAGAAGACCCTGGCTTTCTTCGCCGTATTGATGGGAGGGCTTATTTTCGTCTTGACGGCATTGACGGCCTTTGGTTTCCGCCGTTTCTCGCTCTATACGGCGGAACGCCATGCACGCTCGGTCGCCGAGGCGGTGAAGGTGGGGCTTACCGAGAGCATGATCAATGGCACGATCGACAAGCGCTTGCAGTTTCTTTCGCGGCTAGCGGCGATGCCGGGCGTCGAAGGCGTGCGCGTGGCGCGTGGGCAAGAGGTCGTCAAGCAATATGGCCCAGGGTTCGTCGAGGAAGCGCCCAAAGGGCATGCCGTGGAAAGCGTGCTTGCCAATGGCAAGGAACGCTTCGAGGTCATCGAGGCGGAGCGGGGGCTGTTGTTCGTCGCGACGATTCCCTATATCGCAACGGATCATGGCACGCCGAATTGTCTGCAATGCCACCAGGTCAAGAACGGCGCAGTGCTCGGCGCCATCAACATCGAGATCTCGCTATCCGAGGTGCGACGGGAGGCGGGCTTGACCGTCTTGGCGATCGCCTTCTTGATTTCGCTCGCGTCTGTCGCGGCCTATTGGATGCTTCGGCGTCTGCTACGCCCTTTGACGGCCACGGCTGCCGAGGTACGGGCGGTGACGACGCTCGCCATCAATGGGGACTTCTCGAAGCGCGTGCAGCAGGACAGTTCCGACGAAATCGGCGACATCGCGCACAATGTCAACCATTTGATGGATTTTCTCGAACGTGAGATCGGCAACATCCGGCTGCGGGTCGGGCAATTGATGGGGCAGACCTGCCCGACGGGCGGCAACCAACTGGTCCATGCCGTCGAGATGGTCGAAAGCCTCGTCGAGGCGGCGCGCTTCAAGCAGGCGATCGAGGAAGACCAAAGCAAGGAGGACATCTATCGACGCCTGGCCCGCGTGATCGAGGAGAAGCTGGATGTCGGGCGCTATTCGATCTATGAGGTCGCCGCGAGCAAGAACCGCATGACGCCGGTGCTCATCGATGGCAAAGAGGCCTCTGCGGTGAGCTATTGCGATCCCCAGATCCTCATCGATTCGTCCTCTTGCCGTGCGCGCCGCACCGGCCATCTCGTCGATGGCGCCGCCATGCCGACGATCTGCACGATGTTTCGTCCCGGCCTTGAACCTTTGCGTCATATCTGTTTACCCATCAATCAGTCGGGCGAACCCATCGTCGTGATTCAGCTCGTAGCGCCGGAGGACGCCATCGCCTTGGTGCAGGTTCTGGTGCCTTATTTCGAAATCTATCTGCGCGAAGCGGGTCCGGTGTTGGAAGCTAAGCGGCTGATGGAACATCTGCGTGAAAACGCCTTGCGCGATGGCATGACGGGGCTATACAACCGCCGCTTCCTCGAGGAATATGCCAGCCAATTGATCGCGCTTGCGCAGCGGCGCCAGAGCCGCTTTTCGATCCTGATGCTCGACATGGATTATTTCAAGCAAGTCAATGACCGCTATGGCCACGAAGCAGGCGACAAGGTGCTAAAGACGTTGGCCGAAATCCTGAGTCGCAGCGTGCGCGGCTCGGATGTGGTGGTGCGTTATGGCGGAGAGGAATTCCTCATCGTGCTCGTCGATACGCCGGCGTCTGGCGCTCTCAAGGTGGCGGAGAAAATTCGCGCCGAGGTCGAACAAACCAAGATGTTGCTGCCCTCGGGCGTTACCCTGCAGAAAACCATCTCCATTGGGGTTGCCGAATATCCCGAGGACGCCGATTCCTTCTGGCAAGTGGTCAAATATGCCGACGTCGCGCTTTATCGCGCGAAGGAGCAGGGGCGTAACCGCGTGTTGCGCTTTACCCCCGAGATGTGGGACGTCAACGCTTATTGAGGCTTACGCGCGATCGCTTGCTCGACGAGCTCGAGGAAGTCTTCTTCGTCGCGCACACGTGCGACTTCCGCGGACGTCACGGTATAGCCATGCGGCTGAGCGATGGCTTGGTAGCGGGGCACGCGTGCGCGAAAAAGACGCGGAAAAATCCAGCGCGTGAAGTCGTCGGGATCGGCGGCGTCGATGTCGGCCAGCCCCTTTTCCTGCAAATAGAGAGGGATTTGCTCGGCGAGAAAGGCGGGACGGTAATAAAGCGGCTTGGGATCCGACTGGGCGCGGCGGATCAAGGCGTTTTCTTCTTCCGCGCTCGTCACCTCGATATAGAGGATCAGTGTTTCGCGCGCCAGGAGATCGATGACGCCGGGCTCTTCCAGCTCGCATAGACTGCCGCCGACGTCGTTGATGAAATGAGCATAACCATAGATCTCCTGGGCTTTTTTCACGAACATCGGTACGTCATACATGGCGGCGATCTCCGCGGCGCGGTAAAGCGCCTGCCGCCGCATGAATTCCGCATAAGGAACGCCGCCACGCCGGGGATCGCCGAGTTTGCCCACGAAAGCGAGCACGGGGCCGAGGTCGTCGATCTTGATGTTGTTTTTGATGTCGATCCAGTCGCGGCGCAAGAGATCGCGCAAAAACGGCACCTGCATCGCTTGCTGCTTGACGAGATCGAGGATCGGTTCATCGAGATAGCGTTTGCCGATGCGGTAATCGGCCGAGTAGTGGAACCAGTCGCAGCGCCGCAACAAGCTCGCAAGCCACGTCTTGCCCACGCCCGACATGCCAAGCAGGGTCACTTTCTTTTGCGCCCAGGCGCGAAAGGTCGTGGGTGAAAACTTCATCGCGGACGTTCCTCGGCAAGCGCGCCAAAGAGAGCCTGAAGACGCGCATCGTGCGCCCAGGCCTCGAGCTCGAGCGGCAACTTGCGGCGCCAATTCGGATGCATCGCTTCCGTCGTGCCTGGCACATTGGTTTGTTCATGGATGCCGAAGACGTCTTCCGCGGCTACTGCAAGGAGTTGTGCGCATGAGCGTGCAAGAAAGCGGTGCAGGGCGATGATGGCGGGGAAAGGGAGTTCCGGCAGCCTTGCGGCATCCTTGTCGATGCCTGGGGGCAGAAGACCGACACGCTCCAAGGCCCACAACAGACGGCCCTTGTCCCATTCCCGCTCGCGATACAGACGTTCTCGCGTTGCGCGATTGGGGAACAGCCCGAGCTGGTCGCGCAAAAAGAGGTCATGCCCGCGCCAGAATCCTTGCAGCGTCGGCAAATCGTGCGTGCTTGCGGCGACGATGGCCTTTGTGGGGAAGGCTTCGGGCAAGAGGAATTGTCCTTCGTGATCTCTCTGGAACAGCAAGGGCCGGTAGGAAAAAATGTCGGCTGCGGCCATGCGCTCGCGAAAACCCTCGGGAACGGTGCCGAGATCTTCGCCAATCACGAGGCACTGCCGCTGCTGGCTTGCCTCGATGAGGCAGGCGAGCATGGCTTCGAAAGGATAACGGACATAAGCGCCTTCGAGGGCCGGAACGCCCTCGGGCACCCAGAACAAGCGCGCCAGCATCATCACGTGATCGACGCGCAAAAGCCCCCCCCGTCTCATGTTGGCGGCAAGCAGCGCAGAGAAAGGTCGGAAATCCGCAGCGGCGAGTCGATGCGGCACGTAAGGCGGCAGGCCCCAATCCTGGCCAAGGAGGTTCAATTCGTCGGGAGGAGCACCCGCGCTCGCGCCGTGGGCAAAGAGCGCCTGTCCGTCCCATGTTTCGGCGCCGCCGGCCCTGGCGCCGACGGCGAGGTCGAGATAGAGGCCGAGAACGAGCCCCGCTTGCATGCCCGCGTCTTCTGCCGCCGTCAGCTGTTCATGAGCCAGCCATTGCAGCCAGGCCTGATAAGCAATGCTTTCGGCATGTTCATGGGCGAACGCGGCGACCTCTGCCGCCTCGGGATGGCGATAAGCCGTCGGCCAGGCGGGGTAGCCCCAACAGTGTGGATCCAGGCGATGAAAGTGGCTTTGTAAGGCGGCAAAGCGCGCAAAACGCTCGAGCGTTTCTCCTTGCTGCGCGCGCCACTGATGAAAGCGGTCGCGACGGCCGGGTTCGGCGGCGTCCTGAAACTGTTGCCACAGCAAAGGCAGGATCTCGAGCTTGGCAGCGGCGATGCCGGCATAATCGACCCATTCACTTTCTCGTAAGCGTGCAAGTCGCCGTTGGAAAGCCGGGCTTGCGACGCGCCGCTGCGCTTCCAGGCATTGTGCGAATTCTGGCAGCGCCTCGAGATCGAGGTAGAGCACGTTGAGAAAGCCGCGATGGCTGGGGCTATAGGGGCTTGCGCATTCGGGTTGCTCGGGAAACAGGGCGTGCAAGGGATTGAGTCCAAGGAAAGCGCCGCCGGCTTGGCCGACCAAGCGGGCGAGCATCGCCAAGTCGGTGAAATCGCCCATGCCCCAATTTCGACGCGAACGCACGCTATAAAGCTGGACGGTGAGGCCCCAGTATCTTTTGCCGTGGCGCAATGGAGGAGGAACATAGGCTGCGCCGGCGTGAGAGCCGGCGAGTTCCCCTGCTTGGCTTGCCATGCCCTCGGTTTCCGCAAGCAACCCTTCTGGATCCGCAGCGATGCGATCAGGCGGCAAATGCATTGCCGAGAGCAATGCTTGACGCGTATAGGTCGATGTCGGATGATAACCGCCCCAAATATCCCAGTAGGCATCCTCGATGCCGTAATGGGCAGCCAAGCGTGCGAGGGATTCGTCGTAGCTCATGGTTTTTCTAAAACAGTTTCCTCGCGCAAGAGCGCCAATGTGCGTCCTGCGAGGCGGTAGCGATCGTTCTCGACGAGGACGCCATCGGGCATGAGTCCCTCATGATAAGCCGTATCGATCTCGACGCGCCAGCGTCTTGCTCGCGTGATCGCGGGAAAAGCAAATTCGATGGGCTCGTGATGGGCGTTGAAGAGCAGAATGAAGTCATCGTCGATGAGCGGCTTGCCTTCTCGGTCGACATCGTCGAGCGCCTTGCCGGAGAGAAAAACGCCGAGACTGCGGGCGAAGTGCTGCTGCCATTCGATGTCCGTCATTTCGAGGCCGTCGGGCTTGAACCAGACGATGTCCTTGATGTCAAGACCGCGGATCGGCCGGCCAAGAAAGAATTTGCGCCGCCGGAAAACCGGGTGTTCCTTGCGCAAACGGCTGACACGCGCGATGAATTCACAAAAGGAACGTTCGGCGTCTCGCTTCGACCAATCGAGCCAGCCGATCTCGTTGTCCTGGCAATAGGCGTTGTTGTTGCCTTTCTGGGTACGGCCGATCTCATCGCCGGCAAGCAACATCGGCACACCCTGGGAAAGCAGCAGGGTGGCGATCAGATTCCTTTTTTGGCGATTGCGCAACGCGTTGATCTCGGGGTCGGACGTGGGGCCTTCGACGCCATAGTTGGCGGAAAGATTGCGGTCTGAGCCATCGCGGTTGTTTTCCCCATTGTCCTCGTTGTGTTTTCTTTCGTAGCTGACGAGGTCCTGTAGCGTGAAGCCGTCATGACAGGTGACGTAATTGACGCTCGCATAAGGGCGCCGCCCGGTGCGTGCATAGAGGTCGGACGAGCCCGTGAGGCGCGTGGCGAATTCGCCGATCAGGCCGCCGTCTCCGCGCCAAAAGGCGCGCACTGAGTCGCGGTAACGATCATTCCATTCGGCCCAGCCCAGGGGGAAATTGCCGACTTGATAGCCGCCTTCGCCGAGATCCCACGGCTCTGCGATGAGCTTTACGCGCGAGAGCACCGGATCCTGATGCAGGATGTCGAAAAAAGCGCCGAAGCGGTCGACCGCGTGTTCTTCGCGCCCCAAAGCCGACGCCAGATCGAAGCGAAAGCCATCGACATGCATTTCTTCGACCCAGTAGCGAAGAGAGTCCATCACCAATTGCAGCACGCGGGGATGCTGGAGGTTCAGGGTATTGCCGCAGCCCGTGTAGTCCATGTAATACTGCGGCGCATCGGGCCGCAAGCGGTAATAGACGGCGTTGTCGATGCCTTTGAACGAGAGCGTCGGCCCCAGGTGGTTGCCTTCTGCCGTGTGATTGTAGACCACGTCGAGGATGACCTCGATGCCTGCCGAATGCAGCTTTTTGACCATGGTCTTGAATTCTTTGAGGGAGCCACTGGCGGAATAGCGCGGCTCGAGCGCGAAATAGCCAAGCGTGTTATATCCCCAGAAATTGCGTTTCCCCATTTCGACGAGGTGGCGATCATCGATGAACGCATGCACCGGCATCAGCTCGACGGCGGTCACACCCAGCCGCTTCAGGTGGTCGATCACGGGCTGAGTGGCGAGGCCAGCATAGGTGCCGCGTAACGGCGCAGGCACATCGGGGTGACGCATCGTGAATCCCCGTACATTGAGCTCATAGATCACCGTGTCATGCCAAGGGATGTCCGGACGACGATCCTCTCCCCAGGAAAACGCCTGCTCGACGACGCGGCATTTGGGCATCCACGGCGCGTTGTCGCGCGTATCCATTTGCCATTCGCCGCCAGGCGCGCCATAGACGTGGCCATAATGGGCGTCGTGCCATACCAAGGGGCCGACGAGATCATGCGCGTAGGGATCGATCAGCAGTTTGTGTGGATTGAAGCGGTGTCCGCGCGCGGGATCCCAGGGCCCATAGACGCGATAGCCATAAAGTAGGCCCGGGCGTGCTTCGGGCAAATAGCAGTGCCAGATCATGTCGGTCTGCTCTTTGAGCTCGATGCGCTGGACTTCGCGTTGATTGTCGGGATGAAAGAGGCAGAGCTCGACCCGTGTGGCGTTTTCCGAAAACAAGGCAAAGTTCACGCCCTCGCCATCCCAATGGGCGCCGCGGGGCCAGGGTCGCCCTGGCAGGATGGCGGTGAGCGGAAAGTTAGGCACGAAGTGGAGCATGATGAGCGCAGCTTAGAGGAATCGCTTGAGCAGTTTGCGGCTAGTGGCGTCGAGGGTGCGCCAATCGGGAATCAAAAAAGAAATCCCGTTGCCATCGGCGATCAGGAGCCTGCCTGTGGGCGCAAGCCGCCGTATGTCGTCTTCGCTTTTCAGGATCAGGCGCGTGCGCCCTCGATCGGTGTCGACCTCCCAGGTCGAGGGCGTGGCAAAACTCGTGACCGAAACGATGCGCGTAATCACAGGCAAGAATTCGCGGCTCGCCAAGGTTTCCTCGATCAACCTGCGCACGGCTTCCGGAAGTTCGCCAATACTCGTGATCCAGACGAGCTCTTGCCCGCTTTTGTCGACGAGGGCGATGCCTTCATCGGGCGCGCTGAGGGGAAATGCCCGCACGGGCACGACTTCTTCGTGGCGTGCGCCTTGGCTGTCGCAGAGCACGAGACGGCCGAAGGCGTTGCGCGCAAGCGTCCAATCGCCAGGCAGAGCAAAGGGGGATTGTGTCGCCCACGAAGCAAACGCTGCCTTCTCCCCCTCTCGGCTTTCCTGCTGCATACACGCACTGGCAGGGCAGGCGTCAGGCTCGGCGTGAGGCCTTTCCTCCTCGGCTGCTTGCCGATTATCGGGCATCGTCAAAGTCTGCATATGCGCATCCTTCACGCCTTGATCTCCGCAGGATGTTCCAAAGGCAAACGGAGCAAAGAAGTTTCCTCCGGTTCTTCGCCCAGCGGCGGCGGCGCATCGAGTTGTTTGCTCTGCGCCATGTAAAGACGCCAGTAATGCCCTTGCTTGGCCATGAGTTCGTCATGCTTGCCGATTTCCACGATGCGGCCACGATCCATGACTACGAGGCGGTCGGCGCGTCGCAAAGTGGAGAGGCGATGAGCGATCGCGATCGTCGTGCGGCCGCGGATCAGGTTGTTCAGGGCTTGCTGGATCTCGAATTCAGTCTCGGTGTCGACCGCGGAGGTCGCCTCGTCAAGGATCAGCAGCCTAGGGTCGATCAGCAGTGCGCGCGCGATCGAAATCCGTTGCCGCTCGCCTCCCGAAAGAGACTGACCGCGCTCGCCGACCAAGGTGTCGTAACCAAAAGGTTGGCGCAAGATGAATTCGTGCGCGTGCGCCGCGCGCGCCGCGGCAACGATTTCCGCGCGCGTGGCCTCAGGCTTGCCATAGGCGATGTTCTCCGCGATGGTGCCATAGAAAAGAAAGGGCTCTTGCAGGACGAGGCCGATTTGCCGACGCCAATCGGCGATCTTGAGGCGACGGAGATCGACGCCATCGATGCGGATCGCGCCGCTGGTCACGTCATAGAAACGGCAGATGAGATTGACGAGCGTGCTCTTGCCGGAACCAGAGTGGCCGACCAGCCCGATCATCTCTCCAGGCTCGATGACGAGGTCGATGCCCTTGAGGATTTCCCGGTTGCCATGGCGAAAATGCACGTCGATGAGCTCGATACGGCCCGAGAGCTTGGGGATGGGCACGGGCTTTTCCACCTCGGGCACGCTCGAGACGTGATCGAGGATGTCGAAGATACGCTTGGCGCCTGCTGCGGCTTTTTGCGTCACGGAGACGATCCGACTCATCGAGTCGAGCCGGGTATAGAAGCGCGAGATATAGGCAAGGAAGGCCGTGAGCACGCCGACCGTGACCCGATCGTGGGCGATTAGCCAAATGCCGGCGATCCAGACGACAAGCACGCCGATTTCGGTGAGCAAACCGACAGTGGGAGCAAACAGCGACCACACACGATTGAGGCGATCATTGACCGCGAGGTTGTGGCGATTCGCTTCACGAAAACGTCGCGCTTCCCGCTCTTCTTGGGCAAAAGCTTTGACTACGCGGATGCCTGGAATCGTATCGGCGAGGACGCTCGTGACCTCGGCCCAGACGCGATCGATTTGTTCGAAGCCGGTGCGCAAGCGATCGCGCACCAGATGGATCAGCCAGCCGATGAGCGGCAGCGGTAGCAGCGTGATCAGCGCAAGGGTGGGATCGATCGAGAAAAGGATCACCGCCGTCATGGCGATCATCAGACAGTCGGTGGCGAAATCCAACAGATGCAAGGAAAGAAAGACGTTGATGCGGTCGGTTTCCGAGCCGATGCGGGCGATCAGATCGCCGGTGCGCTTGCCTCCGAAATATTCGAGCGAGAGCTTCAATAGGTGCTCGAAGGTAGTGGTGCGAAGGTCTGCGCCGATGCGCTCGGAAACCAGGGCCAGAATGTATGTGCGCGCCCAGCCGAGGGCCCAGGCGAGCAAGGCGGCGGCAAACAAGCCGGCGAGTAGCCAACTCACCTTGTTCCAGTCGATTGGCACGCCGTTTTGATAGGGAATGAGGACATCGTCCATCAAGGGCATCGTCAAATACGGCGGCACCAAGGTAGCCGCGGTCGAAGCGAGCGTGAGCAAAAAGCCCGCGGCAAGCCAGCCTTGGTAGGGCTTCGCGAAACGCCACAAACGCAGCAAAACCCAGGTGGAGGGGGGGGTCATGAGCTCGCGCGCACAGTTTGGGCATTCCTCCTCGTCGGGTGGAAGCGGCGCCTGGCAGAGCGGACATTTTGCCGCCGGCGGCTCGATTGGCGCTTGCCCCGTTTCGAGGCTTTCGATTTGGCGGGAGAACGCGCGCTCGAATTTGACGGCCGCGGCATGTTGGGACATCGTATAGCGCCAATGGGCGAGGCGAGCATGCGCGTCGACGAGTTCGAGGTGACCGATGCCGCCATGGTCGGAATGCAAAAGCCGCATGCCGGCAGCGAGCGCATAGCTCCGATCGCCGTCGCTGATGTGCCGCTCGGTCAGAATCAAGGTATGTGCTTGAAAGCGGAGATCGTCGGAAAGATCGATCTCGAGACGGGCAAGAATCCGCTCCTCGGCTGTTGGGTTCATCGCGCAGGCATGGCAGGCTGGGAAGCAAAGCGATAAGACGCGAATGATACGCTGGCAAACGCTTTCTTTTCAGAAAGAAAGCGTTTCTGACGAAAGTTGTATCATTCTCCTTTACCTAGAGTTGGCGGCTCACCAAGGTTGAGCAAATGAGAGGAGAAACGCGAAATGTTTTGCGGCGCTTACAAGAAGAAGATCGAAGACCTCACGCAGATGCTGCAAGCCGAACAAGCGAAAAACGCATCCCTTGCCGAGGAGCTGGCGCAGGAGCGCGGCAAAAGCCAGAGACTGGCGGCGCAAATCAGTGAGGTTTCCGGCGATCTGGATCGCTGCCAGCGCATCTACAAGACGATGCAATCCTTTGGTGAATCCTTGCTGGAAATCCAGCGTTCCCAACTCGCGATCGCCAATGCGATGCGGGAAGAGAAAAAACACGCTTACGAAGCCGCGACGACGTCGAATCATAGCCTGGACAGCATCAAAGGCATCGTCGCGGCGCTTGCGGGCATGGCGGCGGATACCGCGAACGTTTCCGGCAAAGTCGGCGCGTTGGCCGAGCGCGCGCAACAGATTGGCGGCATCGTGCAGTTGATTCGGGAAATCGCCGACCAGACGAACCTCTTGGCGCTCAATGCGGCGATCGAGGCGGCGCGCGCGGGTGAGCAGGGGCGCGGCTTCGCTGTCGTAGCCGATGAGGTGAGGAAGCTTGCTGAACGGACGGCTGCCGCGACCAATGAAATCTCGGGCCTGGTAGCCGCGATTCAGGACGAAACGCGACAAACGCGCGAGCAGATGGAAGTGTGGTCGGCGCATACCACTCAGTTCGGCTCACAAGGCGAGGCTGCGGAACACGATATGCGTTCCTTGGCCACGCTTTCGCAGCAGATGGGGAAGACGATTGCAGCCTCGGCCTTGCGCAGTTTCACAGAGGTGGCCAAGATCGACCATCTCGTCTATAAGTTCGAGGTTTATCGGGTTTTGATGGGGGTTTCCAGCAAACGCATCGAAGAGTTCGCCCCGCATACGGCATGCCGCCTCGGGAAATGGTATTACGAGGGAGAGGGGCGCGAGTGTTTCTCGAAACTGCCCGGTTATGCGGATCTGGAAAAACCACACAAAGACTTCCATACGGCGGCGCTCGCAGCGCTCGCGGCGCATCAGAAAGGGGAGGTGGATGCGTGTTTTGCGCATATCGCCGAGATGGAAACAGAAAGCTTCAAAGTGCTCGAAACGCTCGAGCGCCTGGCGGCTTCTGCCCAGAGCAGTCCTGCCTGGTCGTGTCGTTCGGCTTGAGTCAGGCTTCTCTTTTCGTGCGATTTTCGCGGGCAAGGCAGGGAAATCCTCGCTTGGCTACGCGGTTAGCTTGGCAGCGGAGAAGAGGAGAATTCCAAGGGGATCGGCAAACAGCGGCATCCCGCATACTCGTTGTGTAGAGCTGAGCCGTTGGGCGCCATCTTTGGAAAAACCGATTGGCTGTCATCGCTTTCGCCGCTGCGTCGTTATTGTCGAAAAGCGCCATCCATCGTGCCAGAAGGGGATGTCTCGTCGAAGACATGGCCAAGCGCCGAGGAGGAAAACGAAAGCAAGCGGGGTTTTAGGTTTTTTGCGCGCCGAAGATTCTTCTTTTTTGATTTTCCGATAGTGAAAACGTGTCCATCGAATTTCTCAAGTTCGTGCATCTGAGGGGTCCCAACATGTGGACCTATCGGCCGGTGATCGAAGCTTGGATCGACATCGGCGACCTCGAAAATTCCCCGTCCAACACCATTCCGGGCTTCAATCAGCGTCTGATCGAGTGGCTGCCGAGTTTGCGCACGCATCGATGCAGCTATGGCGAGGAGGGAGGCTTTTTGCGGCGGCTCGAGGAAGGTACATGGCCTGCCCACATCCTCGAGCATGTCACGTTGGAGCTGCAAAACCAGGCGGGCATGCCGGGAGGTTTTGGTCGCGCCCGCAGCATGACGCAGATCGGGCGCTACAAAGTCGTCGTGCGTGCGTGGCATCCCGACGTCACGCTCGCGGCCTTGCATGCCGCGCGCGACCTCGTGATGGCGGCGATCGAGGACAAGCCGTTTCCTGTCGTCGAGACGATCAGGCAGTTGCGCGAACTCGCCGACCGACGCATGCTTGGCCCTTCGACGACGGCCATCGTCGAAGCCGCCAATGACAAACCCCGGCGTATTCCTTTCATTCGCCTCAATGAAGGCAATCTCGTACAGCTCGGCTATGGCGCCCGCTCGCGCCGCATTTGGACGGCCGAAACCGAAAAGACTTCGGCGATTGCCGAATCGATCGCCAGCGACAAGGATTTGACCAAGAGGCTCTTGGCCGCTGCCGGCGTGCCTGTGCCGGAAGGACGGACGGTCGAGAGTCCCGCGGATGCCTGGGCGGCTGCCGAAGAAATCGGCCTACCCGTCGCCGTCAAACCCCTAGACGCCAATCATGGGCGGGGAGTCTCCCTCGATCTCAAGACGCGCGACGAAGTCGAGGCTGCATACGCCGTCGCCGAACGGGAAGGCAGCGGCGTCATGGTCGAGCGTTACATCCGCGGCGAAGAGCACCGCTTGCTCGTGGTCGGACGTACGATGGTGGCGGCCTGTAAAGGAGAAAGCATCTATATCACCGGCGACGGTCAGCAGACGGTGAGAGAGTTGATCGAAAGCCAGGTCAATACCGATCCACGGCGCGGATTCGAAGAGGAATTTCCACTCGAAACCATCGTCTTCGACAAAGATCCCTTGGTGCAGCTGATCCTCAAGCGCCAGGGTTTTTCTGGCGACGATGTGCCGGCGGCAGGGCAGAAATTGCTCGTGCAGCGTACCGGCACCTATGCGATCGACGTCACCGATGCGGTGCATCCCGAAACGGCTTGGCTCGCTTGTTTGGCTGCGCGCGTCGTCGGTCTCGACATTGCCGGCATCGACCTCGTCTGCGAGGACATTTCCCAGCCGCTTTCTCCTCAGCAGGGTGCGATCGTTGAAGTCAATGCCGGGCCCAGTCTTTTGATGCACCTCAAACCCGCTGTCGGCAAACCGCGACCGGTTGGACAGGCAATCGTCGAGCATTTGTTTCCTGCGCAAGACGACGGACGCATTCCGATCGTCGGCGTGAGCGGAAGCCGCGCCACCACGATGACGGCGCGGCTCATCGAGCGCCTGCTCAGGCTCACGGGCAAAAAAACGGGGCTTGCCTGTGCCGATGGGCTGTTTCTCGGCGAACGGTGCGTCGATGCAAGGGATGCCACGCGCTGGGAACCTGGCCAGCGTTTGCTCATGAATCGCAACGTCGAGGCCGCCGTCTTCGAAAGCACGGTGCATACGCTTGCAACGGAAGGGCTTCCCTATGATCGCTGCGAGATCGGCGTGGTGACGAAGATCGATGCCGATCGCTTTTATCCGGAGCATGAAATCACTACGTCCGAGCTGCTCTTTCGCGTCTATCGCACGCAAATCGATGTGGTCCTGGAAAGAGGGGCCGCCGTGCTCAATGCCGATGATCCGATGGCTGTGGAGCTCGCAAACCTCTCCGATGGCGAGGTCGTCTTTTTCGGGCAGGACGTTGCCTCTGCAGTGATCCTTGGCCAGCGGCAGAAAGGTGGCCGCGCATTGTTGCGTCGTGATGATGAGATCGTGTTGGCGGTAGGCGCCGAGGAATCCCCGCTTGTCAAGCTTGCGCGCATTCCCGCTTGGGAAGGCGATGCCGATGCGCATCTAGCCGTGCTCGCAGCCCTTGCTGCAGGCTGGGCATTGGGATTGTCGCCGGAGATCTTGCGTGCGGGCGTCGAAACCTTCCTTCCTGACTTCTAATCGTCGCTTTCCTCGTTCCACCATTTTTGAGACGTCATGCAAATCACCCGTCTGCGCGCTTTGAGAGGCCCCAATCTCTGGTCTCGGCATACCTCCATCGAAGCATTGGTGCATTGCGAAACACCCGGCGAGTGCGCCATCAGCCAATTGCCGGGTTTCGAAGCGCGCATCCGTGCGCGTTTCCCGGCGATTGGCGCGATGCGGCCGATCGGCTATGAAGGTGATCTTTCTTTGGCGCATGCGCTGCAGTTCGCGGCCTTGAACTTGCAGGCGGAAGCGGGCTGCCGCGTCACCTTCAGTCATACCGCGCCCACCCATGAGGCGGGCGTCTATCAAGTCGTCGTCGAATACAGCGAAGAAGAAGTCGGGCGGCTGGCTTTTTCTTGGGCGGAAACATTGGTACGGGCGGCGCTCGAGGATGCGCCCTTCGATCTCGAAGCGGCGCTTCAGGCTTTGCGCGAGCTCGACGCAGACGTGCGTCTGGGTCCCTCGACGGGAGCCATCGTGAAGGCGGCGCTTGCGCGCGGCATCCCTTATCGGCGCTTGACCTCTGGCAGTCTCGTGCAATTTGGTTGGGGCGCGAAGCAACGGCGGATCCAGGCCGCGGAAATCGACGCGACTTCGGCGATCGCCGAAGAAATCGCGCAAGACAAAGAGCTCACCAAGCGTTTTCTCGTCGCGGCGGGCGTGCCCACGCCCATTGGCCGCGTCGTCGACGAACTCGAAGGGGGTTGGCGGGCAGCGCTGGAGATCGGCTTGCCTGTCGTGACCAAGCCCTATGATGGCAACCAGGGCAAGGGGGTGACGGTCAATATCGCGAGCCGAGAGCATTTCGAGATGGCTTTTGCGGCTGCGAAAGCGATCAGCGACCATGTGCTGGTCGAGAAATTCATCACGGGCAACGACTTCCGCTTGCTCGTCGTCGGCGACAAACTCGTCGCCGCTGCACGGCGTGATCCCCCCCATGTGATCGGCGATGGCGTGCATACGATTCGCGAGCTCGTCGAGATCGTCAACCGCGATCCGCGCCGCGGGGAAGGCCATGCCACCTCGCTGACCAAGATCCGACTGGACGAAATCGCGCGCGCACGCTTGGCGCAGCAGGGATATGACGAGGAAACCGTCCTTCCCAAGGGAGCGCGAGCGGTCCTGCGCAACAACGCCAATTTGTCGACGGGCGGCACGGCCACCGATGTCACCGAAGACGTGCATCCGGAAGTGGCCGAGCGAGCCATCGCCGCGGCCAAGATGGTGGGGCTTGACATCGCCGGTGTCGATGTCGTCTGTGAGGACATTGGCCGTCCGCTCGAAGAGCAAGGCGGAGGCATCGTCGAGGTCAATGCGGCGCCTGGCCTGCGCATGCATCTCGATCCTTCCTATGGCAAGGGGCGAGACGTCGGTGCAGCGATCATCGATCTGCTGTTTCCTGTCGGCGAAAATGGCCGCATCCCAGTCGTCGCGGTTTCCGGCACGAACGGGAAAACCACGACCGTGCGGTTGACCGCTCACCTCATTGCGCAGACGGGCAAGACAGTAGGGTATACGACCACCGATGGCGTCTATGTCGGGGGGCGCTGCATCGATCGGGGCGATTGTAGTGGCCCCAAGAGCGCGCGCAATGTGCTTTCCCATCCCGACGTCGAGGCGGCTGTCTTGGAAACGGCGCGCGGCGGCATCTTGCGTGAAGGGCTAGGCTTCGACCGTTGTGATGTGGCCGTGATCACGAATCTCGGCATGGGCGATCACCTGGGACTCAACTACATCATGACGCCCGAAGAACTCGCCGTCGTGAAACGAGTGATCGTGCACAACGTCATGCCGCAACAGGGCTATGCGGTGCTCAATGCCGCGGACCCGCATGTCGCCAGAATGGCCAAGGGATGCCCAGGGCAAGTGATCTTTTTTGCGCAGGATGGCGCGCATCCAGTGCTCATGACGCATCGCGCCCAAGGCAAGCGCTGTGTTTGGCGCGAGGGCGATGCCATCGTCTGTGGCGAGGGGGCATTCAGCGAGCGACTCCTCCTTGCCGAGATTCCGCTTACGCGAGGCGGCAGCATCCCCTTTCAGGTCGATAATGCGATGGCCGCGATCGCTGCAGTCTGGGCATTGGGGTTGCCTTGGCCACAGATCCGACAGGGGCTTGCCACCTTCGAAAACAACGACGCCACCGTGCCCGGCCGCTTCAACATTTTCGAGTATCGCGGCGCGACGCTGATCGCCGATTACGGCCATAACCCAGACGCGATGCAAGCCCTGGTCGCCGCCGTCGCTGCCTTGCCGGCCAATCGCCGCTGGGTGGTGATCAGTGGCGCGGGCGATCGGCGCGATGAAGACATCATTCAGCAAACCGAGATCCTCGGCGCCCATTTCGATGGCGCGATCCTTTATCAAGACGCCTGTCAGCGGGGCCGTGCCGATGGCGAGGTGCTGGCGCTTTTGCGCAAAGGGCTGGAGGGCGCTCGCCGCACGCGCGAAATCGAAGAAATCCGCGGCGAATTTCTCGCCATCGATACGGCGCTTGCCAAATTGCGCGCCGGCGATTTGTGCTTGATCCTCATCGATCAAGTCGAGGAGGCCTTGGCGCACATCAAGCAGCGCATTGCCGAAAGCCGCGCTGGCTGAAGCGGCGGAGCTAAACGACTTTCTTTTCTCCACCGAGCGCCGCGAGCAAGTCGTCGATCAATTCGCTCAGCTCGCCCGTCATCAGCGCGAAGTCTGCTATCTGAGGGAGGGCGCCGGCCTCGATGGCCTGCGCCGCCCGCTCTTTGAGGACGTCGAGAAAATTCAAGCGGCGAATTTGCAGCGGCTCCATCAACACGAAGGCAACGCGCTCTCGCCAGGACATTCCCAGCTTGGTGACGCGCTTGCCGGCAGCGATGTGCGAGCGCACTTCCTCGCCGCCAATGTCATGGCGCACATAACGAATGGCGACGGATGCCTGATGGGGCGGCTTCAATTCGAGATCATTCTCGAAAACGAAGGGCGCCGGCGGTTCATGCGCCGCAAGCCAATCGGTCATTGCCGTGCCCACATTCACCTGGGTGCTCAGCAGGCGTGGAGAGAAGTCCTCCAACGTGGCGACCAGCACCTCGATGGCTTCGTCGGCGCGTGCATCCGAGCCGGCATCGATCGCGAGGCGGCGGCGTTGGGGATCGATCCAGATCCAGGTCGTGCGTCGTTGCGGAAGCGCTTTGGGCAAGAGCTCTTCGGCGACTTGCTCGGCGATGCGCCGGGCTTCTTGACGACTGAGCTTGCGGTTTTCTTGCTTTTCGCAGGCGCGTTGTCGTTCTTGCGCCATCTGCCGAATCACCGTCGCAGGGAGTAACTTCTGCTCGACGCCCAAGGCCAGCAGCCAATGCCCGCGAACCTCGACAAGCGGCTCTCCTTCCCCCAACGGGGGGAGAAAGCCGCGGCTGATCAGCTCATAGCGGCCACAGGGCGTAAGAGGCCGGCGCGCCAGGGCTTCGCGGCAAGCGTCAGCCGTCGGCAGTTCGCCCGCGAGGCGATAAAGGCGAAGATTCTTGAACCACATGTCCTAAGCGGAAAAATTGGCAAAGACAGCCCAAGCGCTTGCGTCAATTCCAAGAAAGCGAAAGGAAAAGAAAAGCCCCTCGCATTCGGCTAGGCTGAGGCAGGCGGAACCATCGTCGCCGGATGAACGATCACGCGATTACGCCCTCCCTGCTTTGCGCGATAGAGGGCCTCATCGGCGCGCGCGATGGCATGCTCGATGCGCTCATCGGCGGCGTCGATTATAGCGACGCCGAAGCTTGCGGTGATGCGGAATTCGGCGTCCCCTTCGTGGATCGTCATGGCGGCCAGACGCTGACGCAGGCGTTCGGCGAGCTTGGCGGCGTCTTCGGCGCTGGTGTCGGGCAAGAGCACGATGAATTCCTCGCCTCCCCAACGTGCGGCCAAGTCCATCTGCCTGAGCCCATCGAGGAGCAAGCGGGCGAATGCGACGAGCGCGGCGTCGCCGGCCGCGTGTCCGTAAAGATCATTGATCGCCTTGAAATGATCGAAATCAGCCAACAGCAGGGTGGCGTTGCCCCCTCGGCGCACACGCGCGAGTTCACGCTCGGCGGCGCGATAAAACTCTCGGCGGTTGGCTAGCCCCGTGAGCGCGTCGATCGACGCCTGACGGCGCAGTTCTTCCTCGAGCCGTTTGCGTTCGGTGATGTCCTGTTTGAGAGCGACGAAATTCTGAATTTCGCCTTGGTCATCAAGCACAGGCGCCGCCACCATCCACTCATGGTAAAGACTGCCATCGCGCCGCCGGTTGATGATCTCTCCCTGCCAGATTTGCTTGGCGAGCAGGGTGCGCCAAAACGCTTCATAAAACTCGCGGGGATGGTGTCCCGACTTGACGAGCTGGCCCGGCGTGCGGCCGATGGCCTCCGCGAGCGAATAGCCGGAAAGCTTCAGGAAAGCTTCATTTGCCCAGACGAGGCGGCCGCTACGGTCGGTGACGAGAATGCCGCCTGGTGCGGCTTCCACCGCGCGCGAGAGCACCCGTTCGCGCTCACGCAACGACCATTCGGTAGACATGTCGATGAAAGCGACAACCGCACCCCCCTGTTGCAGCGCAGCGACACTCTGCAGAACCGGCAGCGGCTGACCATTCTGACGCCAGAACCACTCCTGCGTGAGACGTGGCTGCCGATCCTGTAGGGTCTGAAAGACTGGGCAATCTCCCTGCGGGTAGGGCGAACCATCCCGGCGGCGGCCGTGGAACAACGTATGCGCGTGGGCGCCCATGAGTTGCTCGCGGGTATATCCGAGCAACGACACCATCGCGGCGTTGATGAAAGTGATCCTGCCCTTTGCGTCCACGCCAAACACGCCTTCGCCAAGCGCGTCGAGAATCTCGCGCAATTGCTCCATTTCGGTACGTAGGCGTGTTTCCAAACCCTTGCGCTCGTCGACGTTGACGAGCGAACCGTAATGGATGGCGCCCTCGTTGTTGCCAGTGCGCATCAGCACCCAGTGCCATTGTCCTTCGGCATCCCGCACACGCAAATCGCAGCGGCAATCGCAACATTCCCCAACGAACTTGCAGCTCGCTCGATCATCGGGATGCAGGAGTTCCTGGAAGGCTTCCCAACTCGCCGTCGCCTCGCTGGGCAAAGAAAAGCCTAGCCGCTCACTATGTTCGAGACGGAAGCTGCCATTTTGACGATCGTATCGCCAGATGGCGGCGCCGGCTCCTGCAAGAACGGCGAGCAGCTTTTCCGTTTCCTCTCTTTTCTCGTCCACCGCCGCCGCCAGGCGCGCGCGCTCTTGCGACAGACGTCGCTGCTGGACCAGCAAAATAAACAACGCGGCGAACAGCGCTGCAGCCAGCAGCATGCCCGTCACGATGACATGGGAGTAGCCATGCCAGATGTCCCTCCAGCGGGGCGTCTGGGGCGCATCGAAAGGGGGAGCGCGCAAGGCGCGCAGGGTTTCCTCGACGACCGCGTAATCGGCCGGCAGATCGAAGCCATGGATCCCCAACGCGCGCGCTAGCGCGCCGCCGGGCAGCAAATCGAGCAAGGCGGAAACGACGCCGCGCGCCGTTTCGTCACGAACATGCGGCAGAATCACGAGCGGCCATTCGGGATATAGCCGCGTGGAAAGCTGTAAAGGGAAGTTGGGCAAATGCTGGGCATTGAGCACGCGCAGGGCATTGCTGCCGACTTTTCCCTCCGCGATCATCGCTTCGAGCACGCCCGTGCGGATGAAGCCCGCATCTGCTTCGCCCCGCAGCACGGCTTCGATGACGCGATCATGAGGCATGCCGACTTCGATGAAGGTGAGCCGGCCTATCTCGACGCCTTTGCGATGCAACTCGTAAAGCTGCATGAGATTGCCGCCGAACGATTGCCTGTTCGTTACGGCGATCTTTCGCCCTTTGAGGTCGTCCAATCCCTTGAGCTCGGAGCGATCGGCGCGCACGACGATGACGCCGCCGAAAGCCTTGAGACTGACGCCGTTTTCGAGCGTGATCAGGGTGAGCGCAGGGGCAGAAAGCTGTTCGCGGTGCTTGAGCAAGATGTAGTGCGCGGGCTGCGTGAGCACGATATCGATTTCTCGGTGTTGGATGGCCTTTTCGAGCTCGGCATAGGTGAGGGCGAGGATGCGGAAGCGTTTGCCCGGCAGGCGATGCGCGAGATGTTCGGCAAGCGGTTGCCAGCGCTGAGCTACTTTTTCAGCGTCGCGAAAAGCAAGCACGGCGAAGCGCAGCTCTTCCGCGCATGCGGGAACCATCCAAAAGAGGAATAGCAAGAAACCCAGCCTTGCCGTGAGCTTCATCGCATTCCTTCTCCTGGCGGCAAACGCGCCAGCCATTCGTCGGCAGGCGCCGGTCGTCCATGGAAATAGCCTTGTTGCAGCATCGGCGCAAGGGCGTCGAGATATTCGGCTTGCGCTTCGATCTCGACGCCTTCGGCGACGATCTCGATTGCCAGGGCGTCGGCCAATTCGATCAGAGTATGGATGATTTTCTGCGCCTGCTGCTCCTGCGGCAATCCCATGACGAAGCTGCGGTCGATCTTCATTTCATGGATGGGCAAATTGTTGAGCCGCGACAAACTCGAATAGCCGGTGCCGAAATCATCGATCGAGACGCGCACGCCCAGCGAGGCGATGCGCTCGAGTTCGCCCACTACGTGGGACTCGTTTTGCATCATGGCGCCTTCGGTGATTTCGATGATCAGGTGCTTGGCGTCGACCTGGTAGTCGGCGAGCTTGTCTTCGATGCGCTGCGCGAGTCCGCCGCGGTCGAACGAGGAAGCGCTGAGATTGCAAGCAATCGTCATCTTGCTGCCTGCACGTTCGCTTGCAGCGATGAAGGCCAGCGTCGCATCCAGCATCCAATCATCGAGCGCTGGCATAAGCCCCCCCGTCTCGGCGGCAGACAAGAATGCGCCGGGGGCAAGCAGCCCTTTTTCCGGATGTTGCCAACGCACCAAGGCTTCGAAGCCGCGAATGCTGCGCATACGGTCTCGTTGCGGCTGCAAGAAAAGGCGAAGCTGACCGGCGGGTATGCCGTTGCGCAGCTCTTGCTCGGTTTTCACGCGCACCTGGATAGCTTCGCTGAGCTTACGCTCGAACAGCGCAACACGGCTTGGGATCGCCTTGGCTTCGATAAGCGCCAGATGCGCTTCGGCAAGCAAGGCTCCGTCGGATTCCATGCGGCAGGAAGGTTCGCCCGGATGGAAAAGACGGATCCCTACCGCAGCGCGCAAAGCGATGGGCTCCAAATCGTCATAGGGAATCGGCGCTTCGATTTCGCGCAGGAGCTGCATGGCGATGGCCAAAGCCTCGCGGCCCGCGTCCTCCTCTTTTTCTGACAAGGCGGGGAGCAAGAGCGCGAATTCATCCGATCCGAGGCGGGCCACGGTGGCTTCGGAGGGCATTTGGAGTTCGAGACGTTGGGCAACCTGCGAAAGCAGAAAGTTGCCGATGGATTCGCCTTGGCTGTCGTTGATGTCGCGAAAACGCAGGAGATCGAACACCAAGACGGCCGCATGATGCCCATGCGCGGAGCCAGCGGCGCACAGATGCGCGAGTCTTTGCAGGAAAAGAGAACGGTTGGCAAGGCCGGTGAGACGGTCGTGCGTGGCCGACCATTCCGCCCTTTCGAGTGCACTTTTCAACGGCGTGGAATCGCCGAACAAGGCGATGTAGCGGATCGTTTGCTGGGTTTCCGGTGCGCGTACGGCGGCGATGCTCATTTCCGCCATGAAGAGATCGCCATTTTTGCGGCGGTTCCAGATTTGTCCCGACCAAAGGCCGCGCGTTTCTAGTTGCCGCCAGAGATCGGCATAGAAATCGCCATCGTGTAAGCCTGATTTCAACAGGCGCGAGGTCTGACCGATGGCTTCTTGTTCCGTATAGCCCGTGATCGTCGTGAAGGCGGGGTTGACGGCCTCGATGACACCCCTCGGGTCGGTGACCATGATGGCTTCGCGCAGGTTTTGCCAAACCTGACGATAAATCTCTTCTTTTTGCTGCGCGGCGATTTCTGCTTCGATTTCGCGGAGATAACCCCGCAAGGTTTGGCAGTGGCCATTGGCGTCGTATTCTGGCAGGCTATGGTCTTCGACCCACACGAGCGAGTCATCGTGGCGACGAAGGCGGTAACGCAGCGTGAAGCGGGGCGCGCGCGCCGCTAACTGAGCCGTGACGGCGCTTATCACGCGCTCGCGATCTTCGGTGGCGATCCTTTCGAGATAGGGTTGGCCCACGAGGGATTCGCCGGCGATGCCGAGCAGGGTTTGGACGTTGGCGGTGACTTCGAGCACCTGCCAGGGCGGCTCGGCCCGCCAGGCGAACAACACGAGAGGGCTGCCGCTGAAAAGGGCGCGTTCTTGCTGCAACTGCTCTTGAGCGTGGGCAAGCTGGCGCGCCAAGCGATTGATGCTTTCGGCAAGCGCGCAGATTTCCGCGCCGCCACGGGGTGTGACCTCGACATGCGCGCCTGCGCCCAGGGCTTCGATCTGTCGCCTAAGCGCGGTGAGCGGACGCAAGGCGAGGCGATCGATGAGCCAGAAAGCAAAGGGCAAGATGGCCAGGGCCAACAAGAGGACGACGCCCTCGCGACGCAACAGATCATGAATGATGGCGCGCTCGACGAGCGATTTGTCATAGGCGAGATAAAGTGCGCCCCAGTGTTCTGAAAAACCCTCGGTCGCCGGCAACCTCCAGGCCACATATGCCGTCAGCAACGCGTCCTTCTCGTGGGCGATGCGGCTTCGTTCGGAAAGAGCCTGGGCCATCTTGTCTGCCTCGAAGCCGGGCAACATCTCGGCCGCACCGCCCTGCCATTCGCGGCGAGAAGCGAGCACGATCTTGCCGCCGGTATCGAGGAGTGCAGTGGCGACGTGATGCGCTTCCAATCCATGCCGCATGATCTCTCTTTCGACCAGCTCAGGGCGAGTGGCGTAAAACTCTTCCGCCAGCCAAACGAGCTGACTGCCATCGCGCTCGGCTTCGGCATGCAACGCCTGGGTATGGCGGTCAAGGTGAAAGAAATAGCCGGCTACCATGCCGCCAATCCCCAGAAGGACAAGCAAGCCAGCGAGAAAGAGCAGCGCTGATACCCGCAAGGACGGGCATGGCCGGATCATTGCGGCAAAAAGGCGGCGCTCAGGCGAAGGTTTTGTTTCGGCCATTCTTCCGAGACGATGTCGAAGGACTTCAAGGCTTGGCTGATTTCCATGCTCGTTTGCCACAATGGCGAGCCTTTGCCGGCAAGCAGCAAATGGTTTTCCTCCACCGTTGGCTGGCGCAGCAGCCGATAGATCTGGTCGGTTTCATTGGCGCTGACGCCAAGGTATTTGGAAAGGCGAAAGCTTGCGTCGGCGCGGTTGCGGCGAAATTCATCGAGCGCGCGGAAGTGGGCCTGCGCGACTATGCGAAGGGCGGCTTCGTGGCGTTCGAGGGCGCTCGCGCGTGCGACCAAGACGTCCACGATGCAGTGGCCACAGGCACGGCTGTCGAAGATCCTTACTGCGCCAAGCTTTTCGAGGCGACTGCCGTAAGGCTCGTAACTCACCAAAGCCGCGAGATGCCCATTCTTCCATGCCGCCTCGTGACGATCGGCGGTCAAGGGCTCGATCACCACTTCATCGATCCCTAAGCCGTGGGCTTTTAGGAAATGGGCGAGCATCAAAAGACCCACGCCAGTCGTTTCCACACCGATGCGTTGGCCTTTGAGCGTGCGCCCGTCGGCAAAGGCCGGCCTTGCCAGCACGACGTCCGCGCCGAGCGAGAAATTGAACACCAGAATCACGGCGATCGCTTCGCGAGATACGGCGGCCAGGCGAACCGCCTCATCGAGCGTGAGCGCCGCCGCATCGAGCCGCTGCTGTTGAAATGCACGCATCGTATCGGTGGCGGATGGCGTGTCGATCAGGCGCACGCGCCGCTCATCGAGCCAACCGTTTTCGCGGGCGTAAAAGAGGGTTTCATAACCAGGCCAATGATGGGCGCCAATGCGTAACGGCGGCTTCTCTTCAAAGAGGATGAAGGCAACGACTATCAGGCCGCCGCTTGCCAAGAAAAAAGCGGCAACCCATATCTTTTCCAACGTAGCGCGCTTGCGATCCCCCAATTGGACAGTCAACATCAAGGCGTTCCTGTTTATACTATTTATACTATTGCCATGCAACAGCAATGCTCGCCGACGCGGGGGATAGGCGCCCACTTCAGTGGCACCTTTCCAACGAGCGTCTAGCAGAAACGCTGAAAAGTTCCTCCTCCTGTGGGGAAGGAAGCAAAGGCTTGCTCCCTTGCTCGACTCCTTCCCGTCCGTCCTCCCCCTTGGCGCGGAGGAGTAGGAAAGTATCAGCGCCCTTCATTGCTCGGTGTGACAATATTACCAAAGTGGGAGTGACTGACATGGCGGAACGCAAGAAATACGTGTATTCCTTCGAGGAAGGCGATGGCAAGAACAAGATGCTGTTGGGCGGCAAGGGCGCGAATCTCTGCGAGATGACGCAGATCGGCCTCAACGTGCCGCCGGGCTTCACGATCACGACCGAGGCGTGTTTGGCTTATCTCGAGCATGACGAGCTGCCCAAAGGGTGCTGGGAGGAAGTGCTCCAGCACATGAAGGCGCTCGAGAAGAAGACCGGCAAGACTTTTGGCGGCGCCGACAATCCGTTGCTCGTTTCGGTGCGTTCCGGCTCGGCGATGTCGATGCCGGGCATGATGGATACCATCCTCAATCTGGGGCTCAACAAGACCACATTGCAAGGACTCATCAAACTCACCAACAATCCCCGCTTTGGCTATGACGCCTGGCGCCGCTTCATTCAACTGTTCGGCAAAATCGCCCTCGGCGTCGAGGAACGGTTCTTTGACGAGGCGATGACGGGCATGAAGAAACGCGTCGGCGCGGCCCAAGACATCGATCTGACGGCCGAACATCTCGCCGAGCTCGGCAACGAGTTTCTGCGCATCGTCGAAGAGCAAACTGGCCGAGCATTCCCCGAGGATCCCTACAAGCAGCTCGAAATCGCGATTGGCGCCGTATTTCGCTCATGGAACGGCAAGCGCGCCGTCGACTATCGCCGCCAGTTCAAGATCACGAAAGAAATGGCCAACGGCACCGCCTGCAACATCGTCACCATGGTCTTCGGCAACATGGGCAACGATTCGGGCACAGGCGTTGGCTTTACGCGCAATCCGGCGACCGGCGAAAACCAGATCTATGGCGAGTATCTGGTCAATGCGCAGGGCGAAGACGTGGTCGCCGGCATCCGCACGCCCAAGCCGATCGCCGAGATGGCGCAAGACATGCCGGAGATCTACCACCAACTCATCGAGCTGCGCAACAAACTCGAAAATCATTACAAGGAAGTCCAGGATTTCGAGTTCACGATCGAACGCGGCAAGCTGTATTGCTTGCAGACGCGCAACGGCAAGATGAATGCGCAAGCGATGGTGCGCACCTCCGTGGAAATGTTCCGCGAGGGGCTGATCTCGAAGGAGCGGGCGCTTTTGCGCATCGAACCGTCGATGCTCGAGCAGCTTTTGGTGCCGCAGCTGTCACCCAATTTCAAAGGCAAGCCTTTGGCGGTTGGTTTGCCGGCTTCGCCAGGCGCCGCCTCGGGCAAGATCGTCTTCGACGCCGATACCGCGGAAGCGCGCGGCAAGGCGGGCGAGAAGATCATCCTCGTGCGCGAGGAAACGAAACCTGAAGACATTCATGGCTTTTTCCAGGCGCAAGGCATTCTCACTTCGCGGGGCGGCAAGACGTCGCATGCGGCCGTGGTCGCGCGCGGCATGGGCAAGCCCTGCGTTTCGGGCTGCGAGGCGATCCATATCGACGACGTCAAGAAATGCGCCACCATTGGCGATACTACCTTGCACGAGGGCGACGTGATCACCATCGACGGCAGCACCGGCGCGGTCTATGCAGGCGAAGTGCCGACGGTGCGCGCGCAATTTACCGATGACATGGCCACGCTCCTCAAATGGGCCGATCAGGTCGCCAAGCTCAAAGTCATGGCCAATGCCGATACGCCCGAAGATGCGCAGCGCGCGCGCGAGTTCGGTGCGATGGGCATCGGCCTGTGTCGCACCGAACGCATGTTCAACGCCACCGATCGCTTGCCGATCGTGCAGGAGATGATCCTCGCCGATACACCCGAAGAGCGGCAGGCAGCGTTGGATCGGCTGCTGCCGATCCAACGCGCCGACTTCAAGGCCATCTTCAAGGCCATGCGCGGTTTGCCCGTAACCGTGCGCCTCATCGATCCGCCGCTACACGAATTCTTGCCGACGGCGGCTCAGCTCGAACTCGAAATCGCCCACCTGCACCACCTGCGTGATTCGCTGAAGGCGCTCGAGGAGCTGCCCGAGACGCTCAAGCTGCTGAATCCGAAGCTTTATCAGCAATATGCCGATGGCCTCACCAAGCTGTCGCGCAGCATGGACGATTTCAAGGACAGCCATCTCGAAGAAGACATCATCGCGAAGAAGGAAAAAACGCTCAAGAAAGTGCGCCAGCTCGCGGAAGTCAACCCGATGCTCGGCCATCGCGGCGTGCGCTTGGGCATCACCTATCCCGAAATCTATGCAATGCAGATTCAGGCGATTCTCGAAGCAGCCGCCTTGTGCGCCAAGGAGGGCATCGAGGTGTACCCTGAGATCATGGTGCCGCAGGTCGCGACCGTCGAGGAGCTCAAGCGTATCCATGACATCGTCAAGAGAATTCACAAGGTCGTGGAGCTCACCCACGGCATCAACGTCAGCTACAAGTTTGGCAGCATGCTCGAAGTCGTGCGCGCCTGTTTGCGCGCCGGACGCATGGCGGAGATGGCGGAATTCTTCAGTTTCGGCACCAACGATCTCACGCAAGCGACTTTCTCGTTCTCGCGCGAAGACGCCGAAAACAAATTCTTGCCTTATTACATCGAGACAGGCATCTTGCAGGACAATCCCTTCGAGGTGCTCGACCAGAAAGGGGTGGGCGAACTGATGAAGATCGCCGTCAAGCTCGGGCGCGAAACCAATCCCGAGCTCAAGATCGGCATTTGCGGCGAGGCCGGCGGTCATCCAGGGTCGATCCATTTCTGCCACCGCATCGGACTCGACTATGTCTCGTGTTCGGCGCCGCGCGTACCGATCGCGCGGCTAGCCGCTGCCCAGGCGGCCCTGACCGAGGCAGGCGGCGAGGTGACGAAGAACGCCTGATCGCTATGCGATAATCGCCCGCCATGAATGACGAGGAATTCATGGCGGAGGCGCTCGCGCTCGCGCGCATGGCGGCTAGCCACGACGAAGTCCCCGTCGGCGCGGTCGTCGTGCTCGAGGGGGAAATCGTTGGGCGTGGGTTCAATCAACCGATAGCCCGCCGCGATCCCACGGCCCACGCCGAAATCATGGCGCTGCGCGCAGCCTGCGAGCGCGTGGGCAATTATCGCTTGCCTGGCGCTGTGCTCTATGTGACCTTGGAACCTTGCGTGATGTGCGTGGGCGCGATTTTCCATGCCCGCATCGCGCGCGTCGTCTTTGGCGCGCGCGATCCCAAGACCGGCGCTGCCGGCAGCGTCCTCGATCTTTTCGCCGAACAGCGTTTGAACCACCATGCGACTTTCGTCGGTGGCGTGCGCGCCGAGGAATGTGGCGCGCTGCTGTCGAGCTTTTTTGCCGCTCGCCGACGGAAATCTGCCTGCAGCGATGCGCATCCTGGTTAGCCTTTCGACGCAGACGCTCGCGCTCTTCGACGCAGAAGAACGCCTATTGCGGCGTTACGCCGTTTCCACCTCGAAGAATGGCCCAGGCGAGCGACGCGGCAGCTTTTGTACGCCCCGCGGCATGCACATCATCCGCGCCAAGATCGGCGCGGGTTGCCCCATCAATACGGTCTTCGTCCGTCGCCGCCCGACCGGCGAGCTCTGGACGCCGGAACTGGCGGCGCAATTTCCTGGACGCGATTGGATACTCACGCGCATTCTCTGGCTTTCCGGCTGTGAAGTCGGCAAGAACCGGCTGGGAGAGGTGGATACCATGCGCCGTTTCATCTACATCCATGGTAGTCCGGATGACGTCGAGATGGGCAAGCCCGGCTCCATTGGCTGCATTCGCATGCGCAATGCAGACATCGTCGAACTCTTTGATCTCGTGCCTCTGCGCACGCCCGTCGAGATTTGCGAATAGGGTTGCCGCAAAAGCCTCTTCCTGAGCGCTTGCACGGCGGATGCGCCAAAGCCGTAAGCGTTTATCCTATTTTCCTCTGTTAGCCACAGGCGGCAGTGAATGCCGGAGGAGCTAGTTGGGGAGGCGACGGCGCTTTTTGGCGGTTGGCAGGAAGGATTCTTTCTGGCAATGATGTATCGGACGAGGAGTTTCCAGAAGTCAAGTCCAAACCCTGCTGTAGAACACGCTCTTCCTGCCGGCTCTGGATGAGCATCGCATCGACCCGCACGAACGGGTAATCGCCTTCCCGCCGACGTTCATTGAACACCACAACCCGAGGCTCCAGACTGGCGCACAGCGCACTCACCGTCGATTGGGAGAAGCTCGCGCCACACAATTCCTCGGTAATCTGGGACACCGACCCCTTGCCCGACCATTTCCATGAGCGCCAGGACGAAGGCTTGTTCGCTGC
>JAOADW010000016.1 GCA_026417115.1 Rhodocyclaceae bacterium
CCTCGGGAATGTCCTCCAGCACCTCGCCGGCCACCTCGAACAGGGAGCTGGTGAAGTAGCCGGCAATGCGCTTGTAGCTTCTTGCGCCTTTGAGATGCCGCAGCAGGAAACTGGCGTCCAGCCGGTGGGTGCGGGAGGAGAGGCGGCGAATATGCATCGAGCCTTTCTCAGTTTCTAGGTTTGACGCCACCTTTACGGCCCAGGCCAAATCCCACGCGATACAAATCAGGCATATCGATACGCCCGTCCTTTTTGGTTTCGATCAGCCCCAAGCGTTGCAGGTCTTCCCGCAGCCCCTCCCAACCCCTCTCCGCGTGCTGAGCCGGAAGACGATCCGAAGGAATGCTCTTGGGCCCATCGGGAAACTTGGCTGCCCAACGCGTTACTACCGCATCAAATTCAGAAGGAACATTCATCCCCTTTAGTGCGGAGAGGACCTCGGGCACCCAGGGATAGTCCTCAGCTATTTCCTGCACACGAATTTCCGAAGCTTTTTGAATGCCTCGCTTGATACTTTCGTAATGCAGAGCCAAATCATGATTTGGATAGCGGCCGGCACAATCCTCAGCGGCTTGACGGATAGCGGCCAAAAACGAGCGCGGTGAGGTTCGGCCTTGGCCATCAGCCAAGTGACTGACCGACCATGTGTACGGTACGCCACGACGCTTGTCCCGCCCCATCCAAGGGCCTGCCAGGCGCTCAAACGCCTTGCGCTGCGCTTCCGACTCAATCTTCATCTCATCAGCCACCCGCCAGATGCCGGCCTGATCGCTGTGCGGACAGACGGCGCGCATGCGCTCGCCATGAGGCGATGGCGCATTAATTAGACGCTGCCAAAGCAACCCGTGCAGGTCATGTCGCGCCCATGTCAATTCCGCTTTGGTGGCCGTGAGTTTGGATGCATCGGGAAAGTTGAATACCGTGCGCTCGGCCTGGTCTTCCCGCAGGAAGACCTTGGCGGACAGGCCAGGAAATGTCTTGAGCCATAGCACGGCCCGCAACAGACCACGCACGATGTCATCCATGCGCTGCCAGACGTTGCTGGTGCGGTCCAGCGCGTCGAACACAATCAGGCCTCGCCAGCTCCTCGGCTGCTGCATCAGTCGCGACGCCTCCTCAGGCTTGGACTTGAGCCACGCAACCGTCTCTAGCCAACTCTGGCGGGGAATCTCCTGCGCGGACATTTCCGCGACCCAGCGTACAACCACGGCGCGCCACAAGTCGTACGGGTCGCCGCCTGTGTCGAGGAAGGCTGCGAAAAGGTCGGCATTCGGGTAGTGGGCAATGTTTTCTGCGTTGGCAAAGCCAAGCCGCACGTGAACGCCGGCCAGTTCGGCGGCGGCGCTACCCAGAAGCTTGCGCAATGCTTCTGTCTGCAGCACCGCCGTCCAGAATGATTTTCCGACACCCCGACCGCCCACGACGACATGCGCATCCAGGCGCAGCGCCTTGAGATGCGAAGGCGGCACATAAAGCACCCCTGCGTCCGGTATCTCGCCGAAATTGCTTGTTTCGAGCGGTGCGGCGAGAATGGCCGCCCGCAGAGCTTGCGCCTCGGCCACGGCAGATTCATCACTCAAAACGCACCTCCATCGATCACCTTGGGATAACCGTCGCCCCACCCCAAGTAACGCAGGATCCGACCGATCAAGTCGCCAAACACATGCCGGATCTCATCGTCATCGATCTGCTCAAGCCTTCCATGCAGTGTGTGCAAGGCAGCAAAACCACGATGCCAGCGCACGGCCCAGGGCTGATGCGGCGCCAGTTCGTTAGCCAGATCAAAACTCCACCCCTCGGCATCTGGAGAGGCTAGCTCGTCGTAAAGCTTTTCTAAAAAGAGATCGTACGCTCGCTCGCGTAAATCCTTCAGATAGGCCGACGGGTCGAGTTCCGGCACGAGGGCCGCGACCATTTGCAGTCGTTCTCGAATATCCTCGGCAACGCGGGCTCTTTGCCAGTGGTTAAACAAGATCCGGTAACCACTCCATGTCTGACTGCCATCCAGTGCAAAAAGCAAGATCAGATTGGCTCCAAGATCGGTAACGCAGCTGGACGCCACCTCGTCAATGCCAGCTCGCGAATCGATGAGAACGATATCGGGCTTGATGCGCGCCTCCAGCGTCCGCAAAAGCCTATGCGAGCGGGCCGACCACGGCTCACGCGTGCCATCGTCTCCGACCTTAGGCATCCACACCCGTCCCAGCTTGGCGATGTACTCGCCCGCATCCGAGCCGTGAGCGGGCACCACATAAATTTGCCCGTCCCGAGCCAGTTCGCTCGTGGCGATCATGCCATCGAGAATCGGTTCCCCGTTATCGACCAGATCTTCCACCAGCCAGTCTGTAATGCCATACATAGGCTGGCGGTCCGTAGGCAACAAACTAGACGACAGCCCAGGTGATTCCAGGTCCAAGTCGAGCACCAGCACCCGCTTGCCCAGCTGGGCAAGCTTCCAGGCGCAGGCCGCGAGCGCGGTAGAGCGCCCGACGCCCCCTTTGATGGAGAAGAAAACAATACGCGGCGCCCCGTCGGTTTCTGGGGCGATGTTTGCCCAGTTGCCCTCCGTGGCCAACCGATCCACCAGCCAGACCTTATCAAAATCGTCCAGCGGGTAGCTTGTCCCACCCGCACAAGCCTCATCGCGGGTTGCCTCGTACAGAATGCCAGTCTGCACTGGATATGCATGCGGCGCGATGCGCGCCGCAAGCACCTCATAGATCGCCTCGCACTGCTTACGCCGCTCCACATCGGGTTCGACACTTTCTGGCAGGATAATGCGCACGCGCGCGTTCAAATCGCGATTGATTACCAACCATTCGAGTTGTGACACGATGGCACGATGTTCCCGCAGCACCTCAGACGCAATGGGCAGGATCCGGTCAAAGACCGTCATATCAGTCCCTCCTTTTGCGCCTTATTGATCAGCTGCCGAACGGCATTTGCCCCCGACCGGTGCTCGAGTGCGCGAGCCTGATCGAAATGCGATTGATGGGCATAGCGTTGCGAGACTTCCCAGTTCTGGAAGGGGTTCCTGCTGGGCAAGGCATAGCCAGCGCCTTGATGGTGTCCACAACGATAGGTCTCATAGCGCAACCAAATTCCGTTTGCGTGTTGACGGTCGTTGCGGTGGGCTGGACGGTTCTTGTTCGTGTCGTAAGGCATGCCGAAGGCTAGCATCAACCGCTTCAAACCACATTCCGCCGATAAGCCATACAGATGATCCGCATTGGCCCAGCGCTGCGCCTGGAAAAGCCGCTCCGCATCCTCCCAATGCCGCGCGTGCGCGTCTAGAAAATCCGCCTGCATTTCCTCTTCCTCACGCCCCGAAGCGTAGATTCTTTAGTCGCGCCCCCAGCACCTCGGCGGCCGTGCGCACCGCGGGCTCTGGCGACTTGCGCGCGATGAAGGCCAGCACGTCTACGAGTAGCGGTCGGACTTCGAGAAAGTCGGCCATCTCGTTCTTGATCTGATCAACGACGACCTGGGGCTCGACATCCTTGAGCATTTGCTGCAGCGCGATGATGAGACGGCCCAAGCGGGTGCGACCGAGCTCGCTGGCCTCCGTCAGATCGCGCGAGGCGAACTCCGTCACGCGCTTGAGGCGTGCGTGATTGGGGCGCATGTCGCCCATCACGCGGGCGTAGTCCTCCACGCGGAAGGCCTTGGCAAAGTTCTGGTAGTTGTCCAGCTTGTGCGCGCCGGCCGCCTCCATGTCCAGCAT
>JAOADW010000021.1 GCA_026417115.1 Rhodocyclaceae bacterium
GTAACTCGCCGAATACTGCGAATAGTCTTCGAGCCGCCCATCGCGGCGGAAACGAATGCGCGCGAGCGGCTCCATCGGAAAACACTCGAGATGAATGTCAGAGGCGCCGACCTCTGCCGCATCGTTGATGAATTTGTTGACGAGGCTCACGATCGAGGCATCGTTTTGGGAATCGTCGGATGCCGCCTCTTCCACTTCCTCCTTACTGGCTTCTTCCACATTTTCCATGCTTTTACCCAGCGCGCGTTGCGCCAATGCATCGAACTCCTGAGTGCCTTGATGCATCGAGCGCACAACGCCATAATCAGCGAGCCACTGCGAGATTTGCGCGGCCGTGGCCATCACCAATTCGATCTTCGCTTTCGTGAGGAAAGCGAAATACTCGCGTTCCGCGAATTCGAATGGGTTTTCCACGGCCAGGAACAAGGTTCCCCCCAAGAAAGCGATCGGCACGGCGCGGTGCTTGCGCGCGACATCGATGGGCACCTTCTGCATCACCTCGGGCACGGACTGGAACCGTTTCAAATCGACCATCAGCACGCCATACTGGAGGCAAAGCACCCGCACGATGGTCTCTGGTTTAACAAAACCCATCGAGAGAAGAATTTTGCCTATTGGCATCCCTTTTTTGCTAAGCTGCTTTTGAATTTTGAGCGCTATCTCGATATCTTCTTCCCGCAACATCATATAATGGCGCAAGATTTCCAAAATCCGACGCTTGTCTCGTTGTGGCAGCCTTTCGCCCTTTTTGCGCCGCTCGACGAGAGTGCGCAATTCGTTCAGAGAAGCGATCATAGGCCAGGGAGGAGACACGGCTGGCGGCTCTGGCTTTTCCGAAACCTTCTCGGCAATTGCTTTTACTGCTGTACTCGACTGGGCCGCGGATAAGGAGACCTTGGGAGAAAGATCCATCGCCTGAATTGGCCATCGATCAGCAGGGCTCCCTCCCGGGCCCTTACTCCCTTCGCGCCGGCGCTCGATATCGGCGCGCGTCACTTCGGCCACCGTCGAGGAAAAAGGATCGTCTGGGCTGATACTCAAATGGGGATAAGTCGCCTCATGCAACTCTTTGAGCATGAAGAGTTCTCGCATGACGTCGAAGGAAAAACCGGCACGATTCGGCCGATCAGAGAATACGAGATTCGTCAGCTCGGTCGTTCCCTCCCTTGTGCCCCAGGTTGCCTCGATGCGTTCCGCAATGCGCGGATGAGACTCGATCAGCCGCTGGGGAAAAGGCGCACCGGCTTCTTGGCAAGCATGGCTCAGCTTTGGATATGCCTTTGCATCCATCGTGTGGCCTCCCAATCCACTTTCATGATCTAGCCCTCTAGACACCTAGGCCAGAAACACCGCCTGGCCTGGTATGGCGCGCATATCCATCTCCCGCAAGCGCGCAATGCAGGTTTCCAACAGCCACAGCAATAGCTTGTTGGCGAGGCGCGCATGCGTCGCCAAAATTTCTTTGAGTCCTTCGTGTGTGATCACGGCAAAACGCGTCTCGCCAAGCGTGATGCAGCTCGCAATACGGCGATCGCCATCGATCAAAGACATCTCGCCGAGGAAGGCGCCCGGCCCCACTTGCGCCAATCGCCTGGGTCGCCCTGACAAGTCCATGCGCAGCACATCAACCCGCCCCTCGAAAAGCACCAGCATATGGTCTCCTGGTGCGCCTTCGCTCAGCAGCTCGACGCCCGAGGGCGCCTCATAGGCATGCATGAAGCAGCAAAGCAGCCGGCAATCCCCCAAACTCATGCGTTGCTGAAACAAATCTTGCGGGATCACCTCATAAATTCTTTCGGCGTAGGCCTCGGCGCCCTCCAATAGCGCAAGTTTTGATAAAGATAAGGTCTCGGTGTCGTCGGCATCTTCATCTCCCCCGTCATCTCAGTATAAATGAGACTCCCAGAGAGGGTACATGCCAATCCAAAGACCTCAGAGAATGGCTGCGGCGATGCATGGCCGCACAAAAAAGCCCCACTTTTTTCAAGCGGGGCGTCTGCAGACTGCTGGGTGCAGGCCACTGTCACAGCGACGTTCTTAGCTGCAAGTATTTGGCTTACATGTCGCCGTCGAAGAACACGTCCACGTCACTCGCCCGTCGGTTTGCAGGACTGGCGTCAGAGTTACCGTCTGGCTTTGGACACACGAAGCCACTCCACTTGCCTTCATCGTCGCAGTGATGACGCCGTCAGCAACAGAAATGCCGTCGGTATACTTGCCGGCATTCGCTGCAACGGCTGCCGGGATACCTGCTGCCCCACTATCACATGGGGTTAGACTTCCATTTTCGTTAGCGCACATGGCCACGGCGTCTTTGAGCCCTCCGGCCAGATTGATCGCCTCGGTAAGCTGCGCCTTGCCGACATAATCTTGATACGCAGGAATCGCAATCGCCGCGAGGATACCGATGATGGCGACGACGATCATCAGTTCGATCAAGGTAAAGCCTTGCTGGATACTTTTCATGTTTGCCTCCTGTGAGTTGCGGACGTTCCGGACGGTTGTATAACCGACCCGCATAGGATACAGCAACCATCATGCCATGCAAGCGGGACTTTTTGGCCCTGCTGTTGCCCGTGCTTCGCCCCTGCCGCCTGTCGTTTTTCGTCACCATGTGACGATTTTCGTCAGCCCTTGGCCGGCGTTCGCGCGCGAATTTCATTCGAGATCGATTTGGGCCGGGTCGAGGAAGGCTTCGGCATAGCGTCGCCAGACCCTCTGTTTCATAAACACATCAAAAAGGTCGGGATCGATGTGCCCCGTGGCGGCAAATCGCTCCATGATCGATAGCGCTTGAGAGAGCTTCATGGCCGGCTTATAGGGCCGATCTTTGGCGGTCAGCGCTTCGAAGATGTCGGCGATCCCCATCATGCGCGCAGGCACCGACATCTGCTCGCGCCTCAGCCCCCGCGGGTAGCCGCGCCCATCCATGCGTTCGTGATGGCCGCCGGCATACTCAGGCACGCGCCGGAGGTGTTTCGGCCAGGGGAGCTCTTCGAGCATGCGGATCGTTGCGACGATGTGGTAATTGATGATCTCACGCTCGCGCGCCGTCAAGGTGCCCGAGCGAATGGTGAGGTTTTCGATTTCGTCGGCAGTCAAACAATCGGTCTCCACCCCCTCGGGGTTCCGCCAGCGATAACGCTCGGCGATCTGCCGCACGCGACTCTGATCTTCCGGCGACATCGCCTCGCTACCCATGTTGGCGCAGCGCAGAAAATCGCGATCGGCGTCGATCGCAGCCAGTTGTCGACGGCAATCTTCCCAGATGCGTCGCTCGGCTTCCGCGTCTTTGCATTCCCTGAGCGCAATCTGCCGGGTGAGCGCCTGGTTCTCGACATCGCGCTTGATGACTTCGAAGCGCGTCTCGATGAGCTCAATGCGATCGAAAAGGGTCTGCAGCTTGGTCGCCTTGTCGACGACATGCACGGGTGTGGTCACCTTACCGCAATCGTGTAGCAGCGCCGCGATCTTGAGTTCGTGCATGTCCGCAGGCGAAAGCTCGAAATCAGCAAATGGCCCTTCTTTCGTGTCATTGACGGCCTCGGCGAGCATCAGGGTGAGCACGGGCACGCGCTGGCAATGGCCGCCGGTATAGGGAGATTTCTCGTCGATGGCGAGGTTGATCAGGCGGATGAAGGATTCGAAGAGGTTTTCCAACTGATCGACGAGCAACCGATTGGTGAGCGCAATCGCCGCCTGCGAGGCGAGCGATTCGGCCAGACGCTGATCGGCAGCGCTGAAAGGCATCACCTCCCCGCGCTCAGGGTGACGCGCGTTGATCAATTGCAAGACGCCGATGAGGGCGTTTTCATGATTCTTCATCGGCACCGTGAGAAAAGACCGCGAGCGATAGCCCGTGCGCGCATCGAATGCACGCGTGCCGGAAAAATCGAACCCTTCTGCCGTATAGGCATCGGCGATGTTGACTGTCTGCCCGGTATGCGCCGCATAGGCCGCCACCATCGCATAGTTGGGCTTGTCCTCGTCGTCATAGAGCGGCAGATCAGGAAAATCGAGGACACGTCCCGCGGCCCGCCTCGCTGCGACGCCGAGACGGCTATTTTTGACGATTTCGAAACGCAGCGCGCGACCATCTTCGGTCAGGCGATAAAGGGTGCCGCCTTCGGCATGGGTGATGCTTTGCGCGGCGTCGAGGATGATGGCCAACAGCTTTTCGATGTCGCGCTCGCTGGACAATGCGCGTCCGATTTCGTTGAGCCGCTCGAGACGCGCAAGCAGATCGGCAATGGTGTCCATGACGTTCATTTGATGCAGACGGCATGCACCTGCTTGAGGTCAGTCAGTCCCATCAAGACCTTTTCGATGCCGTCCTGTTTGAGCGTGCGCATGCCGTCCTCGAGCGCCTGCGCCAGCAATTTGGCGACCGGCGCATGCTCCTGGATCAGACGCTTGACGGCGTCGGTGCCGAGCATCAGCTCGTGCAGGCCGATGCGCCCCTTGTAGCCCAGCCCGCCGCAGGCTTCGCATTTCTCGCGCGCCTCTTCATTCGCGACGTGTGCGCGATAGAGCGTGAATTGTCCCTTCTCCTGCGCATATTTCTTGACCCACTCGCGGTAGATCGCCTCATAGGCGGCCTTGCCTTCGCGGCGAAAAGCCTCGGTATTGGCGAGTTCTTCGCAATATTCGGCAAGCAGTAGCTTGATTTCTTCAGCGCTCGGATGATAGGCCTGTTTGCATTTGTCGCAGAGCCGGCGCGCAAGCCGCTGCGCCATCACGCCCAGCAGGGCGTCGGCGAAATTGAAGGGATCCATCCCCATGTCCAGCAGCCGCACCACGGATTCGGGCGCACTGTTGGTATGCAGCGTCGCAAGCACCAAATGGCCAGTCAGAGACGCTTCGATGCCGATCTTGGTCGTTTCCGCATCGCGCATCTCGCCCACCATGATGATGTCGGGATCGGCGCGCAGGAAAGCGCGCATCACGGTGGCGAAATCGAGCCCGGCCTTGCGATTGACTTGCACCTGCCGAAGCCCCTTTTGCGTGATTTCGACAGGGTCTTCGACGGTCCAGATCTTGGTGTCCGGCGTATTGAGATACTTGAGGACCGAATGTAGGGTCGTCGTCTTGCCTGAACCGGTCGGCCCGCAAACGAAAAACAGGCCATAGGGTTTTTCGATCGTTTGCTTGAGTTTGGTTTCATTGTGCGGCAGAAGTCCCAGGCGATCGAGCGGCATCGGCTCGCCGGCGGAAAGAATGCGCATGACGACATCTTCGACACCCCCCGCGGTCGGTATCGTCGCCACCCTGAGCTCGATGTCGAGCGGTGCGAAGCGCTTGAACTTGATCTTGCCGTCCTGAGGCAGGCGCTTCTCCGAAATGTCGAGATCGCACATGATCTTGATGCGTGCGACGAGCGCGTTGCGGTATGCAGAAGGAATCTCGACGTACTTGGAAAGCAACCCATCCTTGCGGAAGCGCACGAGCACTTTTTCCTTGCCCGTTCCGGGCTCGATATGGATGTCGGAAGCGCCTTCGCGGTAGGCGTCGAAGATGATTTTGTTGACGAGCCGCACGAGCTCGTTGTCGGATGCAGCCGTCGCCTCATCTGTCTCATCGGCGGCTTCTTCCCCTTCGTCCAGCGCTGAGACGAGGTCGCCGACCGATCCTCCCTCGATGAAACCGCCGCCATAGAATTGATCGAGGGTCTGCTTGAATTCCCGTTGCGTCGTGACACGATAGGAAAGCTTGCTGCGCGGGAAAACCGTATTGGCTACCCGGGAACTCTTGACCTGTTCTGGATCGACACAGAGGATGACGATGCCATCCTTGTCCGCCTCGATGGGCAACCAGCGATTCTGCGCGACGAATTCGCGCCGGAGATTTTTCAAGAGATCATGAGGCTTGATGCGATCGGCACGGAAGGGCTCGTAGGGGACGCCGAAGAATTTCGCCAGGGCTGCCCCCACCTGTTCCGTCTTGAGCTGAAACTCGGATAGCAAAACCTCTTCGACATCCACGTTTTGCCGTCGAGCCCGCTTGCATGCCTCTTCGAGCTCTTTTTGGGTAAGCACGGCGTCCGACACGAGATAGTCGTATTTACTGCGCAATGTCCGCAGGGGGCGGACACGCTGGGCAAATGCGATGGCCAGAGTCTCGCAGAGCCCTTTGAGCCCTTCTTCCATGACATGAGAAAAAGGCGTGCCGCTTTTGTTGTTGATCAGCTGCACCACGCCCAGCAGCTCGCCGCTTGCCGCATCGACAATCGGCCCCACGAGCATTTCGCGCGTGCGATACCCCGTCCTTTTGTCGACCTCCTTGAGGAAATGCAAACTGGGATGGATGGCGAGAAGTTCCATGTCGTCATAAACGTCGCGAATGTTGACGAGGCGCTTGGTCGCAGCGACGAAGCCCGCGATGCTGTTCTCCGCAATCGGCAGTCGGATCTCGCGGAACGAATCTAGACCCGTCTTCACCTTGGAGACGATGGCCGTCTTGTCTTCTGAGACCGCATAGATCGTGAGCCGCTCGGCATTGAACAAGGCCGTGATGTCCTGCGACAGTTCGAGCATGATCTCGTCGATGTTCGACGTCGCATGGATTTTGTTGGTGACGGCCTGCAAATGCTTGAAGAAAGTCAGGCGCGCCGTCAGATCGGCGGCCGCAGCAGTCTCGGCTCCCTGCATCGGTGGGCTCGCAAGGGTAGGCGATGGATTCATGGCGCATGCCGGCTCATGGCCGGTAGAAGAATTCCATCTTCACGCCGGCGAGATCGATGATGTCGTGATCTTTCAAAAGATGCGCCTGACCTTGAAGAGGCAGGCCGTTGACGAGAGGAGCCTTTTGCCCCTCGACATGCGAAAGGAAATACCCCTGCGGCCGGCGCGCGATCACGACGACCTGCACGCCGGGCTTGCCGAGCGTGGTCAGCGGCTTGACGAGATCGAGCGTTTTGCCGGCACTCGCACCATTGAGTACTTGAATGGCCGCCAGGGGCGCCAATGGCGGCTCTTGGCTCGGGGAGGGCGTGGAAGGCGCTGCAGGAGGGGGCGAAGCAGCCGGCGTTTGTTCCGCCGGCCTGCTCGTCATGGGCCGTGCTTCCGGCAGCGGCTCCGTGCGTGGCGGCTGGGAGGCTGTCAGGGAAGTGCGTGGTGGCGCCGAGCGGGTAAGCGCCGAAGGGGTGTCGTGGATCACGCGACGCAGTTCATCCGGCCGTAAGACCATCGTCTTTTCGATGTCCCCTTGATGCGGGGTCTGCGTCTCGCCCTCCTTGACATAGCGGAGCCGATACTTGCCCAGCTCGATCACATCGCCGTTTTGCAGAAAATGCTTGCTGATGCGCTGGCCATTGACGAAAGTACCGTTCGTGCTGTTGAGATCCTCGAGAAACGAATCATTGAGGATGGTGATGATGACCGCATGCTCGCCGGAAATCGCGAGATTGTCGATTTGGATATCGTTGCTAGGACGCCGCCCGATCGTCGTCCGCTCCTTGGTGAGGGGGATCTCACGCAACACCATGTTGTCCATGCTGAGTATCAGCTTCGCCATCTCGAGCATCCTTTCGGATCGCCACCCTATTCTTGCCGCCCCATGTCGTCGCCTCTGCGCAGCAGATTTTTACACGATGCGCATCGCCGTGGTAGCCGTGGGAATGAACTTCTAGCAAACATCCTGCCATCCTTACATCTTATACCATCGCGATGGATCCGGTAGCATGCCATGAAAAAGCGGGCACAAGGCCCGCTTTTCTGCGATTTGCCGCCTGGCCCCGCCACGCAGGGCCATGCACCACGAACGCTCAGAGTAGGGATTTCACGAGCTTGCCGATCTCAGACGGATTGCGCGTGATCGCGAAGCCGCATTCCTCCATCACCGCGAGCTTGGCCTCGGCCGTATCGGCTCCCCCCGAGATCAAAGCGCCGGCATGCCCCATGCGCTTTCCCGGGGGAGCGGTGACGCCCGCCACGAATCCCACCACGGGTTTTTTCATGTTCTCTTTGCACCAGCGCGCGGCTTCGGCCTCGTCAGGGCCGCCGATCTCGCCAATCATGACGACGGCTTCCGTCTCGGGATCGTCATTGAACATTTTCAACACGTCCAAGTGCTTGAGCCCATTGATGGGATCGCCGCCAATGCCGACCGCCGACGATTGCCCCAGACCCAGCTCGGAAAGCTGCGCCACGGCCTCATAGGTCAGCGTGCCAGAACGCGAAACGACGCCGACGCGGCCCCGTTTGTGGATATGGCCTGGCATGATGCCAATCTTGATCTCATCGGGCGTGATCAGGCCTGGGCAATTGGGTCCCAGGAGCAGCGTTTCCTTGCCTCCCTGTGCGACTTTCCGCTTCATCTTGTTGCGCACAAGCAACATATCGCGCACGGGAATGCCTTCGGTGATGCAAATGACGAGGTCAAGGTCGGCCTCGCAAGCCTCCCAAATGGCGTCTGCGGCGCCGGCGGGCGGCACGTAGATCACGGAAACCGTGGCGTTCGTCGCTTCTTTGGCCTCCTTCACCGTCGCAAAAATCGGCAGCCCAAAGATCGATTCTCCGGCTTTCTTGGGGTTGACGCCCGCGACGAAACAATGCCGCCCATAGGCGTATTCAAGGCATTTCTCGGTATGGAATTGGCCCGTTTTGCCGGTGATGCCTTGCGTGATCACGCGCGTGTTTTTGTCGATCAAAATGGACATGAAAAGCTCCTTTAGCGCACTGCGGCAACGATCTTCTCGGCAGCCTCGCTCAGGGTATCGGCGGAAATGATCGGCAGGTTTGAAGCGGCGAGGATTTGCTTGCCGATGTCTTCATGGGTGCCTTTCATGCGCACGACGAGCGGCACGGCCAAATGCACTTCGCGCGCGGCAGCGACGATGCCATTGGCAATCGTGTCACAGCGCATGAAGCCGCCGAAGATATTGACGAGGATGCCTTTGACCTTGGGGTTTTTCAGCATGATCTTGAAGGCAGCCGTGACTTTCTCGGTAGAGGCACCCCCCCCGACATCGAGAAAGTTGGCCGGCTCGCCGCCAAAGAGTTTGATGACGTCCATCGTCGCCATCGCCAGCCCCGCCCCATTGACGAGGCAACCAATGTTGCCATCGAGAGAGATGTAAGAGAGATCGTATTTCGAGGCCTCGACTTCGTCGGGGTCTTCTTCATCGACATCGCGCAGCGCCGCGATTTCGGGATGGCGGAAAAGCGCGTTGTCGTCGAAATTGAGTTTCGCATCGAGCGCCAGGAGTCGCCCTGCGCCGTCGAGAATCCACGGGTTGATCTCGACGAGCGTGGCGTCGGTTTCCATATAGCAGCGATAGAGATTCTTGAAGGTGATGACCGCGCCTGGCAACGAAGACACAGGAACGCCAATCCCCTCGGCCAGGCGCCGCGCTTGCTCATCGCTGATCCCATCGAGGGGGTTGATGAAGACCTTGACGATCTTTTCGGGCTCCCGCGCGGCGACTTCTTCGATGTCCATCCCCCCTTCGCGAGAAGCCATCATCACGACGAGCTGGCTTGCGCGATCCGTCAAACAGGCGACATAGTATTCGTGACGGATGTCCGACCCTTCTTCGATCAACAGGCGGCGCACGAGACGCCCCTCAGGCCCCGTTTGATGCGTGACGAGTCGCATGCCGAGCATCGCTTGCGCATGACGCTCCACCTCGTCGAGCGAGCGCGCGAGCTTCACGCCGCCCCCTTTGCCGCGTCCCCCCGCATGGATTTGCGCCTTGACGACCCAGGGCGGGCCAGCGAGCCGTTTCGCTGCCTCCACCGCCTCTGCCACGGAAAAACAGGGAATTCCCCGCGGCGTCTCGACGCCGAATTGACGCAAGATTTCCTTGCCCTGATATTCGTGAATCTTCATCGTTCGATCCTTTGTCCGCAAATTCGCCGCTCGTTGCCGGCGGCCTTTGGCGTGATCTCGCACACGCGGCGGAAAACGCAGAAGAAATCGCTGCGGCAGGCGCAAGGCCGGCACTTATGGGGCAATGCCTCGGCGCCTGGGGAAAGCCTGCAAGACGCCTCTTGACGCCATAGCGCAACGGATTTTTTCGACGTTTCTGACGCGAGCCTATCAATAATATCACGTTATACCACTCATATCTTTTTCTAATGGTGATCGTTGGGTGGCCTTCCCGTTCGCGCCATGATAAATTGCCCACAAAAAAGCACGTGGAAAGGGAGAGCCATGTCAGCAAAAGCTTTCGATGCGATCGAAACCGCAAGTCGTGACGAAATCATCGCCCTACAAACCGAGCGGATCGCCTGGACGCTTGCACACGCCTATCGGAACATCCCCTATATGCGCGCCAAATTCGAGGCCGCCGGCGTGCGCCCAGAGGATTTCAAGGAGCTTTCCGACCTCGCGAAGTTCCCTTTCACCACCAAACAAGATTTGCGCGAAACCTACCCCTTCGGGATGTTCGCCGTGCCCCTCTCGCAGGTGGCGCGCATCCATGCCTCATCAGGCACCACGGGCAAGCCCACCGTAGTCGGCTACACCTTGCGTGATCTCGAAACCTGGGCGCATTTGATGGCGCGCTCGATCTATGCCGCAGGCGGCCGCCCCGGCGACAAAGTGCATGTCTCATACGGCTATGGCCTTTTCACCGGCGGCCTTGGCGCCCATTATGGCGCCGAGCGGCTCGGCTGCACCGTGATCCCCTTTGGCGGCGGCCAAACCGAGCGACAGGTGCAATTGATCCAGGATTTCGCTCCCGACATCATCATGGTCACTCCCTCCTACATGCTTGCGATCGCCGACGAATTCGAACGCCAGGGCCTGGATCCAGCAAAGTCTTCCTTACGGCTCGGGATTCACGGCGCCGAGCCGTGGACCCAGGAAATGCGCGCAGAAATCGAAAAACGCTTCGCCATCGACGCCGTGGATCTCTATGGTCTTTCCGAGGTCATCGGCCCGGGCGTCGCCCAGGAATGCATCGAGTCGAAAGATGGTCCGACGATCTGGGAAGACCATTTCTATCCCGAAATCATCGATCCTCAAACGGGCGAAGTGCTGCCCGACGGCGAGCTGGGCGAATTGGTCTTCACTTCGCTGACCAAAGAAGCCATGCCGGTAATCCGCTACCGCACGCGAGATTTGACGCGCCTTCTGCCGCCAACGGCGCGTTCCTTCCGTCGCATCGCCAAGATCTGCGGTCGTTCCGACGACATGTTGATCATTCGCGGCGTCAATGTCTTCCCAAGCCAAATCGAAGAGCTGATTCTCAAGCAGCCCAAGCTTTCTCCCCACTACCAGCTCGAGGTCTATCGTGAAGGACATCTCGACGCCTTGAACGTCCATGTCGAGCTCAAACCGGAATTCGCCACACTGACGGCGGCGGAAAAGGAATTCATCGCGCATGATCTGCAGCATCACATCAAATCCTACGTCGGCATCACGACCCGGGTCGAGATCAAACCCATAGGCGCCATCGAACGCTCGATCGGCAAGGCCAAACGCGTGCTCGATCGGCGACCAAAATGAAACGTCGGCACTGGCCGTTAGCGTTTTTGCTCTGTGCGTTTCTCGGCACCGCGTGCCTTCTCGCCGCACTGCTCGCCTGGGAAGGGACACTCGGGAAATGGCACCCGATGCTCGCTGATCCCTTGGCGGGATGGGGGTTCTTGGTCTCGGCGATCGCTTGCTTTTTGACAGGCGCTTTCCCCCTCGTCTTGCGACGGCTGGCGGAGCGAGAAGGCGCATGACTACGCCCCCGGATCACTTTTCTTCTCAAGCTTCCTCTTATGCTCGTTTCCGCCCCTCCTACCCGGCGGCCCTCTTCCAATGGATCGCTGAGCGCGCGCCGGCACACAAGCTCGCCTGGGACGTCGGCTGCGGCAACGGTCAGGCTTCCCTCCCCCTCGCGCAGCATTTCCAGCGCGTTCTTGCCACCGATCTTTCGGCTGCGCAAATCGCCCTTGCCCCACCGCATCCCCGCATCGAATTTCGCGTCGCGCCTTGTGATCAAAGCGGCCTTGCCGAGGCAAGCTGTGATGCGGTGACGGTAGCCCAGGCGCTCCACTGGTTCGACTTTGCGGCTTTCTATGCCGAAGTAAAGCGGGTGCTCAAGCCCGGCGGCCTGCTCGCCGCCTGGACATATCAACTGCTCACCCTCGAGGACGAGCGATTGAACACGGCATTGATGAAGTTCTATCACGAAACCCTCGCGCGGTGGTGGCCTGCCGAACGCGCCTGGGTGGACCGCGGTTATCAAGACATCCCATTTCCATTTCCCCGACTGCCCACGCCGACATTCTCCATCCGCGTGTTCTGGACGTTGGCGCAGTTGGTCGGCTACATCGGCAGTTGGTCGGCCGTCCAACGCTGTCGGCGCGCCACCGGCGCAGACCCTTGTGCGCTTCTACATGCCCGGCTATCGCCTCTCTGGGGGGAGGCCTCCCAGGAACGAGGAGTTTTCTGGCCCATCGTCCTGCTCGCAGGCAAAAAACCCCTCTCGTGATCGAGCGCGTCGATTCGTCGGCGAATTTCTTGGCTAATCGGCGATTCGATCGCCTAGCGATCACGTCAGAATAGGCTTTGCGCTTTCTCTCACCCGCTGACGTGAAATTCCGCCACGGCCTCATTGGTCTCGTTTTCGTGCTGGGCTTGACGATCTCCGGCCCGCCCGCTTCTTCCTCCCCGCGCGCCTTGGCCGAGAGTCAGCAGGATCGCCTCCTCGCCTTGATCGACAACCATCTGCTCAAGCAAGATGCGCTTTTCACAGAAATGCTACGCCGCCTCGACCGCATCGAGGGTCTGCTTGCCGATCTTTCCCGCTTGATCGATCGGCTGCCTGCGGCTGTCGAAAGCCCTCTCACACGTCCGCAAGAGCGCACGCCCACGAGTCAAGCCGACGATGAAGACGAGGCCATTCTTTCTCCTCTGCCCTGGATCGTCGCCTTGACTGCCTCGGTGCTCGCTGTCGGCCTGGCGTGGCGCCTCATGCTTCTCTCTCGGCATGCACCGCACAGCCCGCCGGTTGCGCCCGTGAGCCTCCCCAAAGCGGCTCCCCGCGCCAGCCCGGCGAGACCTTCGATTTCTCCAGGGGGTGTCCAAGAAAGCTCCGCCGAAAGCGCCGACCAAGCGCTGGAGCTCGCCGAAATCATGCTCTCGCTCGGGCTAGGCCATGGGGCAGCACAGACCTTGATCGAGCAAATCCACCGCGAGCCCAAGCGGGCGCTCCGCCATTGGCTCAAGTTGCTGGAAATCTATCGGCGTGAAGGAATGCATGAGGCCTTTGATCAGGCCGCGGAAGAATTGCGCCGCCACTTCAATGTCCGACCCGAAGATTGGCAGCCCTCGCATCGCCCCAAAGGGCCGAGCATCGAGGACTTCCCTCATATCATCGAACGCCTGGTCTCTTCCTGGGGCAAGCCCACCTGTCGAGAATACATCGAAAATCTCTTGCTCGACAACCGGGGTGGTAAGCGTTCCGGTTTCCCTCAATCGGTCGCCGAGGAGCTTTTACTGCTTTCCGCGATCTTGCGGGAACGCGCCACAGGCGCGAGCCCCTGACTCAAACCGGATTGGGAAGATCGACGAACTCGCACACAAGCCCAGTTTCCTGGGCAAGCCACTCCCCCACGGCCATGACGCCATAACGTTCGGTCGCATGATGCCCGGCGGCGAGATAGACGACGCCGGACTCGCGCGCGAGATGGACAGTGGGCTCCGAAATTTCGCCAGAAAGATAAAGATCGACGCCCAGCTCGATGGCTTGCTCGAACCACCCTTGCGCCGCGCCGCTCGCCCAGGCCACGCGGCGCACGGGCCGCTCTGCCTCCCCCACGAGCAGCGGTTCCCGCCCCAACGCCTTGGCCACCCGAGCGGCGATTTCTCGTGCGTTCGCAGGCGATTCGATTTCGCCCAGAAAACCGATGTCCTGCTCTCCGAATCGGCCCGTCACCCGCCAACCGAAGCGGCGTGCAAGCTGCGCATTGTTGCCGAGCGTCGAGTGCGCATCCAAGGGCAAATGGTAGGCGATCAAATTGATCTCATGGGCAAGCAACCGCGCGAGCCGTCGCTTATGAAGACCCACGATGCGCCCATCGCTGCCTTTCCAAAACCAACCATGATGGACGAGCAAGGCGTCTGCTTCTCGCGCGATCGCTTCCTCGACGAGAGCAAGACTCGCGGACACCCCGCACACGATGCGACGAATCCGCGCGCGTCCTTCCACTTGCAAACCATTTGGGCAATAATCCTTGAAGCGAGCGGCTTCCAGAAGTCCATCGAGCCGGCTCACCAATTCCTCTCGCTGCATTTTCGCTCATGCTCCCATGTCTTGGACCAGCCGTTTGTGGCTCATTTTCGCGCAGACCGTGACGGTTGCGCTAGCCGCCCTGTTCGTCGTACAAACACTGAAACCGGAATGGCTCGAAGCATTCCGCCAGAAAACAGCCTCGCCGACGATCGTCGCCATTTCTCCTACGACGCCAGCGAGCGAGCAACGGTCCGTGGCAAGCTATGCGCCCGCGGCCGAAGCGGCGCTGCCTTCCGTCGTCCATATCTTCACGAGCCAGCAGGTCAAGCGCCATCCCTTCGCCGATGACCCCTTGTTTCGGCATTTCTTCGGCGATCGCTTCGGATCGGAGCTCGAGCGCCGCTCTGGACTTGGAAGCGGCGTCATCGTCTCGCAAGATGGCTACATACTCACCAATTACCATGTGATCGAAGCTGCCGACGAGATCGAAATCGCCCTCCATGACGGGCAAAAGACCAAGGCCAAACTCGTCGGCGCCGACCCGGAAACCGATCTGGCGGTATTGAAGCTCGTCCAAGCGCCCCCTTTGCAGCCCATCACCTTCGCGCCCCCCAACTCCTTGCGTGTCGGCGATGTCGTGTTGGCCATTGGCAACCCTTTTGGCGTCGGCCTCACGGTCACCGCAGGCATCGTTTCCGGCCTCGGCCGCAGTCATCTCGGCATCAACACCTTCGAGGATTTCATCCAAACCGACGCCGCGATCAACCCCGGCAATTCCGGCGGGCCACTCGTCGATAGCAATGGCCATCTCGTCGGCATCAATACCGCGATCTATTCTCAAAGCGGCGGCTCGATGGGCATTGGTTTTGCGATCCCCGTGTCTTTGGCGAAAAGCGTGATGGAGCAGATCATCCGCACGGGCGCCGTCACGCGGGGCTGGATCGGCGTCGAGGTGCAGGATCTCACGCCAGAGTTGGCCGCCTCATTCGGTGTCAAGAGCGCGCAGGGCGCCTTGATCGCTGGCGTGATGCGCGGCGGACCCGCCGAGAGCGCTGGCATGCGCCCGGGCGACATTTTGCTCGCCGTTGCTGGCCAGCCCGTGCGGGATGCCCAGGACATGCTCGAGAAAATCGCCGCGCTCGCACCCGGCACGCAACAGCGCTTCGAGATCAGCCGCGAAGGCAAGACGCTTGTCCTCACGGTGACGATCGGGAAACGTCCTTCTCCTCGCCGCTGAACTACGCCCAGAGACGACGATCAACCGCGCTCGCGTTCTCCTTCGGCGGTCGTCGCCGCCGAAGGCGCCACCGGGTGATAGGCACCGTCTTCGGCGTGTTCGGCCTTGCCGATAAGCCTTGCCAGAATAATGCCGCCTTCATAAAGCAGCCACATCGGCACGGCCAGCAAAAATTGCGAGAGCACGTCGGGCGGCGTAAAGATGGCGCCGACGACGAAACAGCCGACGATCACATAGGGCCGTATTTCCTTCAACTTTTCGATGCTCACGAGCCCGACGCGCACCAGCACGATGACCACGACCGGCACCTCGAAGGTGACGCCGAAGGCTAGGAACGTCGTCAGCACGAAAGAAAGATATTTTTCGATGTCCGTCATGACGGCCACGCCCTCGGGCGCAAAGGCGTTGATGAAGGCGAAAACCGTTGGAAACACGATGAAATAAGCGAACGTCATGCCAACGAAGAAAAGCAAGACGCTCGCGATGAGCAGCGGCAGGGCGAGCTTTTTTTCGTGCGCGTAAAGGCCCGGCGCGACGAAGGCCCACGCCTGATAGAGCACATAGGGAAGCGCGATCAGGAAAGCCACCATCATGGTCACTTTGATGGGCACGAAAAAGGCGCCCGCCACATCGGTGGCGATCATGTGTCCTCCCTCGGGCAAGGCAGCCAGCATGGGCGCGGCAAGCAGGGTATAGATTTCCCGCGCCCAGGGAACGAGCGCCAAGAACACGATGAAAACGGCCAGCAGCGCACGGATCAGGCGATCGCGCAGCTCGATCAAATGGGAAATGAAACTCTCTTCGCGCTCTTCGCTCATCCCGTTCGCTTTTAGGCGGCCGGCGGCAGACCGCCCGCGCCCGGTGGTGGCGGGGGCTTGGGCGCATGGGCAGCGTCAGGGTCTGCGGCTTCGTTCTTCGCGCCTAGGATCGAGGCATTGAGATCGGCTTCCACCTTGCGCATCTGCTCATTGACTTGAGCTTCGACGCTTTTTGCCTGAGCCTCGATTTCGGCCTGCATTTTCTTCAGTTCCTCGAGCTGGATTTCCCGCTGAATGTCGGCCTTGACATCGGCGACGTAGCGCTGCGCCCGCCCCAACAAATGCCCCACGGTGCGCGCCACGCGCGGCAGCTTCTCGGGGCCGATCACGATCAGACCCACGAGGGCGATGACCATCAACTCGGAAAAACCGATGTCGAACACGGCCGGCGTCTATGCTTGATGCATACCTTTCAAGCGGCCTTGCTTTCCTCTTTCTTCGCTTGCCCTTCGATCGTGGCCGCCTGGCTTTCCACCTGTTTGGGCGCTTCCTGAGAGCCCTCTTTCATGCCCTCCTTGAAGCCCTTGACGGCGCTCCCCAAATCGGCGCCGATGTTGCGCAATTTCTTGGTGCCAAAGACCAGGACGATGATCAACAAGACGACCAGCCAATGCCAGATACTCCAGGTTCCCATGCGCGTACTCCTCGTTTTCTGGGGCTATGGGTTGCGTGGCAGCATGGCCCCCAGGGGCTCCGGGCCGCCAACGACATGGACGTGTAGATGATACACCTCCTGGCGGCCAATACGTCCGCTATTGACGATCACACGAAAGCCATCGTGCAGGCCTTGGCTTCTCGCCATGTCCCCGAGCCTTGCAAACAGGCGCCCCAACAGCGGGGCATCCTCGACCGTGACGTCGGCAAGCGATGCGATGTGCTTTTTCGGGATGGCCATGAAATGCACCGGCGCCTGAGGGTGGATGTCGTGAAAGGCGAGGATCTCTTCGTCCTCATAGACTTTGCGGCATGGAAGCTCGCCGCGCACGATTTTGCAGAAGATGCAGTCGTTCATGAGCCCTTCTCCCGCGATTGTTTTTCATCGATGCCCGAGATGCCTTCTCGCCGACGCAACTCGGCGACGACGTCATCGACGCCTAGACCGAAATGAGCCAGCAGCACCATGCTATGAAACCAAAGATCGCACACTTCGCGCGTCAGGTGCAAAGGGTCGCCCTCTTTCGCGGCCATGATCGTTTCGGCCGCTTCCTCGGCGATTTTCTTGCAAATCGCCTCCGTCCCCTGCGCGTAGAGGCTTGCCACGTAAGAAGCCTCTGGAGAAGCGTTTTTGCGCGCAACAAGCGTCGCCTGCACGCGATGAAGCACTTCGAGATCAATCATCGGTAAATGTCCTGAGGATCTTTCAACACGGGTTCCACGATACGCCACTCATCGTCTTCGAGACGATGAAAGAAACAGCTCTTCCGGCCCGTATGACAGGCAATGCCGCCGATTTGTTCGACTTTCAGCAAGATCACGTCGAGATCGCAGTCGGCGCGAATTTCCCTCACCTTTTGCACGTGGCCAGATTCTTCCCCTTTGCGCCAAAGACGCCCGCGTGAACGCGACCAATAGACGGCTTCGCCCGTGGCGACGGTTTGCATGAGCGCCTCACGGTTCATCCAGGCGACCATGAGTACCTCGCTGCTTTCGGCATCTTGAGCGATCACGGGCAGCAAGCCCGTTGCATCCCACTTGAGCGCGTCGATCCAGGCTTGCGTCATAGTCTGACCTCGATGCCGTGTGCGCGCAAGTATTCTTTTGCTTGTCGCACCGTGTATTCGCCGTAATGAAAGATGCTCGCCGCCAGCACCGCGTCGGCGCGGCCAATCGTCACGCCTTCGACGAGATGTTGGAGGTTGCCGACGCCTCCACTGGCGATCACCGGCACCGGAACGGCGTCAGCGACTGCACGCGTGAGCGCAAGGTCAAAACCATGGCGGGTGCCATCCCGGTCCATGCTGGTCAAGAGAATTTCGCCCGCTCCCAAGGCGACCACTTGCTTCGCCCACTCGACGGCATCGAGGCCCGTGGCTTTGCGTCCGCCATGCGTGAAGACCTCCCATCGGCCAGGAGCCGTTTGCTTGGCGTCGATGGCGACCACGATGCATTGGCTGCCGACCTTGTCCGCCGCTTCGCGCACGAGTTCCGGCATGAGCACGGCAGCGGTGTTGATGCTCACTTTGTCGGCGCCGGCCGAAAGCAAACGCCGGATGTCTTCGACCTTGCGAATGCCGCCCCCGACCGTGAGAGGGATGAACACCTGAGACGCCACGTCTTCGACGACGTGCAAAATGATTTCACGCTCATCAGCGCTTGCCGTGATGTCCAGGAAAGTGATTTCGTCGGCGCCTTGCTCGTCATAACGGCGCGCGATCTCGACGGGATCCCCAGCGTCGCGCAAACCCAGGAAATTGACGCCCTTGACGACGCGGCCAGCATTGACGTCGAGGCAAGGAATGATGCGCTTGGCCAACATCTCAGGTCACGCCACAGAGCGCGTCGGCAAGATCCTGCGCCTGACGGAAGTCGAGCTTGCCCTCATAGAGGGCGCGCCCAGCGATGGCGCCCAAGATGCCTTCTTCAGCCACTGCGCACAAAGCGCGCACGTCGTCGAGGCTCGCGAGGCCGCCAGAGGCGATGACCGGTATGCGCAAGGCCTGCGCGAGCTTCACGGTCGCCTCGACATTGACGCCCGTGAGCATGCCGTCTCGCCCGATGTCGGTATAGATGATCGCTTCGACGCCATAGTCCTCGAATTTCCTGGCAAGATCGATGACGTCATGGCCGGTCATCTTGGACCAGCCGTCGACGGCGACCTTGCCGTCCTTGGCGTCTAGGCCAACGATGATGTGCCCAGGGAAAGCCGTGCAGGCATCGTGCAAAAACCCCGGGTTCTTGACTGCTGCGGTGCCGATGATGACGTAGCTTACGCCATCGTCGAGACAGCGTTCGATGGTGTCGAGGTCGCGAATGCCACCCCCCAGCTGAACAGGAATCTCCTCACCGATCTCCTTGAGGATGGCCTTGATCGCCGCCTCGTTTTTGGGTCGGCCGGCAAAGGCGCCATTGAGGTCGACGAGATGCAGCCTGCGCGCTCCCTCCTCGAGCCAGTGTCGCGCCATGGCGGCAGGATTTTCGGAAAACACCGTAGCATCGCTCATGACCCCTTGGCGGAGGCGCACGCAATGCCCATCCTTGAGATCGATCGCGGGAATCAACAACATGACGGTTTGGCCGAATGAAAAATCAAGGCGCCCAGCGCATGAAATTGGCAAGCAAGCGAAGACCGGAAAGCGCGCTTTTTTCTGGATGAAACTGGACCGCGAAGATGTTAGCGTGAGCGATCGCCGAGGTAAAGACGAGGCCGTATTCGGTCGAGCCGGCGATGTCTTCCGCGCGCGCCGGACTGACATAGTAACTATGCACAAAATAGAACCGTTCGCGTGTCGCAATCCCCTCCCACAGGGGATGGGCGCGCACCTGCTCGACGACGTTCCAACCCATGTGGGGAACCTTCAGCGGAATGCCGCTTGCGTCCGTCAGAGACGCAGGAAACCGTCGCACCCGCCCCGGTAAGAGCCCGAGGCCCGCCACGTCGCCTTCCTCGCTGTGCTCGAAGAGCATCTGCAAGCCAATGCAAATGCCCAGAAAAGGTTTTTGGGCCGCTGCTTCAAGGAGCGCCGGGCGCAACCCGAGGCGATCGATTTCCCTCATGCAGTCGGGCATCGCGCCTTGGCCGGGAACGATCACGCGCTCAGCCGCCGCGATCGTCGCCGCATCGGCGGTGACGCACACCTGCACGTCGCTGGCGACCCGCTCGACCGCTTTCGCGACCGAGCGCAAGTTGCCCATCCCATAATCGACGATGGCCACCCGCTTCATCGCCTACCGCTCGCTCAAAGCTGCCCTTTGGTGGAAGGAACGACATCGGCTGCCTGGGCATCGAGTCGTACGGCCATGCGCAAGGCGCGCGCAAAAGCCTTGAACATGGCTTCGACCTGATGATGGGCATTGAGCCCCCGCAAGCAGTCGAGGTGGAGGGTGATGGCCGCATGGTTGACCAGCGCCTGAAAGAATTCGCGCACGAGCTCCACGTCGAACGCACCGATGCGCTCGCGCGCAAATTCGGCGACGAAGACAAGCCCAGGCCGCCCCGAGAGATCCACGACTGCGCGCGCCAAGGCCTCGTCGAGTGGGACATAGGCATGCCCAAAGCGACAGAGGCCTTTCTTGTCGCCCAGCGCCTCGCGCAGAGCCTGCCCGAGCGTGATGCCGACGTCTTCGACCGTATGATGGGCATCGATGTGCAAATCGCCCTGGGCTTCGACCTCGAGATCGAACTGGCCATGGCGGGCAAGCTGATCGAGCATATGGTCGAAAAAGCCGATGCCCGTGTCGATGCGAGAGCGACCTTCGCCATCGAGCGAAAGCGCGATGCGCACGCGAGTTTCCAAAGTCTGGCGGCTGACGTCGGCGCGACGAGGAGTCTGCATAAGGCCAAAGTCCTTTTACGCCATGATACCATCTTGCGCTTTCCCGTGCTTTGCCATCTGCCATGAGCCGATACTGGAGCAAAACCGTCCATCAGCTTTCGCCCTACGTGCCTGGGGAGCAGCCACGCCTGGCCAACCTCGTCAAGCTCAACACCAACGAAAACCCTTACGGGCCTAGCCCGCAGGCGTTGGCGGCAATCCGCAAAGCCGCTGACGACACGTTGCGCCTCTACCCGGATCCCGACGCGAAAGCGCTACGCGAGGCGCTCGCGCGTCAGTTTGGGCTGCCCGGCCCGGCATGGGTCTTCGTCGGCAATGGTTCGGACGAAGTGCTGGCCCATGCTTTTTGCGCCCTGCTCAAACACGAGCGGCCGATTTTGTTTCCCGACGTCAGCTATAGCTTCTACCCCGTCTATTGCCAGCTCTATGGCATCGCTTACCGCACCATACCGCTCGATCGAGACTTTCGCATCCGCATCGACGATTATTTCCAAGAAAATGGCGGCATCATTTTCCCCAATCCGAATGCGCCGACGGGGCTTGCGCTTGCGCGGACGGAAATCGAGCGCCTGCTGGCCCATAACACCGAGTCCGCGGTCATCCTCGACGAAGCCTATGTCGACTTCGGCGCGGAGTCTGCCGTTTCTTTGCTCCCCCGCCATCCTCAGCTCCTTGTCGTGCAGACGTTTTCGAAATCGCGCTCGCTCGCTGGGCTGCGTGTCGGCTTCGCGCTCGGCCATCCCGAGTTGATCGAAGCCTTGCAGCGCGTCAAAGACAGCTTCAACTCGTATCCCCTCGATCGGCTCGCGCTCGCCGGCGCCGAAGCTGCGCTCGCGGATCACGCGTGGTTCGAAACCACGCGCGCGGCCATCATGCAAAGCCGTCAATGGCTTGCGCAAGAGCTCGCCAGGCTCGGCTTCGAGGTCCTGCCTTCGCTCGCCAACTTCCTCTTCGTGCGCCACCCGCTTTGGGATGCTGGAAAGCTCGCTGCGGCCTTGCGCGCGCGCCACATCATCGTGCGCCATTTCCGCGCCCCTCGCATCGACCAGCATCTGCGCATCACCGTCGGGACCGATGAGCAATGCCGTCGGCTCGTCACGGCGCTTTCAGAGATTCTCGCCGCGTCTCCCTCAGAAAGAGACGCTGATTGATTTCCCACACCGTCGGCGAGCAGAAAGTCCACGAGGATCGTCACGATCGGTCGCTGCGTTCCCTTTTCCCCTCTCCGCAGATGAGGGATCGCGCAGGATTTTCTGCGCAGCCCTCGGCGGTGGCCGCGCTTTTTTCCAGATCGCAGGAAAGAGGCCGAAAGTTGTCCGAGGCAAGACCGCCAAATGCGCTTAGATGGAATAAATTGTCTCTCAGCGGGAGGTGATCGATCTGGGCAAGCGGCTTTATCGCGTGCAGAACGCGTCCTACGCCCTCCGCGACCGGAGGGCGGTGGAGTCACTCCGCGCCGGCAAGGCGGATTTCCGCCGCGTGCGCATGAGCCGCCAGGCCCTCGCCCGCGGCGATGATCGCCGCAATGGGGCCCAGCGCCTGCGCGCCTCTATGCGAGGCCTCGATGATCGAACTGCGCTTTTGGAAATCATAGACGCCCAGCGGCGAAGAGAAGCGCGCACTGCGCATGGTGGGCAGAACATGGTTTGGCCCTGCACAATAATCGCCGAGGGACTCGGAGCTATAATGACCTAGGAATATGGCGCCAGCATGGCGAATTCTAGGCAGCCAAGCGCGCGCATCCACAAGCGCCAGCTCCAGATGCTCGGGTGCAATGCGATTGGCAAGTTCGCAGGCTTCTTCGAGATCCCGCACTTCGATCAACGCCCCCCGTTGCGCAAGCGAGCGCGCGATGATCTCCCGGCGCGGCTCCTGGGGCAACAAGCGCTCGATCGCCGTGGCCACCCGATCGAGAAAGCCTGCATCGGGACAGAGCACGATCGCCTGCGCAAGTTCGTCATGCTCGGCTTGTGCGAACATGTCGATCGCAATCCAGGCAGGATCGCCGCTGCCGTCGCTGATGATCAACACCTCGGAGGGCCCCGCCACCATATCGATGCCGACGACGCCAAAGACACGCCGTTTGGCAGCCGCGACATAGGCGTTGCCGGGTCCCACGATTTTGTCTACCTGCGGGATCGTCTCAGTGCCATAGGCCAAGGCCGCGACCGCTTGCGCGCCTCCAATCGCGAAGACACGATCAACCCCCGCGAGATGGGCCGCCGCAAGCACCCAAGGGTTACGTTCCCCCTGCGGCGTCGGCGTGACCATGATCAATTCGGCAACACCGGCGACCTTGGCGGGTATCGCATTCATCAGCACGGAGCTCGGGTAGGCGGCCTTCCCGCCCGGTACATAGAGGCCGACGCGATCCAGGGGAGTGACCTTCTGACCCAGGACGGTGCCATCGTCTTCTCGATATTCCCACGATTCGGCCTTTTGCTTGCGGTGATAGGCCGTGATGCGCTGCGCGGCGACCGTGAGCGCATCCCGTTCGCGAGGCCCCAAGGCATCGAAGGCGGCGGCGAGCTCGGCGTGCGGGATCTCGAGATCGGCAAGGCTTTTTGCCTCCACGCGATCGAAGCGGCGGGTGTATTCGAGCACGGCGGCGTCTTTGCGGCGGCGCACGTCCGCCAGGATGGCGGCCACCGTCGATTCGATCGCCTCGTCGGTCGCATCATCCCAAGCAAGCAGGCGTGCAAAGGCGTCGGGGAAATCTGCATGAAGCGTAGAAAGGCGTCGGAGAGTCATGGCAGCATAGCCTCGTGATCAATGTTCGGCTGCGCGTGCGAAAGCGTCGATCAGCGGTCGGATCTCGGCGCGACGCACCTTCAATGCAGCCTGATTGACGATCAGACGTGAAGAAATGGGCATGATCTCCTCGACTTCGACGAGATCGTTGGCGGCCAGGGTGGCACCCGACGAGACGAGATCGACAATGGCGTCGGCAAGCCCGGCAAGGGGCGCAAGCTCCATCGAACCATAGAGCTTGATCAAGTCCACATGCACGCCTTTGGCGGCGAAATGATTGCGCGCCGTTTCGATGTATTTGGTGGCGATCCGCAGTCGCGCGCCCTGGCGTACGGCGGCGGCATAATCGAAACCGCGCGGTGCGGCCACGCATAGGCGACAGCGCGCGATCTTCAAGTCGACGGGTTGATAAAGCCCCATGCCGCCATGCTCGAGCAGCACGTCTTTGCCGGCAATGCCGAGATCGGCTGCGCCGTGTTGGACATAGGTGGGCACATCGGCAGCGCGCACGATCACCAGCCGCACATCGGGACGCTGGGTCGGCAGAATCAGCTTGCGCGACGACTCGGGATCCTCGCGCGGCACGATCCCCGCCGCGGCAAGCAACGGCAACGTTTCTTGAAAAATACGCCCTTTCGAAAGCGCGAGCGTGACGCCGGCAAAATCGCTCATGGCTTCATTTTAGTCGCATAACCTGCGCACCGAGGGCAGCCAGCTTTTCCTCGATGTGTTCATAGCCGCGATCGAGATGATAGATGCGATCGACGAGCGTTTCGCCTTCCGCGGCCAGCCCTGCGATCACGAGACCTGCCGAGGCCCGTAGATCGGTCGCCATGACCGTCGCCCCCGCGAGCCGGCGTACCCCCGTGACGATGGCGGTATTGCCATCGATCCGGATGTCGGCGCCCAAACGCATGAGCTCCACGGCGTGCATGAAACGATTTTCGAAGATCGTTTCGCGCACGACGCCGACTCCGTCGGCAATGGCGTCGAGCGCCATGAACTGAGCCTGCATATCCGTGGGAAAACCCGGATAAGGTGCGGTACGCAACGAAACGGCTTGCAGTCGCCGCGGCGCCTTGAGACGAATCGAATCGGCGGTGGTTTCGATCTGACAACCTGCTTCGGCGAGCTTTCCGAGGACCGCGTCGAGCAATGTGCCTGAAGTGCGACGGGCGATGACCTCACCGCCCGTGGCGGCGGCAGCGGCAAGATAAGTGCCCGTTTCGATGCGATCGGGCATGATGCGGTGGCATGCGCCGCGCAAACGAGACACGCCCTCGATGCGTATGACGTCGGTACCTGCACCGGTGATGCGCGCCCCCATGGCGATCAGGCAGTGGGCGAGATCGACCACTTCGGGCTCTCGCGCGGCGTTTTCGATCACCGTCTCCCCTTCGGCGAGGCAGGCCGCCATCATCAGATTCTCGGTGCCGGTGACGGTCACGAGATCGGTCACGATGCGCGCACCATGAAGTCGCCTCGCCTTCGCATGCACGTAGCCATGTTCGACCGAGATCTCGGCTCCCATGGCCATCAGTCCCTTGATGTGTTGGTCGACGGGCCGCGCACCGATCGCACAACCGCCTGGAAGCGAAACGCGCGCCTCGCCACAGCGTGCAAGCAAAGGCCCCAAGACCAAGATGGAGGCGCGCATGGTCTTGACGAGCTCATACGGGGCGACGGGATTCTCGAGCAAAGAAGCCGCCAGCGTGAGCGTGACGCCGGGTTCGCAGGCGTTGCTTAGGCCGCTTTTCTCGATGCGCACCCCCATTTGCCCAAGAAGGCTAGTCATCGTCTCGACGTCCTTGAGGGCCGGCACGTTGCTCAATGTGAGCGGTTCGGACGTCAAAAGCGAGGCGCACATCAAGGGCAAGGCAGCATTTTTGGCGCCCGAGATCGCAACCTCGCCAGAAAGCGGGACGCCGCCCACGATATGCAGCTTATCCACGGCGCCGCTGATCCTGGGATGCCGCTTCTTCAGGCGTCAGACATTTCATCGAGAGCGCATGCAAACGATCATCGGCGAAATGCGGCATCAGGATCGCATGCACGCGTTGCTGGCGCGCCACTCTCGATAAGCCGCGGAATTCCGGACTCACGATCAGCGCCTCGAAATGCCGCCCATCGCCTTGCACCTCGAGGACGAGAACCTCGAGTTCCGCGCGGATCCACGCTTCGATTTGTGCGGGAGTCAGCATGACGTCATTCCTCTCGCCGTGTCTCCGACCGAGCGGCTTCCTCCGCCTGGGCGAGGGCCAATAAGGGATCCACGCCATACACTTCCGCAAGGCTCATGAGATTCGCAGGCGGATTGATGACGCCAATCGTCTTCCCCGTCGCGGCCGCATGCCGTTGCCAGCCGAACAACACCGCGAGCCCCGAGGAATCGAGCGCTTGCACGCCGCGCAAATCGATGAGCCGACCGCCTTCTTCGAGCGCGCGCTTGCCCTCCTGTAAAAGCCAGGCGGCGGTAGCGAAAGTCATCTCGCCGATGACCTCGATCCTGTCTTCGCGACGCATGAGCTTTGCAGTCATTTCGCCTTCGTTTCAGCGCTTGCCCGGTTCTTCGCGGCGAGTGAGCGAATCAAGCCCTCGATGCCCCCCGCACGGATTTCCTCGGCGAAGGTGCTGCGGTAATTCGTGACGAGGCTCACGCCTGCCACCTCGACATCGAAGACTTTCCATCCCTCCGGCTTCTTCTCCAAGTAATAATCGAGCGTCACAGGCTTGCCGCCGGATTGGTGAATCTCGCTGCGGACGCGCACCTCCGTGTCCTCGGGTTTCACAACGAGCGGCTTGACGACGATCTTTTGCTCGCGATATTCGGAAAGCGCCTTCGAATAGGTGCGCACGAGCAGCGTGCGGAATTCTTCGGACAAGCGCGAAAGTTGTTCCGGCGTTGCATTTTTCGCTTCGCGTCCCAAGGCAAGCCGCGTCATGCGTAAAAAGTCGAAATGGGGCAGGATCTTGGTTTCAACGAGCTCTAGGGTCTTTTTCGTATGACCGCTTTGGATGTCCTTGTCTTTTTTCACGATCTCGAGCACTTCCTGAGTGACATCCCGCACCAACGCATCCGGCATGGGAGCTTGCGCCCAGACAAAGAAGGGGACTGCCCACAAAGTTAGAAAAAACGACACCACGCGCATCGTGACCCTTTCCCCGACGATCCTTTCTGCGACTCGCCTCATTCCCCATTCTCCGCTTCGCGCGGCGGATTGCCATCAAAGACGAGATGGCGCCGGCGCGCAAGATATCCATCCCGCACATAGGCATACTTGTCGAGCGCCGCTTCTTCGATGACCCGATCTGCAGGAAGCATGTCGGCGCGCTGGTCGATGATCCTCAACGCCAAAAGGCTATTGCGCGTGCGGATGTCCCCGATGTTGGCGATGGGATCAGTTTTCACGTCGAGTATGAGCCCCACGGTATCCCGCAGCGTGCGCGGCCCAAAAAAGGGCCAGACCACATAGGCGCCCGGCGGCGCCCCCCAGCGGCCGAACGTCTGGCCGAAGTCTTCCTCGTGCTTTTCCAAGCCCAGCTCGGTCGCCACGTCGAAAAGGCCCAAGAGGCCAATGGTCGTATTGATGAGCACGCGGCCCCAGTCTCCCACGGCTTCCTGGGGTTTGCCCTGGAGAAAATTATTGACCCCGATGAACAAATCGGCGACGTTGCCAAAGAAATTGGTCACCCCTGTCTTGACGGGCGCCGGCAAAGCCGCATCATATCCTTTCGCCACGGGCTTGATGAGCACCGTATCAAGCCCCTCGTTGAAAGCGAACATCGCGCGATTGAATCCCTCGAGCGGGTCTTTGGGATTGCCGGTGCTCGCACAACCCGTCAGCCACACGGCCAAAACCAAAACCCCCACCCGCCTGATCGATGTTTTGCAGCGTTGCATGGCCCACCTCATTTATTGTTCTCGGTTTCTGCCGCTTTATTGAACATGAATTGACCAATCAGCTTCTCCAACACCACCGCGGACTGTGTTTTCTTGATCGTGTCATTGGGCGCGAGCATCTCGGCGTCCCCCCCGACCTCGAATGCGACATATTGCTCGCCGAGCAGCCCCGAGGTGTTGATCGTCGCAAACGTGTCACGGGGGAAACGGTAACGCGCATCGATCGCCAGCGTCACGACGGCGGTATAGCTCTCGGGGTCAAAACCGATCTCCGTGACGCGGCCGACGACCACCCCCGCACTTTTGACGGGCGCACGCACCTTCAGGCTGCCGATGTTATCAAAGCGCGCATGCAGCAGGTAGGCCTCCTTCATGTCGTTGCCTGCGAGATTGCCCACCTTGAGCGCCAGAAAGAGCAATGCTGAAAGTCCAATGGCGACGAAAACGCCCACCCACAAGTCGATCGCAGCTCTATTCATCGTTATGTGCCTCGAAACATGAATGCGGTCAAGACGAAATCGGCCGCGAGAATCGCCAAGGACGACGTCACCACCGTGCGTGTGGTGGCGCGCGAAACCCCCTCGGCCGTGGGTTCTGCGTCATATCCTTCGAACACGGCGATCCACGACACCAAAACGCCAAAAACGGCGCTCTTGATGACGCCGTTCAAAATGTCTTGACGAAAATCGACGGCTGACTGCATTTGCGACCAGAAGGCGCCTTCGTCTACGCCAATCAACACCACCCCCACGAGCCAACCGCCGAAAATGCCCAGGGCCGAAAACAAAGCCGCGAGAAGCGGCATCGAGATCACACCTGCCCAGAAACGTGGAGCCACGACGCGTGCGATGGGGTTTACCGCCATCATTTCCATCGCAGAAAGCTGCTCGGTCGCCTTCATCAACCCGATCTCGGCGGTGATCGCCGACCCCGCACGGCTGGCGAACAGCAGCGCCGAGACGACCGGGCCCAGCTCGCGCACTAACGAGAGCGCAACCAGGATGCCCAGCGCCTCGGAGGAGCCGTAGCGTTGGAGCGTGTCATAACCTTGAAGGCCCAACACCATGCCGACGAAAAGGCCAGAAACCAGGATGATGATCAGCGAAAGCACGCCGGCGAAATAAATCTCCCGCACGGTGAGGAAAAAGCGGGCAAACGCCGTGCCCGAAAGCAGCACGGTCGCCACGAGGAAGCGGCTCGCAAAACCGAGCCGCCAAATGCGGTCGAGCACCTGCTTGCCCAAAAAACGGAAAAAGGCGGCTGCTTTCATGCCCACCACCCCCGCGCGCGCGCGGGCTGCGCCATGATGTCTTCGCGATAGGGACGGGCAGGATAATGGAAATTCACTGGCCCATCGATTTCCCCCCAGACGAACTGGTGCACGAAGGGCTCTTGCGAATGCTTGATGTCCTCGGCCGTGCCTTCGGCCACGATCTTGCCGCCGGACATGAAATAGACGTAATCGACGATCTTCAACGACTCCTGCACATCGTGCGTAACCACGATCGAGCTTATGCCCAGCGCATCGTTGAGCCGACGGATCAGGCTGCCGACGATCGAGAGTGAAATCGGGTCGAGCCCTGCGAACGGCTCGTCATACATGATCAGCCACGGATCGAGCGCAATCGCGCGCGCGAGCGCCACGCGTCGCGCCATGCCGCCGGAAAGCTCGGAGGGAGAGAGATGCGCGGCGCCGCGCAAACCCACCGCATGGAGCTTCATCAACACCAGATCATGGATCAGCTCCTCGGGCAAATCGGCGTGCTCCCGCATCGGGAAGGCGATGTTGTCATAGACCGACATATCGGTAAACAGGGCGCCGAATTGAAACAACATGCCCATCTTGCGGCGCAACGCATAAAGCTCGTCTTCGGGGAGCTCATGCACGATTTTCCCCGCCACACGCACATAGCCCGAAGTCGGTTTCAATTGTCCCCCGATCAGGCGTAAGGTCGTCGTCTTGCCGCAGCCCGAAAGCCCCATCACCGCCACCACCTTGCCGCGCGGAATGGTCATGTTGATGCCCGAAAGTATCGGTCGGGCGTCATAGGCGAAATTGAGATCGCGTATTTCGACGAGCGCTTCGGTCACGATAGACGAACCTACTCAGGTCTAGGAAAAGGCCGTAGGATAAAAATCCTGCAAGAAGCGTGCCTTGACTCGAGATCG
>JAOADW010000024.1 GCA_026417115.1 Rhodocyclaceae bacterium
CCGTGTGGGTTAGCGACTCGGCAGGATTGCCGACGAGGAGGAATAATGACATCTAGGTGCGACAGTTGGTGACGCGTAGAATCAGGGGGCGCAGTACGTCGGGCTGCTGCTGATCGCCTGACCACGGTTCGTTGCAGGCTCGGTCGCCATGCCCGACCACTCGCCAAGTCAAACCTTCTCCCCGCAAACCCGCATGGTTACAAGGGGTAGCCTCGCGCGCGCTCGCGAGGCAGGCAGATAAAAACGGAGAATGGAGAGGCCGAGAGGGGCCAAAAACGCGGAAAAGGGAGGGGTGGCGCTCGCGAGGCCAACCCGCGAAGGCCCGCCAGAACTGGCGCTGCGGGTGGACGTAAAAAAGCCCGAAACGGGTTCGGGCTTTTGAATGTGGTGGCCAGGGGCAGAATCGAACTGCCGACACGCGGATTTTCAGTCCGCTGCTCTACCAACTGAGCTACCTGGCCACTTCCGCACCCACCTCAAACACCGCGGATTACCGCGGATTTTAGCTCCGGCACGCGGGGCTTGCCCCGCTTGACGTTCGCATGTCTTCGCATTGACAGGGAATGCCGGCCAATGCGAAAGCAGCCATTATAGTCCGGTGTATTAGTGACGTCAAAAACTTCCGAGGCCTCAAAAGCATTGCAGCAGGTGTGCTTCGCAATAGACTTTTTTCAGCCAGGCAAGTCCAATCCAAGCCCAGAAAAGGACGAAAAAGGCAACCACCGGAAGATGGCGATCCAGGATTTGCGGCGGCGCGATGAACCGCATGAGCTTGATCACAGGCGAGGTGATGAGGACGAACAGCTTGTAGATGGCGTTCTGATGCCGTTTGTTGCCTGCAAAGAGGAATAGGACGCCTTGTCCCAGAAGAAACATGAGGGCGACTTCCACGAGCGCCCGTAAGATACCGATCAGCAAAAGTTCGGGATGGTTCATGATATGTTTCGCATTCAAGCAATAGGATGATGAAGGCGTCGCGCAGGCTCTGAGCGTGGCGCGCGACGGCGTTTGATCTCGATTCGATTCTCAAGACGCATGGACTACGATCATTTTCGTTATTATGCCCGCGGCTGGCTATTGCATTTCTTCGGCCGCACGGAGGGCGCCTATGCCGCTTTCGTCGAGGCTTATCGCCGCAATCCACGCGATGTGCAGGCGGCACGCCATTTGGCCAGCATCGCCGCCCAGAAACAGCGCTGGGCGGTGGCGGAGGATTGGTTCGAAAAGGTGCTTGCCCTTGCGCCCGAAGATGCCTCCAGTTGGTTCAATCTCGGCTATGTGCGCGAACGCGCGGGCAAGGCTACCGAAGCGCTCGAGGCATTTTGCGCCGCCGTGCGGCTTGCGCCGAATCTCGATCGCGCATGGTATGGGATGGGGCTTGCGCATGCGCGCCTGGGACAGCACGACGAGGCGGCCTCTGCGTTTGCCGAGGCGGTGCGCTTGCAGCCGATGAACGGCGAAGCCTATTATCAATGGGGTATGGCCCTGCATCACGCGCGCCGCCCCGACGAGGTGCGCGAAGTCGTCGAAAAATTGGTCGCCTTCGAGCCCAAACGCGCGAAAAGGCTCGTGCAAGACACAGGGCGCGCAGATCTCATGCCGCTGATTCCTGAACTGCCATTCTGAGCGGATTTTCGCGCTCCTCGAGCTCGCCTGCGTTCGCGAAGGAAGAAAAAAGCCGGCCTTGCGGCCGGCTTGAGCTACTTCCCTCCTCCTCCGGTTTATGCGGCCTGGGTATTGATGTCGCCTTCCAGATTCGGGTAACGCACGTGGTCGACGAGCTCTTGGATTTCCTTGGACGGCGCCGGCGTCAGGAGCGAGCCGATGATCACGCCCAAGAAGCCGACGGGAATGCCGAAGATGCCCGCGCCGATCGGGTTGATGTCCCACCACTTCGGCGCATTGATGCCGAAGAAGGGGTAGGTTTGGATCATGTAGTACATGCACACCCCCAGCCCCGCGATCATGCCGATCACGGCGCCCGTCTTATTGGCGCGCTTCCAAAAGACGCCCAAGACAAGCGACGGGAAGAAGGCCGAAGCCGCCAGCGAGAAGGCCGCACCGACGAGGAAGAGGATGTCGCCGGGCTTTAGCGAGGTGACATAGGCGGCGGTCAAGGCCACGGCCAACAGCAGGCCCTTGGAGACCGCGATACGACGGGTCGTCGGCGCATTCGGATCGATCATCTTGTAGTAGAGATCGTGCGAAAGCGCGTTGGCGATGGTGAGCAGCAAGCCGTCCGCCGTCGAGAGCGCAGCAGCTAGACCACCGGCGGCGACGAGGCCCGAGATCACATAGGGAAGCCCTGCGATTTCGGGTGTGGCGAGCACGACGAGGTCGGTGCCGATGGTGATTTCGGCAAGCTGCACGATGCCATCCTTGTTGATGTCGGTGATGGCCATCAGGGTCTTGTCTACCGCAGCCCAGTTGGACACCCAGGCCGGCAGCTGGGCAAAGGAGCTGCCCACGAGGTTGGCATAAACCTCGTATTTGACGAGGATGGCCAACGCCGGGGCGGTGAAGTAGAGCAAGAAGATGAAGAACAACGACCAGAACACCGAGCGCCGTGCCTCACGCACCGATGGCGTGGTGTAGAAGCGCATCAGAATGTGCGGCAACGCTGCTGTTCCCACCATCAAGCAGAAGACGAGCACGAGGAAGTTCTTCCGCGCAACTTCGCGTGCTTTCTCGTCTTTGCCCGGGAAGGCTTCGGCATGGCTACGCACCGGCCCCGCCTTGCCGGCTGCAGCGGTCTTGTCTTTGGTCCACTGCTCCTTCGCTTTGGCCGGATCGGTCGGGAAGTCCTTGACGGCTTTTTCTGCCGCTTCGATGGCCTTGGGATCGGCATTCGCGGCCTTGAGCTCGGCCACTTTGGCTTCGAGCTTCGCCTTTTCCTCGGCAAGATAGGCCGCCCCGCCGGCTTCGAGCGCCTTCAGCTTGGCGTCGGCTGCTGCCGCGCGCTCGCGGAAGATCGCGCGCACCGACTCTTCAGCGGCGCCCTTGGGCGTGTCTTTGTTGTTGAACTCTTTTTCGAGCTCGATCACCTTGGGCAGCGCCGTCGTATAGGCGGTGATCTGCGGGATCGGCACGCCGGTGTGTTTGACGGAGAGCCAGATCACCGGGATCAAGTAGGCGACGATCAGGATGATGTACTGCGCGACCTGGGTCCAGGTGACCGCCTTCATGCCGCCCAAGAATGAGCAGACGAGGATACCCGCCAGGCCCACGAACACGCCGATGCCAAACTCGAGGCCCGTGAAGCGGCTGGTGATCAGGCCGACGCCATAGATCTGCGCTACCACATAGACGAAGGACACCAAGATCGCCGCCAAGATGCCGATGAAGCGTGGCAGGTGGCCGCCATAGCGCGCGCCGAGGAAGTCGGGAATCGTAAACTGCCCGAACTTGCGCAAATAAGGCGCGAGCATCAAGGCGACGAGCACATAGCCGCCGGTCCAGCCCATGATGAAGGCCAGCCCGTCATAGCCGCTGGCGTAGAGCGTGCCGGCCATGCCGATGAAGGAGGCCGCGCTCATCCAGTCGGCGCCGGTGGCCATGCCATTGAACACTGCCGGCACGCGCCTGCCTGCGACGTAATATTCCGACACTTCGGCCGTCTTCGACATGAAGCCGATGCCGGCATAGAGCATGATCGTCGCAAAGAGGAAGATGTAGCCAAGGATCTTGGCGGGCACGCCCAGCTGTTCGAGAATGGCGACGAAGATGATGAAGGCGATAAAGCCGCCCGTATAGAAGCTGTAGTAACGCTTGAGCTGTTGGTAAAAGGCTTTTTGTCCAGTCGCAGCGGTAGCCATCACTCATCCTCCCCCTCATGGACGCCATATTCCTGGTCCAAGCGGTTCATGTATTTGGCGTAATACCAAATGATCAGCACATAAACGATCAAAGCCCCCTGCGCGCCCATATAGAAGCCCAAAGGACCAATGATCGTGATATTGTTGAGATCGCGCGCGAAAAAGCTCGCGACATAGGTGACGACGAACCAGATGGCGAGCAGTATCCCAGTGATCCTGAGATTTTTTCGCCAATACTCTTTGTGCCTTTCGGTCAGCTGCATAGAGCCTCCTCTGTTATTCATGGCTACGAATGAATGGTGCGTCGGCTGCATGACCGACGGCCTATGTCCGGCAGCGGCATGTTGGGCGGCAAAGCTGACATATAACTTACAGCTGGGCTCGAAATTACGCTGCGGCGCAGCAAGATATACTCCTCCGTCATGACAGTGAGCGCTTGTCCGACGAAGCAAACGTAATGCGAAAGCACGTGCCTTTGCCCTGGGGGTTATCCATGACGGCGATGGAGGCGCCATGGTTTTCGGCGATTTCTTTGACGATCGCCAGGCCAAGGCCGCTGCCTTCTTCGCTCGTGCCCAAGATGCGATAGAAGCGCTCGAAGATGCGTTCCCGTTCGCATGCTGGCACGCCGACGCCCGTATCGACGACTTCGAGCGCCAGCGCCGGCGTATAACGCACGCGCACGGTGACGCTGCCTTCCGGGTCGGAATATTTGATGGCATTGTCGATCAGATTGGCGATCATTTCGCGCAGCAGCAAGGGATGGCCGCGTATCCCCGCCCGATCGACCCCTTCATAGCCCAATTCAATGCGACGCGCCATCGCTTGCGGCACGAAGGAAACGAGGACGTCCTTCGCGAGCGTCGGCAAGTCGACCTCCTCCTTGGGTTGCAGACGCACCACGGAAGCTTCGACACGTGCAAGCCGCAAGAGTTGATTCGCGAGATGCGTTGTTCGATCCACGCCAGAAGCGATGCGTTGTAGATACTGGCGCATGTTTTGTTCATCTGGTTCGGCAAGCGCGAGTTCGCTTTGCGTTTTCAGTCCTGCAAGCGGCGTTTTGAGCTGATGCGCGGCTGCAGCGATGAAGCGTTGTTGCGCCTCGAGGTTGGCAGCAAGCCGCGTCATCATGTCGTTGAATGCAGAGACCATGGGGGAGAGCTCTTCCGGCACGGTGGCGAGATCGATGGGCGAAAGATCTTCCGGCCGCCGCGTGCGTATCCTTTCCTGCAAGCGTTTGAGCGGCAATAGACCGCGGGTGAGACCGAACCATACGAAGACGGTCGCGAGGGGAATGATGATGAACTGGGGCAGCAAGACGCCTGAAATGATGTGCGAAGACAACACGCGGCGCAGCCGGCGATTTTCCGCCACCTGCACAAGCAACGGCTGGGCATCGTCCCCTGCAGGCAAGAGACGGTAAGCCACACGTATCTCCTCCCCCGCCATGGCTTCATCGCGAAAACGAATCTGCTCAACGGCGCCTCGCTCTGGGAACTGCAACATCGGGATCTCGCCATGCCCCCACACGAGGCTGCCATCCAGGCGCGCGACCTGCATCGCCACGCGGCCAGCTTCGAGATCACTCTGCGTCAGAGGCAATGGCGCTGGCAGATGCACGACGGTGCCCTCTCTCTCGTCAAAGCGAATGGCTTGGATCACCTGCTCCAACCGCTCGCCTAAGGCAGGGTCGTATGCCTCATCGGCGATCTTCACGGCGACGTGGTAAGTGGCAGCGATCGAAATGGGCCACAACAACAACAGCGGCGCCAGCAGCCAATCGAGGATCTCCCCAAACAAAGAATTGGGTACCGGATTGGGATCGGAAAAAATCGAGGGGCGGCGTGGCTTGTTCCGCCTGGTCATCTAGCTCTCTTGCGGTGTGTCGAGGCAATAGCCGAGGCCCCGTACCGTGGCGATGCGGATGCCCTCGGGTTCGAGCTTCTTGCGCAGGCGATGGATGTACACCTCGATCGCGTTGTTGGTGACTTCCTCGCCCCAGCCGCATAGGTGATCCACCAACTGATCCTTGCTCACGAGGCGGCCGACGCGCAGTAGCAAGATTTCCAGCAAAGCGAGCTCCCGCGCCGACAAATCGAGTACATGCCCATGGCATCGCGCGACGCGCTCGCTCCGGTCGAAGGTCAGGCAGCCGAATTCCAAGATCTTCGAATGCGCCGTGCCGCGCCGCGTGAGCGCCCGCACACGCGCTTCGAGCTCGGGCAAGGCGAATGGCTTGGTCAAGTAGTCATCCGCGCCGGCATCCAAGCCGCGCACGCGGTCTTCGACGCCATCTTGCGCCGTCAGAATCAACACGGGCAGGGAATTTTTACGCGCGCGCAGTCGGCGCAACACCTCGATCCCTGGCAGGCGCGGCAAGCCGAGATCGAGGATCAAAAGATCATAACATTGGCCCAGCAAGGCGGTGTCGGCATCCAGGCCATTATCGACATGATCGACCGCATGCCCGGACTTTTTCAAGGCGCGCATGATGCCATCGGCAATCATCGCGTCGTCTTCGGCCAGCAAGATCCGCATGATGACTGAGGGTCAGCGATTTCTCGCGGGGATGAGTCTAGCACCGCCGGCCGTTTCGCGCATCGCACAGCTGCGCCATGCGAGACCGCCCAAGGAGGGCCCCAGGCGCCCCGGCGCGCGGCGGTGCAAGAAACCGGCGCCGGAGGAAACCCCGAGGCGTCAAGCGCTCTTCTTGGCGAGCTTTTCCTTGATGCGCGCAGACTTGCCGGAGCGCTCGCGCAGATAATAGAGCTTTGCGCGACGAACGGCGCCTTTGCGCTTGACCTCGATGCTGGCGATCAACGGCGAATAGGTTTGAAAAGTGCGCTCGACGCCTTCCCCCGAAGAAATCTTGCGCACGATGAAGCTCGAATTGAGCCCGCGGTTGCGCTTGGCGATCACCACGCCTTCGAAAGCCTGCACGCGTTTACGGTCGCCCTCGACGACGTTGACGTTGACGACCACCGTATCCCCAGGCGAAAAATCGGGAATGGTCTTGTTCAGACGCTGAATCTCTTCTTGCTCGAGTTGTTGGATCAAGTTCATGTCGCTTTTTCCTTTTCTAAACCATAGTCACGACCGCAGAGCTCCTCGGCTTCGATTTCCGCAAGGAGTTGCGCTTCTTCTCGACGGAGCCCGCCTGCCGCCCTTTCGGCTAGCCAGCGGGCAAACAGGTCGGGGCGCCGCTTGCGCGTGCGCAGGAGCGCCATTTTATACCGCCAGCGGCGAATTTGCGCATGATGGCCGGAAAGCAGCACCTCCGGCACGCTCTGACCACGATAGACCTCGGGGCGCGTGTAATGGGGATGATCGAGCAAGCCCGCGACGAACGAGTCTTCCTGCGCCGAGGCCGGATCGCCCAGGGCGCCAGGCAGCAGGCGCACCGTGGCGTCGATGACGGCCATGGCGGCGATTTCTCCCCCCGAAAGCACGAAATCGCCCAAGGAGAGCTCTTCGTCGACGCAGCTTTCGATCAGGCGCTCATCGACGCCCTCGTAGCGGCCACAGAGTAGAATCGCGCCGCTGCTTTGCGCAAGGCGCTGAAGCCGCTGGTGGTCGAGCAGCTTGCCTTGGGGCGAGAGATAGATCACAGGCGCATCGTCCCCACGCGCCGCTTGCGCCGCCGCGATGGCCGCCGCCAAGGGCGGCGCTTGCATGACCATGCCAGCGCCCCCGCCAAAAGGGCGGTCATCGACCGCGCCATAGGCATTGTCCGCCCACTGCCGAGGATTCCAGCAGATAAGCTGCCAGAGCCCTTGCTCGCGAGCGCGGCGCACAACGCCATAGTCGGCGACCGCCGCGACCAGGGCGGGAAAAAGCGTGATCACGTCGAAACGCAGGCGCGCCGCAGGATCCCTTGCGGCGCCGGCGCATGCGCGGGCTTCGTCGTTTACCAATCGCGCTCCCAAGCAACGCGCACGAAACCTGCCTCTGGCCGGACGTCGAGCACCCAGGCAGAGACGAAAGGGATTAGCCGCTCTTGGGCGTGCGCGCCTGTCTCTTCTCGCACCACGAGGACGTCATGCGCGCCAGTCTCGAGCAAATCGACGACCTTGCCCAACGGCCGTCCCTCGCCATCGACAACCTGTAGGCCGATCAAGTCGGCCCAGTAGTACTCGCCTTCCGCCGTCGCCGGCAGAAAGTCACGCGGGGCGCCCACATAATGTCCCCGCAAGGACTCTGCAGCAGTGCGATCTTCAATGCCGGCCAGCTTCATGATCCACGCGGCGCCATGCGGTCGCAGATCGGCCAGCGACCACTCGCGCCACTGCGCGGGATCGTCCGTCGTGGGCGCAAGCCAAATGCGAGGCATCTCCTTCCAGCGTGCGGGCTCATCGCCATACGCCCAAAGCTTGAGCCAGCCCTTGATGCCGTAAGGGGCCGTGATGCGGCCCAACACCACCATCGGCGTGCGCGCGCCCCGTCAAGCCGCGGAGACGGCCGCCGCACGCGCCTGCTTGATCAAACGCGCGGCCGTCGGCGAAACCTGCGCGCCGTTCGACTGCCAGTATTCGAGTCGCGCGAGATCGATGGACAGGCCCTTCTCATGAGCGGCAGCCATGGGATTGTAGTACCCCAGGCGCTCGATGAAGCGGCCATCGCGACGGCTGCGCGAATCGGCCACCACGACGTTGTAAAACGGCCGCTTCTTGGCGCCGCTGCGAGCAAGTCGAATGACAACCATGTCGTTTCCTTCTCTAAAACCTCTGACGTGCGAAAATGCAGCGAAAAGACTAATTATTCTATTTGCCTTTCGGTTACGATTCAAGCAATGCTTGTCTTCCCCACGCAAGGAAGGCGCCGGCATCGAGAAAGCCCGCATGGCGGGCAAGCTCCCGGCCCTCTTTGCCGACGAGCACGAAGGTAGGGGTGGCGCGGATGCGGTAGGCGCGTGCGAGGGCTTTCTCGCTCGTCTCGCGCCCGGCGAAATCGATCAGCGGCTCGCTGCCGAAGACATCGACCGCCAACGCCGTGCAATGGCGGCGAAAGAATGCGACGACCTCGGGACGCACGAATACCGTCTCACGCATGCGACGACAAAAAGGACAAGATTCCGCTTCGAACACCAAGAGCACACCTTTTTTCCCCGCAGCAAGCGCATTCTTGAGGTCTTCGGAAAGATCGCCGAAGCTGCGATCGAAAAAACCTTCCGCCCCCTCCGCCTGTCGAGGCAAAAGCAGGGGGGCTGCGATTGCGGCGGAAAGCGTAAAGAGCAAGCGACGTCGAACGGACGATGGATTTTTCCTCATGAGCCTGTCTTCCTCTTTTTCTCGCCGGAGGATGCAAGCGGCAATTCGGCGGTCACCAGGGCGCCCAAGAGAATGATCGCCCACGACAAATGAAGCCAGATCAGAAAGATCGGCAAAGCGGCGAAGGCGCCATAGACGATGGTGTAAGTCGGAAATTTGACCACATACAGCGCAAACAGACGTTGCATGCCGTAAAAGCCGAGCGCCGCCAAAGCGCCGCCGACGGCCGCATGGCTCATCTTCACGGCGCGATTCGGCATCCCCCAGTACAACAAAGCCAACAGCAGCGCCAAAAAAACGATGGGCATCCCATGCGCAAACACCGAACGCAACCAACGGGTCTCCTCGAAGTAACCGAAAGAGACGCCTGCAAGATAGGTGATGCTCGCCAAGGCGGCGCCGAAAGCCAAGGGGCCTAAAAGCAACGCCAGGAAATGTAGGGTGATGCGCTTTGGCCATGGCCGCGGTTGCCTGACTTTCCACAACGCATTGAAACTGTGTTCGATGGTCAGCATCTGCATGAGCGCCGTCGCCGCCAGCGCCGTTAGGCCAATCCAGGTCATGCGCTCGGCGCGTTGCGCGAACTGACCGAGATACTTGGCGATCACGGCGCCTGCCTTTTCCGGCAACAGGGTGGCCATCAGAAATTTTTCCAAGGCTTCGCCCAACTTGACGCCGAATGGCAATTGCTCGATCACCGCCGCCACCGTGACCAACATCGGCACGATGCCGAGCAAAGTCACGAAGGCCAGCGCAGCCGCCGTCTGCATGCCGCGTTCGGTGAAAAAGCGCCGCAGCACGCGCAGCGCCAAGCGAACGGGGAGCAAAAGCACGGCCCTCACCTCAGCCCGTGTCACGCCATCGCGGCGCTTCAATGTGCAGCCGCTGCGCTTTTTCCGTTACCATCGCCATCTATCGAACCCTTTTTTTCACTCCCCTGTCGTATCCGATGGTGTTGCCTCCCCCAGTCACGCGGCTGGACTCCCTACGGCGATGGGCCTCTCTTTCCCTCGTGGCGCTGATCGTGCTCGGGCTAGCGTGGGAACTTTGGCTTGCGCCTTTGCGCGCCGGAGGCTCTTTTCTCGCCTTGAAGGTCTTGCCGCTGTGTCTTCCCCTTCCCGGTATCCTACGCGGCCAACGCTATACCTATCAGTGGGCGAGCATCCTGATCCTGCTTTATCTGCTCGAAGGCCTGCTGCGCGCCATAAGCGACGTCGGCGCAAGCCGCGGTTATGCGCTTGTGGAAGCCGTGCTCGCACTCGTCTTTTTCACCAGCGCCCTTCTCTATGCACGCCACGCGAAAGGCGGCCCTCAGAGCTGAGGATTGAGCCGCTCGCCACCGGCGTGTAGCTTGTTCAGGGCGTTGAGATAAGCCTTCGCCGAAGCGACGATGATGTCGGTATCCGCGCCCTGTCCATTGACGATGCGCCCATCCTTCATCAAGCGCACGGTGACTTCGCCCTGCGCGTCCGTGCCCGTGGTGATGGCATTGACCGAATAGAGAAGCTGCTTCGCGCCGCTTTGCACGATGCTCTCGATCGCCTTCAAAGCGGCATCGACCGGACCGCTGCCCGTCGCCTCGGCATGCTTCTCGACGCCGCCGACCGCCAAGGTGATCGAGGCGCGCGGCGCTTCCCCCGTCTCGGAGTGGAATAGCGAGGAGACGAGGCGATAGTGTTCGACCTCGGGCGTCACCATCTCTTCGGAGACGATCGCGTGCAAGTCTTCATCGTAGATCTCGCGCTTCTTGTCGGCGAGCTCCTTGAAACGCGCAAAAGCGGCATTCAGCGCTTCCTCGCTCTCGAGCTGGATGCCGAGCTCAGCGAGCTTGGTCTTGAAGGCATTGCGTCCGGAAAGCTTGCCGAGCGAGATCTTGTTGGTCTGCCAACCGACGTCCTGGGCGCGCATGATCTCGTAGGTTTCGCGATGCTTGAGCACGCCATCCTGGTGGATGCCCGACTCGTGCGCGAACGCATTGGCGCCGACGATGGCCTTGTTCGGCTGCACGACATAGCCCGTGATCTGCGACACGAGCTTCGACGTCGGCACGATTTGGGTCGTATCGATGCGAGTTTCCACGGGAAAGAGATCGGGGCGCACCTTGATGGCCATCACGACCTCTTCGAGCGCGGCATTGCCGGCGCGCTCACCCAAGCCGTTGATCGTGCATTCGACTTGACGCGCGCCATTGAGCACCGCCGCCAAGGAGTTGGCCGAGGCAAGGCCCAGGTCATTGTGGCAATGGGTCGACCAAATCGCCTTGTCGGCATTGGGCACGCGTTCGCGCAGGCTCTTGAACACCTCGCCCCACCCCTGGGGGATGTTGTAGCCGACGGTGTCGGGGATATTGACCGTCGTCGCGCCCGCCTTGATCACGGCCTCCAATACGCGGCAGAGAAAGTCGATCTCGGAACGGCCGGCATCCTCAGGCGAGAACTCCACGTCATCGGTCCATTGGCGCGCCCACTTGACGGCCTTGACGGCTTGCTCGAGCACCTGCTCGGGCTCCATCTTGAGCTTCATCTTCATGTGGATCGGGCTCGTGGCGATGAAGGTATGCACGCGGCCACGGGCAGCGGGACGGATCGCCAAGCCCGCCTTTTCGATATCGGATTCGATCGCGCGCGCCAGGGAGCACACCGTGGAATCTTTGATCGCCTCGGCCACGGCCTGGACGGCGGCAAAATCGCCCGGGCTCGCCGCGGCAAAGCCCGCTTCGATGACATCGACACGCAGTTTCTCCAATTGGCGCGCAATGCGCACTTTTTCCTCGCGCGTCATCGCCGCGCCGGGGCTTTGCTCGCCATCGCGCAAGGTCGTATCGAAAATGATCAATCGCTCTTTGCTCATGACTGTCTCCGGAAGGGATTCGGTTGACGTCGCATCGCATAGTCGGCGCGACCGTCTCAGGGGATGGAGGGAGGGTCTCTTCGTCTGCTAGCGCCCACGGCGCAGCAGGGGGCGCAGCTTGGTGAGTCCTGGCCGATTGAGAAAACGCCGTAACGAAAGGCGACGATCTGCGCCACGCGCGGGCAGCGCGTCACCGAGAGGGAGATGAAAGGAAGATCTCGTCGCCATGCGCTGACTATAACAAACTATTCGCTGCGCGCAAGCCTCTTGCGTCTATCGCGCCAATCATGAATGCCTATGACGTAACCGGAAAGCGCATAAGCGAGGAAGAGAATGAACAACACCCCCGGCGGATAGCTCGAAACCACGGCGAAAAACAAAGCCACCCCAACGACGACCATGAAGGGCACGCTTTTTTTCAAATTGATGTCCTTGCCCGAGTAGTAACGCAGACTCGTGACCATCGTCACGCCCGCAAAGATCGTCAAGGCGCAGGCATACCAACGCGCCTCGAAACCGCTGACGTCATTGTCGATCATGACCCAGACGAGCCCTGCGACGAGCGCCGCCGCCGCGGGGCTTGGAAGCCCTTGGAAAAAGCGCTTGTCGGCCACTTCCAGCGTGGTGTTGAAACGCGCAAGGCGCAAGGCTGCGCCGACGCAGTAGATGAAAGCGGCGATCCAACCGAGCTTGTTGAGGTCTTTCAAGGCCCACTCATAGATCACGAGGGCAGGCGCAGCCCCAAACGAGACCATGTCGGAGAGCGAGTCGTATTCCGCGCCAAAAGCGCTCTGCGTGCGCGTCAGACGCGCCACGCGGCCGTCGAGCCCATCGAAAATGATAGCCACGAAAATGGCCACCGCAGCTGCTTCGAAATGGCCATTCATGGCCTGCACGATCGCGAAAAAACCCGAGAACAGCGCCGCTGTCGTAAACAGATTGGGCAGCAGGTAAATGCCCCGACGGCGCAGTTCCGGATTGAACAAAGGCCTGTGCATGCGAGATCCACGAATGATCGACGGCGTCAAAGCTTACCGCAAATAGCCGCCTCTGTCGCACTCTCCGCGTATGGCCCGCAAAGAGAGAAGGTTTAGAAAGCGCAAAGCGAAGCCCTGCCCCCGGGCGAGGCTAAACGAAAGCCTTTGCGCTCATCGCAAAGCTCCGCCGTCTTTTCTTGGTCACGCCGATAAGACCAGAGTTGCCTTACTCATCTTGCCCTGCGCGTGAAACCCTACCAGCTCCTCGGCACGAAGTCGGGACGATTCCGCAACACGACGTCGTCGTCTGCCTGCACGAGCACATACAGCCCTTGCCGCTCGGCATGGCGCACCGCTTCTTCCGGCGCTCCCATCGCCGCCACCGCCCCATGCAAGATCTTGTC
>JAOADW010000004.1 GCA_026417115.1 Rhodocyclaceae bacterium
CCATTCCCGCCAGGTGCTCAAGGCGGCATCCGCTGCCTGTAGCCAATCATAGATCCCCAGGTGGAGAGCACGCTCTTTGAGCGCGAGGGCAGCGGATGCGCGCGCTTCGTCATCGAGCGTGAAGGTGTCTGCCAAGCGATGCGCAAGCGATTGCGTCGCGATCAATTGCCGGGTACGCTCATTGGCCTTCTCGGGCCAAGTCGTTTCGGGCAGCGCATGCCAACGAATGGCTTCCTGGAACAGCGGCGGAAGGCCCCATTCGCGCGCCAGGGCGCCTGCGAGCTCGGCATGGTCGAAGCCGAAGGCGCGCTGTTCGGCCTCCCGCAGGCTGTCCGCCTCCGGCCAGGCCGAGGCCTGTTGCGCGAGCAACTCGTCATAACGCTGCGGCGCCCAGGCGGCGAGTGCGAGACGTCCGATGTCGGCGATCAATCCCAAGGTAAAGAGCTCGGCGGCTGGCGCGACCCGCAGTCGCGCGCCTAAGGCTTGCGCCGCACAGGCTTCGGCAAGCGCACGGGACCAAAAGGCGCCATAGTCGAAACGCTCTGACTGGCCGGCGCGAAAGGCGTCGATCAGCGAGAAGGCGAGGACCAGGCTGCGCACGGCCGGCAGGCCGAGCATCATGAGGACTTCGGGCGTCACGGCCGCCGCCGGCCGTGGTCGCGCATAAGCCGCCGAATTGGCGAGCTTCAATAAGCGCCCCGTGAGCGCCGGATCGGCCTGGATCAAGCGGCAGACTTCTGGCAATGTGACGTTCTCGCGCCTGAGCGTCTCGATCAAGGCGCGCGCGGTGCCCGACGGCATCGGCAATGCGCCGCTTGCTTTCAGTTCGGCGAACTTGAGCGCATCCAACATCAGGCTTTTCCGGGCGCCTCCCCATGGCGCGCGTGGATGGCCAGCACCTCCGGCCAACCCGCGAGGAAGGCGCGCACGCAGTCGGGATCGAAATGCTTGCCCGCCTCAGCGACGAGAAACTCCCGCGCATCGGCAAGCGTCCAGGGGCGCTTGTAAGGGCGCACGGAGGTCAGCGCATCGAAGACGTCCGCAACCGCCACGATGCGGCCAACCAGTGGAATCGCCTCGCCGGCTAGCCCACGCGGATAACCCGAGCCATCGAATTTCTCATGGTGCGTCCAGGCGATCTGTGCGGCCATCTGCAGAAGCGGCGCCGGCGAATCGCGCAGAATCTCGTAGCCGATCTCGGCATGACGCTTCATGACTTCGTACTCGTCCGCATCGAGGCGACCCGGCTTGAGCAGGATCGCATCCGGAATGCCGACCTTGCCAACATCATGCATGGGGCTTGCCTCCAGGATCATTTCCTGCTCCGTGCCAGACAAGCCGAGATGCGCTGCGATCAGGCGCGCATACTGGGACATGCGCAACAGATGCGCGCCGGTTTCGGGGTCGCGATACTCGGCGGCACGCGAAAGCCGCAAGATCGCCTCTTTCTCGCGCGCGAGGATGTCGGCGGTGGCTTTGGCGACTTCCTCGGCAAGCCAGGCGGCGCGATCGGCGAGCTTTTTCTGCGCATCGATCAGCGCCAGGTGATTCTTTAGACGCGCCATGAATTCGGCATGATCGATGGGCTTGTTGAGAAAATCGCGCGCGCCGAGCTCGAGCGCGCGATAGCGCACCGTACGCTCAAGATCGGCCGTGATCATGATCACCGGCGGCGGTTCCTGCTTTCCTGAGAGACCTCCCAGCCGGCGCATGAATTCGAGGCCGTCGATGGCCGGCATCATATAGTCGAGCAGGATCAAATCTGGGCGGTTTTCTTGGCACCAGGCAAGCGCCAGCGTCGGGTCGTCGAGCGCGACGGTCTCGACGTCGGGAAGCTTCGCCGCCAAGTTTTCGATCAAGGCGAGGTTGGTGGCATTGTCATCGACGGCGAGAATCAGGGGCATGGCGTTTTCGCCGAAAGGTTCAATGATAGGTTGAGCGAGGCGTGTCCCGGGAGTCGGCGCGCGCAAGCAGCGCCCTCAGGTTGGCTGCTGGCACGGAGAAATGATACCCCTGGAAGGCGTCGACGCCGAGTTTTTGCAAGACGGCGACCGCGCGCGCATCCTCGACGAATTCGGCGAT
>JAOADW010000007.1 GCA_026417115.1 Rhodocyclaceae bacterium
CGTCCATGACGCTGCCCGGTGCTGCATCAAGCCGGCGGCAGTGCGCAGGCTGATCGAAGAAGTCGGCGATGACGAAGTCGGCGGTTTGCTCGCCTTGCCCGTGACTGATACCCTCAAGCGCGCACGCCGCGAATCGGGGTGTGTGCTGCGCGTGGCCGACACGGTTTCGCGAGATGATTTATGGCAGGCGCAAACGCCGCAGATGTTTCGCTATGGGCTACTGATGCGCGCACTCGAAAGATTTCCCGAGGTTACCGACGAGGCTGGCGCCGTCGAACGTCTGGGCATGAGTCCACGTCTCGTCCTCGGCGATGCGCTGAATCTGAAAGTCACCCATCCCAGCGATATCGAATTGGCGACGGCGATTTTGCGAGCGCAAAGGGGGTGAGCGTGGAGTTGCGCATTGGACAGGGGTTCGATATCCATGCCCTGGTCGAAGGCAGGCCATTGATTTTAGGAGGGGTGACGATTCCCCACGAAACGGGATTGGCCGGTCATTCCGACGCCGATTGCTTGCTGCATGCAATCATTGATGCTTTGCTCGGCGCGGCGGGTCTAGGCGACATCGGCGGCATGTTTCCCGACACGGACCCGGCCTGGCGTGGCGCCGACAGCCAGCGGCTGCTAGCCTTGGCATTAGCGCGCATCAAAGAAGCCGGCTGGCGAGTCGTCAACGTCGATGCCACGGTGATTGCCCAGGCGCCGAGGCTTTCTCCCTACATTCCGGCCATGCGCGCTAATCTCGCCGCCGTCTTGGGGCTTGCCGTCGAACGCCTGAATATCAAGGCCAAAACGATGGAAAGGCTCGGCGCGCTCGGGCGCGGCGAAGGCATTGCGGCCGAGGCGGTCGTGCTTTTGCAACGTGATTGAGCGTCACCGACTTTTTTTTGCCCTTTGGCCCCCAGCGCCGGTGCGCGAGCACCTGGCGCGCCTCGCGCGACATCTGGCCCGGCGCTGCGGAGGACGACCGACACCGGAGGAAAACCTCCATCTCACCTTGGCTTTTCTCGGCGACCTCGAGGCAAGCCACTTGTCCGCGCTTTATGACATTGGCGCATCGGTGCGCGCCCCATCATTTGTCCTCACCATCGATCAACTCGCATTTTGGCCACGTCAACGGCTGGCCTGGGCCGGGTGCTCGTCTTTACCCGCAGAGGCCAAAGCGTTGGTGGGGGATCTGCAAACAAGGCTTGCCGAGCATGCTTTTCCCTGCGAGGGGCGCCCTTTTCTGGCGCACGTCACGCTCGTCCGGCGCTGCCACGACGTCGAAGCCAAGCGCCTCCAGCCGCTGGCCTGGCCCGTGGCGTCTTTTGCCTTGGTCGAATCGAAGCTCGCCGCTGGGGGGAGCCGCTATGTTCGTCTTGCCGAATGGCCGCTGCTCCCTCCAGCGGCCGAACAGCGATGCCAGCTTCCCGTAGAGGAAGATTATCTCAAATAAATAAATAAAGTGTTGCGGTGATCCCCAGAGGGTGCTGGCAAGTCGCGACAAGGGGGTTATCCGAGGGCGAAACAAAAAATCCTCATTTCTAGTTGACTGGTTTGGGGAGGTGGGTATAATGGTGGTCTTTCCTCGATTGAGGCGGAAGTCTTGATGGGGGATGATCTTTAAGAAGGTGGGAGCAGCCGATAGGTGTAGATGCTTGCCTGGTAGCC
>JAOADW010000019.1 GCA_026417115.1 Rhodocyclaceae bacterium
GGGTTAGATTGATGAATTCAATCATTTTATTCTCCTCTGAACCATGCCCTGATTTCTAAGGGATTAAGACAGTGGCTACGGCAATGGCCTTCGTCAGGCAGCGCTCTCTGAACCATGCCCTGATTTCTAAGGGATTAAGACGTTGATGTGTTTGGGGAGCGCACGCGCTATCTCGCTCTGAACCATGCCCTGATTTCTAAGGGATGAGACCCAGCCGAGCTTTTTCAGGGACGCGCACGAATGCCTCTGGACTATGCCTGGCTTTCCGAAGGGGAAATGGCCAGGGCCAGGCGGCGTGCGCTTGCCTTTGAGGCCTGCCGGGCCCGAAGGCGGTCAGAAAAGGCCTTGGTGCGCTCAGGCGCGGCAAGGCGCCGGCATTGGGCGTAGCCCGCGCAAGAAGGCGCTCGGGGGGATAGCGAAGCGGAAGGAGTAGCTTTTCGGCCTTGTCGCCGGCGCGCCCTTTGCAGGGCGCGCGAAGGGCGATAGCGGGATTGCCGGCGTGTTGGCGCGAGTTAGTCTTCGCTGTCGGCGATCGCCTTGCTTTGCCTATCGAGAAACTCTTGCATCGAATCGATGCCGCGCAAGAGGAGGATCGTCTGCCGCACGGCGGCTTCGAGCAAGACGGCGAGGTTGCGGCCGGCAGCCACGGGCAGCACGATCTTGCGAATGGGCACGCCGAGGATGGTTTCCGTTTGCGCATCGAGCGGCAGGCGCGGCATTTCGCCGATGGCTTGGGGTTTTTGCAGATGTACGATCAGGCGCAGGCGCATCTTGCGCCGACAGGCCGTTTCGCCAAAGACGGTGCGGATGTTGAGCAAACCCAGGCCGCGCACTTCGATGAAATCGCGCAGTAGCTCGGGGCACCGGCCTTCGAGCGTGTCGGGCGCCACGCGCGAGACTTCGACGACGTCGTCGGCCACGAGGCCGTGGCCGCGGGTGATCAGTTCGAGCCCCAGTTCGCTCTTGCCGACGCCGGAATCGCCGGTGATGAGGACGCCGACGCCGAGCACGTCCATGAAGACGCCATGGAGGGTGACGGTTTCGGCGAGCTGGCGCGAGACATAGGCGCGCAGCGCGTCGATGACCTGCGCCGTGGGCAGGGGGGTGGCGAAAAGCGGCGTGTCGCTTTCTTGACAGAGCGCGGCGATTTCCGGCAGGACGTCGCAGCCGTCCGCGACGATGATCGCCGGCGGGTGTGCGGCGAGGATTTGCTGGAAGATGCTGCCGTCTTTTTTGCGAGCTTGCCGGCGATACCAGAGGATTTCGGGCGAGCCGAGCACCTGGATGCGATCGGGGTGGATCGGGTTCAGATGGCCGACGAGGTCGGCAGGCGAGACGTCGTCGCGCACGACGGCGATGGCGCGGTCGAGCGCGCCGGAGAGCCATTGGAGCTTGAGGCGCTCGCGGTTTTTTTCGAATAGTTGGGCGACGATCAGGCGGCGGGTCGCCATGCCGAAAACAATGCATGCACGGCCGCGGCGTCGGGGGCGTGCGCGAGCTGCTCGCGGAAGCCTTTGTCCGAGAACATCTGCGCGAGCTCGGAGAGCATCTGCAAATGGAGCTCGGTGGCGGCCTCAGGCACAAGCAGCACGAAGAGCATGGAAACCGGCAGGCCATCCGGCGCGTCGAACGGGATCGGCGCGGCCAGGCGCAAGAAGGCGCCATGGGCTTCCTTGAGCCCTTTGATGCGGCCATGCGGGATGGCGATGCCGAGCCCCAGGCCGGTGGAGCCCATTTTTTCGCGCGCGAAGAGGGCATCATAGACATGCGTGCGCGGAATGCCTTGATGGGCTTCGAAGAGGGCGCCGGCCTGCTCGAAAACGCGCTTTTTGCTCGTGGCTGCGAAATCGAGCAGGATGTTCTCGGTTTTCAATACCTTGGCGATCAGATTCATGGTGTGCTTCGCAGCAGGGGGCGCGCACGCGGGCGTTCGCCCGCGGCTTGCGCGCGATCTACGCTTTGCCGCATCCGCGCAGCCTAGGCATGCTGAGCGCGCATCGCCCCGCCTTGGGCGCGCCGGCGCATGCGCAAGATACGGCGTAACGGAGAAGTATACCCTTTGCCCCTTCCTTGGCCAAGGTCATTCGAGGATTGGCCGCTCGTGGGGGTGGCCATAGTGCTTTTCCTTGTATTTCTGCACCTGACGGTCGAGCTTTTCGATCAAAAGATCGATCGCGGCGTACATGTCGCCGTCGGTGGCGCTGGCGGTGATGTCCTTGCCGCGCACATGCAGCGTGACTTCGGCTTTGTGCGTGAGTTTCTCGACCGACAGGATCACATGGGTATTGGTGACATGGTCGAAGTGATTGATCACTTTGTTGAGCTTTTGCGTGACATAGTCGCGCAGTGCGGGCGTGACCTCGACGTGGTGACCGGTGATGTTGAGATTCATATTGGCTCCTTGTTAGAGTGTCTTGCGTTGGGCAACCGCGGGGATGCCCAGCGATTCACGGTATTTGGCGACCGTGCGCCGCGCCACGGTGATGCCCTGAGCGGCGAGGATCTCTGCGATTTTCGCATCGGACAATGGCTTTTGGCCATCTTCGGCGGCGATCAGCTGCTTGATCAAGGCCCGGATCGCGGTCGATGAGGCGGCGCCGCCGCTTTCGGTGGCGACATGGCTGCCGAAGAAGTATTTGAGTTCGAAGATGCCGCGTGGGCTCGCCAGGTATTTCTGGTTGGTGACGCGGGAGACGGTCGATTCGTGCAGGCCCACGGTCTCGGCGATTTCGCGCAGCGTCAGCGGGCGCATGGCGACTTCGCCATGATCGAAGAACGCGCGCTGGCGATCGACGATGGCTTGCGCGACGCGCAGGATCGTCTGCGCGCGCTGTTCGATGTTTTTGATCAGCCATTTGGCTTCCTGCAGCTGGCCAACGAGATTGCCGCCGCCGTTGGCGCGGTTTTGGCGGATGAGATCGGCATAGAGGCGGTTGATGCGCAGCTTGGGCACCGCCTCTTGGTTGAGAAAGGCCGTCCAGCGTCCCTGCACTTTGCGCACGATGACGTCTGGCGTGACGTAGCGCGGCTCGATAAAGGCATAGGGAGCGCCGGGGCGGGGGTTGAGCGTGCGAATGAGCTGCATCGCCGCGCGCAGGGCGTCTTCGTCGCAACCTATGGCTTTCTTGAGCGCGGAATAGTCGCGCGCGGCGAGCGTTTCTAGATGCTCGGCGACGATCGCGCGCGCCAGCCGCTGGGTGTCCGAGGGCGGCAAGTTGTCCAGCTGTAAGAGCAGGCATTCGCGCGCATCGCGCGCGCCCACGCCCGGCGGATCGAAGCTTTGCAGATGTTTGAGCGCAATGGCGAGGTTTTCCAGCTTCTCTTCGGGCGCGCCGGCGATTTCCGCAGGCATGACCTCGGCCAGCTCTTCGAGGGAGGCAGAGAGATAGCCGTCTTCTTCGAGCGCTTCGATGAGGAACGCCACGCGCGCCTTTTCGGCGTCGGACAACTGGGAAAGCGCGAGTTGCTCGGTCAGATGGTCGCGCAGCGTGACGTGCGCGGGGGCGATTTCGCCGGCTTCGACGTCTTCGTCATTGGGGTCGCGCACGCCGCCCTGGGCGACCGCCTGCCATTCGCCGGCGTCGATGCTCCATTCGGCGGCAAGCAACGATTCTTGCGGCTGCGCGTCCTCGGCGCTGGCTTCGGCATGCGCCAGCGCATCCTCGGCGCCGCCCGCATAAGCCGGCGTTTCGGCGTCGACGCGTTCGAGCAGCGGGTTGTCTTGTAGCGCCTGCTCGATTTCCTGGTTGAGCTCCAACGTGGAAAGCTGCAACAGTCGTATCGACTGCTGCAATTGTGGCGTGAGCGCCAGATGCTGGGTGAGTTTGAGGGAAAGCTGCGGCTTCACGGCTTTACAAACGGAAATGTTCGCCGAGATAGACGCGGCGTACACTTTCATTATCGATGATCTCGGCAGGATGTCCAGCCGCCAGCACGGCGCCTTCGTTGATGATCCAGGCGCGATCGCAGATGCCCAGGGTTTCGCGCACGTTGTGGTCCGTGATCAGGATGCCGATGCCGTTTTCCTTGAGGAAATGCACGATCTTTTGGATGTCGAGCACAGCGATCGGATCGACGCCGGCGAAGGGCTCGTCCAGCAGGATGAAGCGCGGCCGCACCGCCAGGGCGCGTGCGATCTCGACGCGTCGGCGCTCGCCGCCCGAAAGCGCGGCGGCGCGCTGATGTCGGAGGTGCGTGATGTGCAGCGCTTCAAGGAGTTCTGTAAGGCGCGCCTCGATCGTCGGCGCATCGGCGTGCCGGAGTTCGAGCACGGCGCGAATGTTTTCGGCGACCGTGAGCTTGCGGAAGATCGAGTTTTCTTGGGGAAGATAGGAAAGCCCCAGACGCGCGCGCTTGTGCATCGGCAGATGCGTGAGCCGATGCTCGCGGCCATCGTCGTCGCGCAAAAGGATTTCGCCGCCGTCGGCGGCGGTCAGGCCGACGATCATGTAAAAGCATGTGGTCTTGCCTGCGCCATTCGGCCCCAAGAGGCCGACCACTTCACCGCCCGCGAGGTCGAGGCTGACGTCGCGCACCACGGTGCGGCCGCGGTATTTCTTGACGAGGTGCGAGGCGATGAGTCGGCTCATGGGTCGCAGGGTTCGCGCAGCAGACGATGGATTAGCTCAGAGGAGAAACCGCGCGCGGCCAGAAAGCGCGCCTGCCGCGCCCATTCTTGGGCGTTCCGCGGCGGGGCGGCGAATTTCTTGCGCAAAAGCGCTCGAGCGACGGAAAGCTCGTCGTTGCCAAGCACTTCTGCAAGCTTCTCGGCGATGAGCGAAGGGGCGATGCCTTTTTCGGCCAGGGCGCGGGCGAGATAGGCGCGGCCATACCGGTGCGCGCGCGCGCGCAAATAGGCTTCCGCCGCGCGCGCATCAGACAGCAAACCCTGCCTCTCGAGCTCGTCGAGCAAGGCATCGATTTGCTCGGGGCGGCCATGGGAGGCGAGCTTGCGCGCCAGCCCCAGGCGTGTGTATTCGCGGCGCGCAAGGCAGCGTAAGGCGCGACGACGCAGTTCATCCACCGGCGCCGACGTCGGGAAGCAACGCAACGCCAGCGGCAGCGCGGATCTTGTTTTCGATCTCGCGCGCAAGCTGCGGGTGCGCACGCAAGAATTCGCGCGCATTGTCTTTGCCTTGGCCGATCTTTTCGCCCTGATAGGCATACCAGGCGCCGGACTTGTCGAGGATCTTGTATTCGACGCCGAGATCGACGATCTCGCCTTCGCGCGAAATGCCTTCGCCATAGAGGATGTCGAAGTTGGCCTCTTTGAAGGGCGGCGCGACCTTGTTCTTGACCACCTTGACCTTGGTTTCGGAACCGATGACCTCGTCGCCTTTCTTGATGCTGCCTAGACGCCGGATGTCCATGCGCACGGAGGCATAGAATTTGAGCGCGTTGCCGCCCGTGGTGGTTTCCGGGTTGCCAAACATCACGCCGATCTTCATGCGGATTTGGTTGATGAAGATCACCAGGGTGTTGGTGCGCTTGATGTTGGCGGTGAGCTTTCTGAGCGCCTGGCTCATGAGCCTTGCCTGCAGGCCAGGCAATTGGTCGCCCATTTCGCCTTCGATTTCGGCTTTGGGCACGAGCGCAGCCACCGAGTCGATGACGATCAGATCGACACCGCCCGAGCGCACGAGCATGTCGGCGATCTCGAGGGCCTGCTCGCCGGTGTCCGGCTGCGAAATCAGCATCTCGGGCACATTGACGCCAAGCTTGGACGCATAGACCGGGTCAAGCGCGTTTTCGGCGTCGATGTAAGCGGCCACTCCGCCCTGCTTTTGCACTTCGGCGACGACTTGCAAGCATAAGGTGGTCTTGCCCGAAGATTCGGGGCCATAGATTTCGACGATACGCCCGCGTGGCAGGCCGCCGACGCCGAGGGCGATGTCAAGCCCCAGCGAACCTGTGGAGACGACCTGCAGGTCTTGCTCGATGCGTTCGGCGCCCATCTTCATGATCGAGCCCTTGCCGAACTGCTTTTCGATCTGGGAAAGAGCCGCCTGTAACGCTTTCGCTTTGTTTTCGTCCATATCGGTGTCCAAGTAGCCGAGAGTGAAAAAACGCCCAACCGCGCCGCTGCCTTGGCCGACGCATCGCACGCCGGGGCGAAGAGCGCGGCTTGTTGGCGACGTCCGCACGTCCCTGCTGGGTTCAGGCGAGCGCAAAGGGCGTGGCGAACTTTGCCAGAGCTTTCCGCAATTATGGCATGCTTTTTGCCAGATCGATCAAGCCCTGCAAGGCATGGATGACAGCCTGACGCCGAATCGCCTCGCGGTCGCCCGAAAAGTGCTGCCGCTCGCTGCGCAAAAGACGGATCGCCCCGTCCGGCGCGCGCGCCGCCCACGCGAAGCAGACGGCGCCCACGGGCTTGTCGAGGCTGCCGCCGGTTGGTCCTGCGATGCCCGTGATCGCGACGGCAAGGTGGGCGTGCGAGTGTGCGAGCGCTCCGCTCGCCATCTCGCGCGCCGTCTCCAAACTCACGGCGCCATGCGCGGCGAGCGTTTGCTCGGCGACGCCCAACATCTCGACCTTCGCCGCATTCGCATAGGTGACGAAGCCGCGCTCGAACCAACCGGAACTGCCTGCGGTGTGAGTGATCACTTGCGCTAGCCAGCCGCCCGTGCACGATTCGGCCGTGGCGACCAAGAGCCCGCGCGCGCGGCAGGCCTCACCCAGCGCGGCGGACAATTCGGAAAGTTCGGCGTCCATGAGGAAAAGCGGCTTATAGGCGGAAACGCGCGAGCGTTTGCCCCAAACGGCCAGACTGCTCATCGAGCGCGCCGGCAGTGGCGGCGATGGCGGCGACGCTGGCGACGTTGTCTTGTGCGAGCGTATCCAGACGGCTCATATGCGAGGCCATCTGGGCGAGATCATCCCGCAGCTTTTGCGCCACCGCAGCCGCCTTGTCGGCCAGCGTCGTGGATTGGCCGATCAGCGCGTGGGCGCTTTCTAGGATCTTTTCGACTTTTTCCGATTCGGCGGCAAGCCCATGCATCCGGGCCGCTTGCTCACGAATGCGGCCGGAGGTGGTTTCGATGCCGGCGACGATGCCACCCACGGTGCGATTGATTTCGACGAGGCTTGCCTGGGTGCGCTCGGCGAGCTTTCTGACCTCGTCGGCTACGACGGCGAAGCCGCGCCCCATTTCTCCGGCGCGCGCAGCCTCGATGGCGGCGTTGAGCGCCAAGAGGTTGGTCTGGTCGGCGATTTCCGAGACGGTGGCGAGGATGCGGTCGATCTGGGCGACGTTGGCGGAGAGTTCGGTGAATCCGCTGGCGAGCGCCTCCGTTTGGGCGACATTGTCCTTGAGGGAGACGAACATCTCGTCGATCTCGCGTTGAGCCTCCACGAGGCTCGTGCGGCTATTGGCCAGGTCATCGCGCGTGCCCACGGCTTCGGTGGCGAGCTCTTCAAGCTCGCTGCGAATGTGTTCGGTGGTCGTGCGCGCCGCGGTGGCGATCTCCGCAGTCGTCGCCGCGCTGCGCTCGATGGCCTGCGCATCGCGTCTGACCTGGCCAGCGACTTCGGCCGTGCGGGCGGCTGCGCTTTGCGCTTCCTCCAACGTGGCGCGCACGGCGCCGCGAAAGTCGTCTACGGAGCCGACGACCTCGCGAATCTCTTCGCTGAAGTTCGTGGCGACCGTGCATGGCCGAGACAAGTCGAGCGAGGCGATGTGGCGCAGATAACTCGCAAGATCTCGCCAGGCCACGACACCCCACCGTTTTTCGTCGAGGTCATGAATGAAGACGACGAGAGCGATCAAGTATTGGACGCCGCTGCCGATCGGATTGTCGGTGAAGAAAGTGGCGTTGATCAGCAAAAGGGCGACGCCGATCCAATGCACCAGCCGCATGCGCAAAAACAACGAGCGGGCGTTCATCGATTCCTCCATCTTTTTGGGGGCGCGCCGATTCTAGTCAAGCCAGGAAGCAGCGGTCTTGATCAAGGATAAGAGAATCAACGCGTAGGCCGCGGCGACGAGATCGTCGAGCATCACGCCCAGGCCGTTTTTCAGGCGTTCATCGATTGCGCGGGCGGGTGGCGGCTTTGCCACGTCAAAGAAACGAAACGCCAAAAACGCGGCGAGTTGCCAGGCGAGCTCGCTGGGCGCGAGAAAGAGCACGCACCAGAATGGCACGATTTCGTCCCAGACGATCGCGCCGTGATCGGGCAGACCGAGGTTGCGGCCAGTGACCTCGCAGGCGAGCACCCCGACGGCGAAGGCCAAGGCGAGGAAGGCGGCGAAGAAAAGATCATGGGGCAAGAGCGCGCGCAAAAGCGGATACGTCGCCCAGGCGAAGGCCGTGCCGACGGTGCCGGAAGCCCAGGGCGAAAGCCCGCTGCCGAAGCCGCAGGCGATGAGGTGCGCGGGGTGGGCGAGCAGGAAAGCGGGCGGCGGCGGGGGCGAGCGCTTGATGTTCATGCGAAGTGATCATAACCCAGCGTCGAGAAAGCGACAGGCTCCCCTGCGCGCGTGCGCACGTCGAGAAAGCCGGCTGGCCCAGGGCGGCAGTCGCCCAAGCAGGTGAGAGGCAAGCCAAGTTTTTCCCCGAGTGCGAGCACTTCCTCATGCCGATTGCTCGGCGCCGTGAAGACGAGTTCATAGTCGTCGCCGCCTGCGAGAAAGCAGTGTTGCGCGAACGTGGGGACGGCCTCGACATCGAGCGTAAGCCGCGCAGCAAGGCCGGAAGCGGAAAGGATGTGGGAAAGATCGGCGAGCAGTCCGTCGGAGACGTCGATCGCGGCGGTGGCCAGCCCCCGTAACGCCAGCCCCAGCGCAAGGCGCGGCTGCGGCCGGGGGAGTGCGGCAAGGCAGGCGCTGCGTTGCGGCTCTTCGAGTGCGACCTTGCCCTGGAGGTGAGCGAGTCCCAAGGCCGCCTGCCCGGGCGCGCCAGAAACCCAGATCTCGTCGCCTGCGCGGGCGCCGGCGCGTGTGAGCGCTTGCCCACAGGGAACTTCCCCGAGGATCGTGACTGCGAAGGCGCGCGCGCCGCGCGTGGTGTCGCCGCCGATGAGCTCGACGCCAAAGGCTTCGGCGCAGGCGAAGAAACCCTGCGTGAAACGCGCAAGCCATGTCTCATCAGCCTCTGGCAGGGCACAGGCCAAGAGCGCCCAGCGGGGGCGTGCCCCCATCGCGGCGAGGTCGGACACATTGACTGCGAGCGTTTTCCAGCCCAGCCCTTCGGCGTCGGCCGCCGGTAAAAAATGCGTGCCTACGACGAGCATGTCGGTGGAAATGGCCAGCTCCATGCCGGCGCTGGGCGTAATTAGCGCCGCGTCATCGCCGATGCCGAGGCGGGCGGAAGGGGTCGGACGCTGAAAATAGCGCGTAATCAGCGCGAATTCGGAGGGCATGGCGCGCGCACGGAAGGTTTCGCGATGGCGGAGTTGAAAGCGAGCAGCTTGTCCCAATCGATGGCGCCGTCGGCATGACAGAAACGAGCGATGAAGTCTGCGGTGAAGCGGTTGAGCGTCTTTGCGTATTCGCGCGCGAAATGTTCGTTGCGCTCCTTGGCGCGCGCGCCGAGCGGCGCGATGAGCGCGCGATACATCTCGTCTTCCCCAGAAATCAAAGACCAGAACGCCTGGCCGCACAATTTCAGATAGTCGCCTTGGTCTTGGCGAGCGTTTCGGCCATAACAACAGCCATTGACGGCGATCAAAGTCGGATCTCGCGCAATGCGCCGCGCTTGGCGGAAGTTCTCGCGCATGCGCTTGATTTGCTGTGAATTGCCCCAGTGCGGCCCGGACTTGATCGCGACGATGTAACGCTTGCCGGCGCGCGTGAATTCGAGGTCGATGCCTTCGGCAGCCGATTTTTGCCCGCCAAAGAACAAGCCGCAGACATGGATCGCCAAGGCTTCGAGGAATTCGCCGAACAGCGTCTCCTCCTGTGAGGAAAGATGGGCCTCGAGAAGCTGCCGTACGAGCTCGGCCGCCGTTTCTACATGCTTGGCTTTGAAGAGATAGGGGTTCTTGCGCGCGAGGATTTTATCGAGCTTCAGCGCTTCCAGGCTAGAAAGCCGTCTGCGATGGAACTCGGGGATGTTCTTTTCGATGAAGTCCGCGATCGCCTGCTCATGCTTCATTGTGGGCGAAAATCTCCGTCAAGGGCAGCTGTTGCGCCAGGGAGCGCCGCGCAAGCTCGCAATAGCGCGGCAGGATCTCGATGCCGACGGAATTCCTTCCGAGCGCTTGCGCAACCTCGCAGGTGGTGCCGGAGCCGACGAATGGGTCGAGCACCCAGTCGCCGGCGTCGGTGAAGAGCTTGATGAACCATTCGGGCAATGCGCGCGGAAACGCCGCTGAGTGCCCTTTGTTGCCGCATTCCGTGGCGAACGTCAGCACGTTGGTCGGATAAGCCATCGTGCGGCCAAGCCAATTGGCGATGTTCTTGCCGAAGCCGCTGCCCACCTGTGAATCGAAACGCACGAGGTCGTTCTTGCCCAGCGTGCGCAGCCGCGCGCGCGCCCAGTCGCCCATGGGCACCATTACCGCTTCCTGATTCATCTTGAACTTGCGCGACTTCGTGAAATGCAGACAACGCTCCCAAGCATCGCGAAAACGGTTGGGCCACTTGCCCGGGTAACAATTCTTCTTGTGCCAGATGTATTCTTCGGTCCATAGCCATCCCTGCTTGCGCAGCGCGAGGATGAGCTCGATCACATAGGTGTGGCGTTCGCCGTTTTCGGTTTTTTCCTTGATGTTGAGCACGAATGAGCCGGTTGGACGCAACACGCGGAAAAATTGCGCCGCGCGCGGCAAAAACCACTCCACGTAATGCTCGGGATCGACGCCGCCATAGCTGTGCTTGCGGCGGTCGGCGTAAGGCGGCGAGGTGACGATGAGATCGAAAAACTCATCGGGGTAACTCGCGAGCGCCGCCAGACAGTCGCCCTCGATGATTTTGGCCTCCACGGTCATGGACGCTGAAGCTCCTTCGCCAGTTTGTCGAGCACGCCATTGATGAATTTATGCCCGTCCGTGCCGCCGAATTCCTTGGCGAGCTCGATGGCTTCGTTGAGCGCGACACGATAAGGCGTTTCGGGGTGATGGAGGAATTCGCAGGCGGAAAGCAGCAGAATGCTTTTCTCGACCGGAGACACCTCTTCCCAGGGGCGCGCGAGATGGGGCGTCAGGCGCTCGACGAGCGCGGGCAGCTCGGCCAGCGTGCGTGAAAGCAACGCCTCATAGAACGCCCGGTCGGCTTTCTCGAAACCTTCGACCGACTCCGCCTGGGCGCGGATCGCCGCTTCGTCCTGGCCCGCGACGAGATGCTGGTAAAGGCCCTGGAGGACGAAGGCGCGCGCGCGATGCCGCGGCGTGATGGGTTTTTTCCGCTGCGCCGTCACGCGGGCCTCTTGATGCGGGCGCGCAAGTTGGCCATCTCCACTGCGCAATGGGCAGCCTCCCGCCCTTTTTGCACCATGCGCACTTGCGCTTGTTCTTCGCTGTCTACGGTGAGCACCGCATTGGCGATCGGCACGCCGGTGGCGAGTTGGACGTCGAGGATGCCGCGCGCGGACTCATTGGCCACCACCTCGAAATGATAGGTCTCGCCGCGGATCACGCAGCCCAAGGCGATCAGGGCGTCGAAACGCCCCGTTTCGGCCTGCCATTTGAGCGCCAAGGGCAGCTCCAACGCTCCCGGCACGGTGACGAGTTCTGCGGACGAAACGCCGAGTTCGGACAACCCCAGGCAACAGCCGGAGAGCAGCCCATCGCCGATGTCACGGTTGAAGCGAGAAAGCGCGATGCCGATCGACAAGCCGCTGCCGCTTGTGAGCGGCTCGATTTCACGCAGGTTCGCGCAGGCGCTGCGCTCGCCGGGCATAGGGGGAGAGGCGGGTTTGAAGCTCATGAGCCGATGTCCTCCGGGGTCAGATAGCCGACGACCTCGAGGCCGAAGCCGGTCATCGAAGGAATCTTGCGCGGGCTGGCCATCAGCCGCATCTTGCCGACGCCAACGGCGCGCAAGATCTGCGCGCCGATGCCATAGAGGCGAGGATCCCATCGTTTCGAGGGGCGGCTTGTCTCGTCGTTCAACCAGGAGAGCAAGTCGGCGCCGGTTTCGTTGCGATGCAAGAGCACCAGGACGCCGTGGTTGGCGCGGTCGATCAGCGTAAGCGCCTCGTCGATCGAAAAGGTGTGCCGACGGCTGCCGCAATCCAGGAAATCGAGCACGGACACGGGCTCATGTACGCGCACGAGCGTTTCCTGCTCGGGACGGATGTCCCCGCGCGTGAGCGCCAAATGGACGTCTTCGCTCGTGAGGTCGCGAAACGCGCGCAAGCGGAAGCCGCCATGCGCGCAGATTACTTCTTTGTCGGCGACGCATTCGATGAGTCGTTCATGCTCGGAACGGTAGTGGATGAGGTCGCGGATGGCGCCGATCTTCAGGCCGTGCGTGCGCGCGAATTCGATGAGATCGGGCAGGCGCGCCATCGTGCCGTCGTCTTTGAGGATTTCGCAGATCACGGCGGCGGGTTCGAGCCCGGCGAGCGCGGCGAGGGCGCAGCCGGCCTCGGTGTGGCCTGCGCGCACGAGCACCCCGCCGCGTTGCGCCATCAGGGGAAAGACATGGCCGGGCTGCACGATGTCCGAGGGCTTGGCGTTCTTGGCCACCGCCACCTTGATCGTATGGGCGCGATCATGGGCAGAGATGCCGGTGGTGACGCCCTCGGCGGCTTCGATCGAGACGGTGAAGGCCGTGCCATGGGGCGCGCGGTTGTTAGGCGCCATCAGGGAAAGACCCAAGCGCTTGCAGCGTTCTTCGGTCAAGGTCAGGCAAATCAGGCCGCGGCCATATTTGGCCATGAAGTTGATCGCTTCGGGGGTTGCGTGTTCGGCGGCGAGCACGAGGTCGCCCTCGTTCTCGCGATCTTCTTCGTCGACGAGGATCACCATGCGTCCGGCAGCGAGCTCGGCGATGATCTCCGTGATGGGGCTGATGCTCACGTTGGCCTCTCTTTCTTGCGAACTTTCCATTCTAGCGGAGACGTCGCGGCAAGCGTGTGCGTCGCTGGCCCCAACCCCTCCCTACGATTGCCTGTTCGCCACGGGCGGCCCATAATGGCCGCTCATGGAAAACCGCAATCACGACGCAGCGCCGAGCATGCGGCTCGACAAATGGCTTTGGGTTGCTCGCTTTTTCAAGACGCGCAGCCTGGCCGCCCAAGCGATCGAAGGCGGCAAGGTGCATTGGCAGGGCATGCGCACGAAGCCTGCGCGGCTTGTGCGCATCGGCGACCGGCTCGAGATCACGATCGGCGACATGCGCTGGACGATCATCGTCAAGGGACTGATCGACGCGCGCCGGCCGGCGGCAGAAGCGCGGGGCCTCTACGAGGAAACCGAGGAAAGCCGCGCGCGCCGCCAAGAGGCGCTCATCGCGCGCAAGATGGCGCCGGCGCCGAGCGCCAAGGGGCGACCGACGAAGCGCGACCGGCGCATGATCCGGCGTTTTACCGGCGCATAGCGAGGTTTTTCGCTTATATCTTCCGGCCCCCGCGGGCTTTTGCGACGCGGAATGCCTGTCCTTTCGTCTTCGGGCGCGGATGATCGCCGAGTATGGCCCACATTTGCGCCGCTGCTCGAAGGGCTGGCGGGCCGCCGTCGGCGTTACCTTCGCGACATGGATACGAGTATGGCAAGCGCGATCGTCGAGGAGCGAGAGGCGCTGGCTGCGCTGATGGCGCAAGCGGGGCGGGACGAGCGCGCGCGTCAGCTCGCGGTGCAGCGCATCCATGAGCACGATGAGGCGATCCAGGCTGCCGCGGAACGGGCCGAGGCCGAACGCATGGCGGCGAAAGCCGCGCGCGAGCGCGAACAGGCGGAAGCCGAGGCGCGCCGTTTGGCGATCGAACGCGCGCGCGCCGAGCGTCATCTCGAGGCGGCGCTGGCCGAGCGGCTCGAGGCCGAAGAGCGCGCCACGCAAGAAGCGCAGCGCAAGGAGCTGGCGTTTGTCGAGCTTGCGCGGGCGGCGAGCGCCCGCGCCGAGCGCGAGGCGAAGCTGAAGGCGCTCGCCGAAGAGCGCCTGGCGTCCGAACGCGCTGCCCTCGAGGCGGCGCAGGAGCGTCTGCGTCATGAAGAGGCGGCCGAGACCCTCGCGCTGGCGCGTCTTGCGGCTGAGGAGGAGGCAATGCGAATTGCGAAACAACGCGAAAAGCTTGAAGCGCGGCTTGCCGAGGCGCAACGGGCGCGCACTGAAGCGGAAAGCGCTGCAGAAGAAGCATGCGAGCGTCGCGCCCGCGCAACGGCAAAACCAGCGGCAGCGAACGAAACCGATGAGGAGAAGTGCGCGCCTTCGCCGGAAGTCGAGAAGACGGTGAAAACGGTGGGAGTGACTCGCCGCTGGCCCTTGTTTGCAGGCGCAGCCTTCGCTTTTCTCGCCATGGGATTCGTCGCTGGCGCACGCTTTGCGGCGCCAAAGGCGGTGATCGCCAGCGGCGAGTTGAAGCTTGCCACCGAGCTCAAGCTGCCGGCCAGCCTGCGCGAGCGCTGATTCAACAAATGCGGGGCAGCATTTCGCCGGCCAACCAGTCGGCGATGCGCACGCCGCCGAGGCGCGTGGTCAGTCGCACGAAGCGACGCTCGTCCTGGACGACGCGTCCGATGAGGGCGGCTTCACGCCCCAGCGGATGCGCGCGCATGGCCGCAAGCAAACGCTCGGCATCCTTGGCCGCGCAGATCGCCACGAGCTTGCCTTCATTGGCGACGTAGAGGGGATCGAGGCCCAAGAATTCACACGCCGCGGCGACCGCTGGCCGGATGGGGATTGCGGCTTCTTCGAGCAAGAAGCCGACTTGCGATTGCAGGGCGATTTCGTTGAGCGTGGTGGCCAGCCCGCCGCGCGTGGGATCGCGCAGCACATGGATCTCAGCGCCCGAGGCGAACATGGCTTCCACGAGGGAATGCAAGGCGGCGCAATCGGAGACGATGGGCGCCTCGAAGGTTAGCCCCGCACGCTGACTCATGATGGCCATGCCGTGGTCGCCGATGGGGCCGGAGACGAGCACCGCATCGCCGTCGCGGGCAAAGCTGCCGCTGACTTCAGGCCGGCCGGCCGGGATGCCGCCGACGCCGGCCGTGGTCAGATAGAGGCCATCGGCCTTGCCGCGCTCGACCACCTTGGTGTCGCCGGCGACGACAGCCACCCCTGCTTGACGGACCGCATCGGCGAGCGAGGCGACGATGCGTGCGAGCACGGCAAGCGGCAAGCCTTCTTCGAGCACGAAGCCTACCGTTAGCCACAACGGGTGTGCGCCCATCATGGCCAAATCGTTGATCGTGCCATTGACGGCGAGCCGTCCGATGTCGCCGCCGGGAAATTCGAGCGGCGCGACGACGTGGGCATCCGTGCTGAAGACGAGCCGCGCATAAGGAGCTGGCCAAGCCAGCACGGCGCCGTCGTCGCCGCGCGCGAGAGCGGGGTTGTCGAGATGGCGCGCGAACAGCTCGGCGACGAGTTGGGCTTGCGCACGTCCGCCCGCGCCATGGGCGAGCTCGATGTGGCCAGAAAGATCGAGAGGCTTGCCGAAGGGATTGCGGGGCATGGTCGTTGAATCATCCGTGGAGTCGTGGAATACTTTCATGACTTTAACCCGAATCTTGTATTCTTTTTATCGCCCATGCCCCTCGATCCGGTGACTTCCGCCCTCGTCGGCTCGATCGCAAGCGCGATCGTGGAAAGCGTATTGGCGCCCACACCTGCGCCGGCGCCGGCGGCCTTCATGCGCCAGCTGCCCGAAGCGGCGCATTATGGCTGGATGCTGCCGCCTTCCCTGCAGGAGGTACGCATCGACGACAAGACGTACGCCTTGTCCCCGGCCGCCCAGTTCCGCAACGAATGGAACATGATCGTCTTGCCCACGATGATCACAGGGCCGGCGCCCGTGCGCTTCCTACTCGACGCCTCGGGCGCCGTCGAGCGCGTCTGGATCCTGTCGGCCGCAGAGGCGGAGAGCATGCAACGACGATGATCGCGCGTGCGCTCACCGTATCGCTCGAGCCGGCCGACAATGCGCGGCTCGCCAATCTTTGCGGCGCGCTCGACGAAAACCTGCGGCAGATCGAGACCGCCTATGACGTGACCATCGTACGCCGCGGCGAGCGCTGCCGCATCGAAGGCGAGATGGCGCAGGCGCGCAAGGCGGCGCAGGCGCTCAGGCACTTCTACCGTTTGGCAGAGGCGCCGCTTTCAGTCGATGACATTCAACTCGGACTGGTCGAGCTTGGCAACCAAGCCTCGCTGTCCATGACTTCGGGATTACTCACGCGCAAGCCCGATCTCCATGGCAGAACGCCGCACCAGATCGAATATGTGAAGAACATCCAGTCGCATGACATCACCTTTGGCATCGGTCCAGCCGGCACCGGCAAGACCTATCTCGCCGTCGCCTGCGCCGTCGATGCCTTCGAGCGCGAGCAGGTCGCGCGCATCGTGCTCACGCGTCCGGCCGTCGAGGCGGGAGAACGCCTGGGCTTCTTGCCGGGCGATCTCGCGCAAAAAGTCGACCCCTATTTGCGCCCGCTCTACGACGCGCTCTACGATCTCATGGGCTTCGAGAAGGTGGCGCGGCTCTTCGAGAAAGGCAGCATCGAGATCGCGCCGCTCGCCTACATGCGCGGGCGCACCCTCAATCATTCTTTCATCATACTCGATGAAGCGCAGAACACGACGCCGGAACAGATGAAGATGTTTCTCACGCGCATCGGCATTGGCGCCAAGGCGGTGATCACGGGCGACGTGACGCAGACCGATTTGCCCAAGGGCCAGATGTCGGGCCTTTTGGAAGCGCGCCGTGTGCTCGCAGGCGTGCGTGGGCTGGCTTTCACCGAGTTCGACGCTTCCGACGTCGTGCGCCATCCCTTGGTGGCGCGCATCGTCGCCGCCTATGATGCCGCCCGCAAGCAAGAAAGCCCATAGATTGCATCTCGTCGTCCAATACGCTACCGACGAAAGCGACTTGCCCACGCGCCCTCAGCTGCGCCGCTGGCTCAGCGCGGCGCTGGAAAAGCCTGCCTGCGTGACCTTGCGATTCGTCTCCGAAGCGGAGGGCCGCACGCTCAATCGCGACTATCGCGGCAAGGACTATGCGACCAACGTCCTTTCGTTCGGCTATGAAAACGCGGAAGAAGTCTGCGGAGATCTCGTGCTATGCCCACGCGTCGCCCGACGTGAGGCGCAGGAGCAAGGCAAGCCGTTCTTGCATCACCTCGCACACCTCGTCATACATGGTATGCTACACCTGCAAGGGTATGACCACGAGCGCGGCGCGCGCGCGCGGCGCCAGATGGAAGCGCGCGAGCGGGAAATCCTCGCGCGTTTTCGTATTCCCGACCCTTACGTCTGATCATGGATCCTGCGCGAAGTCGACCGTCGTTTCTTGAACGGCTTTCGATGATGCTGCTCGGCGAACCCGAAGACCGCGAGCAGTTGATCGAGCTCCTACGCCGCGCCCAAGAGCGCCATCTGATGGACGCGGACGCCTTGTCGATCATCGAAGGCGCGCTTGCCGTCTCGGAAATGGCGGTGCGTGAGATCATGGTGCCGCGCGCGCAGATGGATGTCGTCTCGATCCATGACCCGCTCGAGAAGATCGTCGCCTTTGCGCTCGATACGGCGCATTCGCGTTTTCCGGTGATCGGCGACAGTCGTGACGACGTCATTGGCATCCTCCTCGCCAAGGATTTGTTGCGCCCCTTCGCAGGCCGCGAGTTCGACCTGCGCGACAGCCTGCGGCCAGCGGTGTTCATTCCCGAATCGAAGCGGCTCAATGTGCTCCTGCGCGAATTTCGCGTCTCGCGCAATCACATGGCGATCGTCGTCGACGAATATGGCGGCGTGGCCGGTCTCGTCACCATCGAAGACGTGCTCGAACAAATCGTCGGCGACATTGCCGACGAATACGATTTCGACGAGGAAGCGGGCAACATCGTGCTCGACAATACCGGCCGCTACCGCGTCAAGGCGGCGACCGAGATCGCGGATTTCAATACGGCCTTCGGCACCCATTTTTCCGATGAGCATGCCGACACGGTCGGCGGCCTCTTGCTCCATCATCTCGGCCGCTTGCCCAAGCGCAACGAAGTCATCGTCTTGGACGGCGTGCGATTCCAAGTCTTACGCGCCGATGGCCGACGCGTGCACACCCTGCTCGTCGATCGGCCGCCGTTGGAAAGTTCTGGCGCGTAAGCATGCGCGCGCTCGTTGCGCTCGTTTTAGGCCTGGCCACGACCATCGCGTTCGCGCCCGTGTCTCTTTTCCCGCTTGCTTGTCTGACGCTGGCGGCGCTTGCCTGGCTTTGGCGCGACGCGGCGACTCCAGGCGCGGCAGCGGCGCTGGGATTTTCCTGGGGGTTGGGGTTTTTCCTAGCGGGCGTGTCCTGGGTCTATGTGAGCCTCCACGACGTCGGGGGCCTTGCGGCGCCGCTCGCGGCGCTCGCCACGTTCTTGTTCTGTGGCTACCTTGCGCTTTATCCCGCGCTCGCGGCTTACCTCTTCCGGCGTTTTTGCACAGGAGAAGGCTATCGGGACGCTGGGCTCTTTGCGGCGTTCTGGATGCTTTCGGAATGGCTGCGCGGCGCGTTGCTGACGGGCTTTCCCTGGCTTTCGCTCGGCTATGCGCAGACGCCGCCCTCGCCGCTCGCGGGCTATGCGCCCATCCTGGGCAGCCTGGGCGTGGGCTGGATAGTCGCGGGCTGTGCCGCTTTGCTGGCTTTCGCCGGGCGCCGCCTGCGCGCCTGGGGCGCTCTGGCGGCCGTGTTCGTCACAGGGGCGCTTTTGCGCGGCATGGATTGGACACACCCCGTCGGCGCGCCGGTGCGCGTGGCGCTCTTGCAGGGCAACGTGCCGCAAAGCCTCAAATGGCGTCCGGAATATTTGACGCTGTCGCTCTCGAGCTATCTGGAGCTCGCGCAGGGGCTCGAAGTGGATCTCGTCGTCCTGCCCGAGACGGCGATCCCGCTTTTTTTCGATCAGATTCCGCCGGCCGTGCTGGAACGCCTTGGAGGCGGCAAAGGGCTTTTGCTCGGCGCCGCGGTGCGCGAACGCGAGGGCGCTTATGTCAACGCGGCGGTCGGTCTCGAGGGGGCCGGCCGGCAGGCTTATGTGAAACGCCATTTGGTGCCGTTTGGGGAGTTTGCGCCGCCCGGCTTTTCTTGGTTTTTCACGCTCGTCGATATCCCGATGAGCGATTTCACGGCCGGACCTCGACGCCAGCCGCCCCTCTCGCTCGCGGGATTGACGATCGCGCCGACGATTTGCTATGAAGATGTATTCGGCGCCGAGGTGCTCGATTTCTTTCCGCACGCGACGCTGCTCATCAATCTTTCCAACACCGCCTGGTTCGGCGATTCGCTCGCACAGCCCCAGCATCTGCAGATCCTTGCGATGCGCGCGCTCGAAAATGGCCGCATGGCGCTTGCGGCCACCAATACCGGCATTACCGCCGCGATCGCTCCCGATGGCCGCGTGCTCGACCGACTGCCGGCCTTCACGCGCGGCGTCTTGCGCGTCGAGGCGCAGGGCTATGGCGGCGTAACGCCCTATCAGCGCTGGGGAGACGCCCTGGCCTTGATCGTGGGCGGGCTGCTGGGTGCGCCTGCGCTGTGGTCGAGGCGCAACCGGTAGAATGGTGTTTTTGGCTCGGCGAGACCATGAAACCGACGTTGCAATCGATCATCCTGCGCTTGCAGGAATATTGGGACAAAGAAGGCTGCGCGATCCTCCAGCCCTATGACATGGAGGTGGGCGCGGGCACCTCGCACACCGCCACCTTCCTGCGCGCGCTTGGCCCGGAGCCTTGGCGCGCCGCCTATGTGCAGCCGTCGCGCCGCCCCAAGGACGGCCGCTATGGGGAAAATCCGAATCGACTGCAGCACTACTACCAGTTCCAAGTGGTGCTGAAGCCCGCGCCGGCGAATATTCTCGATCTTTATCTCGGCTCACTTGCCGCGTTGGGCTTCGATCTGAAGAACAACGACGTGCGCTTCGTCGAAGACGACTGGGAAAACCCCACTCTGGGCGCCTGGGGCCTTGGCTGGGAAGTCTGGATGAATGGCATGGAGATCACGCAATTTACCTATTTCCAGCAGGTGGGCGGCATCGATTGCCGACCGATCACGGGCGAAATCACCTATGGACTCGAGCGGCTCGCGATGTACCTGCAAGGGGTGGAAAACGTCTTCGATCTCGTCTATGCGCCGGGGCTTACCTATGGCGACGTCTTTCACCAGAACGAGGTCGAGCAATCGGCCTATAACTTCGAACATGCGGACGTCGACTTCTTGCTTGCGGCCTTTGCCGCCCATGAACGCCAAGCCAAGCATCTGATGGCGGAAAAGCTCGCCTTGCCCGCCTATGAGCAGGTGCTCAAGGCCGCGCACACTTTCAATCTTCTCGATGCGCGCGGCGCGATCTCGGTGACCGAGCGCGCTGCCTACATCGGCCGCATCCGGAATCTTGCGCGTAGCGTCGCGCAAAGCTATCTCGAAGCGCGCGCGCGCTTAGGCTTCCCTTTGGCCCCCCGCGCGTGGGCCGAAGAGGCGCTTTCGCGACTGGCGGAAAAGAGGTGAGCCGATGCATCGCAATCTACTCGTCGAATTGTGCGTCGAAGAATTGCCCCCCAAAGCCTTGCCACGGCTTTCCGAGGCGTTCGCGACGACGCTGGCCGCGCGCTTGCGCGAGGCTGGGCTGCTCGAAGAGGCCGCCGTGGCGACGCCTTATGCATCGCCGCGGCGCCTCGCCGTGCATCTGACCGAGGTGCGCGAGCGGGCGCCCGACCGCCTATTGCGACAAAAGCTGATGCCCGCGGCGGTGGCCTTCGATGCCGCCGGCAAGCCCACGCCGGCGCTTCTGAAGAAGCTTTCCGCTCTCGGCTATGATGAAAACGTCATCGAGCGGCTCGTGCGCGCGTCCGATGGCAAAACGGAAGCGGTCTTCCTCGACGCCGTGGCGCCTGGCGCAACCCTCGCCGCGGGCCTGCAACAGGCGCTCGATGCGGCGCTTGCTGCGCTGCCGATTCCGAAAGTGATGAGCTATCAGCTTCAAGACGGCTGGAGCACCGTGCATTTCGTGCGCCCCGCACACCGTCTCGTCGCGCTCTACGGCGAAGAAGTCGTGCCCGTGACGGCGCTGGGGCTTACGGCCGGACGGGAGACGTTGGGCCATCGCTTCGAAGCGGCCGTTCATCCCATCGTGCTCCAAAGCGCCGATCGCTATGTCGAGCAAATGCAGGAAGAAGGCGCCGTGATCCCCAGTTTTGCCGCGCGTCGCGCGGAAATCTGGCGGCAGCTCGAGGCGGCGGCGCAGCGAGAGGGTCTCGTCGTCGAGGAAGATCAGGCGCTTCTCGACGAGGTGACGGCGCTCGTCGAGCGTCCTTCCGTGTTCGTCTGCGCATTCGAACGCGAATTTCTCGCGGTGCCGCCCGAATGCCTGATCCTGACGATGAAGGCGAACCAGAAATATTTTCCGTTGTTTGAGGCGGATGGGCGGTTGAGCCATAAATTCCTCGTCGTCGCCAACGTGCGTCCACGCGATGCGCGCGCCGTGATCGCCGGCAACGAACGCGTCGTGCGGCCGCGTCTGGCGGACGCCAAGTTCTTCTTCGAACAAGATCGCAAAAAATCGCTGCTCGACCGCATCCCTCAGCTTTCCCGCGTCGTCTACCATAGTCGCCTCGGCAGCCAGGGCGAACGCATCGAGCGCCTTGCGCAGCTTGCGCGTTTCTGTGGCGAAAGACTCGGCGGGAAAGCGCTCGCCAGCGCCGCAGACCGCGCTGCGTTGCTCGCGAAAGCCGATCTCGCCACCGAAATGGTCGGTGAGTTTCCTGAGCTGCAGGGGATCATGGGACGCTACTACGCGCTCGCCGACGGCGAGCCCGCGGACGTCGCCGACGCCATCGCCGATCATTACAGACCGCGCTTTTCCGGCGACGAGCTGCCACGCAATGATGTTGGCATTTGCGTGGCGCTCGCGGACAAGCTCGAAGCCCTTGCTGGGCTCTTTGGCATCCATGAATGGCCGACCGGCGAAAAAGACCCTTATGCCTTGCGCCGCCATGCCCTCGGCGTGTTGCGCATGCTCATGGAAAAATCCTTGCCGCTTTCTCTCGATGCGCTCGTCGATGCGGCCTATGCGGCGTTTCCACCGGCCATGCTCGACGAGGCGACCAAAGAAAGGCTGCTCGATTTCTTCTTCGATCGCTTGGCGGGCCTTTTACGCGAGCAGGGCTACTTGGCCAAGGAAATCGACGCCGTGCTTGCGCTGCGCCCGATGCGCATCGCCGAGATCCCGGCGCGGCTTGCCGCGGTACGGCGTTTTTCATCGCTGCCCGAGGCGACAAGTCTCGCCGCCGCCAACAAGCGCGTCGGCAATCTGCTGAAGAAAGCCGAGCGCGTGGCCGACGAGGTCGATCCGGCCGCCTTCCTTGCCCCTGAAGAGCAAGCGCTCTACGCCGCGCTCCAGGAAATCGATCCGCGCGCCGAGGCGGCGTGCGCGCAAGGCCGCTATGCCGAAGCGCTGCAAATCCTCGCCGCCTTGAAGGAGCCGGTCGACGCCTTTTTCGAGCATGTGATGGTCAATGTCGAGGACGAGCGCCTGCGCGCGAATCGACTGGCGTTGCTGGCGAGGCTATCGGCGGCCATGAACCGGGTCGCCGACATCTCTCGGCTGTCGGCGTAGGCTTAGCATGGAAGCGGCGCTGCCCGGGAGGCCTTTGAGCAGCGACGGCAAAATGCGCTGGGTCTTGCTCGATGCATTCAAACGATGGGCGCTTGTGCGATGAAGGCGATCATTCTCGACCGTGACGGCGTCATCAACCGTGACTCTGATCTCTACATCAAGTCCCCTGCCGAATGGCAGCCGCTGCCGGGCAGTCTCGAGGCGATCGCGCGGCTCAATCATTGGGGCTGGCGCGTGATCGTATGCACCAACCAATCAGGCATCGGCCGCGGCTTGTTCGACATGGATACGCTCAACGCCATCCATGAGAAGATGATCCAAGCAGTGCGTCATGCAGGCGGCGAGATCGACGCCATCTTTTTCTGTCCCCACACCAATGCTGACCAGTGCAGCTGCCGCAAGCCCAAGCCGGGCATGCTGCTCGAGATTGCCGAACGCTATCAGATCGATCTTGCGCGCGTGCCGGTCGTCGGCGATTCCTTGCGCGATCTGCAGGCGGCGCTTGCCGTGGGCGCTCGGCCCATCCTCGTGCTCACCGGCAAAGGCAAGAAAACGCTCAACGATCCGGCTCTCCCCATTGGCATACCCGTGTTCGAGAATCTCGCCGCCGTCGCCGACAGCCTGACGCAATGAATTTCTTGCGCTCTGCTCTCTTCCTGCTCTATATGACGATCAGCGTCCCGCTCGTCGTCTTTTATCTTTTGTTGAACTTTTGGCAGTCGCCGCGCCGCCGCCGCCAGCTCGTCGAACCCTGGGTGCGCGCCACCCTATGGACGATCAAGCATGTGCTTGGCATCGACTGGCGCGTCGAAGGGCGCGAGAACATCCCCGACCGCCCATGCGTGATCTTGTCGAAGCATCAGTCGGCGCTCGAGACTTTCGCCCTGCAGGAAATCTTTGCCGATACGGTCTATGTCTATAAGCGAGAGCTGCATTGGTTGCCCTTCTTCGGGTGGGGCCTGCGGCTGATGCCCTTCATCGCCATCGACCGCGCGGCGGGCAAGGCGGCGCTGGCTGAAGTGGCGCAAAAAGGCAGCGATCGTCTGCGCGAAGGATATTCGGTGATCATCTTCCCGGAGGGCACGCGGGTGGCGCCGGGAGAGCGCAAGCGCTACAAGATCGGCGGCGCCTACCTCGCGGTGGCGGCGCAGGCGCCCGTCGTGCCCATCGCGCTCGACAGCGGCGAGTATTGGCCCAAGCGCGCGTTTTTGAAACGGCCGGGTACCGTGACGATTCGCATTGGCCCCCCGATCGATCCGGCGGGCAAGACGCCCGAGGCCGTCATGGCCGAGGTCGAAGGGTGGATCGAGGCGGAAATGCGCAAGATCGCCCCCCATCGTGATCGCCATGCCGCCGCAGAGAGCCCATAGCCAGCGCGCAGCGCATCGATTCCAGACGCGACAGCTCGCCTTGCCGTTGCCCCCCCGCGCACGTAAGGCCCCCGACGAGACCTGGCGCGCTGGAAAGAAGCTACCTTTCCTGGGCGGCGCCCTCTCCCTGCGCTTGGATCCCTGGGCGCCACACGCGCAGCGCGAGGGCGAGGTGCTGCGCATTCCCCTGCCGCCCGAGGCGAGCGCGCGCCAGATTCGCGACGCCGCGGAGTCTTGGCTACGCGCCGAGGCATTGTCGCTATTTACCCGCTTGGCGTCTGCGCATGACCCGACCATCGAGGTGGTGTTGGCCTTCGGTCGCCACGCTCCCCGGCTGCGCCGCGACGGTAAGCGCCTGCGCTGCCATTGGCGGCTCATCGAGGCGCCTTTGGCCGAGATCGAGCGCGCAATCGCGCATATGCTCGCGCGTGAGCGCACACCAAGCGTAGAGCCTTTATTCCCGCACGAAGAATGAACGTTCGTTCTGCTTCGCATGCGGTCTCATCCGGCGGGAGCGAGCCACGCTTTCTCTTTCTCGAGGGGCAGAAGGTCGAATATGGCCTCTTGCGCGGGCGGCGCAGGCTTTCGCTGCGCCTCGATGAACGGGGGCTCGTCGTGGGGGCGCCGCACGCCATGCCGCTTCATGAGATCGAACGTTTTTTGCACCGTCATCGGCATTGGATCCTCGAGGGACTCGCTCGTTGGCGCGCGCGGCGCATCGTGGCGATCGAGGACGGGCTCATCTTGCCGGTGCTTGGCCGACACGCGGAAGTGCGCCTCATCGTGGGGCGCAACCAGGGCTATTGGGAAGAGCGGGGAGAGGGGTGGACGCTGTGGCTTGCGCGGTCTGCGCGCGCGCAGCCAGACCGCCTGCTTAGACAGGCGCTGGCGCGGCGCCTCCTCGAATACAGCGCGCCACGGCTTATCCACCATGCCGAAAAACTCGGGGTTCCGGCGCCCCGCTTGCGGCTCATGTCGGCGCGCACGCGCTGGGGAAGCTACAGCCGCGCGGGAGGCGTGCGCTTGAATTGGCGGCTCGTGCATCTTCCCGAAAGCCTCGTCGATTATGTGATCGCGCATGAGGTCGCCCATGTGCGAGAAATGAACCATGGCCCGCGCTTCTGGGCGCTCGTGGCGTCGTTGATACCCGACTGGCGTACGCGCCGCGCCGAAATCCGACGCGCCGGCGAGCGGCTGCCTTGGTGGGGCGACGCACGCTGAAGCGGCGCTCTAGCCGATTGAGGCAGGTGTTGCGCTCGCGAGAAAGCGTTCGAGGTGCCGATCCGTGACCAGAATGTGGCTGACGAACCAATCCAACAGCAAGAACTGACAGCGAAACGCAAGCCGCAGGGGAAAGATGCTGCCGCTTTCGAGATCGGTTTTGAGCGCTGCGAGGTAGGCGCGGAATTTTTCGTGTTGTTGCCGATGTTCCATCGTGAAAGAACGCGGATAGGCATGCGCGGCCATCAGGCGCTCCTCGGCAGCGAAGTGCTCTTCGACGAGGGCCTCGAGGCGGCTCATGAGCGTCGTCGCCACGCCGGCGCGCTCCATGCGCAGCGCCTCGGCAAGCTCCACGATCTGCGCGAAGATCATCTCATGTAAGGCGTCGAAGGGCTCGAAGTCGAGGCGATACTCGGGGCGCCAATGCACAAGGCGCTCGCTTGCTTGCTGTTCGTCGTCGCAGAAGCTGCTTTTTTGCGCGCAGCGTTGCCAATAGACGCGCGCCGGCGCATCCTCTGGCGCGATTTCGAGGCATGCGGCGAACATACGCTGCGCCTGCTCGAGGCTGCCGAAATGATAGTGCGCCAACCCTTCCTCGAAGCGATCGAGGCTTGCGAGTTTGCCTTGCTTGAGTGCGGGTGGGTCTGCGTCGAAGACTTCATAGATCGATTGTGCAAGGTGCTTGCCGCGCACGCGCACGCGGTCGATGAATCGGATCGAGAATGCGCTCGCGTTGCGCAGGCTGTTTGTGGTGTGCTGCGTGATCAAAATCGGCGTCTGCCACGTCTTCGTGAGCTGCTCGACGCGCGCAGCGAGATTGACGGCGTCGCTGATCACGGTGATCTCGGCCCGATGCTCGCCGCCGATCGCGCCCAGCATCAACAATCCCGAATTCATGCCGATGCCGATCCTGACAGGCCCCTTGTCTGCGGCAGGCGCCGGCAGATGCGCGTTGAAACGGGCGAGGGAGGCGAGCATGTCCAGGGCGGCGGCCAAGGCGTCGTCACCCCGCACCGGAAAGAGCGCCATGATGGCGTCCCCGATGTATTTGTCGATGAAGCCGCCATGCCGGAGCACGACCGGCTCCATGTGGTCGAGGTAGGCGTTGATGAAATCGAAGCACTGCTGCGGCGACATCTTCTCCGACATTGAGGCAAAGCCACGAATGTCGGAGAAGAGGATGGTCATCTTTTTTTCCACCGGGCTGCTGCGCGGCAGCTCGAGGATGTCATCCTTGCCGAGCAATTCCAACAATTGATGGGGGACGAAACGGGCATAGGCGGCAAGCACCTCGGCGAGGCGGCGCTCGAGGGCCTTGCGGGTGGCGATTTCGGCGTCCAAGCGCGCGCGTGTGCGGCGTAACGCCTCTTCAAGCTCGGAAACGGCAGCAGTCATGACCATTGTTCGGCGACGGCATGGCTATGCCCCGCATCATATCCTGCTTCGCGCCGGAAGGTCTCGAAGACATGGGCCCTGCCGGACTCGAACCGGCAACCGACGGATTATGAGTCCGCTGCTCTAACCGATTGAGCTAAAGGCCCCCAGGGTTCTTTCATTCGCCCGTATCCAAGAAGGTGCGCAGTTTTTCCGAGCGGGAGGGATGCCGAAGCTTGCGCAAGGCCTTGGCTTCGATTTGGCGGATGCGTTCGCGCGTGACGTCGAATTGCTTGCCGACTTCTTCGAGCGTGTGATCGGTGTTCATCTCGATGCCGAAGCGCATGCGCAAGACTTTCGCTTCCCGGGGCGTCAGCGAATCGAGCACCTCCTTGACCACCTCGCGCATGCTCGCATGCAGCGCGGCATCGACCGGCGCCAGCGTCGAGGTGTCTTCGATGAAGTCGCCCAGATGCGAGTCGTCGTCGTCGCCGATCGGCGTTTCCATCGAAATCGGCTCTTTGGCGATCTTCAAGATCTTGCGGATCTTGTCCTCCGGCATGTCCATCTTTTCCGCGAGCGTCGCGGCATCGGGTTCTTGGCCGGTTTCCTGCAAGATCTGGCGCGAGATGCGGTTCATCTTGTTGATGGTCTCGATCATATGGACCGGGATGCGGATGGTGCGCGCCTGATCGGCGATCGAGCGCGTGATGGCTTGCCGAATCCACCACGTGGCGTAAGTCGAGAATTTGTAGCCGCGCCGGTATTCGAATTTGTCGACCGCCTTCATCAGTCCAATGTTGCCCTCTTGGATCAGATCCAAAAACTGCAGACCGCGGTTGGTGTATTTCTTGGCGATCGAGATCACCAGGCGCAAATTCGCTTCGATCATCTCGCGCTTGGCGCGGCGCGCCTTGGCTTCGCCCGTAGACATCTGCTTGTTGATCTCTTTGAGGTCCTTCAAGGGAATGCCGGCGCGGGTTTGCAGGTCGATGAGCCGCTGTTGCTCTTCGAGAATGGCGGGCGCCAATCGCATCAGCGCGGCCGCATAAGGCTTGTTCGCCTGAATTTCGCTCTTCACCCACTCGAGATTGGTTTCATTGCCCGGAAAGACCTGAATGAAATGGTGGCGCGGCATATGCGCCTTGTCGACGGCCAGATGCAAGATCTTGCGTTCGTGGTTCCGGACGGCCTCCACCATGCTACGCACCGAATCGCAGAGGCGTTCGATCGCGCGCGCCGTGAAGCGGATGTTCATCAGGATCTCGGAAATCTGCTTCTGCACGCGCCCATAGGCTTTGTCATGCGGGCCCTTCTTGACCAAGATCTGCATCTGCTTGGCATGGAGTTCGCGCAAGGCGGCAAAGCGCTCGAGCGCATCCGCCTTGAGCTTGAGCAAGGAAGCCGCAATGCGCTCTTCGCCGTCGTCTTCGTCGAATTCTTCCTCTAGGAGCTCGTCGCCGATCTCTTCCGTGAAATCCTGCTCGGGCGCGTTCGGATCGATCAAGCCGTCGACGAGTTCGTCGATGCGCATCTCGTCGCGCGCGACCTTGTCGGCCATGTCCAAGATCTCGGCGATTGTCGAGGGACAGGCCGAAATCGCCATTACCATGTGCTTGAGACCTTCCTCGATCCGTTTGGCGATCTCGATCTCGCCTTCGCGCGTGAGCAGCTCGACCGACCCCATTTCGCGCATATACATGCGCACGGGATCGGTGGTGCGGCCGAACTCCGCTTCGACGGAGGAAAGCGCTTGCTCGGCTTCCTCTTCGGCATCATCGGCATCGACGGCAGTCGCCGTTTGCTCGGCAAGCAAGATTTCTTCGGGCGCGGGCGGGTGGTCGAACACCTGGATGCCCATGTCGTTGAAGGTCGAGATGATCGCTTCGATCTGTTCGGCATCGACGAGGTCGTCGGGCAGGTGATCGTTGATCTCGGCGTAGGTGAGATAGCCGCGCTCCTTGCCCATCTTGATCAGGTTCTTGAAGCGAGTGCGCCGCGCCTCGAGCTCGGCCGTGGAAGGTTGCGTCGGCTCGAGCGAGGCGTGTTTGTCACGCGCTTTCTTCGCTTTGGCCGGAATCTTGGGCAAGGGTTCTTCGAGGAAGCCATCCTCCTCGTGCTCGAGCGCCAAATGCTCCTCGTCGTGGAGCTTGATGGCGGCCTTGGGCGCTTTGCCTTTGGACTCGGCCTTGGCGTGCTCACCGCGGCCCGGACTTCTTGCCTTCTGCGGGGCTTGGGGCTTTGCGGTCTTCTTTTCGGCCGTGTGCGTGGATGATTTTGCCGCTTCCTTGGCCGCGGCTTCCTGCGCGTGCGCGCCGCGCGTCGTCTTGTTGGTTTTTGCGCTGGTTTTCGACATGTTTCGGCTCATCTACGGCAAACTAGTCATTTTATAGAAAATTTCAAGTGCAATCGCCAGGCGACGAAGTATGCGCTCTCAGCCGGCGCACGCCGGCAGGGGCGGGCTTTGCCCCGAAAGCCTCATCCATCGCCTGGGCGCCCCTTGCGTTGCGCGAGCAACTGGGCGAGCAGCCGCTGCTCGTGCGCTGAGAGGCCAGTGCTTCTGGCTTTGGCGGTGAGCGCTTCGATCTCTTGCGCGAGGCGTCGCTCGCGCAGGCGCTCCAGGGCGTCGAGAAACACGGTTTCCATTTCTACGGAGGCGTCTTTCTCGACTTCCGTTTCGGCAAGCATCTCCGCCAAAAGTTCCTCGTGGGGGGTATTCCGGAAATGCTCGAGCAAAGCGCCGACGTTGTCGGCAGGAAGTTCTCCATGACAGATCGCTTCGCAGATGCTGGCCAAGGCCGCACCGACGGCGTGGTCGTTGGCAAGCCAAGCCAACGGGATGCGCGCGGCGCGCTCGGGGCGATCGAGCACGGCGGCAAGCAAGGTGCGTTCGATGCCATGCGGTCGCGTGCGCATCCGCGCAACGGGCGGCGGCGCAGGGCGGCGGGGGAAAGCGGGGAGGCCGGCGCGACGCGCGATTTCCTCTGCGGGCAAGTCTGCGCGTCGGGCGAGCGCCTGGATCAGCTGCTGACGCAACAAGGGCGCGGAAAGGCGGGATAGATGGGAAATGGCGCGGTGGGCGAGCTCGGCCTTTCCTTCGGCGCTGGCGAGGTCGAGGGGACTTGCGAGTTCGGCAAGGAAAAACTCCGAAAGCGGCAGAGGCCTTTGCAGCAGTTGTCGGAAGGCTTCCGCCCCTTCACGCCGGATGAAGCTGTCGGGATCGTCTTCCGTGGGCAAAAAGAGAAAGCCCACCGAGCGTTCATCCGAGAGCGTGGGCAAGGCGGCTTCGAGCGCGCGCCAGGCGGCTTTGCGCCCCGCGGCGTCGCCATCGAAGCAAAAGACGATGCGGCGGGTGTGACGCCAGAGCTGCTTGAGGTGCGCCGGCGTGGTTGCCGTGCCCAAGGTGGCGACCGCATGGCCGACTCCGAATTGGGCGAGTGCGACCACGTCCATGTAGCCCTCGACGACGAGCGCGCAGCCTTCGGCCTGGATTGCTTGGCGCGCTTGCGGCAGCCCGTAGAGCGCTTCGCCTTTGCGGAAGAGCGGCGTTTCCGGCGAATTCAGATACTTGGGCTCGCCATCGCCTAAGGTGCGTCCGCCAAAGGCGATCACCGCGCCTTTGCCATCGATGATGGGGAACATGATGCGGTCGCGAAAGCGATCGTAACGGCGGCCTTTCTCGTTTTCGATCACGAGACCGCAGGCGAGCAAAGAGGCGTCCGTGTCGTATTCGGCAAAGATCTCGGCGAGCGCCTGCCAGGCGTCGGGGGCATAGCCGAGATGGAAACGCGCGGCGATCTCGCCGGAGAGCCCCCGCCTTTTCAGATAGTCGATGGCATGTGGCGAGGATTTCAGGCGTGCTTTGTAAAAGCGCGCAGCGTCTAGCATGCGCTCGGCAAGCGTCGGGCGCGCCGGCTCACTGCCCTGGGCGCGGCCTCTTTCATAGGGAACCGTGAGACCGAGCCAGCCGGCGAGCTCCTCGACGGCTTCGGGAAAGGTCAGCCCCTTGTATTGCATGACGAAACCGATGGCGCTGCCATGCGCGCCGCAGCCGAAGCAGTGGTAGAACTGCTTCGTTGGGCTGACCGTGAAGGAAGGCGTTTTTTCCTGGTGAAAGGGGCAGCAGGCGACGTAATTGGCGCCCGATTTCTTCAAGGGGACGTAACGTTCGACGACATCGACGATGTCGAGACGGGAGAGAAGCTCCTGGATGAACGATGCCGGGATCAATCAGCGAGAAGTCAGGCTCGCCTTGACCATTTGGGATACGACCGCCATGTCGGCGCGACCGGCGAGTTTCGGCTTGAGGGCGGCCATCGCCTTGCCCATGTCGGCGAGACCCTGGGCGCCCACTTCGGCCAACGTATCGGCGATCAAGGCTTCGATTTCGTGGGGAGACAGCGGTTGCGGGAGATAGGCCGAAAGGACTTCGATCTCGAAACGCTCGGCAGCAGCGAGATCCGCGCGGCCGGCTGCTTCATACTGGGCGAGTGCGTCTTTGCGTTGCTTGATGAGTTTCTCGACGACCGCGAGCACCCCGGCATCGTCGAGCGCGATGCGCTCGTCGACCTCTTTTTGCTTGATCGCCGCGGAGAGCAATCGCAAAGCGGAAAGGCGCGCACTTTCACGCGCCTTCATGGCGGCCTTGATGTCTTCCCCGATGCGCTGCTTCAAGTCCATTGCATTTCCTCGTGAGCAAAGGCGACCGTCCCCGCAAGCGGTCTCGCGCGCGAAGGCCAGGGCGGGAAAGCGGATAGGGCCGAATCAGTATAACTTCGGCGGCAGAAGCTGGCTCTTCAGCCGCTTCTGGTAGCGCTTGATCGCCGCGGCGAGCTTGCGCTTGCGCTCTTGGGTCGGCTTCTCGTAGAACTCACGCGAGCGCAGCTCGGTGAGGATGCCGGCCTTTTCCACGGTGCGCTTGAAACGGCGGATGGCGACTTCGAACGGCTCGTTTTCTTTGATGCGGATACCAGGCATTGACGACCTATCTCAAAGGGCGGTTTGAAAAACCGCGAATTGTAACGCCTTTGACGGCGTTGTCAAAGTAAAATCGCCCAATGCTGGTGCTGGGCATCGAAACCTCGTGTGATGAGACGGGAGTCGCTCTCTACGACGCTGCGCAAGGCGTCCTCGGCGAGGCGCTTCATTCGCAAATACGGCTGCATGCCGAATACGGCGGCGTGGTGCCCGAGTTGGCCTCCCGCGATCACGTGCGTCGGCTGCCCGCGCTGATCGAATGCGCCTGTGAGCGCGCCCAGCGCCGGCTCGCCGAAATCGACGCCGTCGCCTATACCGCAGGGCCGGGGCTTGCCGGCGCGCTGCTCGCAGGGGCGAGTGTCGCGTCCGCACTCGCCTATGCGTTGGGCGTTCCTGCCTTGCCCATTCATCACCTCGAAGGCCATTTGCTCTCTCCTTTGCTTGCGCCCACACCGCCAGCATTCCCTTTCGTGGCTTTGTTGGTTTCCGGTGGCCATACGCAGCTTTTACGCGTGACCGATGTCGGGGACTATGAATGTTTGGGCGAGACCCTCGACGATGCAGCGGGTGAAGCCTTCGACAAGACTGCGCAGGTGTTGGGTTTGGGCTATCCCGGCGGGCCGGCGCTGGCGCACCTGGCTGAACGGGGCGTCCCGGGCCGCCTGAAACTCCCTCGCCCGATGATCGATTCAGACGATCTGATGATGAGTTTTTCCGGCCTCAAGACGGCCGTCATCGTCAAGCTGCGCGCGGGCGAAGTCGATCAAGCAATGCGCGCCGATCTCGCCGCCGAGTTCCAGGAGGCCGTCTGCGACGTGTTGACCGTCAAGGCCCTGGCCGCCTGCCGACGCACGCAGCTTTCTACTCTCGTCGTGGCCGGTGGGGTGGCCGCCAACCAGCGCCTGCGCGCGAAGCTCACAGCCGCCGCCGAGGCCGAAGGCGTGCGCGTCTTTTTCCCACCCTCGTCGCTTGCGACCGACAACGGCGTGATGATCGCGCATGCCGCGGCGCTGCGGCTTTGTGCTGGCAAGGCGCATTTTGCAGCCGAGAATGGCGCGTTTACCGTCCGGCCGCGCTGGGCGCTCGATACCCTCTAGCAGCGGCCACAAGCCGGCGCAGCGTGGTTTCCAAGCTCATTTTCGGCCTTGCGTGGCGTTTTTCTCGCCAATGCGACTTTCCGTGCCGGCTAGCAGGCGACGGATGTTGCTCCGATGGCGCCAGATCAGCAGCGCAGCCATGGCGACAACGACCGCAGTGGGGGAAGAGAAGCCGGCCCACGCAAAAGCCAGGAGGGGCGCAAGGGCGGCCGCGCCGAGGGCGGCCAGCGACGAATAGCGCGAAATCAACGCCACGGCGATCCAGAGGAGGGCGACGGCAAGCGCGATCAGGGGTTGCAGGCCAGCCAACACGCCCAAGGCGGTGGCCACGCCCTTGCCGCCACGAAAGCGCAGGAAAACGGGATAGAGATGGCCCAAGAAGGCGGCGAAGCCGGCCCATGCCGAAACATCGGCGCTCGCGCCCAGGGCGGAGGAAAGCCACAGGGCGCATAAGCCTTTGCCCGCATCGCCCAGCAGCGTCAGCGCGGCGGCCAGGCGATGGCCGGTGCGTAGCACGTTGGTGGCGCCGGGATTGCCCGAACCGAAAGTGCGCGGATCACGCAGGCCAAAAGCCTTTGCGACGATGACCGCGAAAGGCACGGAGCCCAAGAGGTAGCCGAGCAACAAAGAAAGGGCGAGCGTTCCCATACAATCGCCGGATTCTAGCCCCAGTCAGAGGAAGCGGTTATGGACTTCATTTTCATCGAAGGCCTGCGCGCCGAAGCGCATGTCGGCGTCTATCCCCGCGAACGCGCAGCACCCCAGACCCTCGAGCTTTCACTGACCTTTGGCGTGCCTGATGAGGCGGCGCGCGCGGACGACATCACGAAGACCATCGATTATGCCAAAGTGATTGAACGCATCCGCGCAGAGCTCGCCGCGCGGCACTTCAACCTGCTCGAGACGCTCGGCGAGTTCGTCATCGGCCTGTTGCTCGAGGAATTTGGCGCGCCGTGGGTGAAGATCTCGATCGCGAAGGTCGGCGTCGCGCGTGGCGTGGCACGGGTCGGCGTGCAGATCGAGCGCGCCAGGGAAAACCGATGAGCGCCGCAGCCGACCTCCTTTACGCCGCGGCGATGGCGGCGGTGGCCGTCAATGCCGCTTCCGCGGTGCTCGAAACCGAGGACAAGCGCATGGATCTGGTTGGCGCCATCACCGTTGGGCTAGCCACCAGCCTCGGCGGCGGCACGTTGCGCGATGTGCTGCTCGACCGCCCGGTGTTCTGGCTCGGCGACATCAACTACCTGGTCTGCGGCCTGCTCTCGGTCTTCGCCACCTTCGCGCTGGCGCGCCGCGTGCGCATCAAGCCCGGCCTATTCGTGATTCCCGACGCCATCGGATTGGCGCTCTTCACCGTCGTCGGCTGCCAAATCGCCCTGGCGCAGGGCATCCATTGGCTGCCGGCATCGCTGCTTGCCGTCGTCACCGGCGTATTCGGCGGCATGCTGCGCGACATCCTCGTCAATGAAGTGCCGCTGGTGATGCGCCCCGGCACGCTCTACGCCACGGCCTCCTGGCTTGGCGCGCTGACGCTGATCGGCGGGCTGGAACTGGGCATCGGCCCCGCACCGAGCGCGCTCGCCGGTGGGGCGCTGGTGCTGCTGCTGCGCCTGGCGGCGATTCGCTACCGGCTCAGCCTGCCCACCTACCGCTCGCGCTAGGCCGGTGGGCCTTGCCGTAGGTCAGCCGCGCGGATGGTGCGCGGCATGCAGCGCCTTGAGTCGCGCGCGTGCCACATGGGTGTAGATCTGCGTCGTCGAGATGTCGGCATGCCCCAGCAAAAGCTGCACGACGCGCAGATCGGCGCCGTGGTTGATGAGGTGCGTGGCGAAGGCGTGGCGCAGCACGTGCGGCGAGATCGACGCACGCGCGATGCCGACTTGTGTTGCGTATTTCTTGATCAATACCCACGCCATCTGACGCGAGAGCGGCTTGGCTTGACGCGTCACGAACAGGTAGTCGCTTGCGCGCCCCTGCAGCAAAAGGGGGCGGCCCTCGACGAGCCAGCGCTCGATCCAGCCGGCGGCAACCTCGCCGAGCGGCACGAGCCGCTCTTTCGCGCCTTTGCCCAAGGTGCGCACGATGCGCTCGGAAAGGCCCAGGTGGAAAAGCTTGAGGCCGATGAGCTCGGAGACGCGCAAGCCGGTTGCATAAAAGGTCTCCAGGATCGCCTTGTCGCGCAGGCCCAGCGGCGTGGCGGGATCGGGAGCGGCCAGGAGCGCCTCGACCTGGGCTTCGGAAAGCGTCTTGGGGAAACGCGCAGGGGTCGTTGGCGGCGGCACGCGTTCGAGCGGATTCATGGCGACGTGGCCGACTTCGACGAGCCAGCGGTAAAAGCGCCGCAGTGCGCATTGGCGGCGTCTCAGGGTCGTCGCGCGGGGTCTGGGATTGGCCTGGTAAAGCGCCGCAAGCCAGGCAGAAACCTCGGCTTCGTCGACGCCTGTGAGGGATTTTTCCCGACTGGCAAGCCAACGCGAAAAACCGAGGAGATCGGCGCGGTAAGCGTCGAGCGTGTTTTTCGCCAGCCCTTGAGTGAGCCAGGCGTGGTCGAGGAAGGCGTCGATCAGCGCGAGCTCACCGTCGTTCATGGGCAAGCAGCCATTGTTTCGTCGCCGGAAAAAAGCCGTTGCGCATCCGCGCGAAGCCGCCGAGCGCGCCGCGTGCGCCAACGACGCGATGACAAGGGATCACGAGGGGGTAGGGGTTGGCGCCGCAGGCCTGGCCGACCGCGCGGGCGCTTGTGCCGAGTCGCTGGGCGAGCGCGCCATAGCTGAGGGTCTCGCCGACGGGAATGGCGGCGATCGCCTGCCAGACGCGCTGCTGAAAGGCGGTGCCCGCCGGCGAAAGCGGCAGAGAAAAGGCAAAGCGCGGGTCTTGGAAATAAGCGGCGAGCTGTCGTATCGCCTCGCGCGCGAGCGGCGCGCGCGGCGCGAGGCTTATTCCTGCTTCGAGGAAGACGATTTCCTCGAGGGCATCTTCTGCCGCGGTCACGCGTACGCCGATGGCGAAGGCCGGCAGGGAAAAGATCGCGGCAAAGGCGCTCATTGCCGGATCTCGCCTTGACCCAGGACGATCCATTTCTGTGAGGTCAGTCCCTCGAGGCCGACCGGACCACGAGCGTGAAACTTGTCCGTGGAAATGCCGATTTCGGCGCCCAGGCCATATTCGAAGCCATCGGCAAAACGCGTCGAGGCATTGACCATCACCGAGCTCGAATCGACCTCGCGCAAAAAACGCAGCGCGGCTGCATAGTCCTCGGTGACGATGGCGTCGGTATGCGCCGAGGAGTAGTGGTTGATGTGTTCGATGGCCTCCGCGACGTCGGCCACCACCTTGCAGGAAATGATGGCGTCGAGGTATTCGGCGTAGAAATCTTCCTCGCTTGCGGGCTTTGCCTGTGGCACGAGCGCGCAGGTCTCGGGGCAACCCCGGATTTCGACGCCGTGGGCGGTCAGCATCGCGGCGATCTTGGGCAACAGGGTCGGCGCCACGGCGCGCGCAATCAGCAGCGACTCGGCGGCGTTGCAGACGCCGAGCCGCTGCGTCTTGGCGTTTTCGACGATGCGCAACGCTTTTTCGGGGTCGGCGGCGGCATCGACATAGACATGGCAATTGCCGTCCAGATGCTTGATCACCGGCACGCGCGCCTCGCGGCTGATGCGTTCGATCAAGCTCTTGCCGCCGCGCGGCACGATAACATCGACATATTGCGGCATGGAGACGAGATGCCCGACCGCCTCACGATCGGTGGTCTCCACCACCTGCACGGCGGTTTCCGGCAGTCCTGCCGCGCGTAAGCCCGCGCGCACGCACGCCGCGATCGCCTGGTTGCTGCCGATGGCTTCCTTGCCGCCGCGCAGGATCGCCGCGTTGCCGGCCTTGAGGCACAGCACGGCGGCATCCACCGTGACATTGGGGCGCGATTCATAGATGATGCCGACCACTCCCAAGGGCACGCGCATCTTGCCGACTTGGATGCCCGAAGGCCGGCGTTTGAGATCGGTAATCTCGCCCACCGGGTCTGGAAGTTGCGCGACTTCTTCGACGCCCTTGGCCATCGCCTCGATGCTTTTTTCCGACAGCGCGAGGCGATCGATCATCGCGGCAGAGAGCCCTTCTTGCCGCGCATTCTCGACGTCTTGCCGGTTGGCGTCCAAGAGCGCTGCTTTCTGCGTCCGCAGCGCTTGCGCGATCGCCATGAGCGCGGCGTTCTTGGCCGCAGTCGATGCGCGCGCCATGGCGCGGCTCGCCTGTCGCGCACGGCTGCCCAGCGTTTCCATGTAAACCTTTACGTCCATCGTCATGCTCTCGTCAAATGTAGGCACAGCTGTAAGAATTCGTCCCAGAGATCGCCCTCACCCACGCCTTTCACGATACGGTCAATTTTCGCCGCCTGCAAGAGGGCGGCGCGATCCTTGCGCAAGCGCGCTTCCTGCGCCAGCACCCAGAGGATCAAAGGCGGCGGTGCCTCGACGGCGCGCAGCCCGGCGAGCACGCGCGCCGCACGCGCCGGCTGGCGGTCCGCGACGGCGGCCTTGAGGTCGTCGATGTCGAAGCGGGCCACGTCGAGCACCGCGGCTTCCACTTCGGCGAGCGTGAGCATGCGCGCCGGATACAGAAGGCCGAGTTTTTGGATCTCTTGGTGCGCGGCGAGCAGGTTGCCTTCGACGCGCGCTGCGATGAATTCGAGGGCGGCGGGAGGGGCGCTTTGTCCTTGCTGGGCGAGTCTTTTGCGAATCCAGGCGGGCAGCTCGGCGGGGGCAGGCTGCTTGCATTCGATGACCACGCCCGCTTTTTCGAGCGCGGAGAACCAGGCCGATTTCTGCGTGCGCCAGTCGATCTCGGGAAGGCTGATGAGCGTCGTCGTCTGCGCAGGCAATGCTTGTGCATAGCGCTGCAGCGCCTCAGCGCCTTCGCGTCCTGGTTTGCCCGAGGGAATGCGCAAATCGACGAACGTCTTGCCGCCGAAGAGGGAGAGCGATTCGCTGGCGAGGAAGAGTTCCGACCAACGAAAAGTGGGAGTCACGACCAACAGGGAACGCGCCTCGAAGCCTTGCGCGCGGGCGGCCGCGCGGATGGCGTCGGCGCTTTCCATGAGCGTGAGCGGCTCATCGCCGAACAACACGTAAAGCGGCGCCAGCGGCGCAGCGAGCCGCTGGGAAAGCGATGCGGGCGACAGGCGCATGCGCTTAGCCTGCGGCTTTCGTGTTGAGCGCCGCGAGCCGGCGCATCACCTGCTGCACGAGATCCGCCTGCAGATTGCGCCAGAGCAAGGCTTCTTCCGCTTCCTTGGCGAAGATGCGCGCATCGTCGAAAGTCATCTCGCGCGTGAGCACGAGCGCAACTGGCTCGGTAAGGTCGCGGCCTTGGGCGTCGCGCACCACGAAGCTGAAGCTGCGCGTCAGCAGGAATTCGCGCACCAGCCCTTGGGCGGTAATTGACAAGATGCTTTTCGCCTGTTCGTTTTTCAGCACCACGAGCGTGGCTTGGGCCGCCTTCGCGTCAGACACCACGCGCGTGCGGGCAGTGGATTCGATGGCGCGCTTCAAGGCCTGATAGAGCTCGCTGTATTCGGGCAGCGCAATGGCGAACGTCTCCCAGGGCAGCGTATAGGCACCGCGCAAGGTGAAGCCACATCCCGCAAGTCCAAGGGCGATGAGGAAGAGGCGCCGTCGCATGGCTAGACCACGAGGTTTATGAGGCGATTCGGCACGATGACGATCTTCTTCACCGCGCGCCCCTCGAGATATTTGCGCGCGGGCTCACACGCCAGTGCCGCGGCTTCGATTTCTTCCCGCGTGGCCTGGGCGCTGATGCGCAGACTGCCGCGCAACTTGCCGTTGATCTGCAACACGAGTTCGATTTCGTCTTGAACCAGCGCTTGGGCGTCGGCCTCTGGCCAGGGTGCGGCAAGGATGTCCTCGCCATAGTCGAGCGCGCGCCAGAGCACATGGGTGATGTGTGGGCAGATCGGGGAGAGCAGGCGCAGCAGAATCGAGAACCCTTCGCGCGCATGCGCGTCCTGCGGCGCCTTCTCCAAGGCGTTCAACATCTTCATGCAGGCGGAAGCCACGGTGTTGAGCTGTGTCTTGGCGAGGTCGTGATTGGCCTGCGCGAGGAGGCGGTGGATCTCGCGACGCAGGCCACTGGACTCGCCAGACGGTTGGGTCGTGCGCAGCTGATGAGCGAAGGCCCAGAGGCGACGCAAGAAGCGGAAGGCGCCTTCGACGCCCGTGTCCGACCACTCGAGGGTCTGCTCAGGGGGGCTGGCGAAGATGATGAAGAAACGCGCGGTATCGGCGCCGTATTTTTCAATCAGGGCTTGCGGGTCGACGCCATTCTTCTTCGATTTCGACATCGTGCCAATGCCGCCGTATTCGACGGGGGCGCCGTCTCGCAGCAGGCGGGCGCCGACGATGCGCCCGTCTGGATCCCGCTCGATCGCCACTTCGTCGGGCGCGAAGTATTCGATGCCGCCTTTACTGCTGCGGCGCGAGAAGATGTGATTGAGCACCATGCCCTGGGTGAGCAGGTTGGCGAAGGGCTCGTCATAGGCGACGAGGCCGAGATCGCGCATCACCTTGCTCCAGAAGCGGGAATACAAAAGGTGCAGGATCGCATGTTCGATGCCGCCGATGTATTGATCGACGGGCATCCAATAGGCGGTGCCTTCATCGACCATGCGCTCGTTTTTTTCCCTCGTCGCCGCCTCGACCGCATAGCGCGCGTAATACCATGAAGAATCGACGAAGGTGTCCATGGTGTCGGTCTCGCGTCGCGCGGAGGCGCCGCAGCGAGGACAGTCACAGCGAAGAAAGTCCTCGCGCAACAAAAGCGGATTGCCCGTGCCGTCGGGCACGCAATCTTCGGGCAGAACGACGGGCAATTGCTCGTCCGGTACGGGCACATCGCCACAGGAAGGGCAATGAATGATGGGTATCGGGCATCCCCAATAGCGTTGACGCGAGATGCCCCAATCGCGCAAACGGTATTGCGTGGTTTTTTCGCCGAGTCCAAGGGCCGCGAGATCGGCCGCGATGGCCTCTACCGCCTCACGATGGGAAAGGCCGTCGTATTTGCCGGAATTGATGCAAACGCCGTTTTCCTTGTCGGCATACCAATCCTGCCAAGCCTCAGGGGAAAAGGTCTTGCCGGGCACCTGGATGACTTGCTTGATGGGCAGCCCGTGTTTCTGGGCGAATGCGAAGTCACGCTCGTCGTGCGCGGGTACCGCCATCACCGCCCCTTCGCCATACCCCATCAGCACATAGTTGGCGACCCAGACCTCGATGGGCTCTTGGGTCAAGGGATGGCGCACGAAGATGCCCGTCGGCACTCCTTTCTTTTCCATCGTCGCGAGATCCGCTTCGCACACCTTACCCCGCTTGCATTCCTCGACGAAGGCGGCAATGCGCGCATCGCGGCTTGCCGCAAAAGCCGCCAAGGGATGCTCGGCGGCCACGGCGACGAAGGTGATGCCCATGATGGTGTCCGCGCGCGTGGTATAGACCCAGAGTTTTTCTTCCTTGCCTGAAAGCGTATAGGGAAAGGCGAAGCGCACGCCTTGGCTCTTGCCGATCCAGTTTGCTTGCATCAATTTCACCCGCTCGGGCCAGCCGGGCAGTTTTTCGAGCTCGGCGAGCAGCTCTTCGGCATATTTCGTGATCGCCAAGTAATAGCCGGGAATCTCGCGTTTCTCCACGAGTGCGCCGGTGCGCCAACCGCGGCCATCGATGACTTGTTCGTTCGCGAGCACCGTTTGGTCGACGGGGTCCCAATTGACGATCTGCGTCTTCTTGTAAGCAATGCCGCGTTCGAGCATGCGCAAGAAGAGCCATTGATTCCACTTGTAATAGTCGGGACGGCAGGTGGCGAGCTCGCGGCTCCAGTCGATCGCGAATCCCAAGGACTGGAGCTGTTTCTTCATATACGCGATGTTGTCATATGTCCAGCGTGCGGGCGGCACGCGGTTTTGGATCGCCGCATTCTCGGCCGGCAATCCAAACGCATCCCAACCCATCGGCTGCAACACGTTGTAGCCGCGCATGCGATGCCAGCGTGCGAGCACGTCCCCGATCGTGTAGTTGCGCACATGGCCCATGTGCAGCTTCCCCGAAGGATAGGGAAACATCGACAGGCAATAGTATTTGGGTCGGCTGGGATCGGGCCGCACCTCGAAGGCGCGGGTTTCGCGCCAATAGGCTTGCGCGGCGGCTTCGACGTCGGCGGGAACGTATTTTTCCTGCATGATGGCCCTGGCGATCGAAAGGAGAAACGAAAATTATATGCTTGGCGAAAAGCCGGCGCTTTGGGGGCAGCGATCATGGCCTGAGGGCGGCTTTTCTTTTGGCTTCGTGGCGCGTGGCGTCGGCCACGAGCCGCTGCCGTATGCCGCCGTTCGACCGCTCCATCGCGGCGCCAATGCCCGAATCGGTAAAACGGCCAGGAGGATTCTCCCGGATCCCCGGCACGCAGGGACGAGACTCTTATAATGAGCCTATGCAGCTTCTAGCCGGGCTCAATGACGAACAACTCGCCGCCGTGACCTTGCCTGCGCAGCACGCGCTGATCATCGCCGGCGCGGGCTCGGGCAAGACGCGCGTGCTCACGACCCGCATCGCCTGGCTGATCGCGAGCGGCCAAGCCGCGGCCACCCAGATCATGGCCGTCACCTTCACGAACAAAGCGGCGCGCGAGATGCTTGCGCGCCTGGGGGTCATGACGTCCCTCAACGTCAAAAACCTCTGGGTCGGCACGTTTCACGGCCTGGCGCATCGGCTCTTGCGCGCGCATTGGCGAGATGCTGGCCTGCCGCAGGGCTTTCAGATCATGGATGCCGCCGACCAGCTTGCCGCCATCAAGCGGCTGCTCAAGGCGTTGGGCGCGGACGACGAGAAGTTTCCGCCCAAGGAGCTCGCTTGGTTCATCAACGCCCAGAAGGAGGCGGGGTTGCGTCCGGAAGGCGTGGAAGCGCACGATGACTACACCCGCCGGCGCGTCGAACTCTACGCGGCGTATGAAGCGCAATGCATGCGCGAGGGCGTAGTGGACTTCGCCGAGCTGATGTTGCGCTCCTATGAGCTCCTTGCGCGCAACGAGCCCTTGCGGTTGCATTATCAGCGGCGTTTCCGCCACATCCTCGTCGATGAATTCCAGGACACGAATCGCCTGCAATACCAGTGGCTGAAGCGCTTTGTGGGTGAAGAAAACGCCCTTTTCTGCGTCGGCGACGACGACCAATCGATCTATGCCTTCAGGGGTGCTGAAGTCGCCAACATGCACGACTTCGTGCGCGAGTTCGAGGTCGCAAACCTGATCCGTCTCGAGCGCAACTACCGCTCCCATGGCAACATCCTCGCGGCCGCCAACGCCGTCATCGCGAACAACCCTGCGCGCCTGGGCAAAAACCTCTGGACGGAGGCCCCCATGGGCGAGCCGATCCGCGTCTATGCCGCGCATGATGACGCCGAGGAGGCGCGTTTTGTCGTCGAAGAAATCCAAGCGCTGACTCGGCAAGGCATGCCGGCCGCCGAGATTGCCGTGCTTTATCGCAGCAACGCGCAGAGTCGGGCGCTCGAGCATGCGCTGTTTTCTGCCGACCTCCCTTACCGCGTCTATGGCGGCTTGCGTTTCTTCGAGCGCGCCGAGATCAAGCATGCGCTGGCCTATCTGCGCCTGGTTGCGAATCCGCATGACGATACCGCTTTTTTGCGCGTGGTGAATTTCCCCGCGCGGGGCATTGGCGCGCGCACGATTGAACAGCTGAGCGACGTTGCGCGCGCGGCGGGCACAAGCCTTTACGCCGCCATCGAAAAGCTGCCCAACGCCGCCAAGTTCGCGGGTTTCTGCGATCTCATCCAGCGGTTGCGCGCAATCGCGCATCTGCCGCTGCCTGAACTTGTCGAGCAGACGCTCGAGGCCTCGGGCTTGCGCGCCCATTACCGCGCCGAGCGCGAGGGGCAGGAGCGGCTCGCCAACCTCGACGAACTCGTCAATGCCGCCGCCGGCTTCGTTGCCGAGCAAAGCCTAAACAGGGCTTCAAACGACAGCCCAACCGTCCTCCTCGATTTCCTCGCCCATGCCTCCCTCGAAGCCGGCGAACATCAGGCCGACGAAGGCCGCGATGCGGTGCAGCTGATGACCGTGCATGCGGCGAAAGGCTTGGAGTTCGACGTGGTCTTCGTCTGCGGCCTCGAAGAGGGGTTGTTTCCCCATGAGCAATCCCTCCTCGAGCGTGGAGGGCTCGAGGAAGAGCGACGACTCATGTATGTCGCGGTGACGCGCGCCAAGCGGCTTCTCTATCTTTCCCATGCGCAAACGCGGCAGTTGCATGGTCAGACGCGCTATGCCGTGGCCTCGCGCTTTCTCGAGGAGATCCCCATCGATCTGCTCAAGCCCTTGACGATGCGTTCGCGGCGGCGAGAATACGCGTCCTCCTGGGCGTTGCCGGCGCGCAGCGCGGGTCATCGTTTTCACATTGGTCAGAGCGTGCGCCACAGCGCCTTCGGCGAAGGGGTGATCATCGCGCTCGAAGGCGGCGGAAGGGATGCGCGCGCGCAAATCAACTTCGGCGCGGCCGGCATCAAGTGGCTGGCCCTTTCCGTCGCCAAATTGGAGGTTCCATGAAGACGATCTCTCTGAACGGCATAGACATCGCCTATCAGCGGGCAGGAAGCGGCCCGGCCGTGCTGTTCGCCCACTCGCTTGCCAGCGATCATTCGATCTGGCAGGCGCAGGTAGAGGCGCTCGCCGCCAGCCATACGGCGATCGCCTACGATCTGCGTGGACACGGCAAGAGCTCTGCGCCGCCTGGTCCCTATTCCTTTCGCATGCTGGCCGAGGATGCGGCGGCGCTCCTCGATGCCTTGGGCATCGAAAAAGCGAGCTTCGTCGGCATTTCCTTGGGCGGCATGATCGGGCAGGCCTTCGCCTTGGACTTTCCCGAGCGCCTCGAGAAGCTCGTGCTCGCCGACACCACCGCGGCCTATCCTGCCGAGGCGCGTGCCCTGTGGGCCGAGCGCATCCGGCTGGTGCGCGCGGAAGGGCTAGCCTCCCAGGTGCAGCCCACGCTCGAGCGCTGGTTCACGCCCGCCTTCCGCGCTGCCCACCCGCAGACCGTTGCACGCATCGGCAGGCTCATCGCAGCGACGCCGCTCGAAGGGTATATCGGCTGCTGCGAGGCCATCGCCACGCTCGATTTTCTGCCTCGCCTGCCAGCCGTGCGCGCGCCGACGCTGGTTCTCGTCGGCGAACAGGATGCCGGCACGCCGCCGGCGATGGCGCGGCAGCTGGCGGAAAGGATTCCCGCGGCGCGGCTGGCCGTGATTCCTGGCGCCGCCCATCTTTCCTGCATCGAGCAGGCGGAGCGCTTCAGTGAGCTGCTCATCGACTTCCTCGCCCGCTAAAATGGCGGCTCTCAAGTAGGAGGACATCGAAGATGGGTAAAGGCGATCGTCGCACGCTGCGTGGCAAGCTCTATCGGGGGTCTTACGGCAATTCTCGCGCCCACAAGACCAATCGGCCACAGCCGCATCTCCAGCCGCCCAAGCAAGCCAAGGGCGAACGCTCATAAGACGGACGCAGGCGAAAAGGCGGGCGCCCTCTGCGCCTGCCGGCGCCGCTTTGGGCCGCAACGCAGGAGGGCAGGCGCGCTGCTTTTCTCCGCAGCGCGCGTAAGCCTTTACGTAGGCTTTGCGGCAAAGCATCATGCGCAGTAAGATCGACACAAGGCGCGCGAAAACGACACCATGAACGAGAAAACCCCATCGGAAAGCCAAGCCGATTTGGCCTTGGCTGCGCTCGACTACCACGCCCGTCCAATACCCGGAAAAATTGCCGTGGTGCCCACGAAAGGGCTCACGAACCAGCGGGATTTGGCGCTTGCCTATTCGCCGGGGGTTGCCGCCGCGAGCCGTGCGATTGCAGACAACCCTCAGGAAGCCGCGCGGCTGACCGCCCGCGCCAATCTCGTGGGCGTCGTCACCAATGGCACGGCGGTGCTGGGGCTGGGCGACATTGGTCCACTGGCCGCCAAGCCGGTGATGGAGGGCAAGGCGGTGCTGTTCAAGCAATTCGCCGGCATCGATGTCTTCGACATCGAGTTGGCCGAGCGCGACCCCGAGCGATTGGTCGACCTCATCGCCGCGCTGGAGCCGACGTTCGGCGGCATCAACCTCGAAGACATCAAGGCGCCCGAATGCTTCCAGATCGAGGCGCGCCTTCGCGAGCGCATGAAGATCCCGGTCTTCCATGACGATCAGCATGGCACGGCGATCGTCGTCGGCGCCGCCCTTGTCAATGGCCTTCATCTCGTCGGCAAAGAAATCAGCCAGATCAAGCTCGTGACCTCTGGTGCCGGCGCTGCGGCGCTTGCCTGCCTGGACCTGCTCGTTTCCCTGGGGGTTGCGCTCGAGAACATCTGGGTCACCGACATCGAAGGCGTGGTCTATCAAGGGCGGGAAAAGCTCATGGACCCGATCAAAGCGCGCTATGCGCAAAAAACGGAAAAGCGCACCCTGGCCGAAGTGATCGAGGGCGCCGACGTGTTCCTCGGCCTTTCCGTGGGTGGGGTGCTGACGCCTGAGATGGTGGCCAAGATGGCTGAGCGCCCCTTGATTTTCGCGCTCGCCAACCCCGTGCCCGAGATCATGCCGGAAGAAGCCAAGCGTGTGCGGCCTGATGCGATCATCGCCACGGGCCGTTCCGATTATCCGAACCAGGTCAATAATGTGCTCTGCTTTCCTTTCATGTTCCGCGGCGCGCTCGATTGCGGCGCGACGACGATCACCGAGCGCATGAAGCTTGCCGCCGTCAAAGCGCTGGCGGAGCTCGCGCGCGCAGAAGCTTCTGACGTCGTCGCACTTGCCTATGGCGGTGAACAGACTACCTTTGGTCCCGAGTATCTGATCCCCAAACCTTTTGATCCGCGTCTCATCGTCAAGATTGCGCCAGCGGTGGCGCAGGCCGCGATGGAGTCAGGCGTGGCCACGCGCCCGATCGCCGACCTCGACGCCTATCGCGAGAGCCTCAACGATTTTGTCTATCGCTCCGGCTTCGTGATGAAACCGGTTTTCGCCGCCGCGAAAAAGTCACCGCGCCGGGTCGTCTATTGCGAGGGCGAGGACGAGCGTGTCTTGCATGCGATCCAGGTCGTCAAAGACGAGGGGCTTGCCTATCCTGTAGTGATCGGTCGCCCCGAAGTCATCGAGATGCGGCTTGTGCGCGCCGGCCTACGCTTACAGCCAGGGCGCGATTTCGAGATCGTCAATCCCCTTTCGGATGCGCGTTACCGCGAGCTCGTGGCCGAATATCACCGCCTGATGGGCCGTTCCGGCGTGACTCCCGACATGGCCAAGCAAGCCTTGCGCACCGATACGACCTTGATCGGCGCCATGTTGTTGCAGCGGGGTGATGTAGACGCCATGCTTTGCGGCCTGATCGGTCGCCACGCAGAGCATCTCAGGCACGTCGAAAACGTCATCGGGCTCAAGAGCGGCGCACGCTGCTTTGCGGCCATGAACCTCTTGCTGCTCCCACGCCATACGCTGTTCATCTGCGACACCTACGTCAATGAAGATCCCGATGCCGAACGCATCGCGGATTACACGCTGATGGCGGCTGAGGAGGTACGGCGCTTTGGCCTGACGCCGAAAGTGGCGCTCCTGTCGCACTCGAATTTCGGCAGCGTGCCGACGGAGCGCACGCGCAAGATGGCGCAAGCGCTCAAGCTCTTGCAGGCGCGCGCGCCCGACCTCGAGGTCGATGGTGAGATGCATGCCGACGCCGCTCTGTCGGAAGAGATCCGCAGCCGCATCTATGCACATTGCCGCTTGCGCGGGGAAGCGAATCTCCTCATCATGCCCGACGTCGATGCGGCCAACATCGCTTTCAATTTGCTCAAAGAGATCAACGGCGAGGGCGTTACCGTCGGACCGATCCTCTTGGGGGCGGCCAAGCCTGTGCATATCTTGACGCCCACGGCGACGGTGCGGCGGCTCGTCAATATGACCGCGCTCGCCGTCGTCGATGCCCATCACATGCGCTAAAAGAAAGGAGCGAATCATGCCCCATGCAATCCGTGTGCATGAACATGGCGGCCCCGAGGTCATGCGCTGGGAGGCCGTCGAGCTGCCGCCGCTTGCTCCCCATGAGGCGCGCGTGCGCCATCATGCGGTGGGACTCAATTTCATCGATGTCTATTTCCGCACCGGCCGCTACCCGCTCGACTTGCCGCATGGTCTTGGCTTGGAAGGCGCAGGGGTGGTCGAAGCGGTGGGCGAGGCCGTCACCGAAGTCGCCGTGGGCGATCGCGTGGCTTATGCGGGCGGGCCCGTCGGCGCCTATGCCGAGGTGCGCAACATCCCCGCAGATCGCCTCGTGAAGCTGCCCGATGCAATCGATTTCAAGACGGCAGCGGCGATGATGCTTCAGGGCATGACGGCGCAATATCTGCTGCGTCGCACCTATCGCGTCGGGCCGAATGATACGATCCTCGTGCATGCCGCCGCAGGCGGCGTCGGCCTGCTTTTGTGCCAATGGGCCAAGTCCTTGGGGGCGAGGGTGATCGGCACGGTGAGCACGGACGAGAAGGCGGCGCTTGCGCATGCACACGGCTGTGACGAGCCGATCGTCTACACGCGCGAGGACTTCGTTGCACGCGTCAAAGAGATCACTGGCGGCGAGGGCGTGGCGGTGGTCTATGATTCGGTGGGCAAAGACACCTTCGAGAAATCGCTCGATTGCCTGCGTCCATTGGGCATGATGGTCACCTTCGGCCAATCCTCTGGCCCCGTGCCGCTCGTCGATACGCAGATGCTCTCGAAGAAGGGCTCGCTGTTCTTGACGCGGCCGACGCTCTTTACCTATACCGCCAAACGCGCGGACCTCTTGGCTTCGGCGCAGGAACTTTTCGAGATGGTGCTTGCCGGCAAACTCAAGATCGAAGTCAATCAGACCTTTGCGCTGAGAGAGGCCGCCGAAGCCCATCGCGCGCTCGAAGGGCGGCGCACGACCGGCTCGACGGTGTTGCTTCCGTAAGGAGCGGCGATGAATTTCGAAAAGGTCGTCTTTGGCTTCTTCATCGTGCTGGCTGCGACGCTGAACTTCGGATTCTTCCTCGGCGACATCGACAAACCCGAACATCACCATATCTACGAATTGTTTGCCGCGATCATCGTCAATTTGATCGCGACCGTGCTCAAATTCGGCGATCGCACGCAGATCGGCGCGATCCATCTCGCCACGAGCCTCGTCGCCGACCTGCAATTGATCGCGGCGGCGAGCGTCTGGGCCTTCGCCGTGCATGTGACGGGCGAGGGCATGACGCCGAGCGTGACTTCGAGCGTGATTTCGCTCTCGGGGGGCGCCTTGCTCGCCAACATCGTGTCGCTCGCAATCCTGGTGGCCGAGACGGTGATGATGCGCCGCTAGCTCGAGGCCACGTGCGGCGATGCATCCGGGCAGCGTCTTCTTCATCGTCTTGCGGCGCATGCGCGCGCCGCTCATCCTGCTCATCATCGTCTATGCCGTTGCCATCACCGGGCTGACCTTGATACCCGGTGTCGATGCGGAGGGCAAACCGGCGCCGCCGATGTCCTTCCTGCACGCTTTTTATTTCGTCAGCTATACCGCGACGACCATCGGCTTCGGCGAAATTCCGCAGCCGTTTTCCGAAGCACAGCGCATGTGGGTGACGGCCATCATCTATTTGACCGTCATCGTCTGGACGTATGCCATCCTCAATATCCTTGCGCTGTTTTCCGATCGCGCCTTTCAGCAGGCGCTTGCCGCGGGCCGCTTCAAACGGCGTGTGGCCCATCTGAACGAGCCGTTCTATTTGGTCTGCGGCTGCGGCGAAACGGGCGGCAAGGTGCTCTCGGCGCTCGATGAGATGGGGGCGCGCGCCGTCGTCATCGACATCGACGAAAACCGTCTCGCCGAGCTGGAGCTCGAGGACTTTCGCTCTGAAACCCCAGCGCTTGTCGGCGATGCCGCACAGAGCTCGAATCTTCTCGCTGCCGGGATCAAGCACCGCTGTTGCCGCGGCATCCTCGCGCTCACCAATGACGATGCAGCCAATCTCGCCGTCGCCGCGCATGTGCGGCTCTTGCGTCCGCAGCTGCCTGTCATCTTGCGCGTCGAGCACGACGACATTGCTGCGCGCATGCATGCCTTTGGCGCGCACCTGACGATCAATCCGTTCGCCACCTTTGCGCGCCTGTTGGCGCTCGCCGTGCATGCGCCGGCGCTTTATCGTCTGCATGATTGGCTCACGGGCACGCCAGGCGCGCTGCTCGCGGCAACGCGTGACCCCCCGCGGGGGCGCTGGATCATCTGCGGCTATGGCCGTTTCGGCCATGCGCTGGTCGCCGAGCTCTTGCGCGAAGGCATGGAAATCGTGCTCATCGACCAGCATGAGGTCAAGGCGCCGGGGTTTACCGCCATCGTCGGCAGCGGCGTCGAACCAGACGTGCTCACGGCTGCTCGTGTCGCGGAGGCCGACGGTTTGATTGCGGCAACCGACGACGATCTCACAAACCTCTCGATCGCGGTGACCGCGCGCCAGCTCAATCAAGACGTGTTCATCGTCTTGCGCCAGAATCAGGCCGACCGCGCCGAACTCTTCCAGGCCTTGGCGCCGGAAATGATCATGGCGCCTGCGGAAATCATCGCGCATGCGGCGCTCGCGCAGCTGATCACGCCTTTGTTGCCTGCTTTCCTGCGCGCAGCAGAAAATGAGGGCGACGACTGGGCGTGGGCCCTGCTTGCGCGGCTACGCATGCAGCTGGGTTCGGCCGTGCCGCATTGCTGGCAATTGTCGATCGATGACAACATGGCCCCGGCCGTGCTGTCCTTGCTGATCGAAGGGCGCGAAGTCTTGCTTGCGGCGCTGCAAGCGGACCCCACCGACCGCAGCCAGCGCCTCGCTACAACTGCCCTGCTCCTCCGCCGGGATGACGCAGACGCCCTCCTCCCGTCGCCGGAAACCCCTCTTGCCGTCGGCGATCAAATTCTCTTCGTGGGCGCGCGCAAGGCCCGCGCCGCGCAGGAGCTCATCGCGCGCAATCTGAACGTGCTCGACTACACCCTCACGGGACGCGAAGCGAGCGGCTGGCTCTGGCGTTGCCTGGGCAAACGCGTCGCAGATTCACCAGAGGCTGACGAGCATCTTGGCTAGTAGCAGCAAAATCACGAAGGCGAAGATTTTTTTCAAGGTCGCCACGGGCAGGCGATGGGCGACCCGCGCTCCCCAAGGCGCGACCAGCATGCTCGCCATCACACAGCCGGCGAGTGCGGGCAAGTGGATGTAACCCAACGTCATGGCAGGGAGGGTGGTGGCGGAGAGACCGCCGACGAGGTAGCCAGCGGTGCCCGAGAGTGCGATGGGAAGGCCGATCGCGGCCGATGTGCCGATCGCCTGATGCATCTTTACATTGCACCAGGTCATGAAAGGCACCGAGAGCGAACCGCCGCCGATCGCCGCCAAAGCCGAAATCGCGCCGATGCCGCTCCCTACGAGGAACATGCCCAAAGGCCCTGGTAATTGGCGGGAGGGTTTGGGCTTGACGTTGCGCAGCATCTGAACCGCCACATAGCTCATGAAGGCGGCGAAGAAAATCGCCAACGGGCGCGTTTGCAAAACGCTTGCGAGCTGGGCGCCGAGAAAGGTTCCCAACACGATGCCGGGCGTGATGCGGCGCCAAATCCCCCAATCGACGGCGCCGTGCCGATGGTGGGCGCGCAGCGAGGCCATCGAGGTAAACACGATGGTCGCCATCGACGTGCCTAAAGCCAGATGCATCAGATGTTCGTCGGGAATGCCCTGTGCGGAAAACAGCATGGCCAATACGGGCACCATGATGGCGCCGCCGCCGACTCCCAACAGGCCGGCGAAGAAGCCGGCCACCGCGCCCAACGCGAGGTAAGCTGCAAACCAGGTCATGAGAGCAGCCGCATGATGAAATCCCATTCGGCGGGATCGACGGGCGTGATCGACAGACGGTTGCCTTTTTGCAGCACGCGCATGCGCGCAAGCGCTGGGTAGCTGCGCAGCTCAGCCAGCGAAAGCAGGCGCGTCTTGCGTACGAAACGCACCTCGACGTTGAACCAGCGCGGCCGCTCGGGTGTCGCCTTGGGGTCAAAATAGCGGCTTTTGGGATCGAACTGGGTGGCGTCGGGGTAAGCGGGTGCGCTGACCTCGGCGATGCCGGCGATGCCAGGCTCGGCGCAGGAGGAATGGTAGAAGAGCACGCCATCGCCGACTTTCATCTGGTCGCGCATGAAATTGCGCGCCTGATAATTGCGCACGCCGAACCAAGGCACGGCGCCCTCGCGCGCGAGGTCGTCGATGCTGTATTCCGTCGGTTCCGACTTCATCAACCAGTAACGGGGCATGGCGGCGTCTTCAGACAAAAAAGCGTGCTGGGGAGACCAGCACGCGAAAAGGGGTCCCCGCCTGTGCCGCTAGGCCGGCATCCTGAACCGTGGGTTCAGTGTGGTCGCGTTCCGGCCGCTAAAGGTGCGTTCGCAAAGGAACGCTCACAACGGCGGCGCTTGGGTCGGCAACCGATGCCAAAGACATAGGTTCAAGGATTCTATGGCCTTGGCGAACACCGCAGGGAATCCGGGGAAGCGCAATCGCAGCTGCGCGCCGAAAAGCAATCTAGAACAACTGCTCTTGCGGAGCGAGCGCTGCGTCGAGACGCGCTTCGATGGCCTTGATTCTACCGATGAGACGCTCGGCGTCAACGTCGGCATCGATTGAATTTTCCGATGGCGCCACACGGCTTGTCGTGGCGCGCAGGGTGTCGAGCTCGTGCGCGAGGTTCAACGCCGCCATGATCGCCAGCCGCTCGCCGGTGGCGCGCGTGGCGGCGGCGATCTCGCCCATTTTGGCGTCGAGGATCGCGGCGGCGCGCATCAGCGCCTCGGTTTCCGAGGGTGCGCAGGCGACGCGATATTCGCGGCCCTGTATTTTGATATCGATGGTCGTCGTCATGGGTTGGGCAATCTCTGGGCGAGGGCCTCGAGCCGTTGGCGCGCCGCGCTCATGCGTTGAGCGAGCCGCTCTTTTTCTTCTTCGAGCGCGATGAGCCGTTCGCGCAGCTGGCGGTTTTCCACGCGCAGGGCGTTGCATTGCGCGATCAAGCGCGCGATTTTGTCTTCGAGGCCGGCAAGCAGTTCATCCATGGCGTGCAGTTTGTGGGAAATCGATTGCTCCGTCAAGCAGTTCGAAGCCATTGTGCATTCGGTTTCGAGAAAGCGGTGCGCTAGCGTCGTCTCGTGCCGAACGGGCGGCAGGTTTGCCTTCCGTCGGACAATGGCGGTCGAGTTTCAGACGACCGGGCTCAATCAGAGGCCCACGCCTACCCCACAACCGCTTGACTTTGGACGACTTTTGTCCCTCTGGGGGCAACGATCCGCCAACGCGCTAAAATCGAAAACTCGTTCGCGGTGCCTGTGAAGACAGGTGAAACGGGAAACAGGTGCAAATCCTGTGCTGCCCCCGCAACGGTAAGGAAGCGCGGCTTTCTCTCGAGGCCACTGGACGGATTCGTCTGGGAAGGCGAGAAGGCAAATCTTCCGAGCCCGGAGACCGGCCACGAACGAAAAGGTCGAAGCGCCCGGGGTGTGGCGTGTTGAAACGGAGAGCGATTGCCTCCTTCCCCTCATCTTACGGGCGTCTTCGGGGGTCTTGTTTCGGCCTGCGGGGACGCTGGCCGTTCGAGGGAGTCTTCGATGCACATCCGCTTATCCACCGCGGCGCTGGCCGCTTTCCCCAGCTTTTTTTCACCCCTTGCCGTGGCTGCCTCCGCCGATGAATTGGCGCCCGTCGTCGTCACGGCAACGCGCATTCCGACGCGCGTTGCCGAGCAGCTTGCCGACGTCACGGTGATTGCGCGCGAAGAGATCGAGAAAGCCGGGGCCACCACGCTGCCGGCTCTGCTCGCCCTGCAGCCGGGCCTGCAGATCGTCACCAATGGCGGCCTTGGCAAATCGACGAGCCTCTTTACGCGCGGCACCAACGCCGGCCATACCCTGCTCTTGGTCGATGGCGTGCCGCTGGGCTCCGCCACCCTCGGTCAGCCGTCGTTCCACAACCTGCCGCTCTCCCAGATCGAGCGCATCGAGATCCTGCGCGGGCCGGCTTCGAGCCTTTATGGGTCGGACGCAATCGGTGGCGTGGTGCAGATCTTCACCAAGAAGGGTGCCGGGCCGGCCAAACCCGAAGCCTTCGCGGGCTATGGCAGCTACGGCACGAGCGAACTGATGGCGGGCATCTCCGGCGGCACGGAGACCATTGCCTACAGCCTTGCCGCGAGCCAACTCGATCTGAGGGGCTGGGATGCGACGACGACCAAGATCGCCAACACCAACCGCGACGCCGATGGCTACGAAAACACTGCCTGGCGCGGTCGTTTGGCCGTGACACCGGCCCAAGGGCATGAGTTCGGTGCCACTTTCTTGCGCATCGATAGCCGCAATCACTACGATGGGGGCGGCCCGACGGTCAACGCCTACAACGACGACGAAACCAGCGTCTGGTCGCTTTATGCGAAAAACCGCCTGGCTTCGGCGTGGACTTCGACTCTGCGTTATGGCGAATCCCAGGATCGCAGCGAAAACTTTGCGCCGGGTCGCAGCTTGTTTGCGACGAAACAGAAGCAATGGGTTTGGCAAAACGACATCAAACTGCCGCTCGGCACGCTACTGCTCGCCTATGAGGACCTACAGCAGGAGGTCGATTCGACCACTGCGTACACGGTCAAGGCGCGCACGGTGCGCTCGCTCGTCGCTGGTTGGCAGGCGCGCCTGGGCGATCATTCCTGGCAGCTCTCGCAGCGGCGAGACGACAATTCGCAGTTCGGCGCCAAGTCCACCGGCAGCCTCGCCTATGGCTATGCGCTCACGCCACAGCTCACTGCGCGCCTAGCCATCGGCACCGCCTTCAAGGCGCCGTCGTTCAACCAGCTGTACTTCCCG
>JAOADW010000041.1 GCA_026417115.1 Rhodocyclaceae bacterium
AGATGTGTATAAGAGACAGGCGCGGGCTTGCTCGAAGCCGCGAAACGCTCGGCCGACAGCCTTTTCGAACCGGCGACGACTGTGCGGGCGCCTGTCGAGCGTGGCGTGCTCAACAAGATCGTCGGTTATCTGCGGCGGCTGGTGAGATGAATCGGCACGGAACCTCCCAGGCACTGGCTGCGGGGACGATGCTCGATGAGTATCGCATCGAGCGCTTGCTTGGGCAAGGCAACTTTGGTTTTACCTATCTTGCCTTCGATACGATGCTCGAACGCCATGTCGCCATCAAGGAGTATTTCCCGGAAGACCTGGCGAGGCGCGACGGTCTGCGCGTGGCGCTCAAAGACGAGGAAAAGCGCGACATCTATCAGTTTGGGCGCGATGCGTTCATGAGCGAGGCGCGTCTTCTCGCCAAACTCAAGCATCCCCACATCGTTCATGTCGCGCGTTATTTCTCTGCCCATGAGACCGTCTATTTCGTGATGGACTATGAGGAAGGCGAGACATTGGCCCAGCGCCTGCAGCGCCAGGGACGCCCCTTGACCACCGCAGAGGCGCGCACGCTGCTGGAACAATTGTTGTCGGCGCTTTCGGCCGTGCATGAAAAAAAATACCTGCACCGCGACATCAAGCCAGCGAACATCTTGTTGCGACGAAATGGCGAGGCGGTGTTGATCGATTTCGGCGCGGCGAAGATGGAATTTGGCGCCGCCGGGAGCCTAGGGCATATGGCGCTCACGCCCGGCTATGCGCCCATCGAACAGTATTACCAAGACGCCGAACAGGGGCCCTGGTCAGACCTGTATGCGTTGGGGGCGACTTTCTATCGCGCCTTGACGCTCGAGCGTCCACCCGACAGCCTCACGCGACAAAAAGCCGTCGCCCAAGGGTTGCCCGATCCCCTGACGCCATTGGTGGCGCGTGCGTCTGCGGAGCATCCGAAAGAGTTTCTGGCACTCATCGACTCGATGTTGGCGTTGGACGCCAGTAAACGGCCCAAGGACGCCGCACAGCTTTTAGTACAACTTCGTGCGGCGCCTGGCGCCCCGCTTTTGAAAGCGCATGAAAAGAGTTTTTCGTATCGTCCGCGCAAACTCGCGCGCGAACACAAGATCCTGTTCGTCGGGCCCGTGGGCGCTGGCAAGACGACCGCGATTTCGGTCTTGAGCGACAAAGGTTGCATCAGCACGGACCAGGCGGCGAGCGACATGACGAAGGCGCTCAAGAACAAGACGACCGTGGCCATGGACTATGGCGTGATGGATCTTGGCGACGGCGAACGCGTGCATTTATATGGCGCGCCTGGGCAGGAACGCTTCGATTTCATGTGGGAGATTCTGCAGAAAGGCGCTCTGGGGCTCGTGATCTTGATCGACAACTCACGGCGCGCGCCGCTTGATGATTTGGCGTTTTACCTGCGCTGGTTTTCTGACTTGCTCAAGAAGTCGAAGATGGTGGTCGGCGTCAATTTCATGGAGAAAAGCGCCGCGCCGGGTCTTGACGACTATGCCCGTGTGATCCGCGAATGCGGCTTCTCCGCGCCGCCTGCGGTGTTCGAAGTAGACGCGCGCAACCGTCGCGACATGGCCATGCTTATCGAAGCCTTGCTCGTCTCGATCGATCCGGGGGTACAGGATGCATAAAAGCTCAGAAGCACACAAGGTACTGTTCGTAGGACCCGTGGGTGCCGGCAAGACTACCGCCGTGGCCGCGCTCTCCGACAGGGATATCATCCGCACCGATGCCAGGGTCAGCGACATGACGCGCTTTCGCAAAGCGGAGACGACGGTCGCCTTGGATTACGGCACGACGCTTCTTGCGGGCGAGGTGCGTGTTCATCTTTATGGCGCCCCCGGACAGCAGCGTTTCGATTTCATGTGGGAAATCTTGCAACAAGGGGTGACGGGACTGGCGATTCTGGTCGATAATTCACGCCGTGCGCCGCTGGACGATCTGGCCTTTTACCTTGCCTGGAGCGAATCGTTGGCGGCGAAGACGAGGCTTGCGGTGGGTGTGAGCTTCATGGACAAGAGCCAGCAGCCCACGCTCGAGGAATACCAGCAGTTTTTGCGCACGCGCGGCGTAGGGGCGCCCGTGTTTCCTGTCGATGCGCGCCGGCGCGAGGATGTCCTACGCTTGGTGAAGGCGCTCGTTCTCTGATCGACCGAAAGGCTTTTCGATGCCTACTTATCGTCTCAACCTCGAATTGCCGCTTTATGTGCATCTGACGCCGGCCGGGGCTTATCGGGCATTGACGTCGCCGGGCGGCAAACAGGATGTCGCCGCGGGCTTCTTGCAGGCGCTCTTGCGCATGCCTGAGACACCGCCGCTCTCCACCGACCTGCTGGCGTTCGTGTCCCGTCTCGACGATGAGCAGGAGAAGCTAGGGCTCCTGTATCGTTTGCAGGAATTGGGTTATCTCGTGGGCGAGGAGATTCGACGCAAAAGCCCCGAGCTCAACATGGAGCGCGAAGTGCCCTTGGTGCTCGAACAGCTCTCATCGACGGGCAAAGGCCTGCTGGCCGATGGCCAAGGACTACCGATCGCCTCAGTAGGGTTTGCTCACGAGACGATCGAGGAGCTCGCAGGGCTTGCCGCTTCTTTCAATGGCCTCGCTCAGCGCTTTCGCCCCTTGTTGCACGATAATCTCCACATCGAGGGAGGGGGCTGGGGCGTGATGGATGCCGCGGCGGATGGACGATTGGGATTTTGGCCTTTGCAAGTGGGCGAGCAGGTGCTGACCATCGTCGTCGCGGGTCGGCCGAATTTCAATGTGCCAGGCTTTCTCGATCTCGCCTGGTGGTTGGTGCGGCGCTATGGTTGATCGGTTTGAAACCACGAAGACATGAGGAGCGAATATGCGTGAGGAAATGTTGCGTGCGGTATTGAGCGATCTCAATGGCAGCTCGGCGGATATCCTGGGTTCGGCGGTCGTCTCTACCGATGGTTTGATGATCGCGAGCATGCTGCCCGCCAATCTCGACGAAGACCGCGTGGGCGCGATGAACGCCGCGATGTTGGTCCTCGGCGATCGCAGCGCTTCTGAGCTCGGCTGTGGCGCCCTCGAGCAGGTGATGGTCAAGGGCAAAGACGGCTACATTTTGATGATCCATGCCGGCGAAGACGCTGTGCTTTCGGTTGTTACGCGCGCAAGCGCCAAGCTCGGTCTGATCTTCCTTGACGCCCGCCGTGCGGCGGAGAGCATCGCCAAGCTGCTGTGAGGAGCGATCATGAGAGACATGACGCCCGAGGACGTGGGCGGCCTGCCATACGAGGAATACGAGCTCGTCTACTATGACGGCTTCCGCCGCCGCGTACTCGTGACGCAACGTGAAGAGCCGTTTCCCGATGGCAAACTGATCGTCTCGCGCACCGATCCTACGGGCGTGATCACGCACGCCAACGAATCCTTCGTTTACATGTCGGGCTACAGCGCCGAAGAGCTGATCGGCGAGCAGCATTACATCT